>QHYZ01000057.1 GCA_003225295.1 Acidobacteriota bacterium | reverse complement strand
GCCAGAATGATGGTTTCCGAATCTGCAACGGTGAGTGGTTTCATTCTCCCAGGAAACCATAGATCATCCACATACGCAATTACTTATGACGCCGTGTATAAGTGGACTTCGGATTTACAAGACTTACAGACGCCGAAGCGGCCAAACGATGCTTCCGACATGGCCAAGCGATGGTTCAAGTCACATGGTGTTGAGGGCGGAACCGGGAAAGCACAGCCGTGAAGCTGCCGGACGCAGGAATTAGCCCGAAGCAGCGGCCCAAGAAAATGAGAGGCAGAAAAAGGCTGGCTTACCGGACTCGAAAAGAGTCGGTATGAGTTACAGACATACGTCAACGTATGAGGCGAAAGGATCGTCGAGAATATACGCGTAGACACAGCGTCTGTTGGAAGAAGCGCGCAGATGGTCTGGCAGGCTTAAGTTGAGCTCGAACGGCGCCGCTTAATCAGCCGCCGGACGCAGGAATTAGCCCGAAGCAGTGCCCACCAAAATGAGCGGCAGAAAGAGGTCATGTGGGGGACTCATTAAGAATCAGGATGGAGATGACCCGTTCTGCCAGAAGGTTCAGCACACCGGAGCGGTAACCGCAGCCTCGCGGACTCTGCCTTGGCTTCGCGCAGGATGGGGATGTAGGGACCGGTTTCTTTCCTCAAACACGACCAAACCCTGATGCAGTGAGATTGTTGAGGGGTTATCGCTTCAAAAAACCAGCTTCAGAGCAAACTGTACGTTAAATAAATGCTTCACCCGGGCCGATGCCGGGAGCACCTACGAAGCCGCCGATGGTGGTGATCGACTGTCCGAATCCATTTTTGCGCGTTGGGTCCCGCGAAATTAAACGTGTTCGGCGGCGCAAGATTCGCCCAGTTGAACAGGTTGAAAATTTCCGTGCGGAATTGCAAGTTGAACTGCTCGCTAATCCTGAAGTCTTTCAATACGGAAAAATCCACATCTTTGAAACCAGGGCCGTAAAGCTGGTTGCGCCCCATGGTACCGAACGTACCTAGGGCTGGCAGGGCGAAGGCAGCCGAATTTACCCACTGCACGAAGTTTGTGCCATTCGCGGTAACCATTTTGTGTGAGACGCCGGCGAATGGGTCGCCAACCTGATTCACGCGCTGAACAAGCTCGTTCGTACCCGAGTTGTCGGTTTCAGTGAAAACGGTGAAAGGCTGTCCGGTATGAAACGAGAGCAGGCCACTGACTTGCCATCCCTGCAGGAGCCATTGCGGACCTGTTGAGCGGGTCGGCAAATTGTAGGAAAGAAGGGCGGTGAAGTTGTGGCGCGTATCAGAATCGCTATTTCCGTAATCGGCTTTCAAGTCGAAACTGTTCTGAGGACTGACCTCGCAATTTGCCTAGGCTTGGGCGCACTCGCTTGACGATATGACGAATGAAAAACGAACTGGCCTTCGGGCGTTGTGAACGTGGTGTGCTTGATCCCGGTGGCGATGTTTTCGACAACAACTTCAGCCTTTGGAACAACTCCCTCGGTCGGATCGGTAACGCTGCCGTTGATCGCTCCGCGGAATGTCTGTGAGGATCCCGATGCCGCTAACGTCAGAAAGACGAGTAATCCTGCATGTTGGTATCGCATCGGTGTGGCCCCCAATCACTCATCTCTAGAGAGCCCGTCAACCGCTCATGGTCCGCCCGAATCATTTCCGAATGCACATCGGGTCTACTGCAGTTTCGCGCACTCGGCCTTGGCTTGCTTAAGGATGGGAATGTCAGGATCGGCGTCTTTCCAAAGTGTGAGGAAATCCTGGTACGCGGCGCGTGCTTTGGTTGTGTCTCTCTGCATCGCGTAGGCACGTCCCAGTTGGAGATGGGCCAGTGCGCCGATAGGTTCATTCAGAACAATGCCGCGATGGTCGAGGATTTTCTGAAACTCTGCTGCAGCTTCGCGCCCCTGATGAGCGGCAAGATAGGCTTCTCCTCGCACATAAACGGGGTAAAGATTGGGCCAATTGTAGCTGCCAACCGCCGGCAAACCAAGTTCGTACGGAGAAGCGACCCTAAGAATATCAAGCGCCTTCTGTGGGTTTGAGTGCAGGAGCGCCACTTTTGCGCGCAGAGCCGGCAGGTAATTGAGCTGCAGAAGCGTGTCCTCGGGGGAGCTCTTGTCTAAATCATCAGCCAAGGTTTGCGCGCGAGTTGCGTCGCCCGCGTAGGCAAGAGCTAGTGCCACCCCGTAATCCAGGTCTCTCCCCGTCGAACCCCTCTTCGCGACACTTGCCTGTTGCCGGGCTTCGGCTGCATCGCCGAACAAAGCCTCTCGCGAGGCAGATATAGCGTAGTAACCCGCCGCGGTTTCTTTCTCTGCGGCTAACTGCGCAGAATCCGCGGCGCGCCGAGAAAGCTCACGGGCTTTCCCGAGATGTCCGAAATAGGCAGATGTATCGGCATCACTCGCCAACAGCAAGTCTTCTACTCCCGGTAAGCCCGTAGCACGACTCACCTGTTGCCCCATTTCGGCGGCGTCACCCCGATAGAACGCAATAGCATAAAGGATGAACTCAGGGTGGGCGTCCAGGCACTTTGTGGGTGCTTCTTTGGCCGCAGCCTCAGCTTTCTCGACTCGGTTCAAGTAAAGATACCCGTAGGCGACAGTCCGGCAATAAAGGGCGTTGTATGGAGCGAGACGACCGGCTTCTAATTTCTCTTTCAGGCCGGCTTCATATCGTCCCAGTCCGTCTAAGTAGACTCCAAGGTCGTCGTGAAAGAAGCCCTCGCGTGGGTACATTCTTGATCCAAGCTCACAGCTGCGCATCGCCTTCATGACATCGCCCTGGGGAGCGACATCGCATTCGATCTTTAGTCTTTCGAGCTCACTCAGCCTTTCACGCAACTCGTAGGCTTTCAGCTGGCGTTCACCTGCCAAGGTGGTCTCGCCGACGAATGCGTATGATTGGGCCATTCCCCAGTGGGCCATCGCAAAATTCGGGTCAAGTTGCGCCGCTCGTTGAAAAAAAGATACCGCCGCGGCGCTGTCGCCGTGTGCGAAAAAAGCTTGCCAGCCTAAGTTGTAGGCCTGTAATGCTTCCAGAGATGGCGTGGTCCCTTGCTCCAGAGGCGTGTTGAACTTTTGTACGGTGCTCAAGGATTCCCCGAGTTTGCTGCGCATGGCCGAAGCCGCCTTGCCGAGCGCGTCGAGAACGTGGCTTTTGTCGTTCGCCTGCGCTTCGGTGCTCGCCAGTAAGTCTCCGCTGGCACAATTGACCGCCTTGAGAATCAGATTATATCGGGTGCCGATCAGAGCTACCGAACCTTCCAGCGCAGCCGCACCGCTTGTCCGTTGACAAACTTCGCGCGTGATTTCAGGAGTGAGTCGCGTATTTGGCGGTCGTTCCATCATCCGCAATGTTTGACGGATTCCTTCCTCTGACACTAGGCTCAGGAAGGGCGACTGCTCCAGCTCGACAGAAAGGCCTTCTCGAAGCGTCCCGTCGAATACTGCATCGCCGGTCGAATTGGCGAAGTCCCCGAGAACGATGGTGTCCTTCTCGGTGAGGTGCCGTGCTTGCGGCGTCCGCCAGAGCAGTCCTCCCGCTATTCCCGAGGCGAGCACCGCAACGGCCACCGTTACGATGATCTTCCGACTGCGTGGCAGCGCGGCCGCGCTCACACCAGCGGCCGTCCCTCTCCCTGTTTCATCTCCCCCGGTGACTGGTGCGATGAACCGATATCCACGGCGCGGAAGTGTTTCGATGAAGCGTGGACTATCAGCGGAATCCCCCAACGCTTCGCGCAACTTGTTGACCGCCGTGTTCAGACTGTTATCGAAGTCGACGAAGGTATCGGCAGGCCAGTTCTGGGAACGCAGCTCTTCGCGAGTGACCACTTCACCGGGCCGCTGCAACAGGACGGCGAGTACGTGAAAGGGCTGTTCCTGCAGCTTGATTCGTACGCCCTGCTTTCGTAACTCCCCCGAGCGCACGTCCACCTCGAACACTCCGAAGCGCAAAATTGAGCGAGATCGGACTTCGAGGGCCATTTGCATCTATCTCTGATGTTAGCGCGAGTCTATCACCCCCCAACTAGATGACAAGGTTTAGATAACCCAACACCATAAATTAATGAAACAAGAAACGTTAGCCGCTTAGAAGCAATCAAGCCTCAATCAAGCCGCCGTCCATTGAGCTTCCTCCTCAGAAACTCCTAACTAACCAGCCCCAAGTTCGCCTCCAGCACACGCCAGGAGGTGGCAAATGAGGCTGAGAATTTGCAGATGAGGATCAAGAGTTGTGAGGCTGTATCGTTTTCGTGGGCCCAAGCGAACCAAATTGTAGACCAAGTCTACAAGCTCGACGTAGACGATGCCCGAAAAAAACGATACGCCATGGTTTTTGTTCTCGCAGTTGCGACAGGATTACGGTGCTCAGAGCTGTTCGCCTTGAGGTTGAATGATATTAACTTCAAGGAGGGCACGGTTCGCGTGGATGAATCAGCCGATCAACGGACATACATTATCGGGCCATGCAAGAACGTTGCGGCCTATCGGAGGGTTCTACTCGCGGATTCGGAAGGCCGGGAAGCCTTAAGGATGCTGAGATCCTTCTCAAGGGACGTCAGGACCCAAACAGCCTTGTATTCCACTCGAAGCGCGGTTCTGCGCTGCGTGAAACACATGTCTTGCATGCTTTCTTGCATCCGGTTCTAAAGGCCCTCGGGCTTCCCCAAGCCGGCATGCATGCGTTTCGACATGGCTGCAATCGAAGGTGGGAGTTGTCCGGGATGAATCCTGCTGTTCTTCGTCAGCAAATGGGACACAGCTCTGCTGTGATGACGGCAAATACACCGGAGAAATTCCACTAGAGCAAGTGCGGGCGGCGTTTTCCAGCATGAAATTGGAAAATATGGAAAATGGCCGGTCTGTACGGGCAGTAGCTTAGTTGTGTATAATCAGCGAACTAGAGGAATGAGCGGGCGTCGTACAATGGCAGTATAGAAGCTTCCCAAGCTTCGGACGTGGGTTCGATTCCCATCGCCCGCTCCATAAGTCTCGATGATTCGGTTGCCTTTATGCGACCGAGTCGCTGAAAATACCCTTAGAAATGGTCGGTTTTGGACGCCAGATGGACGCCGGCGCCGTCAATTGGACGCTGCTTCATCTTTCGATGCAGAACATGACCGGACACTTGTCAGATTTTCCGACTACACGTCCACTGACAATAAGTTTGGGCTTCTTGGCCTGTGTTTCGGGGTATGAATTGGAAACAACTGTGTCCTCGGTGGAGTCAAAACAAATAAGATGAATGTAGTGGCCTTCCTCATCGAGAACAAACGCTCCATGTCCAAGAACTGGCTCCTCGGCCTGACGGTTGGGGGGTATGCGACGGTATCACTTTCGCTCTACTGCTTCGGAGGAGCATTGATATCGTCCAGCCAGGTCCCGGCAAGGAATGCACAAGCTTTGCTCATCCTGATTCCCGGGTTCTTCGTAGGTTTGTTGGACTTCGCTCAAATTGACGCTGTTGAGTATTTCAAATACCAGCCCCGGGAACGAATCACTTGGTTTGCGCTGTGGTTGAATGCGATCGCTATCATCGGCTTCTATGCGCTGCTCACTCTAAAAGGCGTTTTTGGGGGAGGGTTGTATTCCTTTGTTCCGTTGGTTTTGGGCGGCGTGACCGCAGCTTCTTTTCTGGTTGGGATTGTAGTTTCTATGTTGAACGTTCTGTGGATATTGATAGCTGCAAAAGCCAGAATTGCACTTGTCGTTACCGTAGTCATTTGCCTTCTGCCCACGTTGTGGCCTGCCTATCGGGCAGGACTGTTTACAAGGGACGCGGGCAGGTATGCCACCCGCCAGGAGCGGACGATTTATCTTCATCCGTCCGAGGTCAGCTTTCAAATTCCCCAAGACTGGCTGTACTGGGATAGCGAGTTTCACAATAATCTTCACCTCACACATCGGGAACTAGAGAAAGTTCGTTTTGGAGCTGGCGAGTGGGACACCGAGTACGGGGACGTCGTCAACAGCGCTCTGCCCTTCGAGTACTGTGCAGTTCACGTCGGTGGGGAAGGATGGGGGAGAGATGGCGTGTCATTCGGTGACTTGCAGTTGCGAGCTTATGTCACGGATTTAAGTTCAGCGGAGATACTCAGGAGACTTTCAGGTCCGGCGTTTGCCACCGCCAAGAAACTGTCGACAGGAAACTTCTACGGCCCGGGGCAAGTTCAAACTGACATCGGTGAAGAAGGACCTTGGCGACGGGCTGTCATTCGATACTCTCTGTTCTACGGGGATTATGGGGGAATTGCTACCGTGGAGTTTTACCTGAGACCAGTCTCCAAGTATCAGCTCGTGATGGTGTTCATGGGCAATGTAGAGAAGGAGAAACGACAAGTTCTTGATTCAGTGACCATTGGGAAGTCAACGAACTGAGGCCTAAGCCCTTCCATGAAGGCGTTGAGGATAACCGTCGATCAATTGCCACCCCGCCGGGTCGTTGCCTCAGCCGAAACCATGGTCCTGATCACCGAATCCGTCGCTTTCTGATTCCGCTATGCTCCATTTATGAATTGCGTTCATCGCATCTGCCCCAACAGGGAGTTCTCAGCTTTCTCGAAGTCAACGGTGATTTCAATAAGGCGTCTGGCGTGCTACGTTTTCTTCTTTTCTCTCTGTATTTTCCCGGTGTCTGCCCAGGTTCAAAAACAGGCCCAGCCTGCATCCTTCTTACGTTCTAACGACCGCTTCGCCTTTGACTTGCTCAGAACGACACACCAGGAATCCCCAGACCGCAACATTGTCGTTGCCCCGCTGCCGGTATCGTTGACCTTTGCCGCGCTCCTGGACGGCAGCCCGGATTCGCGAAGCACGCATGAACTGAGCTCTACGTTCCATTGGGAAGAGGCCTTTGCACTACCTGCCGCAGCTCGGATGCTCTTGTCACGCTTTGAAAAACCGAAACCTCGCCCGAAACCGCCCGCTCCGCGGAATGAGCACGAAAAACAACTACGGAGGCTCTTTCAACCCGGAATCCCGGAGGAGTCGTGGTTTTCGATCGCTTTCCTTTACCGAGGGCAGAGCTCGCTCTCGCCAGAATTCATTGAGCGCGTGAAATATCGTTTTGGATTCCAATTTCGGGCCGTCGACGAAAAAACTCCTCAGTCTCTAATTCTGGCCCAAAACTGGGATGCCAGCATGCCTCTTCCGACCATCACGGATTCCGATGATTTCTGGATTACCTCTTCCATACATCTCCGCACTTCGTGGGCAGGAAACACGTTTGTGGATGCGAAGCCACAAGGGCAGGATTTCCGCCTGCGCTCGGGACAGATTACCCAGACTGATTTTTTGAAAAGCGAAACAACTAGCTATCCTTACGTCCGCTCCGGCGAATTCGAGGCCATCGAACTCGCTTGCTGGGGCGCAACGATTCTCTTTGTTCTTCCGCCGCCTGATGCCGATGTCTCCCAACTGGAAGCTGCGTTGGCAAAAAATCCCGATCTGGTTGAACCATTCCTTGCTTACCACTAGGAAGATGTGCAAATGCCTATGTTCCACTTTGGCTATGAGACCGACATGCGCGATGCCCTGCAGGAAATGGGCGTGCACTTCATTTTTTCGGACAGCAACACTCTGCTCTCCATGGCTCCCAACAGATCAGGCGGTAAACTCCGCGGAGTAGCCCAAAAAACGGAAATCACCGTGGACGGCGATGGAATCCGCGCAGACTCCGGTACGATTTCCGGCGGCGTGTACGGCGGAATCATGATGGTCCGTGAGCCATTCCACATGACTCTGAATCGCCCCTTCGTTTTCCTCATTCGCGATACCGTGACGCATGCCTTGCTTTTTATTGGGGCGGTTATGAATCCGAAAGAGCCCTAAGTATCTTTAGAACACCCCCAGTGAAGTTTGAAGTTTCGAGGGCGGAAATGTTACAAACACGAAGACCGCCTCGGTTTCAGCCGGCCTCAAGTCGTTTGTTGGTGTGGCGGGATTCGGAGAGAAAGTTACAAAATAGCCAAAGGGACCGTCCGGAGAACAACGCGAAAGAGTTTTCTTTAGTTGCTTCGGGTTTTTGCCGCTCTTTTATATTCAACAAGCGAGCGCTGCTCCGGTGTTCTGTAGCGAAGGAGATTTCGTAGGTCGCTGATTCCTTGACGATTCCCATTCAGCAACCGAAGGTTGCTCTGCAGCACCCGACATGGGGTGAGGTGTCTACCCCCACCCGGCGCCGAAGGCGCCGCTCTTCTCCGACTCCCCCGCGCTGGCGTTAACGGCCACTACCAGCCTTCAGAAGGGCCATATCCTCCGCCGAAAGCTCATACTCAACCTTGCTTCCAGCATTCAGCACGACGCTGTCGGTGTCCCGAAAACTAGGCACGAGCACCCTGCCCTCGACTGTCAGGACTTCGGGCGAACGTCTGCTGCGTGAACAGCAGCATCCGCTTCCGGCCTTCGCGGATGTCGCACAGCGGCACGAATTGCTCTCGACCCGATAAATCTTTAGCTGATTTCTTGATCTGTGCCAGCAGCTCATCCTTCGTTACATTCGGGTCTAGTCCACCCTCCAGTCCCGGAGGCAGATGAAGGAATAAGATCGACGAACGGGCGAATAGGTCAGCAAACGCCTGACGGTCAGAGCCTCGGCTCGCACGAATCAGTGCGTCAGAGCTACTCAATGTCTCTAGCCCACGATCTAACAAGACGATCCTTCAGGTAGCTCTGTTGAATGCCTCGGCGATGGCATCTGCAAGCTTGTGCGGTAGGTCGCTTTCGGAAAGTCCTCGTCCAAGCCGACGAAGCCGCCTCCCTCATGAAGGAGCGGACGAATAATCAGTCCTCCTGAAACGAGTTCTTCGACACCGACCGCAACGTGCCGCTTGAGGAACTGTGCCCGCTCGCCCGGACTATGACGTATTGCTCGGATGCGGTCATACTTGTCCTCGCCGAATTTCTTGAGGCTCGCAAGTATCGCGTCCGCAATTTGGGAGTTGAAATTCTCCTTACAAACTACCGTCGGTTCGCCAAAAGCGGTCGCGGCTACAGGGCCTTCGGTGTACGGCTGCACCAGATACGCGCCGGTCTTCACATCCCGATAAATTTCAGTGAATGGCTGTAGTGCCTTTTTCCATAGCTGGAACAATCCATCGGTTCATCGGATATTGTCCACCACACTCTGTACAAGCCGTTAGGGAGAAACAGGCCGCGCAGTAGGGACAGACTGCTTCCGTTTGGAACGTGTCGAATGACTTCCGACACTGCCTGCAAATCCAATAGGCTCCCACAGGTGGCGCTGCATTGCAGGACGGACAGGCGAGCCCGTCGTAACGCGGCGATTCTGCTAAACGCGACAATACCCGTGCGTGTCGCAGTCCTCTCCAGCAATTCATTAGAATGAACACGGACACAATGCCAAACCAGACGGATTGCATCCATACAGATAGGATAAAGAGCCCAGCCACACCGACGAACCCAACGGTCGTGGCCACCATCAAACTGCGAGCCCGTCCCACCACATACCAAAGCAGGGACCTGAGTACCTGACCACCATCAAGGGGATAGATTGGGAGCAAGTTGAAAATCAACAAGCCCACGTTAATGAACCAAACTGCCCGCACCAATGCGTGGGCATTGGGCATCGTCTCCGCCCACCCCGATGATCGGCTCAACACGCTGAGAACCCACATAATCAGTAGAAGCACCACATTCACTAACGGCCCTGCCCCAATGCTCCAGAGTGTGGCGCCCGGCCGTGGCGGCGGCTTCACATACGCCACGCCGCCGAGTGGCCACAGCACGATTTGATTCGCCGTCCCTCCAACCTGCCGGCAGGCCAGTGCGTGGCCATACTCATGAAGCGTCACAACAAAAAACAGCGAGAGATACTCCAGCACGTTCCATGTGATAGAGGAATACTTTTGCGCTCGCTCGCCTATTTCAAACGCAGCCACCAAGAACCAAGACCAATGCAAAAACAAATCTATCCCGGCGAAGCGGAAGAGGTGAATGGCTCCTCGGCGAATGCTTATCATGCGCAAGACTTTCCTTTCGCAGCCTAATTTCTCAAGCGCCACATCTCGACGCTTGCCTAACGGCCAATTTTCCCACATTCCTACACGTCTCAATCGCCGAAAGCTAGCCACCGCACCGCAACGGCCAAGCTTCCCCATCGACAGGCCTACTCCAGAGCTGCCCGGACGAGCACCCAACAACGCGATATGCACTTAAGAGGCGCTACTCGAGAATCTCGCTATACGTCAACTACAGGGTGTCGCGAGGTGCGGCATTCATGGCGAGTTTCTCATGCTCGAGTCTGATGTTTCTGGGAATTCGCACGCAGATTCGTTGGAGGTGTTACGCCCTGGCCACCCGTCCTACAAGACTGCGCCCCTAAACGCGATGTAGAGTACCTTGCAAAATCCGTCCCGTCTTCAAATCGCGGGCGATAACCGAGTTGTCCCAAAGGAGAGCCACATCTTCAGGTTGCCCGCCAGTCTCTGAACGAAGGATGACTGCGAACTTGTTCGGATCAATACGGATTACGTCTCCACTATGAGGACGCGCGACAAGACAAAGATGCTCATCTGAGGAGAAATAGTACTTGCCTACATTGAGCATTGCCATTCCGCCCTGAGACTCCTGCAATTTCAAAGTATCGAGTACCTTCCAATCTCGTGAATCCAATCTGACCATCGTGTCGTAGTCGCTTGCCCACAGTTCGGATGCGCTGTGACGCAACCAAAGCTGAGGATTACCATGACGGCCAGCCAAGTTAAGCTTCTTCAAGACTCTTTTTGCCGCGAAATCGTAAAGCACTGGCTCAGAATCTCTCTGCATAGAAATGATCACCAGTGTGGTGCCCGGTATCTCCGTAACGTCCAAAATCGCTTGATTCATTTTGTCGTAGGATTGGTCATACCAGGTCATGGGTTGAATCTGGGCGGTCATCTTGGTCGGGTCGATCAACACTAGGAGATGCTCATGACGAGTTTGGACCACGTATGTGCGTGGAAGGAATCCCCATGCGGCCACCTGCCCAGTGAATTCTGGTGGTTCTACTTGTGAAGCGATTGTCGACCCGATTGCGCCAAGACGTAACTCAATGCTAGAAACGTTCTCGGCGATGTCTTGAAACGAGTGCACCGTCAGGCGTGCAACATGAGTAGCAGAATGATGAATGACAGTGAAGTACTCTCCTGCACGCCGAACAATAGAGAGCGAATCTGCTCCCGATACTGGCATGGGCAAGTCAGCTTCCGGCAAAAACCAGCCCAATCAACCAACGTAGGATGCTGAGAGCTCCCTAAGAGAGAACGCGATTGTGCACGGAAGCCGCAACTCGGTCAATTACGCTCTGATTAAAATAACGCAGTTTTGTTTATGTTTTAGGCATTACTCCATTAAGTGATTGCTTCTTGTTGGACTTACCCTGTGGATATTCCCGGGCTTTCTTGGGCAACAAGCTTGGAACTCCTAGGTCTTTTGGGATTGACCTCTGTCTTGAAAGTGTTAGCCCGGGCCGAACGTCTGCCGGTTAGATTTGAGTGGTTGGCTGCCGCGTGAGGTATTGCATCCCGCTCAGAGTGCGCCCCGAAACGCGCCACGAGATGAATGCATTTGCAGCATGCGAACAGCGGATTACCTAGCATCGCTCTTCGGAGGTTTGGCTGCTATTGCGCAGAGCGTGATGGCGAACCCGGCGAGAGCTATACCTGCCATTTGAATGGGGGGCCTTCGAATTGTATGCCCACACAATAGCCACCCTTCGTTCGAGGATCACAATATACAACTCGAGCGTGCTTCGGAAACTCGCCCATCAAGGGGGTAACCAGCGGTATTTCGCCAGGCTGCCAGCATCGTTTGGTGAGCACTCGAGCACCGTGGGGACTGACGTCTTCCGTTACGGTGTGTTCGCGAGCCCGCGGCTCTTCCAAGTTCGCGAGGTCGATCTGAACTGGCAGAGGCTCGCGCCTCTCAATTCTCGCATCGAAACTCTTCAGACGAGGAATCTTCCGTTGCGTACTGTGATAATCAGCTTGCTCGTTCTCGACGGGCTCGATTCTTTTTGGAGATTTCATGGCTTGCCTCCGGCACTGGTTGGCTGCAATCGAAGGTGGGAGTTGTCCGGGATGAATCCTGCTGTTCTTCGTCAGCAAATGGGACACAGCTCTGCTGTGATGACGGCAAATACACCGGAGAAATTCCACTAGAGCAAGTGCGGGCGGCGTTTTCCAGCATGAAATTGGAAAATATGGAAAATGGCCGGTCTGTACGGGCAGTAGCTTAGTTGTGTATAACCAGCGAACTAGAGGAATGAGCGGGCGTCGTACAATGGCAGTATAGAAGCTTCCCAAGCTTCGGACGTGGGTTCGATTCCCATCGCCCGCTCCATAAAGCCTGTTGATGCAGTTGGCTTTACTGGCTTCCCCCCCCCCGAAATTGGCCTAAAACAGCGCGATTTTGGACGCAGTTGGACTGATGGGGCCGCCGAGTTCTTTGGCGGTTTCGACCCATTCCTTAATGATAGTTTCTACGTTGGCGAGAGTTTCTTTGTCGGTCTTCTCGGTCGGCGCGGCCAGGAAGTTCGGAGACTTCGGCGATAAACGCTTCGATATTTGACCAAGCCTCAGCGGGAGGCTCTGGCTATGCTGTTTGCCAAATTTCAGACGTAACGGCATCAAACCGGCGCTTGTGCGCAACTCCAAGTAATCGCGCAACTGCATTTCGGGGATTGACTGTTGTTCGATGTGATGATTCTCGCGTATAACGCCGAGCGGGTTATGCTGTTGCTAGCCATTGTGTAGCTCGGCTACGCGGAGGTGTCTTGTGCAAAGCGTCGCGGTTCTGGTATTCGGGTTTCTGGCGATTCTGCTTGAAGTATTAGTGCATCTCAAAAGGAAGCAGGGACTTGGTCGACAAGCAGGCATACACTTGACCGAATAGGCTTTTGGAGGTATATTCCTCTGGAGGAATGGGAAGTAGAGTTTACGGATGAATTTCGGACGTGGTGGGACGGTTTGACCGAAGCCGAACAAGTAGACGTTGGGGCGGAGGTAAACCTGGTTCGCCGCTTCGGACCGACGCTCAGCAGGCCGCATGTGGACTCGGTAGCGTCATCGAGACACGCCAACATGAAGGAACTGCGCGTTCAGCACCGAGGACGGCCCTACCGTGTGCTGTTCGCCTTCGACCCGCGGCGCACTGCGATTCTCCTAATTGGTGGGAATAAAACGGGCAAGGGTCGCTGGTACAAGGAGTTTGTGCCGATAGCCGATAGGTTGTACGACAAACATCTGGATACGCTCCGAAGGGAGGGATTGCTCAATGGCTAAGAATTTTCGAGAACTGGAAGCAAAGATGTCGCCCGGGGCGCGGGCACGCTCGGATGCAAAGACTCAAAAGATGATCGAGGAAATGGCTCTCAACGAACTTCGTCAAGCAATGGGCATAACCCAGGAGCGCTTGGCAAAGGCGTTGCGCATTAATCAAGCCGGCGTGTCCAAGATCGAAAGCCGCTCCGACATTTTCGTGAGCACATTGCGCAAAGCTATCGAGGCGATGGGCGGCAAGCTGGATATTCGGGCGAAGTTTCCGGCTGGCGAAGTGCGGATTAGGCAGTTTGGCGGACTTGCGAGAAAGCGGCGTTCGCGGTCCCGGCGCGGCAACGCCAGCCACCGCGCGAAGGCTGCTGCATAGCGAGAAGTCATGGATGGTGACACCTATCTCTTCATAGATGGCGAGTACCTAAGGCAGATTCATCGTCAGGCGATGCTGGACTTTTTCGTGCAGAACAGCTCCGCCCAACAGCAGAACCTGGTACCCTTTACGCACTTGGCCCTGGATCTTTTCCAGCGGAAACCTTCCCCACTACTCGTTCATCACGCCGAACGGCTGCGACGACGCGCACGATTGCGGATTTGGCACCGCCGACAACTGGCTCAAAAACAACATAGATCCCCTCATAAAGAACTCCGTCTTCCAAAAGGACGGTTTGCTCATCGTTGTGTTCGACGAATCTGGCAACGATAGCACTAACGGCGGAGGCCACGTGGTGTGCGCTCTGATCAGTCCCGCGTTCTCCAAGCTCGGCTATCAATCGACCACCGTCTATCAACACCAGAGCGTGCTGCGTCTCACGCTGGAAGGCTTGGGCGTAATCGTGCTTCCAAGCGCTGCCTCCAATGCGCCCGCAATGTGGGAGTTCTTTACCTTCTAACCATTCGTGGTTCGGTGGGGCATTTCCTGCTTAAGGTTTACCTTTGCGCTGCTCAAGGTCAGCGCAGGCTGCGAGAGAAGCCCCGCGCCAAAAACTAATCCTGGATCCTCACTTCTTTGTTTGAGTACGTAAAGGGCCAATTCCAGCCGATTCGAAGTGCCCAGCTTGTTGAAAATCCGGAACAGATAATTACGAACTGTGTGTTCTCTAAGAGTGAGCTGGCGCGATATATCACGGTTGGTCAGGTCTTCTGCGACCAATTGCACCAACTCTTCCTCCCTCTTCGTCAGCAACCTTGTCCCGTTGGCATTCTTGATGAGCGGCTTCTCCCCCTGAGCCATCGCTTCGATAATGAAACGAAGCTCCTCACTACTCGCCCAGATTTGGCCTCGTACACCGCATAAATGCATTTGCATAGCATCTCGAAGGGTTCAAGGCGCGAGAATACCCCATCAGCTCCCGCCCGAAACCCCTCAACAACCATGGCACGCTCGGGAGACTCGACCAGGACGATGATCCGAAGATGCGGATAAGAAACTCGTGCCTGCCGAACTATCTGAACGCCAGCGCAGCGCCCGTTTCTTAAATCAGCACTTATAACCCTTTTTCCGGACTTCACGGACCTGATTTCTTTGAATTACCGGCCGGTCCTTTTCGCTAGCCCATGCTGATTCGATAGGCCTGTGGCTGTGGCCGCATACCGAGCAACCTCAGCACTTTCTTTTGCAGACCATTGAGTTTGGGCTGATACACGTACCGACCGCCGCGTGTGGTCGTGAGCTGGTGCACCATCAAGCCCTCGAAGATCCTGAAAATCTGCTGAGTGGTCGGTCGCTTACAGGGCCGACCTTCGGGGTAGAGCGGCAAGGCCGGGAGTCGGCGCCGCTTCATCGCTCGGCGCATCTCGCGCTCGATGAGGGCATTGACCAACAGAGCGAGGAAATACACGCACAGGAAGGCTTCGATCCGCGGCACACTCTTGAGGTACTGAGGGGCCACGTGGTGGAACGCCTTGAGGTTGTGATGACGCTGTTCGACTCCCGGCTGGCCGAGCTTGTAGCACCGGAGCATCTGTTTGGCCCCGAGCTTGCGATCGTTGGTGATCAAGGGGAAGAGCCCGTCTGTCTTCTCGGCCTCGGTGAGGGCCTCCGGTCGCGGTCGCCAAGTCACCTGGAAACGCGGGCGCAGCAGGCGCCGGTACTTTGTGTGCGGGCCGGGCCGGCCGCGCGTGGCTTGACGGAAGGACTCCTCCACTCGCTCACCCACCTCGACTTCCAACCACGAAGACGCCGGGCATTCTTCGAGGATCCGTCGAATCTCTTCGTCCACTTTCGCGCGTTTCCGAAATCGCGTGCGTGGAGAGGCCAAGCGATCGTTCAGGTCGCGCAGTTCCTGAATGGCCCGATCCATCATCTCCTGCCGCTGCTGGCGATCTCGCTTCTCCTTCTCTGTACTGTGGAACCAGACGATCCGATAACCCTCCACGGAACCCTCTGGATCTTCGTAGGCGCGGAAGATATCCGGGGGAGCTTCCTTGCGCTGCGGGTGGGGTAAACGAAGGACTTCCTCCCAGGGAAGCGTGTGTTTTCGCACCTCCTCCTCGAAGCGCCCGACTTCCTTGCGCGTGGCGGGCACCACGGTCAGGAAGCGGCCACCGTGCCCTTGGATGTAACGCATCTGGGGCCGGGTGCAAAGCTTGGAATCAGCGACATAGAGGAAGGTGGCGCGGCCGGCGATGGCGCGCAGAAGATTCCACGTGGCGATGTGGGTTTGGTCGTCGGTTGTGTTGTCGTCGAGCGCTTGGTAGTGGACGGGCACAGCTCCGTCGGCCGTCACGGTGAGCGACCAGAGCAACTGCTTGAGGTCGGGCCGATGATCCTTATTGTGGCCAAAGGTGATGCGCAGAGTGGGTTTCTTACGCACGCGGCGTCCGTCGGCCTCACGGTACTCTCCCTGGAAGCTGACCGTGGTCGAATCATTATGGAAGCGACGTAGGGAGAGGTGGAACTCTCGCACGGCGGTCACGACGATGCGAAGAATCAAGGACGACCGATCGGCATCGAAGAGATCGTCCAACGCGCGCCCCACCTGATCATCATTCAGCAGGCCGCTTCCTTCTGGGGGAAGTCCCAAGAGAGAAGGCTCAAAGCGGGAGGCCCAGGCACCGATTCCGTAGAGGGGTTCCCGCGAGAGGAGGAGATTGCGAAGCAGCAGGCCGATGGCCTGGACCGGAGGGACTCGTCGGCGCGGATGGGGAGGGGGTAGGTAAGCTTCGAGGACCGTGGAGAGGTCCAGTGGTTCGAGGAAGTGGTTGATTACGGGGAGGGCATCCAGGGAGAAGGAGGCGAGGGCCGGTGCGGAATCGCTTGCCTTTTGCATTTCCTTAAGTATTATACTGAATGAATATCCGAAAGGATCTGGACATGTCAAGAGAAAAAGACAAAGTGAAGAGCTTCCCGAACGGGAAGGTGCGGGCCTACGAGCAGGCCTACCGTCAGCTCGCCCGGCAACTGGGCAGCCTCGGCTACATTCTCAAGGGCAGTGTGCAACTCCGTTCCTTGGAATGTGGGCACGCGGCTTGTCGCTGCCATCGAGGGCCTCGCTTTCGCCACGGTCCCTACTACTGGTGGACCAGCAAGCTGGACGGCAAGACGGTGACCTGGGTGCTCTCGAAGGAAGAAGGAAGGCTTTACCTCGGCTGGGCGCGAAACCGGCAGCGTCTGGACAAGATTGTCGAAGAGATGTACCGCGTCTCCGCAAAGATCGCGCAAGCGAGAACGGGGAAACTACCACCCTCGCTCAGACGGAAGTGAAGCTTTACGCCCTGCCGAAAATTCAAAGAATTCCTGCTCGCCAAGTGCGGAAAAAGGGTTATAATGGCAACGTTGGGGCAATTCTTGCCTAGTTCTTTGAGGATCTCCGCCGATTCTGTTGCACAGCCCACCACCTTAATCGGCTTGCCGCTTTGTTGCAGGGCTCTGACCATTAACTGACATTCCAAAGCACTAGAGTCCGCAATAAAGACTCTGACTGGTTTCCCCGGCCGCAGGTTTTTCCTCATGGGACAAGTTCCGAGAGATCGGGTCAATCAGGTCGTAGAGCGATAAGGTCCAGCATGAGCACAAATCTCATGAGCACCCAGGATTATTTCTATCGGGTTTTACATTCATGCCGAACCTCGACAGGAATGGCGCCTTGACGCTCTGTTCAGACGACTAAATACCCCAAGGCTCCGGAGTCCGCAATCCTACTAATGCCCTGGGCCCCGGTTCGTTTACGACCTACTTGAGTCCCCTGAAAAACCGAAATGATAACTATTCGTGCGGTCATACATCTACTGTAATTTTTTACAGGTTGGCTATAACCGGGAAGGTTAGTGTCTTACTGTCTCGCTTGGGGATTCCGGACGATGCCGATCAGTGTTCCGGGGCATGCCGATCAAAGTACGCGGAAGTTGTGCAAGACATTGCATTTTGTGGGTTGGTTTGTGGGTTGAGAATCTATTTTCGCGCTGTCCACCACGCGCCGTTTTCATTGCTCCACATCAGTTGGGAATGCACAGTTTGAGATTTGCTCTTCGACGATCTGGGAACTACTCGTTGACTGATTGCTTGTCTGACTTCAGGCTAGCGTCTGTGAGAGTCCATCCTGGGCATAACTTCCTGGTTGCCGTGACTCGGGAGCAGCTAGTTTGCTAAGGTCGTCGTCATGTCCGAGCGTTCCACCGAGCAGATACGCGAATTGCTCGACTCCCTTTATCGCGTGGATTCGGGACGAATCCTGGCAACTCTGATTCGCTTGCTCGGTGATTTTGATCTCGCCGAGGAGGCGATGCACGAAGCCTTTGCGACTGCGCTGAGCGGGTGGCCCAGTAGTGGAGTACCCCATAACCCGCGGCCATGGTTGATTTCGACGGCCCGATTCAGAGCCATTGATACTCTGCGTCGACGGGCGAGATTTGATGCCTCTCAAGACGAGCTCGTGCGATATCTCGAAGGGCAACGAAGTTCGGCGGAACGGTCCAATGAAGAGGACAGCCTGGAGGATGATCGGCTGCGCCTGATTTTTACCTGCTGTCATCCATCTCTCGAGCCGGAAGCGCGCGTTGCACTCACCTTACGTGAGGTGTGCGGGCTGACAACCGAGGAAATCGCAAAGGCCTTCCTGATCACTCCGCGTACGCTGGCGCAGCGCATTGTCCGCGCAAAGACAAAGATTCGAGAAACACCGATTCCGTACGAGGTGCCGGCGCCAGAGGAATTGCCGAAGCGACTGGGCGCGGTGCTTCACGTCATCTATCTCGTCTTTAACGAGGGCTACTCTGCTGCCGCGGGAGCGGAAGTAACGCGGGCCGAGCTAACCGGCGAGGCGATTCGACTGGGCCGGTTGCTGACCGACCTTCAGCCAGAGCCGGAGGTAATTGGGCTGCTCTCCCTGATGTTGCTGCAAGAATCCCGTCGCGCCGCTCGAACCTCTCCGACCGGAGAGCTGATTTTGCTGGAGAATCAAAACCGCTCGCTCTGGAACCGAAGACAGATCGCAGAGGGAGTGGCATTGCTGGAGAAAGCCCTGAACTCCCGCCGCTTCGGCTCTTACACACTGCAGGCTGCCATTGCGGCCGTTCATGCGGAGGCGGAATCGGTCGCTGCCACCGACTGGCGGCAGATTGTTGCGCTTTACAACCAGTTGGTACAAATTCAGCCTTCGCCAGTTGTACTTCTAAATCGTGCCGTGGCAATTGCCATGCGCGATGGTCCAGAGGTCGGTCTGACGCATATCGACGCGGTCTTGAAACATGGCCAATTGGCAAATTACTACCTGGCGCATTCAGCTCGTGCCGATATGTGCCGCAGGCTGGGCAGGACCGCTGAGGCCCGGTCCTCTTATGAGAAAGCTCTGGCCCTGACCCAACAGGAACCAGAGCGGCAATTCCTGCAGGAGCGGATTCGGCAGCTGAAATAAAAATTGGAAGAGCTGTCGATTTTCCGTCTGCTCAACGACTATAGGACAAGAGAACGATGAGCTACGGCTCCTGAGTGAACAGGAAACGAGTCATCGGGAACAAACCACAGAAACCAAGGACAAAAAGTCATGCCACAATATCTGGTTGCTAATTACCTGCCCGACGACTTCGACCCGTCCACCGTAACCGAAGCGATGATCGAAGAGATCCACGCGCTCAACCGCGAACTGATTGCTGCCGGCGTGAGGAAGTTCGCCTGCGGCATTTCCCCGGCGGGCAGCGCGAAGACGCTGCGGGGGCAGCCTGATGGTACAGTGCTCGTCACCGACGGACCGTACACCGAGACCAAGGAGCACATGGGCGGATTTTGGATATTGGAATGCGCCGATATGGACGAGGCACTCGCGTGGGCGCGCAAGGGTGCCATCTCCTGCGATGCGGTGGGCGAGGTGCGCGAGCTTCTTTTCTTCCCGGCTCCGGAACAAGAACCCGGCGGAAGCAAGTAAACACCCTGGCTACGGCGGCCTCGGAACATGCGCCCTAGTGACGAGATAAACGAGCCGGCGCAACGCTCTGCTGTCGGTTCGTTCAATCCGCTATGAGGAGAAGAACAATGAAATACGTCTGTTTTGGCTACTACGACAAAGACAAATAGGACTCGAAAGGAACTCGGCCATGAGAAAAGTCAATGTGCTTGAATTTGTCTCCCTTGATGGAGTCAAATGGCAGCCGTCCGTCTAAACGGAGATATTGCGAAAAAATCACCAAAATCAAGCAACAGGAAGGCCCGGATTTGCACGTTTATGGAAGCTCAAATCTCCTTCAGACGCTCCTCAAGCATGATTTGGTCGATGCCTTCTGGCTGAAGATATTTCCGATTACGTTGGGCCGTGGGAAACGATTGTTTGCCGATGGCACGATCCCGGCGGCATTCAAGGTGACGGAAAGCACAGTCACCTCGAAAGGCGTCATTATCGTGAATTACGAGCTTGCAGGCGCAGTCCCAACCGGAAGTCTATGAACATTCGGCCGGGTGCCCGGGCTTTCGACCTTGCGGGCATCGCGGGAGAAGCAAAATCTCCAGGACGATTTGTCGAATTCCGGGACGGCCGTTCGACTATATGCTAAAGGCAGAGCAACCAGCCCGACCGAAGACCGCTACAGGAGAATAGAGAAACCATGGCGCAGTATTTAGTTGCTATTCACCATCCCGATGATTTCGATCCGTCCCTCGTGACCGAATCGACGGTACGCGATATCGACGTGCTCAACGAAGAGATGGAGGCTGCCGGTGTCAGGATGTTCGCTGGTGGCCTCGCCGGTGCCAGCAACGCGAAATCGCTGCGGGCGCAGCCCAATGGCAAGGTGCTCGTCACCGACGGGCCGTACCTGGAGACCAAGGAGCACGTAGGCGGTTTTTGGATCCTGAAAGCCGCTAACCTCGACGAGGCACTGGCGTGGGGGCGCAAGGCTGTCCTCGCCTGCCGGGCGCCGGTCGAGGTACGCCCGTTCCTCTGACGAGGCAAAAAAATGGGCAGCTGTCGATTTTCGGTCTCTCGAACGACTACCTGATAACAGAACGATGAGCTGCGGCTGTGAGTTAGAGGAAACGAAGGGTCACAGGAACCCAGGGAGGAATGGATGAAATACATCTGCTTGGGATACCTCGTGCCAGGAAAATTCGAAGGAATGACAGAGGGCGAGCGAAACACAACGTTCGACGAATGCTTTGAGTACAACGACCACCTGCGCGCCAACGGACATCTTGTCGCCGAAGTACCTCTTCAGCCTCCCGAGACCGCGCTGACCCTGTACTGGAAAAACGGAAAAGTCGCGACGACTGACGGCCCCTATGCGGAAACCAAGGAACAACTTGGCGGCATTCAAATCCTTGAGGCGCGAGACCTCAATCACGCGGTTCAGCTTGTCTCACAGCTACCAGGCTTTAAGTATGGACTTGGACCGGTTGAGATACGGCCTGTTGCGGATTTGAACGAAATCATCAAGGAGAGCGAGCGGCGGCGGCGGCGAAAGGATGCGCCGGTATCCTGAAACGGGCCTGATATATTGATACTTGGCAGGGAGGCTAAGAACATGTCATTCCTTCGCGATCTGAGAGTTGCAGCTCACTCGTTAATCCGGACTCCCGGGCTGGCGATCACCGTGACTCTCACGCTGGCGCTTGGCATCGGCGCGAACGGGGCCATCTTCACGCTCGTGCGGGGAGTGCTGCTCAAGCCGCTCGTCAACCGTGACGAGAACCGGCTGGTGTACATCCGCCAGAGCGCCCCCAGCGGCGGACAGGACAACACCACGTTTTCCGTGCCCGAGATCAAGGATATCGAGGGCAGCGTCCCCTCCGTGAGCGAGTTCGGCGATTTCTCGACGATGGACTTTACGATGGTCGGACTCGGTGAACCTCGCGGAGTGCAAGGTGGCGTCGTCAGCGGTAACTACTTTGAAGTAATGGGTCTGCGCCCTGTTCTCGGCCGCCTCATCGGACCTCAAGACGACGGCCCCAACGCCGCCGGCGTCATCGTGCTCACGTATCGCTTCTGGTCCACCGTTTACAAGAAAGATCCGAATGTGATTGGCAAAACTGTTCGCCTGAGCAGCATTGGCGATCGTTCCGCTACGGTCGTCGGCGTCCTTGAACCCTCTGTGCCATATCCCGCGGACACCGAGATTATCGGCAACCTGGTCATCAGCCCACATCATCTTTCCGCCACGATGGTCACGGGCCGCATCCATCGCATGACCGAACTTTTCGGTAAGCTTGCTCCCGGCGCCACTCTCGACCAGGCTCGCAACGAGTTGCGCACGGTGTACGCCGGGATGCAGCAGGACCATCCCGATGCGTATCCCGATAACGGTGGCTACCGCATCGACGCGAAGATGCTTCGCGACCAGATCACTTCCGGCGCGCGCACCGTTCTCCTCGTCCTTCTCGCTGCCTCGGGCCTGGTCTTCATCATCGCCTGCTCGAACGTGGCCAACTTGATTCTCGCGCGGACGGTTCGCCGCGAGGGCGAACTCTCGATCCGTGCCGCGCTGGGCGCAAGCACTTGGACACTGCGGCGGATGTTGTTAGCCGAAAGCCTGCTGCTCTGTGGCGTGGGCGCAGCAATCGGCGTACTGATCGCGCAGCCATTGGTCACAATCCTGGCCCGATACGCCTCGCGCTTCTCCGTTCGTGCGCTGGATTTGACGGTTGATTCCAGCCTGCTCTGGGTGGGAGTGGCGCTGGCAATAGTCGCGGCGGTGATTTTGGCATTTGTGCCGCGGCTGCCGTCGGCGAACGCGTCGAATGGCATGAACCTCGCGACCGGCGGCGTTCGCATCACCAGCAGCACCGGCCGCCGCCAGCGGGCCTTTGCAGTCACGCAAATTGCAGCGTCTTTCGTGCTGCTGGCGGGCGCAAGCATGTTGATCACTACGCTGATCGCGTTGCAAACTACCCAGTCCGGCGTTGATACGCGTCAAGTCCTCGTCGTCGACGTTCCAGCGCTGTACAACGGAAAAACGCCTCAGCAAGTCCTCGATTTCTACAAAGAATCGATGCGTCGCATCGATGCGCTGCCCGGTGTCACCAAGACGGCTTTCGCTATGGTCGCTCCCTGGCGTGATGCCGACGGCGGCTTCGGTGTAGGTTTGCAATTCTCTGGTGATGGTCACGTCCATGGCAAAGACGACCCTCGCGCGCTGTGGCGTAACATCTCTCCCGGCTTTTTCACCGCGCTGGGCGTTCCCATTATTGCCGGGCGCGATTTCAACGCGCTCGATGACCAGAATCAAGAGCCGGTGGTGATCGTCAGCGCGACTCTCGCGCAGCGCATGTTTCCTGGTCAGGATCCGATCAATCGGCATGTCTATTGGACCGATCCCGTGCTTGAGTTCCTTCCCGGCAGTGAGGGCGAAAAGGCGCGATTTACTTCGCCGCACCGCATTATTGGGGTCGCCGCCGATGTGGACGACGAACATATCGTTCCTGCGCCCACCTCCACCATCTATGAAACCTTTGCAGACTCGCCCTTGTTTGGCGGTCACCTCTTTATCCACACCACGGCAAATCCTTATTCGCTGGTAACGCCGGTAACGAAAATTATCCGGCAGATGTCCGCCGATGAACCCGTTGAGCATGCCGCCACTCTCGAAGATATCCGTGCAAAAGTGCTCGCGCCAAACCGTCTGAATTCCCTGGTCTTTGGCGTGTTCGCAGGGGTCGCGTTGCTGATTGCGGTCGTTGGCGTCGCGGGCGTACTGGCGTTTTCTGTCAGCGCGCGGACTCGCGAATTTGGGATCCGCTTGGCGCTGGGGTCACCGCCGGAAAATCTCCTCAGGGGTGTCGTTGCGGAGGGCGTCGTGATGGCTGCTGTTGGCATTCTGGCGGGCGCGGCGTTCGGGTTCGTCGTTGCGCGCGTGGCAGGCAGTTATTTCGGAGGCTTAAAAATGCCCGGCGCATTGCCGGTGGTCGTCTCTGCGTTTGTGCTATTAGGCGCGGCGGTAGTCGCTTCGATGCTCCCGGCGGCACGCGCCGGCCGCGTCGACGTCATACAAGCGCTTCGCTCGGAATGATTTGCCCCGTGCGCCCAAGTTCCCCGTAAGCCGACAAAATCGTCGAAGGAACCGTCCCAGGCGAAGGGGCTGCGGTCGATTCTTGTGTTCGCGGTTGAAGTTGCAAAGTGGTCCGACGGAATGGCCGCACCGATCCATCAAGAGTAGATCGACCTTAAAGAGGATTTGAAAGGAATGGCGGGGACGACGAGACTCGAACGCGTCGGTGATCGCGAAAGCGGCGCAAGCTTAGTGTAACAACCTGATTGCATCACGATCTCAGCGGGGCCTTCTTCGTGACCCGTTCGTTCGACGCTGGGTTAAGATGATGGTCAGGTGAAACGATGAAGCGACGGGGAATTGCGATTAGCCTGATGTTGGCTTTCGCGGCGGGCACGGCTATTGCTATGCATTCGAGCCGCGCCAACTCACCGGAGATGCCAACCATCAGGCTGCTGCGCACGCCACGCGAAGGGATTCAGCCGCAGACAATGCTCGACCGCAAGGGCGTGCTGCACATGATTTATTTCAAGGGCGATGCCTCCGCGGGAGATATCGAGTACGTGTGGGGTAAGCCAGATGGAAGGAATTTCTCGAAGCCGATTCGCGTGAACAGCGATTCCAGCAGCGTGGTGGCCATCGGTACCGTGCGAGGGCCACAGATGGCGGTCGGGAGAAACGGGCGTGTCTACGTGATCTGGTTTGGTGCGCGAGCCCAGTTGGGCGACCCGACCAACGCGATGCCGGTGTTCTTTTCCCGGCTCAACGACTCACGCACAGCCTTCGAGGCGCAGCGCAACTTGATGCAATACGCAAGAGGTGGCGACGGCGGAATATCCATAGCCGCTGACACGGCCGGTGACGTTTATGTAGTCTGGCATGCGACGGGCGCGGAACCCGGAGAAGGCCACCGCCAAGTCTATCTGGCGCGGTCCACAAATGACGGCGAGACGTTTGTCCGCGAAGAGCCGATTTCGCCGGCCACGCTTGGCGCGTGCGGATGCTGTGGTATGCGCGCATTCGCCGATGAGCACGGGACGCTCTTTGTTCTGTACCGCGCCGCAACCGAGAGCATCCATCGGGATATGACGTTGCTGGTTTCGACGGACCACGGAGTAACGTTTCACGAGACGACAATAGATCCTTGGGAACTGAATGCCTGTCCAATGAGCACAGCATATCTAAGCGAGGGCGGAAAGCGAGTCCTCGCCGCGTGGGAGAAGGCGGGCCAAGTTTACCTCGATTCAATTGACCCCGTTTCGCTCAAACCTTCTCTCCCTATTGCTGCGCCTAGCGAGGGCAATAAGCGACAGCATCCTGCCGTTGCGGCGAACGCGAATGGGCAAGTGCTATTGGTCTGGACGGAAGGAACGGGCTGGTCGAAGGGCGGGTCCCTCGCTTGGCAGCTTTTTGACAGTGCCGGAAAACCCGCGAGCGCGGAAGGTCGTGCGCCCGGAGTTCCTGTTTGGGGGTTCTCAAGCGTGTTCGCCGATCATCAGGGAAACTTCACGATTGTGTATTGACTCGCCGGCGGATTCGAACGCCTCATAAAATGCTACGGCTGGTTGCCGACCGTCTTTCGTTTTCCGCAAGCTATAATTATTGGCCCGCCGCCCGATTAATGCCGAAATAGTACAAGTGGAATTCGTCGCGAAAGCTGAATCGGCACATGTTCGGGTTCGGCACTGAGAATGCCAAAGTGTCTCACTCAACGTCATTGTCGCCCTCGAGGTTCTTCGCCTTTTTCGTACTGCGTTAGTACCTCCAAGTAGATATCAGTCTCTGGTCCCTGGTGCCTTTTGAATATTGTAAGAATCGGTTTGTGAGCGAGCAAGAGTGCTCTAAATCCATCATCGGGATTCTCCATGTCGATGGGCACTGACTCGATTTGTCAGTTCCACCACATCTCGTCGCCGACTGTGCCCCTCCGAGCCTTCAGTTTCTTAACGCTCGCATGGGGAACATTGGTCTCGCTGTGGAGCGCACAAATTGTGGCTTCATTGCTGAGGACGCGAAGATATGCTTGGATACGCATTTTCCATTTCCGCCTGTAGTCAATCACAAACATCATAACCTGCGACGTGACATTTTATTGTCTAGAGCGGACCAGGTACCAGGCAGCCGACCCTTGTATTGCATCGTGGGCCATGTTGACAAGGCGCAAAGAGGAGTCACATTTCAAAGTTCTGAATTGAGGTAGGCCCTGATTAACGCGGACACTTCTGACCTGGGCGCTTAAATCCGCCCAGAAAACTCGATACGATTTCTTACCGTTCCCGACTGATTGCATAACAATGTAGGCTCCTTGACCCGAGTAAACTTTGCTTACTTGACGACCGCAGGCTCGGGAGAAAGGAGCCACCATGATGATCAGCAGGAAGGGCAGTGCGGTTGCGCACGTAGGAATGGTCAGAACCGTTGGCGGCAATGTCGGGAGGGTATTGGAAGAAGCATGTCGGTGGCACCGCTCGAATTGGAAATCGATGGCTCCTATGCATCACCGTGCGGCAGCATGCACGGATGCCACTGGTCATCCTCGGCGTGGGCATCACAGAACCAGTTCCTACACGTCGTGCAACGCACGGTCGCCGGATAGGTGCAGGCCGCATAGCCGGGTGAGACGCCCTGACACAACCTCTCTAGGTCCGCGCTCTCGTCTTCCTTGTCTCCCATCGACACGACATACCTCGTGCCGCCATTCTACGCGCGTTGGTCAGCTGGTTGGAGAAGTGGTCTCGCCGCTTCTGGGAAGTTCAAGCTCGCAATGGATTGGGGAGTGATCCTGCCAACGAAACGCGTGCTTAGTTGCATTCCCCAAACGCAGCTGGGGAAGGACCTGTCAAAAACACGACGTTGGCGATTCCCGCCAGGCGGATTGCGTCCACCTCTACAGCGGAGTAGCGTGCTCGCGCATCGGCTTTTACGTACACTTTGCGCTCTGCACCGTGCCGCACTGCTTCCTGAATCGCGCGTGGTAGGTCGTTGCACGTCGTCCTGTAATTCCGGAAGTACACCCTCCCGTCGCGAGCAATCGTCACGATAATCGCATCTTCTTTGACCGCGTTCCGAATGGGAACCGCGTGGCGCGCGAAGGCCAGGTCCACCAGGGACCCGTGATGGACCGGCGGGGTGATCATGGAGACGATGAGCACCACGATGCATACTGCCAGAAGCCCCGATAGCTCCATTTGGCTAAAGAGCCAGGCGTTCTTTCTCACTCGGCGCCGTTTTTGTGCACCTTCTTCGAGCTGCAAACAGACACCGCACCGGAGCATTTGGCTCCCCACCATTGGACACCGACGGCGGCCAGAATCGTCAAATTGGCTAACAAACGGGTCAAACAATTACCTTCCCAATTTGGGAATGCTACGTTTCCGCTTTACGTCCAGGTGCCGACCGAGAACGGGCCAAACCGTCCATTCTGGTGTTCTACTTCCTTTAGGCAGATACGGATGTGAGGAGGTAGTGGGAAATGTGGAGGCGGTTGACTCGCCATTGCTGCCCGCCGGGCTCGCGGTGTTGGTAGTGGCAATAGCCTTGTTTGCTAGGCTAGAGGCTACGATTTCTAAAGATCAGAAACCGATATGGAGGGCCGACGTGCCTGCCGGTGCGGGCAAAACCGACCGACCCTTGGTGAGGCCAAGCCAGTTCGCATCCGAGGACCGTCAAGCACGATACTGCCACCAGCTAAGTTCTTAGTCGATTTGGCCGCCTGGAGCCCACAGAACGCCTTGGATGAACCCCTGAGCCAAGTATTCCTGAAGCTCAGGCAGACCAATGGTGAGGTCTATCGTCCATTGAAAGAGAAACTGCGAATCAACTCGGTGAGCTAGTTGCTTGGCGGGCCAACGAGCATGGTACTTTAGCCTCGCCCATTGTGATTCATCCTTTGGACATTGCCGTCGATTCATTCACGGCCTCACCACGCTTCTCGCTTATTCTTATTTTAGCGCATCCTCCTTGAACGACTTCCAGGGAAGGACCACGCCGAGGTCAACGATATGTCGCTGAAAATCATGATTGTCGACGATGAACCGGTGAGCGTGAGACTCGTGAGGTCTTTGGCCGCCCCCCTGAATCATACAGTCCTGGCGCTTCAGGACAGCCAGGAGGCAGGGCAACGGGCGGACAAGCAGCGGTTCGACGTGGTCTTTGTGGGTATGGGCGGACTTGAGCTGACCCGCCGAATCCGGAACTCACAGCCCAACCGTGAGACAACGATTGTGGTGCTCAGCGCAACGGAAGATATTGAGGGCTTGCGGGAGGCCTTTGGCGAGGGTGCTGACCTCGTTCTCACCAAGCCCATTAGCGCGGTTCGCCTCCGTCCGATGCTGGCCGCTATGGATTCCCCCGGTTGGCAAGGGAAAAGGCACGCGGCCCGCTTACCCCTCTTTACGGAGGTCAACTGCACATGGGGTGACCGGCAGTTCCCCTTGCGCAGCATGAACATCAGCCAGAGCGGCATGTTGCTGCAACCGTCACTCGATGCGGAGGTAGGCCAGGAAGTTTCCTTGGACTTCAAGATTACAGAAGTTCGTGCTTCTTTGAGCGTGCGCGCTCGCATCGTCCGTAAAGAGGGAACGCTGCGCGTAGCCATTGAGTTCATCAGCCTCGCGCCTGAAGATCAAAATGCCATTCAGCTCTACGTCATGGGACGTCTGGTGAGTGGACAGACGCCAACTCGAGAGCAGTCGCGCTCCTGGTGGCTGGGGCAGGGCTTTCTTAATTAACTGTAATCCAATGAGTAGACGCGAGCGACTCGGGCCAAGCTCAGCCACTCCTGCCGTACAGATTCGAGCTAATTCGCGAGGTCGCCGCCTGATGATGGGTGCCCTCGGACATTCGGTTTGGGCCGGTTCGATTCCTGGGGCCGGATCGCACCACGCGCGTATACCAGTTTGGTCTATCGCTAGCCGCTTGGACTGAGTCGCTAAAGATACGCCTAGAAATGGGAGCAGCATAAGGATGGCGGCTAACAGATTCCGGCTCACACCATGCCTAGTGTGGTTTGCTGAATGCTCGCGGCCTCATTAAGCCCGCCGCATCTCATTGTGCACACAAGGATTACTTCGCAAGGGAACGGAATGCCAGATGCGAGCGTATTCCCCCGTGAGGAAGCAAATGCAAACCTTGCTGCAAGACCTTCGCTACGCTCTGCGCATGCTCGCCAAGAATCCCGGCTTCACCACCGTGGCTGTACTGACGCTGGCGCTGGGAATTGGCGCCAATGCCGCGATTTTCAGTGCAGTGAACTCGCTGCTTCTGCATCCGCCGGGGATATCGCAGGCGCAGCGACTGGCCGCGATTCGAGTGCGGTACGAAAAGCTCAACCTAAAGAGCATTGTGGCGTCGGCGCCGGACTACACTTTTGTGCGCGACCACAGAGAGATCTTCGCATCGGCAGCGATGCAGACGGACGGGGGCTTCAACTACACGGGAGGCGATTGGCCGCTGCGGATGCGCGGGTCGCGAGTTACCTGGCAGTGGTTCGACGTATTCGACGCCAAGCCGCTACTGGGTCGTGTTTTCGCCGCAGAAGAAGACCAACCCGGCGCCAACCACGAGGTCGTGCTCTCCTACAACGCGTGGAAGTCCACCTTCGGCGGCGACGCGAACATCGTGGGACGGTCCATCCAGCTCAATCAGGAGCCGTACCGAATCATTGGAGTGATGGGTCCGGACTTTTTGTGGCCTAACCCGACCGACCTGTGGGCGCCACTGGGTCTGAAACCCGAAGACTTCGCGATCGACAACCTGTTCAATGAAAGCTACTTTGTGGTTGCGCGCCTGCAGCCAAACGTGAAGCTCGCGGATGCTACCGCATACTTGAACCTCGTGACGCAGCAAATCTGGGACGATCCGAGAGCACAGGGCTATCCGAAAAATTCGGGCTGGGGAATTTTTGCCATTCCCTTCACTGAATTCGTGTACGGAGACGTGCGCAAGCCGCTGCTGATCCTGCTTGGCGCGGTGGGTTTTGTTCTGCTGATTGCGTGCTCGAATGTGGCGGGGCTGCTACTTGCGCGCGCTTTGGGCCGGTCGAAGGAATTTGCGGTGCGCACGGCGCTCGGTGCTTCTCCGTGGCGGCTGGCGGGCCAGGTGCTGACGGAAAGCGTGCTGCTGGCGGCCGCCGGAATGGTCCTTGGCCTGGCAATTGCGTTCGGTGTGTTGCGCGCGATATTGGCGCTGGCAACGGAGAACCTATTGACGGGCGTGGCGATTTCGATGGATGGGCATGTGCTCGGATTCACGGCGCTGCTGGCTGCGGTATCGGCGCTGATATTTGGCACCGCGCCGGCGTGGCGGATGGCGCGGATCAATCCACAGACAAACCTGAAACAGGGCCGTGGCACTGGTCACGCGACACGGGGCGATCATCGTTTTCGCGACGTTTTGGTGGTGAGCGAACTAGCGCTGGCTCTTGTGCTGCTGGCCAGCGCGGGGGTGTTTCTGAAAAGCCTGGCTAAGCTGCGCGACGTTGATCTGGGATTCAGGCCGCATGGCCTAATGAGTGCAGCGCTCGCGCTGCCGGACCGGGCGTACGAGACTCCGGCGAAGCAAATCAGTTTCCTGCGCAGCGCCCTGGAACGCCTGGCGAATTCGCCCGGCGTGGAGTCCGCGGCGGCGGCCGTGCCGCTGCCGTTCAGCGGTTTCGGCGGCTCGGCGTCGTTCGGAATTGAAGGGCGGGTGTTGCGTCCCGGCGATCCTGGACCGCACGGCGATATCCGACAGGTCAGCCCCGGATACTTCGATACGATGAAGATTCAATTGATCCGGGGACGGACATTCACAGATCAAGATCGCCTGGGAAGCCAGCCGGTAGCAATGATCGACGAAAACCTGGGCCGCCAGTATTGGCCGGATCAAGATCCGGTGGGGCAACGGATTCGCAACGGATCGAATTCACCGTGGAAAACTATCGTAGGCGTGGTAACGCCGGTGCGGCATTCGCAGGTGGCGGGCGATGAGTCCTCCGCCGAAGGCGTGATCGGTGCGGCGAAGGGTGTTTACTACTACCCACTGTACCAGGTCGAATCAGCGGCAACATTTCTTATCGCCAGGACCAACGGCGACGCGGCGGGGCTGGGGGCGACGATTCGCGAAGCGGTTCAGGCCGTCGATCCCGGGCAGCCGATCTCGGATTTGAAGACGATGGACCAACGCGTGACGTTATCGTTGGGCCCCCGGCGGTCTGCGGTAGCGCTGCTGACGGTGTTTGCGGCGATGGCGCTGAGTCTTGCGGCCGTGGGGTTGTTCGGGTTGGTACGATACAACGTGGCGCAGCGGACGCAGGAGATCGGTGTGCGGATGGCGCTCGGGGCCTCGCGAAGGGATGTATTGAAGATGGTGCTGGGCGAAGGCTTGCAGCTAGCCCTGTTTGGTGTTGGAGGTGGGCTGGTGGCGGCGTTCGCCCTCACGCGGGTGATGGGGGGATTGTTGTACGGGGTGAGTGCTACTGATCCGCTGACGTTTGCGGGGATGGCGGTGTTGCTAACGCTGGTGGCGCTGTTTGCTTCGTGGTTGCCGGCCCGCCGAGCGACGCGAGTCGATCCAATCGTCTCGCTACGATATGAATGAAAACAGAAGGAGATTTTGAAGGACTAGGCCAATCCGTTGCGGCGCCGATCCGCTTGAAAGTGGCGCGTTTAAACCGTTGCTTCATCCCTCAGGCCCACGAATAGGTAGCCGGCACCTTTGCAGTTCGGGCATTCTTTATTGCGGTAATATCCGGTTGCTTGACAGTGCGTACATTCGCTCCAATCAAATGTTTTAGTAGCAATTGCGTTAATGCCGCGGCAGCGTTGTTCGCCACTGGCCTTGCAACAACGACCGTTTGCGACCCTCATGTTGTAACCAGCGCCGCCACACTCTGTACAACACGTAACAGGCAGTTCTCGCTTCATTTGCTGATGATACGCCTGTGCTAGTGCGTGCACCTGTTCCATACGGGACACCGCCCGGATAATAGTCGCGTCACCAAACTTCCTGCTGACTAACCCACGTGTTCGGGCGCATCAATTCGGGCAGAATGCTTTAGTTGTCCGGATGGGCTGCAGGCACCGCCGAGTTGCGATGGTAGTTGGGATAGGGCGGCTTATTGTATGTGGGAAGGGGATTTTTCACCAGATCCGAGAGGAGTAACTGAACGGCCCTCTCGAGTTGCGGGTCGTGCCCCTCGCGCATGGCTTGGGGATCGAGTTCCACTTCGACGTCTGGCGCGATCCCTTGGTTTTCGACTTCCCATTTGTTGTTCGGAGTCCAGAATCCGCGGCTCGGCGCGGTTACGATGCCTCCGTCCATGAGATCTTCGCCGGGGCCGAAGAATCCCACCAGGCCTCCCCAGGTTCGCTTCCCAACGAGGAGGCCAATCTTGGCCTGGCGGAAATGCCAGGGCATGGCGTCACCACCCGAGCCTGCATATTCATTGATGATCATCACTTTCGGCCCGCGGATGAGGCTAACGGGAGTGGTCATGTCCTCGCCGTCGCGCGTGGCGCGATAGTTCATGAGCGTGCGGCGCAGATAATCCAAAATGTAGTCCGTGTTCGTCCCGCCACGGTTGAAACGCTCATCAACCACCGCTCCTTGCTTTCCCGCCTGGGAGAAGAAGTAACGATTGAAGAATGTGTATCCACTCGAGGCAGTGTCGGGCAAATAGACATAAGCCAGTTTTCCAGCGCTGAGCTGCTCCACTTTTCGGCGGTTGTCCTCCACCCACGCCAGTTGTCTGAGTCCCCCTTCACTCTCGACGGGAACGACCGTCACTTCGCGTGAACCTATGCCATCGGGATTCGGTCCGACGCGCAGAATCACGGATTTGCCAGCCGTTTCTTCGAAGAAACTGTAGACCTCATCAGTGCTGCGGAGGTCATGCCCATTCACCGCTAGCAAGTATTCGCCTTGAGTGACGTTTACACCAGGCTGCGTCAACGGCGCGTGCAATTGCGGATTCCAATTCTCGCCATCATAGATGCGTGAAAAGCGGTAGCGGGCGTTGTCAATCTGGTAGTCAGCTCCGAGGAGCCCCACGGGGATGCGTTTCACATCCGGGCCGTCGCCACCGGCAACGAACAGATGCCCCACCGTAAGCTCGCCCATGGCTTCTTGAAATATGTAGTTCAAGTCGGACCGCGAGGCGATTGCAGGAAGATAAGCGGCGTACTTTTTCTCAGTTGCTGCCAGGTCGAGACCGTGGAAGCTGGGGTCATAGAAGAAATCGCGCTCGAACCGAAACGCCTCGTGATACATCTCGTTCCATTCCGTGACGGGCTCGACGCGCACTTCCATGGAACTGAGATTCAATGTTTTTGCGTTCGAAAGGCCGCCACCTCCCGCCAATGCGCCCGAACTTGGGCTACCTGGACCTGGTGCGGGAGGAAGCGGCGCAATGACCCAGGTTTGTGGGGGCGGGGTGTTTCCGCCAGGCTGGGAGTCGTTAGGCTGGCGGTATAGAATCTTCTCGCCATTCGCCGAAACGTGGAACTCGAGAATGTTGTCGAGCAGTTTGTCAATCTTTCGCGTCTTAAGCTCAAAGCGGTGAGCCGTTAGTGCGCTTGGTCCACTCAGAGGCTCGACTAACGGCCCTTCCACGACGAAAAGCACGCCTTCTTTTCCGGAAACTATTTCCGTGTAGTTTCTTGCCGGGATCGGAAGCGCCAGGATACGCTGGCCGATCTTTTCAAAATCCACCTTCACGGGCTCCGGGAGCTTGGGCTTCTCCTGGCTTTGCGGTTTCGAGGAATCTGATTTCGTTTCGTCCGGTTTGGACGCTTCGGATTTGGCGTCGGGCTTCGCTTGCCCTTCTTCATCGCTTTCCGGCGCGAGTGGAGAAGGCAGATCCTTGCGCAAGACTACGATATAGACACTCGTAGTCACTGGCCGGTCCAGGCTGAGCATGGAAGTGTCCAACGTCGGACCCGCGTCGGTGCTGGCCAGGAAATAAAGATACTTGCCGCTCCTGTCAAAGATCGGCGAGAACGATTCGCTCATGCCGTCCGTCACGCGCTGGCTCTGACCAGTTTCCAAAGAATAGAGAAAAACCGAGCGCATGTGACTCACTTCTTGTTGCGTGTAGGCTAGCCACTTGCTGTCTGGTGACCACGCAGCTTGGAAAATTTGCTGTGGCCCGGTGAAGCGGTCATGAAACACTTTCACGGGCAATTTCTTTTCGAGATCCACGTACCACAAGTTCAGGCGCTTGTCGGTATAGGCCATCTTCTTGCTGTCCGGCGACCAGGTAGGAAAGTAGAAATATGAACCAGGAGTGCCGAGGCCGATCTTTTCTGGCTCGCCCTGGCCATTTTGATTCTTGATGTGCAGTGCATACTCGCCCGATTCATCGGAAAGATAGGCAATTTTGGTCCCGTCGGGGGACCACGCGGGAGAACGTTCATCAATGCCAGGCGAATTGGTCAGGTTGCGAATATCGCCCTTTTCCGCTGGGACAGTCAGGATTTCACCGCGGGCTCCAAATACGGCGCGTAAGCCGGTTGGCGAAATGTCCGAGCTCGAGATTCTGTTTGCCACATTCAAGAAGCGCGTCCGCAAGTGCGGCAGCTCGCCTGAGATGCGGATCTCAACTCTGTGCGCGGTGCCAGATTTCAAGTCGTAGAGCCAGATGGCGCCGAACTGCTCGATGACAATCGCGTCCGGCCCGGCGCTGGCATACTTAAAATCGAGCCCGTCGTTTTTCAGCGCCATCGACACAGCTTTCGACTGCGTGTCGTAACTCAAAAGAGACATTGGACCGTTGCGGTCGGAGAGGAAAAAAACACGGTGATCCACCCACATCGGGTTGAAGTCGTTGGAATTATCGCGCGGAACCGGGGTCACGCTGGAATCCGATAGCCTGACGATCCAAATAGGCGAGGTTCGGCCGCCACGGTAGCGCTTCCAGATCTCGAAGGCGTGGTCCAGCGGAACGTAGGCGAGTTCCTTTCCGTCGGGCGAGTAGGAGCCTTCGGCGCCGATTGGCAGAGGCAGTTGAGTTGGAAATCCGCCGTCGCGCGAGACCGTGAAGAGCTGGGAAGACCTGGAGGCGCTGTTGCGGGCCGACCTAAAAAGCACTTGCTGACCATCGCGCGTCCACCCGATTACTAGGTCTGGGGAGGGATGGTAGGTGAGGCGTCGCGGAGTGCCTCCTGTTGCGGGAATTATATATACGTCAGAATTTCCGTCGTAGCTTCCGGTGAACGCGATCTCATGACCATCGGGCGAGAAAATCGGGCCAGACGCGGCACCATTGCCTGCGGTGAGACGCACAGCTACTCCGCCGGCGCGCGGAACGCTCCACAAATCTCCCGCATACTCGAATACGATTTTGGTCGAGTTGACAGTAGGGTGATGCAAAAGCTGCGGAGGATGTTCATCCGCCAAACAAATGCGCGCCAGCATCAGCGTGAACAAAGCGGCCGTCCATCGGAACATGCGCATTACCACCTCATACTTTCGGGCACCGTTTACTTCAACATCTTGCGGAAGGAACTGGTTCCGATGCGCGCCAGTATACATTCGAAGCAGGTATTTTGTGGCTCGAACCGGGCGGATAGGCGAGAGGCGGCATCCATTTTTCGGGTGGCGCGAGCGAAGGGTGTCACTCTAGCGACTATCGGCGCGCTGATTGGGGCCATTGCTGTCGAACACCGCGCCAGTGTGTGCATTCTCAACAAGGACTTTTCCAGGATTGCCCGAATAATCGGTCTTGTACTGCCACGCCCATAGATGGACGAGGGAATGATGCCCGTGACCCGGATGGATAGTTTGCTCGCACGGCCGATAGGAGAGGAATCTTATCAGTGGAGACAGTTTGCCACAGCTGGCGACATGTTTCCGCGTGGCCAATGACCAATTTACGTGCCACAGTTAGCTTGGCGATTAGAGTTCCCGGCGGCATCGCCAGTCAAGGGTCGCAACGCATTGCGAGCGGCCAACAAACTTAGCACGGCCTGCATGCCCGCCGAGCCGCCAATGCGGCCTTCTAACTTTGGGGCAACCGCCTCATTGTTCTCACGCAGCACCAGATTGCATTTGTCCTGGACTTAAGTGGAATCCGCCGGTCGCCTTCTTCAGTTGCTAAGCCAGCCTGGCCTCGCTACGTTAAGAGCTAGTTGACCCGCAGATGCTTCCGGTGAGAAGAGTTTCATCGTCCTTGCTCAGGCGATGAAAATTGTTTTCCTCCGCGCGCGGAAAGGCAAGTGGTGTAGAATGCACCGCGTTTTCGAACCTCATGAGGCAATCCGCTCAGTGAGCGGGGACAAGCTCCGAAGATCCGGGTGCGTACGCAATAACCGCGCACCGGCAGCACCGGAGCGTGGCGGAAAACGATGAAACGCAAATCTCATGTAATCGCGGCCTTTTTCGCTCTTCTTACGGGGCTGGGGATCATTTCTGCGGTCCTCGAAAAGCGGGCAGCTGTCGCCGCCGCTGGTGACGAGGTGCCGCAGTTTGAAGTGGACCCCTTGTGGCCGAAGCCGCTTCCGAACCATTGGATCCTGGGCATGACCGTCGGCGTAGCCGTGGACGGCCAGGATCATATCTGGATCGTGCATCGGACGAACACCTACGAGCCCATGGAAATTTACGCCACCGCGAAGCCGCCCGCGGCGGAGTGTTGCGTTCCGGCTCCGCCCGTTCTTGAGTTCGACGAAGAAGGCAACCTCATCGGGCACTGGGGCGGCCCGGGCGCGGGTTACGATTGGCCGGATTCGAACCACGGGATCACCGTCGATTACAAAGGCAACGTTTGGATTGGCGGTAACAGCCGCGGCCCCGATCCCAAGGCTTACCACGACAACATGGTCCTGAAATTTACGCAGAGTGGCAAATTCCTCATGCAAATCGGCCATCCGGGCAAGAGCCTGGGCAGCAATGACACCGAGAACTTGAAGGGACCCGCGAAATTGTTTGTGGATAAAGCTACCGATGAATTGTATGTCGCCGATGGTTACGGCAATCACCGCGTGATTGTCTATGACGCGGAAACCGGAAAATACAAGCGCCACTGGGGCGCCTACGGCAAGAAACCCGACGACACCAACCTCGGCCCCTACAATCCGGACGCGCCGCCTGCCCAGCAGTTCCGCACGCCAGTTCACTGCGCAGAGCTTTCGAATGACCGCCTGCTCTACGTTTGCGACCGTCCAAACGACCGCATCCAGGTGTTCAAAAAAGACGGCACTTTTGTAAAAGAAGCCTTCATTGCCACAAAAACTCTCGGTGACGGATCGGTCTGGGACATCGCCTTCTCCAAGGATCCCCAGCAGAAATACATTTTCCTGGCCGACGGCTCGAATGAGAAAATCTACGTGCTGCTCCGCGATACACTTGAAATCCTGACCAGCTTCGGCGACGGCGGGCGCCAGCCCGGCCAATTCTATGCCGTGCACAGCATCGCCGCCAATTCGAAAGGCGACCTCTTCACCACCGAGACCTATCGTGGCCAGCGCGTCCAGAAATTCGTTTACAAAGGCATGGCCCCGGCCACGAAAAAAGACCAGGGTGTCGTGTGGCCAAAGTCCAGCAGGTGAGCCGCCCAATCAAGCTCATTCCCCGAAGGAGGGCATCATGCAAAGAGTTGTACTGAGTTTTCTGGCATTCGCATTCGTGTTGGCGATTGCCATTCCGACAAGTTTGCCGGAGCAAACGGCAAGTCCTGCTCCGCACCTGCCACGCGGAACCGCCACGGACGTTAGCAGCGCAGAAGTGCAAGCCATGGTGCAAAAGACGGAGGCGGATCGCGTCAGCGATCAAGCCATCCGCGTTGTGAGTGTCAACGGTGAATACAATGTCAGCATCGGCGTTGTCCATCGCGCTAAGACTTCCGGCAAAGACGCTCCCAGCGGCATCGAGCACAGCCAGATCACCGAGGTCTATCACGTGATTGAGGGGAACGGTACTCTTGTAACGGGCGGGACACTGGAGAATCCAAGGGAGGTTCCGGCGGAGAGCCCAGTCGTAAAAGTGCTCAACGGCCCCAGCACGGGCGGCACTGCTATTCAGGGTGGCGTGAGCCGCAAGCTCGCTCCCGGTGACGTGGTCATCATTCCGCCAAACACTCCGCACTGGTTCAGCGAAATCGTCACGGACCAGATCGTCTACCTTGTTGTGCGGGTCGATCCCCACAAAATATTACCCGCGGGCTACACCGCCAAGTAGGCGGCACTCCCATGCCTCGCATCTTTGTCGCGTTGCTGGCCAGTCTATATTTGTTTTTTCCAAGTAGCGCAGCCGCGCACGACATCCCGAACGATGTCATCGTCCAGGCATTTGTCAGATCGCAGGGCAATCGGCTCCATCTCCTCGTGCGTGTTCCGCTCAAAGCCATGCGCGATATCAATTTTCCCGAGCGCGGGCCCGGCTATCTCGATCTCCGTCGAGTCGGAGACGTACTCCCCGGCGCCGCCACGCTCTGGATCGCCGACTTCATAGAAGTCTTCGAAGGCGATTCCCGCCTTTCGAAACCCCAAATCCTTGCGACGCGCATCTCGCTTCCGTCGGACCGCTCCTTCGCTTCTTACGAGGATGCGTTGGCCCACATGGCCGGGCCGCCGCTTTCAAACGACACAAGCGTCTACTGGGACCAGACCATGATCGACGTGTTGTTCGAATTCCCAATCCAGTCGGAGCAATCCCGGTTTTCCATCCACCCGGCGCTTGCGAGGCTGGGCCTTCGCGTGGTCACTGTTCTTCGGTTTCTGCCGGCCAGCGGCGGGGTTCGCGCTTTCGAATTCATCGGCGATCCCGGCCTGGTCCGGCTCGACCCGCAATGGCACCAGGCGGCCCTCCGCTTTGTGGACCTAGGATTCTTCCACATTCTGGACGGCACCGACCATCTGCTGTTTCTGCTTTGCCTGGTGATCCCCTTCCGTCGCCTCGGCGCGCTCATCCCGGTCGTTACCGCATTCACCATCGCGCATTCCATTACGCTGATCGCCTCGGCCTACAACCTCGCACCGAATTTTCTCTGGTTTCCGCCGCTGATCGAAACGCTGATTGCCATTTCCATCGTCTATATGGCGCTCGAAAACATTGCTGGTGACAGCACCCTACAGCGCCGCTGGATGATGGCCTTTGGCTTCGGCCTGGTACACGGATTTGGTTTCTCGTTTGCCTTGCGGGAGTCGCTGCAGTTCGCCGGAGCGCATTTGCTGACCTCGCTGCTGTCCTTCAATGTCGGCGTCGAACTAGGCCAGCTCGTAGTGCTCATTGTGCTCATCCCCGTGCTGCAGCTCTTCTTCCGTTACGCTGTTGCGGAACGCATGGGCACCATCATCCTGTCGGCGTTGGTCGCTCATACCAGCTGGCATTGGATGCTGGACCGCGCACGCGTCCTTGGTCAATTCCGATTCGAATGGCCGGTCCTTACCGCCGCCTTGTTGGCCACGGCGTTCCGCTGGCTGATAGTGCTTTTGTTCTCGGGAGGCATGCTGTGGTTTTTGCAGCAAACATTTCAACGCTGTGTGGAACGCGGCAGGATGACCTTCTTTGGAAAATTTAGAATAGGGGTCGGCTCCATGGCGAGATCGGTGCTCAGTGGTGGTTACCGAGAAGGGGGCCGAGGTCCGTGATGCGGACCGCGCCACACGCGCCGGGCGGATTGGGCTTTTTGGTTTGAAGCTGTCACCGCCATAAACCGCGCCGGGATTGTGCAAGGTAGGCGGCCGGGCGAAGGGATGACGCTCGCATCATTGTGCGGCGAGTTTCTTTCCTCGCACACTTCAACGTGATCCGCCAAGAGCCAACGCTGCCCGCGCAGCTGGGTGGATTATGGTCGGGGGAGATCCAGCAGCATCACATCCGAGTGCTCCTGCGCTCGTTCAAGGACAACTTCGCGGCCGTCTGGCGAGATGTCGAAGTCGCGAATGTCGAAGTCGGGAGTGAGGTTGGTCAACTGCCGCTCGGCGCCCGTCTCCAGGTCGATGAGCCAGAGATTCTTATGTTGAACCTCTCCTCGCAGCAGCACGATTGCCCGTCCCCCAGGCAGGAATGCCAGGTGTCGAGCTCCCCGAGTCAGGGTCAGAGCCGGCAGGGGATGCGCTGCGGCCTGAGCCGTGACGGCTTTCACCGAAAACGTGGTGCCGATGTCGGGTCCCGAGTAGACCACGAAGCGCCCGTCGGGCGCCCACGCGGGATCGACCGAGTACTCCTGGACAAAAAGAGCGGGGGAGCGACCATCGACCGGTACGCGGAAGAGGTGCGGGACGCCGTGATCGTCCACCGCCGAGGTGATCGATTGGCCGTCGGGCGCCCATGCCGGAGAGCCCTGCAGGTTGAGCGAATCGGTCACAATCCGCGCGTTCGCCCCGTCGGCCTGCATCACGTACAAGAGTGTCTGCCCGTGTTGCCGGACCGAGAATGCGACATACCGTCCATCGGAGGAGATTGCCGGGCGGCCAAGGACCCGTGCTCCCTGACCACTCCACAACTCCGTGCCAGTGCCGTTGGCGAGCTTCCAGATACTCTCGCTCGTGCCGGTGGCAGAAACTACAGAAGATAATCTGGACCCAGCCGTGGGGAGAACCCTGTGCTGGTCGTCAGCGCGACTCGAGCAGCCGACCCAACGGTGGGTGAGGCAGCGATCCGCAAGCGCCAGAGATTTCTCTTCGGACCTGCGCGCGTGACAACCAGACGGCGACCGTCAGCACTGGCCGCCAGCGACGTGTACCGGTCAAGGCCAGACGTCAGCCGGTGAGGAATACGGCGCTGGACGTCCACGCTATAAAGCCACGGCCCCGAACCATCAGGATCGCTAGCGAGGTACATCAGCGTCCGCCCATCCAATACGACCGGATGACTCACGCGCCCAAAGTGCGAGGTGATCCGCTCCGGGATCCCGCCGGCTGGAGTGATACGCCAGATGTCCAATTTGTCTGGGAGGGAGCCCTGAACGAAGTAGATGAATGCAGCGTCGGGCGCCCACAAAGGATAGTGGAAAGCAGGTCCCGCTGCCCGCTGGTGAAGCGCATCAGTGAGACGGACTGCAAGCCACCGGTGGTAGAGACGAGTTCTCCAATGCCCGTGACATCGCGCATCGGGCTCGCGCGTCCAGGGCTCGCAGACACGGTTGTGAGCTGTGACGCGTTGTACTCGTCTGGGGCCGCTTCATACCGTCGTGGCCACTATTTGACAAAAGCTGTCGCAACTGGTGGCCCAACCACACCCAATGGCGTACTTTGCCGACGACTGGCGCCTCTTCCGTCACAGTTTCACTGTGAACTACTTCCAACATACCTGTACGTACTGGCGTACTCAGGAGTGGATTTCACGGCGTTCCGATGTCGAATGCGCTGTTTCCAGCCGCTGGTCTTCTCCCGGATGCAACGGCTTGAGGCGAAAGAATGTTGAGCAAGCTCGTGTCGCTGCACTACATGCGCTGTTTATGTGCTTAGAGTTGGCCACTGAAAAAATAAGGAACAGATTTCATTCCGCCATATACTCAAGACTTTGTCTTCCATCCATTTCAGTGGAGGTGCCAGATGGATTTTGACGTAATCGTGATTGGCAGTGGTTTCGGTGGCGCTGTTACTTCGTGCCGTCTGGCCGAAAAGGGCAAGAAGGTCTTGGTGCTAGAGCGCGGCAAGAAATGGGACCGCACCACCTACCCTCGAGAACCGCAAGACGAGTGGATTTGGAGCCACGTGGACCCCGAGCAATACCACGGCTGGACAGATTTGCGTCGCTTCAAAGGTATGGCAGTAATTGCTGGAGCCGGTGTGGGCGGGGGATCCCTGATCTACGCTAACGTTTCCGCAGTTCCACCAGAGTCCGTATTTGAATCTGGCTGGCCTCCGGAGATCACCTTCGCCGTACTTCAGTCCTACTACGCGACCGTCGCTGACGTTTTAGACATTCACGAAGTGCCGCAGAATCAGTGGAGCCCCCGCGTTCGCTTGATGAAGGAGGCGGCAGACAAACTGGGGCAGAGCCAGCGTTTCCGCCCCGCCAAGCTCGCCGTTTCATTTGACAGCAATCTCGTCTATGACTTCGATACCGAGCCCAACCTCAAGAACAGCAAGCGCTTCACCAACAAGCACGGCGTAGAGCAGGGAACTTGCGCCCATTTGGGAGAGTGCGATATTGGCTGCCGAGCAGATGCAAAAAACACTTTAGACAAGAACTATCTGCATATTGCCGACAAGAATGGAGCCGAGATTCGCCCCCTCCATCTGGTCACCAAAATTGAGGCCATCGCCGGCGGTTACCGCGTCTACCACCAGGAATTCAAGAATGGCGGCTCCGTTCCGGGTTCCACCACGGCTGAGCGTGTGATCCTCGCCGCCGGATCGATGGGTTCCACGGAACTTCTGCTGCAATGCAGGGACATTCACCGTACCCTGCCTGGTCTCAGTCCTTCCTTAGGCAAACACTGGAGCAGCAACGGCGACTTTCTCACGCCAGCGATGTATTTGCGTCGCACGCTCTGGCCCGATCGCGGAACGACCATTGGCGCAGTGATCGATTACCTCGATGCCAGCGACAACGGGAAGACTTACTGGATTCAAGACGGCGGCACCCCCAACGTGATGAACAAATATTTTGAAGCTTTGCTCAACCGCGTACGAAAACAACCAAGTGAAAGCCATCTTCTTGAAGGGTTCAATATGAAGTCCCTGCTCCAGCATTTGACTTTATTTGCCGCCAATTTCGACGTTTTCAAGCATATGATGCCCTGGTTCGCTCAAGGAGTCGATGCGGGGGATGGCGAATTATTGCTAACCAACGGAACCTTGGATTTGAAGTGGGACATCACGCGTTCGCTGCCGTTGTTTAAAACCATCGAAAAGCGGCATCATACACTTGCGGAGGCTACCGACGGCCATCCGTTTCCCTTGCCAACTTGGGCACTTTCACACGAACTGATTACTCCGCATCCCCTGGGAGGCTGCAATATGGCCGCGACGCCCAATGACGGCGTCGTCAATCACGAAGGCGAAGTGTTTGGATACAAGAATCTCTACGTTGCCGACGGTGCAATTATTCCCAAACCGCTGGGTGTAAATCCCTCGCGCACGATCAGCGCCCTTGCGGAGCGAATCGCCGATCGTATGCGGGTGTAGGTCGTGAAGCGGCCGGTGGGAGGAAAGCGTACGGCCTGTTTCAGTCTGATCGCAGCGCCTGCATGACGTCGACGCGTGCGGCGCGCGCCGCCGGCACCACCGATGCAACCACTGCTGCGGCCAGCAGCACGGCCGCCGAGCCGGTCACCGGCACGGCACCCGGCATGTGCACGTCCTGGAAATAGCTGCCCGCCAGACGCGCCAGCGCGAACCCGCATACCGCGCCTGCCGCGACGCCGGCCGACGCCATCACTGCGCCCTCGGCGATGACACCCGTTAGGAGATGCCGGGGCTGCGATCCGATCGCCAGCCGGATACCGAATTCACGTGTCCGCCCACTGACCGAAAATGCCAGCACGCCGGCCACGCCGACCACCGCGATTGCCAGGGCGACGGCGGCGAAGCCGCCGAACACTAGCGTGTTCAGCCGGTCTGGCGTGAGCACCTCTGCGCGGACGTCTTCGAGCGTCGCCGCGCGCTCGACCGGCTGGTCCACGGACATGTCCCGGATAATGCGAGTGATCGGGGTCACCAGAGCGTACGGATTCGCGCTTACGTGAACGAACAGACGGCCTCCCCAAATCTCCTGCTGCTCGAAGGGGTGGTATACGGTCAAGGTCGGGCCCGGCACCACGTGTTCGTCGTCCACGTCGGCTGCGACGCCGACGATGCGCCGGGGTGCCGCGCTGATGTCGATGAACTTCATCACCGGATCGGTCCACATAATGTGGCGGTTAACCGCATCCTGATTGGGAAACATCCGCTGCGCCAGACTCTGGCTCACGATGACGACCGACTCACCGCCTAGGCGATCGGCGTCGTTGAAGTCGCGTCCGGCGATCATCGGGACGCCCAGGGCCGCAAAAAATCCTGGCGAGATGGTCCGCAACTGCGCTCGCGGATCTTCTTCGCCGGACGCCCGCACGTGACCGTCCGCCGAAAACTCGAAGCCGGGACCGAAGCTGCCGGCGTCGCGCCAAGGAACGACGATGCCAAAGGCGACGCGATCCACGCTGGGCAACTGCGTAATGCGCCGCATGGATTCTTTGTAAAAAGCGGTGATCTGATCGGGCGTCCGTCCGTAGGAAATCGCCGGTACGTTGATTGCGAGCACGTGGCGCGTGTCGAGGCCGGTCTGCGCGGTTTGCAACGCGAGCAGTGTCTTAAGCAACATGCTGGCGCCGGCCAGCAGCACGAAGGACGCTGCGATTTGAGTCACGGCAAAGACGCGTAGCCGGCGACTCGTGCTGCCAGTGATCCGCAGACTGCCATTCGATAGGCCCAATCCATTCGACGTATCGGCCGACGGCAGGTGCGGGACATATGCCAAAAGCACCGCCGCGGCGACCGCCAGCACCGCTCCGACCCACAGCATGCTGGAGTCCACCGTCAGATCCAGCGCTCGCACCGAGAAGCGCGCCGCGTACCGGGCCAGGATGGCCACCATCGGCCGCGCGCTCAGCACTCCGAGTGTCGCTCCAGCTCCGCAGAGCAGCAGGCTTTCGGCCAGCAGCGTACGCCGCAGCGCGCTGCGGCTTGCGCCGAGCGCCGCCCGGATCGCCAGCTCGCCTTCGCGCCGAACCGTCCGCGAGAGAATCAGGTTGGCAACGTTGGAACACGCAATGACGAACACCAGCGCTGAGGCAGCCAGCAGCACCAGCAGCACCGTCCGCGCGCGCGAAGTGATCTGGTCGCGCATCAGCACGGCGTCGATCTGGAAGTCCGCTTTCGCCGAATACGCTTCGGGGTGTTCTTTAACGATCGCCCCATGAACGGCGCGCAGCTCGGCGCGCGCCGACGCGAGATCCGCGCCGGGAGCGAGCCGGCCGAATAGCTCAGTCATCCGATGGACGCGGCCGGTCACCATGGTGGCTGACAGATGATGCGGGCTGGTCACCACGTTGGCGATGATCTCGGTCTCCGCCGGATACGGTACCGCCGGTTCCAACACGCCGACGATAGTGGCCGAGCGCGTGCCGAGCCTGACCGTTTTGCCGAGAACGGACGGATCGCTGTTGAGCCCGGTCTTCCAGAAACGGTAGGTCAGCACGGCCGCGCCGGCGGCGTTGGGGCCATCGTCCCGCGCGTCGAGCAGTCGGCCAAGCACTGGGTGCAGCCCCATCACCTCGAAATACGATCCGCCGACGACGCCGGCACGCACCTCGCGCGGCTCGCCAAGGCCGACCATGGTGAAGCCGATGGTGGAGAAGTCGCCGAACGCGCTCAGCGTTTTGACGCGTGCGCGCAGATCCTGAATTTCCGGCACGGAGAACGCAACGTTGTCGGCGCCGATGCCGCGCGCACTTTGGCGGATGTAGATCAGCCGGTCCTCGTCGCGGTTGACGAGCGGCCGCAGCAGCACACCGCGCACCACGCTGAAGATGGCGGCGTTGGCGCCGATGCCCAGCGCCAGCGTGAGCACCACGGTGACGGCAAGCCCCTTGACACGAGCAAGCGAGCGGACCGCGTATTTCAGATCGCGCAAGAGGGTCAGGAGGAACTCGAGGAGTTGTGAATCTTGCGTGTGGTCTTCGGTCATGATGATTCCTCCTTTGATTCTGCTGCTAGATATGCGTTGCGACGCTCTAAGCTTTGTTTCCAGCCCGCTTCCATTCCCGGGAGATCCGCAGTGGTCTTAGCAGTGCTAATGACGCGCGTCTACCACATTTGTTTCCTCTTAGCCGCCTTGCTCGGGGAAGGTCACACTTCCCAGCACTTCAAGGGGCCCATCACCCTCTTTGTCCAGCGCCGCCCTTATGAAGACGAACCGTTCGGACGCAACGATCTCCGGATAAACCCCCGTGATCGGAACCCCACCATGTGCTTGGATCGGTCCACGCTTGAAAACAGGCTCTCTTGGAGCATCGCAGACCGGCGTGAGCACCAGTTCATGCTCTTTTTCTTTTGTCACCGTGCTTCCCGTAGCCATGCTTCTTCTCCCTATTCTCTACGTCGCGCAAATAGTCATCCAGACGATCAAAGCTCTCCGTCCAGTACCGCCGGTAGTGCTCCGCCCAATCGGCAACGTCCTTGAGCGGACCTGCCTTGAGTCGGCAGGGCCTCCATTGTGCCTCATGTCCACGCGCGATAAGCCCGGCGCGCTCCAGCACCTTAAGGTGCTTGGAGATGGCGGGCATGCTGATCTCGAACGGCGCAGCCAGTTGCGTGACCGAGGCCTCTCCGGACACTAGACGCGCCAGGATTGCGCGACGGGTGGGATCGGCAAGGGCCGCGAAAGTGGCGCTGAGGCGATCGGAGATCATGGCATAATTAACCTAGAGGTTAAATACATCTCCCGTGGTGGGGTGTCAAGGGGAAATTGCAGGCGTTAGAGTTCCACCTCGCTGACGAGCCCTGCAAGAAATAATCCACTCGCCGTTCTAACCGCAGAGTACCGGCAGTCGTATGCCGTGCTCGATCGTTTTTTCTGAAGGAGTCACTCGATGGAACAACCATCTTCGCCCAGCGCGCCATCCTATCCACCCAACAGCACGCTCCGTCCCCGGGTCGCCAGCAGAACTTACTCGTTGGTCCACCTTGAAGATGAGGAGGCTACATCTATGCCCGCACAAATTGTCGCGACTCTCCCGCTGAAAAAAAGGCCCGGATGGCCACTCTGCTGTGCTTATCTGCTCATACTTGTATTTCTTTCTGTGGCCCGCTCCTTTGGACAGACCACCCCTCATTCTCCGGGCTGGGTGGTCTTACCTGTCGATGAATATCGGACCCTGCACGCGAAGGCTTATCCCGTTGAACGCGACCCGGAGCCGCCTCCGGTCGAAGCCACGCTCACGCGCGTCGACTACGAGCTTCGCATTGATGGCGAACTCGCCTCCGGCCGTGCGAGTCTGACGGTCGATGTCTTGAAGGACGGCTGGGTACGCGTCCCGGTTCCGGCGGGTCTGCTGGTTCGCGAAGCAAGACTCGACGGCAAACTTGTTTCTCTCGTGTCCGATACCAGCGGCAAGGCGGGAAGCCAGCTCTCCGCACTCCTTTCCCATTCGGGCCGGGCGGTCTTGCTGCTTGATATCGCCATTCCCGTGGCTTCGTCGACGGGCGAAGAGAGTATTACGCTGCCTTCGACCGCGTCCGGCGTTACGCGCGCGTCCGTGCAACTTCCTCGCCCGGGCGTGGACGTCAGACTCACGGGCGGCCTTCTCTCTGAGAAATCCGAATCCGCGGCGGAAAGCAAGTGGATCGCTTACGGACGCGGAAACGAAGCACTGGCGTTCGCTTGGCATAGGAAAACCGAGGACCACCGCGCCACGCAGCCTTTGCGAATGCGCGGATCGCTGACGCAACTCCTGGGGCTGGGCGAAGACTCGACCTCCATCAACGCCGAAGTAAATCTGGAGGTAACGCAGGGCGCAGCACGCGTCGCGCGAATTGAGATCCCAGATAAAGTAACGATCAACGAGGTTCTCGGCGCAATGGTGGCTGACTGGGAGGTAAAGGCCAACGAGCTCTCGGTTACATTCCTGGAAGTCGTAGAGCAAAGCGCACGGTTCGTCGTGATCGGAGAAACTCGCAGCCCCCGCGAAGGACAGATCGAAATTCCTCTTCTTCGTCTTCTCAACACCGAGCGCGAAAACGGCGGCGTTGCGGTGGAAGTCCTCGGCGCCGGAGAAATCAAGGATCTCCAATCCGAAGGACTTGATAGCGCGGACGCGACGGACCTCGGCGAAATGGTTTCGAATCGACAGTCTCCTTCGCTCGCGGCATTCCGGTTTCGCACCGGAGACGGGAAATTGACGCGGTCGCTCAGCTTGAACGTGGCGCGTTATACGCCTCAAGCCGTGCTGATGGCCAACGTCTCGGAAGCGCGCTACCAGGTGCTCGTCAGCAGCGAAGGGAAAACGCTGGTCCAGGCGCGCTACGCGGTTCGAAATAACCAGCGCAACTTCCTGAAGATTACCTTGCCGCCGGGTGCCACGCTTTGGAGCGCCTCCCTTGGGGGCAAAGCGGTGCGGCCGGGGCAGTCGCCGGACGGCAGCCTCCTCTTGCCCCTCGATAAAGCGCGCGCCGGCGAAGAAGCGCCGGAGTTCGCCGTTGAGGTTGTCTATTTGAGCCGCGGCGCCGCCTGGAATGACAAGGGCCAGTTCAAATTGGCGTTGCCCGCTCTTGATCTGCCGGTCTCGCGCACGGGACTCCTGGTTTATCATCCGCCGCTCTTTAGAGTGACGCCCGAACCAGGAGCGTTTCGAACCGAACCCTATGAAAATCCCATCTCCTCCGCGCTAAATCCTCCAGCGAAATTCAGCGGCGGGGTCGGAGGAACAGTTGCGGCCGTGGCCTCCCCGGTCACTCCGTTGCCACCGTCACCGGACATGGATTCCAAAGACGAACAAAAATCGAAGCGCTCTCAAGTCGCAACTCAGGCTCTTGTCGATAAATTCAGGGCCGACTCGTTGGCAGGGAAGCGCGCTGGGATTCTCCCCATTCGTGTGGCGTTCCCCGCATTTGGACCTTCGCTCTACTTGGTCTCCGAACTGACCGGCGAAAATCAGGCTCCTTCCCCGGGATTAAGTTATCAGCACGAGAAAAAGGCAGGTGGCAAGTGAAAAAGATCTTATCAATAATGGTGGCATGGGTGCTGGTGCTCCCTTGTTTTGCAGCAGCAGACGAACTCGCTCGTCCTCCCGTACCGGCTGCTGGCAATGTGACGCTCCCTCTCGACGAATACAACCGGCTGATCGAACTGGCCGGCAAACCTGCCAGGAAACCAGATGCGCCGCCTGTCCCGTACACCATGAAGCGCGCCGACCTGAAGTTCCGTGTGGCCAACGAATCGGTGCAGGGCACGGTGCAATTGCAGGGAGAAATCCTTCACAAGGGCGCAACCAAGATTCCTCTGACCACGGGCATGGCTATTCTCGACGCTCGCCAAGAAGGGAAGGGCCTGCCTCTCGCACTAGAAAATGGAACCCACACGGCTGTTCTTGTTGGACCGGCGGACTTCGCCGTCACCCTCGATGCCGGCCTTCCCTTGACCATGGAAGCGGGGCGCGCTTCCTTTAGTCTTCCCGTGCCGTCGGCGGGTAGTGTGCGGCTCGCGCTTGTTGTTCCGGGCGACCACACCAACGTTCGAATCAGCCTCGGCCTCATCACCTCCAGGTCCTCCGAGAAGGGGCAAACTGCCATCGAAGCCACGCTCGTCCCTGGACAGCCCACGAACATCTGGTGGACAACCCGGGAGACGGCCACCCCTGTTGTGCCCAAAGAGGTGCGCTTTCTCTCTGACGTCGAGACCCTCGTTTCCGTCAGCGAAGCAGACATTCGAATCGCCGCCCTCGCCGATATTACTGTTGTGCAAGGCGAGCCCTCTCAATTTCAAATTGAAGTCCCAACAGGATTTGAAATCACCGGCGCGACCGGCGCATCGGTGGAGTCCAGCGAGGTGGAATCCGGCGTCTTGACCCTGAAGGTCACCGGCCCAGCCCAGCGAAGCCACGAGTTCCTGATCTCCATGGAGAAATCCATCTCCGCCACCAGGGCAGACGCCCCGTTTCTCAGCTTCAAGGATGCCCAGCGCGAAACCGGCGAAGTTCTGGTCGAGGGCGCCGGAACGATCGAGTTAACCGCCACGGAAGCCGGCGGCCTCAAGCGTATAGATTTCAAGGAGATGAGTCCGTATCTGCGTTCGCTCGCGCACTCTCCCATGCAAGCGGCATTTCGTTATCACAAACAGCCGAACGAGAAACCTGCCCTCGCGCTCGAGTGGACGCGCTTTCCGGACAGCAGCGTGATCGCGGCGGTCGCCGAACGTGCGGTGGTTACTACGCTCGTGACTACCGAGGGCCGCTCGTTAACGGAAATAAGACTCACCATCAAAAATCAGGCGCAGCCGTTCTTGAAAGTGGCTTTGCCCGCAGGCGCGAGCATTCTGTCCGCCGAAGTTGCCGGGGAAAAAGTGAAGCCCGTTGAGGGGCCGGATGGCAACCGAGTGCCCTTGCTGCGCGCGGGCTTCCGGCCAGTCGACTCCTACACGGTTTCGTTCGTATTCATGCATTCGGGTGCGCCGTTCGCGAAAAAAGGCGGCTCCGACCTTGTGCTTCCGAAGATGGACGTCCCGATCAACCTCTTGGAATGGGAGGTCTTTCTCCCGGAACAGTACAAGGTGAAAGACTTTGGCGGCGACGCCATCGCCGCGAATTTGTTGCCGGCTACTTCGCTGGATGTCTCCGGAGCGGAAGGTGCTCTGAACGGGATGGCCAGGGGATATTCCTTCGACATGTTGTCTTTGCTTCCCGGACAGCTAGGCGGAATCGTTGTAGACCCCACCGGAGCAATGGTCCCCAACGCGCAAGTCACGGTGACGCAGATCGACACGGGAGCGCAGCGAACCGTGGTAACAGACAATTCGGGTCGCTGGATCGTTTCGAACTTGTCCACGGGACGAGTCAAGATTGCAGTCAATGCGTTGGGCTTCAAGCAGCTTGTAAGTCAGATCAATTATGACGGCGGCGGGCCGGTGCCGTTCAATTTCGCTCTCAGCCTTGGTGCGGCTTCGGAATTGGTGGAAGTTACCGCCGCCAACGGGCCACTCAATGGCTATTCGACTCTTGATTTAGAACGTCTTCAGCGCGACGTTCGTAAGAACGCCGAGAAGCAGCAGATGGCCGCTTCCTCGAACGTCACGAATCTCCAGCAACGCATTTCCGGTGTGCTGCCGGTTCGCGTGGACGTGCCCAGGGCAGGGAATTCGTACAACTTTGTCAGGCCGCTGGTTCTCGAGGAAGAAACAAAAGTGAACTTCACTTACAAATCCAAATAGGTCTGGCTACCGAGCAGAAGAAGCGGGTTCGCGGTTCGGCGCACGCATGGCGCGATCCAACTCCTGCTTCTCTTGCTGTTCCAGCGGACGAGTTCCGCCCTTCGGAAGTTCGCCCAGCGCCAGCGGCCCGATGGCCACACGCACGAGCCGGCGCACTTCTATTTTCAGCGCTTCGAGCATTCGCCTGATGTGCCGGTTCTTGCCTTCTTCCAGCACAATTTCGAGCCACGAATAACGTTCGCCATGGCGAAGAATGCAGACTTTTTTCAAGCACAGCAATTCGCCATCCTTGGCGCGGATTCCGCTTCGCAATGCCTGCACCAGCGCTTCATCGGCAATGGCCCGAATTTGCACGTGGTACGTCTTATCGAGATGGGTCTCCGGTGCGGTAATGCGGGCCGCCCATTCCGAATCATTCGTAAGAAGCAGTAATCCTTCGCTGGCTTTGTCGAGCCGGCCGACCGGCGCAATCCATGGCAGGCCCTCCGGCAAATACGCGTACACGGTCTCCCGGCTTTTTTCGTCTGCCGCGGTGGTCACTACGCCGCGAGGTTTGTTGAGAGCAAGATAAATTTTGGAACTAGGTGCTAACGGCTGCCCGTCGATTTCGATCCGGTCCCTTCCGAGGTGCACCGGCGTTTGCGGATCGCGGCGCACCGCTCCATTCCATTTCACCTGCCCGGCAGCAATCAGCTCGGCAGCGCGGGATCGGGAGCAATAGCCGAGTTTCGAGAGCGCCCGCGCCAACCCCACTCTTTTAAGCGGGCCGGCTTCCCGTTTCTTGCTGCTGGTTTTCCGTTTCACGGGCTGGGTCATTTCGCCGGAGCGGCTGGGCGAGGCCTCGGCGGCGCCTCATCTGCTGGCGATTTCGGCGCGTCGTGTTTCACCGCCCCATAACGGGCGGCGAGCCATTCCCGGGCTTCTTCCGGCTTGTAGTTGAACGGGCCCATCCCGCCGCGGTAGGCGATACGACCGCTTTCATCAATAATGTAAATCCGCTCCGGCCATGCAGCATACGCATCATTCGCGGCGTTGCTCATGTCGTCGATTCCGAACGGTAAAGGGAACTTGAATCTCTTGGTAAAATCATTGGCAATAGCCACGCGCTGCGCCAGTGTTTTCGGCTGCGCGTAACAGACATCGTCCTTCACGTTGGATTTCATCTGCCATTCATCGGTGGGATGAGCTTCGCGAACGTAAACGGTCAAGAAATCTGCTCGCCCTTGGTAGTCTTCATAAATCTGAACGATGTCGCCCACCTGGCGGCGAAACGGCGGTCAAGTGAAACTCCCAAACACCAGCACGAGCGGCCGCTCATGGGTTCGCTCTCGGATGTGGAAGCGGCTGACGCCATCCAGCGCGACAATCCGTGCGTCCGGCGCATCGCTGCCCACTTTGAGCGTGCCGCGATGCATGTGCGGCAGCGCGTACCGCACCATGCCGTACGCGTCCTTCGGACTTCCCGCGATGAAGGACAACACAGCAAAGGCAGCAAGGAACAGCACGCCCAAAATTCCCGCCACCCACCTCCAGAAGCGATTCATGCCGTTTTGCTCCAGCGCATAAACTTAGACGCGCACCAAAAAAAAACGAGCCATCGCCAAGCCGCCCCGGGCCCAACCCGCGTTGCTTTCGTGGATGCAAGCTAACATTGAGTTCATGACCCCAAAATAGCGCATTTGTATTAGAGGTGGTCCTTTGCGCGAAGTGTGTTTCTTTGGTCCCTGTAACGCGCCAGCGCATTCTCGATAACCTTGACTGCCGCGTGCGCCGGACGGATGTCATCTACCTGGACCTGCTTGCCTTCCAGTTGCTTATAGTCCTGGAAAAAACGCCTCAGAACAAGCAAGCGGTGCGGTGGCAATTCGTTCGCCTCAACGTAGCTGTTGAACTCCGGATCGTTCGTCGCGACGGCGATGACCTTGTCGTCGCTGGCCCCGGTATCGACCATGGTCATCAACCCAATGGCCCGCGCTTTGATGAGCGCCAGCGGCTGTACCGGCTCCTGACACAATACCAGCACATCGAGGGGATCATTATCTTCGGCATACGTCTGCGGGATAAACCCATAATTTGCGGGATAGAATACTGCCGAATGGATGATGCGATCCACTTTCAGTAGCCCGCTAGCCTTGTCCAACTCGTATTTCACGTTGGAGCCCAGCGGGATCTCGATCACCGCTTGAAAATCCCGCGGGAGGTCGTGGCCGGGAGAAACGTCGTGCCATGCGTGGAGCATCGTTAAGGATCCCTCGAAACGCGGCGCCGGATAACATTATGACTGGAGTGGACCTGGGGTGCCAGGAAGCGTGAGTAGAAGACCGACCGGATTTGGCAACAATTCGTAGGCACCGCCTCTCATGGCGGCGTGCCATCTCCTGGTCGGATAATCCACTTTTCTTATTTAGCGATAAGTCGTTCCGTCGCTGTGAGATGGTTGGTTCGCCGCACGCTGGCACGGGAAAGCAAGGAAGGGGCGCGGCTTCAGGCCCGGGCTTTGTCGATCATTTCTTCCCAGATGCCTTTGGACTTGAGGATGATCTCGACGAGTTCGCGTGCGGCACCTTTGCCGCCATCGGCTTTGGTGGTGTAGTGGGCGGTCCGGCGGACTTCCGGGGTGGCGTTGTGAACGGCGACGGCCAGTCCTACCCGCTTCATGAGCGTCAAGTCCGGCAGGTCATCGCCGAGAAAGGCGACTTCCGATTCCTTGGCGCCGGTTTTCCGCAGGACGTCTTCGTAAGCGGCCACCTTGTGGCCCTGCTTCTCGTAGACAAACTCGATGTCCAGCTCTTTACACCGTCTGCGCAGAGCCGCGCTGCCGCGTCCGGTAATGACGCCCGTCCGCAACCCGGCGGTGACGGCAAGCGTGAGGCCCTGGCCGTCGTGGGCGTCAAACGTCTTGCATTCGAGAGCCGAACCATCCGACTGCGACAGTAACGTCACGCTGCCATCGGTCAGTGTTCCGTCCACGTCCATCAGCACTACGAGAATCTGCTTCGCTCGCTTCGCCAGTTTTCCCGGAATTGTCTTTCCTCGCTTAGCCAATGCTTTCTCCTTGTTATTTCTTGCGTCTTCCTCTGCGCTCCGCGCGTCTCTAGGCCAGAGTTGGTGATGTCCTCGAATGATTCTGCAAAAGTGCGCACGGCGCGGCCCAGGCAAGCCAGCCCCTACACGTGCTACATGCCCGCGGTCTCCTGGGAGTCTTCTTCAAATGTCATAAATCACCTCACAAATGCTTCGGTGCAAAGCATTTTCCCCAGGGGCTAACGCCCAACGACGGCGCGCTTTTATGTCGGAGCGAAAACTCTCAGACGCAGAAAGCATTACGAGATAATTTGCCGTACAAAACATTACATCAGCTCCAGGGTCCACAAGTCGTGCAGATGCACCACCCCCAGCACGCCTTTGGCCTCATCCACCACCACAACTGACGTAATCTTTCTTTTTTCCATCAAGTTCAAGGCTTCGCTGGCCAGTACGTGTGGCCCTATCGTGTGCGGATTCTTGGTCATGCCCTCCGCCGCGCGCATCTCGAGGACTGCTCCGCGGTGCTTCTCCATCAAGCGGCGCAAGTCTCCGTCGGTCAAAATTCCGGCCAGGCGGCCGTCTGCTTCGAGCACGGTGGTCATGCCCAGCTTCTTCGCGGACATTTCGTGAAACACGTCGGGCATGGGCGTGTCTTTCGAAACGCGCGGCAGCGCTTCTCCCGCATGCATCAGGTGCTCCACGCGAAGCAGCTTCTTGCCGAGGCGCCCAGCGGGATGCAGCGCCGCAAAATCATCGTGCCGAAAATTGCGCCGCTCGAGGAGGGAAACCGCCAGCGCATCGCCCATCGCCATGGCTACCGTCGTACTTGCCGTGGGCGCCAGATTCAAAGAGCAGGCCTCTTCCTTCACGCTCACGTCCAGAGCCACGTCGCACGCCTCGGCGAGCGTCGAGTGAATTTTTCCCGTCAGCGTCACTAGCGGCATCTCCAGTCGCTTCAGCGCTTCCAGCAGCCTTATGATCTCTTCCGTCTCGCCGCCATAGGAAACCGCCAGCATGGCGTCGCCGCGCGCGAGCATCCCCAAGTCGCCGTGCAGAGCTTCGGCGGGGTGCAGGAAGAACGATGGAGTGCCGGTGCTCGATAACGTGGCGGAAATTTTCCGGCCAATCAATCCGGATTTGCCCATGCCGGTGACTACAACGCGCCCTTTGCACTGAAAGAGCACGTCGACCGCCTTTTCAAACGTGGCGTCGAGCCGCCTCAGCACATCCTGAATCGCTTGCGCTTCAATCCTCAGAACGCGCCTTGCTGTGTCCAGGCTCATTTCGCACTCCAGCGGCGTACCACGGCGCTGAGTCCCTTTAATTTCATCAGCAGGCTAAGGAGTTCCGAAAGCGGCAGCGCGTTGGGTCCGTCGGAAAGCGCTTTGGCGGGATTGTCATGGGTTTCCAAGAAAATGCCGTCCACGCCGGCCGCCACGCCCGCGCGCGCCAGCGGTTCAATAAACTGCGGCTGGCCACCGCTGGAGTGTCCTTGTCCGGCCGGAAGCTGCACGGCATGCGTTACATCAAATACCACCGGGTAACCGGTTCGTTGCATGATCGGGAAGGAGCGCATGTCCACGACAAGATTCTGGTATCCAAATGAAGACCCACGCTCGGTGAGAATAATCTTTGTGTTTCCGGTGCTGGCGACTTTCTCCGTGACGTTGCCCATATCCCAGGGTGATAGAAACTGCGCTTTCTTCACGTTGATGATCCGGCCGGTCTTGCCAGCCGCAAGCAGCAGATCGGTTTGACGCGCCAGGAATGCGGGAATCTGGAGCACGTCGCAAACTTCCGCCGCAGGTCCTGCCTGGGAAGCATCGTGTATGTCAGTGAGTATCGGCAGTTTCAGTTCCGACTTGATCTTGCCGAGAATCCGCAAGCCTTCCTTCATCCCTGGGCCCCGGAATCCTTTCATCGAGGAACGGTTGGCCTTGTCGTAGGAAGCCTTAAAGATATACGGCATGCCCGCATCGTCCGCGATCTTGGCAACCTTCTCCGCCATCACCAAAGCATGTATTTCGCTTTCAATGACGCACGGCCCCGCAATCAGGAACAACGGATTTCCGCCACCGAGGCGCAAGGAACCCAGACTGATTTCTTTACCTGCCGTCATGAGGAGCTTTGAAGATAGCACAGAGGCTGGAGGCGTTGCCAAAGCGGCACGGGCGGCCGCGACCTGCCAGCACCGCGGGGACGGGAAGGGCGACGCTTGTGAGCCGTGCTCGTTACTCGTGGACGCCGCCGATGATGAGGTGAAGGACGACTGTCGGATCGACGGCCAAGGTATTGCCACTCCAGCGCGAACCAAGAACGCCGAACTCACGCCGGTCAATGTGGAAGGTCGTTTCGAATCCCGCAAAGTCGCCGATTCCCGGCATCACGCGAACACCAATCACCTTTGCGGGCACAGTGATTCGCTTGCTAACGCCGTGAATGGTCAAGTCACCCTCGATAGCGTAGGTTTCTTTCCCCGTGCGGGTTACCCTCGTGCTGCGAAAAGCCAGCGTAGGGTATTTCTGGACCTCAAAGAAATCATCGGAACGCAAAACTTTGTCGCGAGTCGAATTGCGCGTGTCGAGACTGGCGGCCTGCACGGTCAGGTCGATCTTGCATTTGGCGGGATCTTGAGAACTGTAGGTCAGCGTCCCGCTGAACTCCTGAAACAATCCTTCTTCTTTGAAGACCATCCATTTCGTCGCTGTAAAGGACAGCATCGTATAGGCCTTGCTCACGGCGTAAGTCTTTGCTTCGGATTTCGATGCTAACGGTGTTGTCCTGCGCCTGGCAGCCGCTGTCAGCGGAAGTGCCGCGAGAATTACAATGGCGGCGACAATTCGGATCGTCCTCATGAGGTCCTCCCTCCACGAATCAATCGGCTGTTTGGCGCCGGGGCTCGCTCGTGCCGCGACGCAGAAATCATACTGTTAGGCAAGACGTTCAGAACCGGCGAAGTGTTAAGCGAGCGACCTGGGGACCAGGCGCCCCGAATCGGCTTGTTAACACTTGCTGCTGCCGATCCGTCTTTCGGAGCAAAGGAGCAAAGCGATGAAGCTTGAAGACAAAAGCCGCCGCGATTTTCTTCAACGGATGGCCAGATGGGGACTAGCGTGCGCTACGGGTTCTTATCTGACCGCCTCGCTCGTGAAAGGGCAGAACCCGCCTCCTCCGCCTCCAGAACCACCGGACACAACCTGGACGGCTACCATTGTGCCGTCCGGAGAGCCCGGCGATCCGCTGGTCGTCGCGGGCCGCGTCTTTGCGCCCGATGGTGAGCACACCGTCGCGGGAGTCGTCGTTTACGCGTACAACACCGATAAGGACGGCTACTATTCGCCGGACGGCAAGGTCGGCCATCCGCGTATCAAGGGCTATATGAAAACCGACCCCCAAGGGCGCTTCGAGTTGCATACCATCCGGCCGGGACGTTACCCGGGAATGCATATCCCCGCGCACGTTCATTTCAACTTATGGGGAGCCGGATATCCGGTTCAATGGACCGAGGAGTTGCGCTTCATGGGCGATTCGTACTTGACGGAAGCGATGAAAAACGAGTCCCAGGCGCTCGGAAAATTCGCAACGATTCGTCCACTTTCCCGGGATAAAGACGGAGTTTTGCACTGCGAAATCGATCTACGCTTGCAGGAGAAATCAAACTACCCCGGCCACTGAACGCTTATGTTGCCGAGCTGACACCGCCTCGATCGTCCCTTCTGGAAATCCAGATTAGGCGCTCACACGCGGCGCCAGGTCCACGGCCTGCGCGCGTTTTGGTTCCACGATGGCACGAAATTTTGTTCTTCTTATTTTCCAGCGCCGCGCCGATGAACGCCGCGAAGAGCGGGTGCGGCTCCAGCGGTTTGGACTTGAATTCCGGGTGGAACTGGCAGCCGAGGAACCACGGATGGTCCGGCGCTTCGACGATTTCCACGTAGTTTTCATCCGGCGTCCGTCCGGTGATGCGCAAGCCAGCGGCTACCAGGATCTTTTCGTAGTCTCGGTTGAATTCGTAGCGGTGGCGGTGCCGCTCGTTGATCTCCAGTTTCCCGTATGCTTTGTGTGCAGACGATCCCGGCTCCAGCTTGCACGGCCAGGCGCCCAATCGCATCGTTCCGCCCATCTCGTCCACTCCCAGCAATTCGCGCAATTTGTAGATCACGCGATGCGGCGTCTGCGGGTCGAATTCCGTGCTGTCGGCCTGCTTCAGGCCCGCAACGTCCCTGGCGTATTCGATCGTCGCGCATTGCATTCCCAAACAAATCCCAAAGAAGGGCACCCTGTGCTCGCGCGCGTACTGGATGGTGTCGACCATCCCCTGGATACCGCGCTTCCCGAAGCCGCCAGGGACGAGGATTCCGTCGTATCCATGCAAACGCGCCGCTGCCGCCGCGGCCGAGTCTATCTCTTCCGCCTCGATCCATTGGAGGACCGTCTTGTGGTTGTGTGCCAGCCCCCCGTGGAGCAAAGCCTCGCGCAGACTCTTGTAGGCATCTTCGAGCTGCACGTATTTGCCGACGACCGCGATTCGCGCTTCGCCTGCCGGATGATGCATCCGCTGCACCAGGTCGAGCCATGGTTTCATGTTCGAAGCATGGTCTTGCAACTTCAGCAGCCGCAGGATCTGCGCGTCCAGCCCTTCCTTGTTCAATTCCGCGGGCACGGCGTAAATGGTGTCCACGTCTTCCATCGAAATGACGCAGGCTTCTGCCACGTTGCAGAACAACGCAATCTTTTTCTTCAATTCCGGCGGGATGTGGTGATCGCTGCGGCATAACAAAATGTCCGGCTGAATCCCGATGCTCAGCATCTCTTTCACGCTGTGCTGGGTGGGCTTCGTTTTCAGTTCGCCCGCCGCGGCGATGAACGGCACCAGCGTGACGTGCACAAAGAGCGTGTTCTCCGCCCCCAGTTCAAGGCGCATCTGGCGAATCGCTTCGAGGAAGGGAAGCGATTCGATATCGCCCACCGTCCCTCCAATTTCCACGATCACGACATCAACGCCCTCGGAGACTTTTTTGATCGTTGCTTTGATCTCGTCGGTGACATGAGGGATCACTTGCACGGTCTTGCCGAGATAATCTCCGCGCCGCTCCTTGGTCAGGATCGTTTCGTAGATGCGCCCGGTCGTCCAGTTATTGTCGCGGGAAAGCTTGGCGTGCGTGAACCTTTCGTAGTGCCCCAGATCGAGGTCCGTTTCCGCTCCGTCCTCGGTCACAAACACTTCGCCATGCTGGAAGGGGCTCATCGTGCCCGGATCCACGTTCAGATACGGATCGCATTTTTGCAGCGTGACTTTGAAACTGCGACTTTCGAGGAGACAGCCGATAGAGGAGGCAGCTACGCCCTTTCCAAGTGAGGATACAACTCCGCCGGTTACAAAGATATATTTTGGCGCCATCCTTATAGCCCGCGTTCCTACGCCGAGCTTGTTTGCCCTCCACAGGAGTGACGTAGGCATAATTATCGTCGGAACTCGCAAATCTGTCAAATCGAACTCCGTGCGCCTGAAAATCACTATTTTTTCTTACCGCGGGCGCGAAACCTTTACCGCGGAAACGGGTTTGTATCGGCAGTGTCGGTAAGCGGTGCAGGTCAGGAAAGCTTGCGGAGCATTCAGAAACCGCCGCGGGGAGATTCGCCGTCTAATGCAATGAACCTTTTGCCCTGGGCCTCGAAACGGTTCTTGCCTTTGGCCCCGCAGCGCACCAAGGTTCCGAGTGGGACTCTTGCAGGTGGGAAGGGGATATGAAACCAATCATTCTCATGAGAACGAGCAGTGTCTTTCTTGTTGGCGCGCTTCTTCTCGCGGTTGTTGCCGGCGCCCAGCAGGTGCGGCCAAAGGCGCAGCAGACCGCTAAACCGCGCACATCCGCATACGACCCGAATCGCGACATGGTTCTCGAAGGAACCGTCTTGAAATATACGGAGAACTCTTCCGTGCCTCCTCTTGGCGCGCACCTCACCGTGGAGACCTCGTCCGGACCCGTTGACGTTCATTTGGGGGATGCAAGATTTCTCAAGTTCAATAAGTTCACGCTCACCGAAGGCGGCAGCGTGAAGATTACCGGCCAGAACGTTTCTTACGGACAGGGCACCACGTTTCTCGCGCGCATTATTCAGCAGGGGGCACGGGCGCTAGCCTTGCGTTCTGTCAACGGCGCGCCGCTTTGGCTTGCCGGAGCGCGGGCGCAACGCGGAGGAGTCCAGAAATCTCAGCAGCCCGGTGCTCTGTGAAGCGCTTGATTTTTTGTTTAGCGCTCCTTGCAGCGGCCTTTGAAGCGGCCTGCGGTGGCAGTGGCTCCACGCTGCCTCCCCCTCCTCCGCCCGTAGGAAATTTTTCAAACGTCAGCCTGATGGGACAATACGCTTTCTCCATGAGCGGAACTGAGCCCTGCGGTCGTACCGCCAGTTTCTTCGGCCGCATCGGCACATTTACGGCCGACGGCAACGGCAAGATTACCGGCGGCGTCGAAGACGTAAATGTCTGCACCGGTACCAGCACTCTGGTCCTCACAAATAGCAGTTATGCAATTCAGGCCGACGGCCGCGGCACGCTCAGTCTGACGAACGTCACGGGCACTACGAATTACAGCATCACACTTTCGACCATCAGCCAAGGCTCAATTGTCCAGACCGACTCCACCGTGACCGCGGGCGGTTCGTTCCAAAAGCAGGACACCGCAGCTTTCTCTATTACCATGATCGCCAGCGGCTATGTTTTCGATTTTTCCGGTGTGGGTTTTGACTCCAGCAACAATCTCGTCCAGCAATCCATCATCGGCCGGCTCGACGCGGATGGCGGCGGTGGAATCCTGAACGGCCTTTTTGATTCCAATACCGGGGGTGTTCTGTCCGGACAATTGGCGTTCCCCAATGGCGCTTTTTACCAGCTTGATGCGGCCTTCCCCCAATCCGGTCGCGGGACCGCAAATATTGCCGGGAAGAACCTGACCTTGTACATCGTTGATAGCACGCGCTTGAAATTTCTAAGTTCTAACCTCGACTTCCCAGAAGCTCTTGTGGGAGACGCCATCGCCCAGCTAAACACCTCATTCGACATCACTTCTCTCAACGGTCCTTTTGCTTTCCTCATCGGGGGCGGGAGCACGGCGGGACCGACCTCTACCGCGGGGCGCTTCACGACGGATGGAGCCGGCAACCTCACTTCGATCGTGATTGATGAAAACAACAACGGTGGATTGACTCCGTTGCCTTCCTCCGGTGGCACTGTCACGGGCTCTTATACCGTCGACGCCAACCATTTTGGCGGCGGCACGGCCACTTGGACGGATTCCAAGTCCGGCACATTTTCGTTTATCTTTTATCTGGCGTCGCCCACGAAGGCCGTCTTCCAGGAAACCGACAACAACATCACCAGCGACGGCTCTTTCCTGGCACAGACATCCGGTCCGCTTACGGCATCATCGCTGGCCGGCAACTACGCATTCAATTGGAACGGCGTGAGCACCGGCGAAGATGATTTCGTCGGTCAAATGGCCATAACCAGCACTGCGACATCAAATATTACCGGCGCCATGGACTTCAACCTCTTCGGCCTGGGTAAGCAATTCTTCAACTATCCGTTCAATGGATCGCTGACTCTCGGTACTGATCCCACTGGTCGCAACACGCTGATGGTGACGACGACTCCTTCTCCACAGACCACTTATAAATTCAGTGCGTACGCCGTCGACCCCAACACCACTCTCCTGGTCGGCGTGGATACCAGTCGCGTCATTGCCGGCATAAACACGCGGCAGCCCTGATCGCTGACTGGAAACGAACGGTTCCGGCCCGCCGCGGTCTTTCGGAGGCCGGCTGGCCCTATTTCTGCAGGAGCTTTTCGACGCGCGCCACGTCTTCCGGCACATCCACGCTCACCGCGTCGTGCTGCACTTCCGCCACGCGGATCTTCCACGCGTTTTCGATCCAGCGCAGTTGCTCAAGTTGTTCGATTCTTTCGAGCTCACCCTGCGGCAAGGTCGGGTATTCCAGCAGTGCCTCACGTTGAAAAACGTATAGCCCGAGATGTTTCAGGTGGCGCACCTGAATCTTGCTGGCCCGATCCCGCACCCAGGGAATCGGCGCGCGCGAGAAATAGATCGCGTTCCCGTCGAAATCCAGCACTGCCTTCACTACATTCGGGTCCATGATGTCGCCAGGTGTTTTAATCAGCGTGGCCACCGTGCTGATGGAAGCCTGGGGTTCCTCCAGTAGGGCATTTACCGCCACATCGATCGACTGGGGATCCACCATTGGCTCGTCTCCCTGCACGTTTACGAATACGTCGCCCCCTTCGCGCGCCGCCACTTCCGCGACGCGTTCCGTACCGGTGCGATGGGCAGTCCGCGTCATCCTCGCCTCGCCACCAAATCCCTCCACGGCTTTCACAATGCGTTGGTCATCGGTGGCCACGATCACGCGGTCCGCCCGCTCCGCCAGCTTGGCCCGCTCGTAGACCCGCTGAATCATGGGCTTCCCGGCGAGCGATACCAGCGGTTTGCCGGGCAACCGCGTCGAACCATATCTCGCAGGAATGACCACCACGACTTTGGCCAAGCTCATCTCTTTTTGGTTCTCCACTCGCCCGGAATAATAGCTCCTCAGGCATGGTCTACGCTGAGCAGGGAGAGTTCCGCGATGCTACCACAGGCCACTCGGTCCGGTCGGCCATCAACCTGTTCAATACTGAGCAGCAGCATTTACGCTTGTTTTCGCGAAACCGAGTGGTAGAATTTCTGTTAGTCCGAACCGCGCGGCCATCCCGGCAGGCCGGGATGACGAGGGTGCCGTGAAACGCGATCTACCAGGTTTTCGCGTTCTATTTTTCTCCTTCCATGTTTTGCTGATGGTTTGTCTGCTGGCGTTACCCGCGGTAGTGCCAGCCGCCGCTCAATCCAGTTCCGACGAAAGCAAGCCCAAGGAGGAAGCCAAACGCGAGGAAGTTAAGGAAGTCAAGCAAGACGATGTCCGGAAAGATACGCCGGGCACTCCTTTCAAGCCGGGGGGAACGATTCATTTTGATGTCGACCTCGCGCTCATCAACGTTACGGTCACCGACCCCTACAATCGCTTGGTCACCGGCCTCGAACCTGACAATTTCCGTGTCTTTGAGGACAGCATCGAGCAAGAAGTCGTCACCTTCTCCGCCGAAGACGTTCCCATCTCCATCGGCGTGATCTTTGATTTCAGCGGCAGCATGGCCAACAAAGTAGCCAAGGCCCGCGAAGCCGCCATCCAATTTTTCAAAACCGCTAATCCTCAGGATGAATTCTTCCTGGTGAGCTTCAACGAGCGCGCGGAACTGACCAGTTCCTTTACCAACAGTGTGGAAGACCTGCAGAGCCGCATGCTGCTCACTGCGCCCAAGGGCCGCACCGCGCTCCTCGATGCCATCTATCTCGGTCTCAGCCAAATGCGGGGTGGACACAACGCCAAACGTGCCTTGCTCATCCTATCCGATGGAGGTGATAATCATAGTAGGTACAACGAAAGCGATATCAAGCGGTTGGTAAAGGAAGCGGACACGCAACTCTATGCCATCGGCATCTTTGACCCGCTTGGTTATCGCAACCGGTCTCCAGAGGAACTGAGCGGCCCATCGCTTCTCAGCGAAGTAACGGAAATGACCGGTGGGCGCGTGTTCGCCGTGGAGAAGCTGGATGAACTGCCGGATATCGCTTCAAAAATCGGCATGGAGCTGCGAAACCAATATGTCCTCGGCTATCGACCAAGCAACAAGGTCCACGACGCTCGCTGGCGCAAGCTCAAGATCAAGTTGCGAGCGCCCAAGGGGCTTCCGCCCCTCAGCGTCTTTTCCAAGACCGGTTATTACGCCCCCAGCCACTGAGTTCTCGAGGGGTTTCCTTCCTTCCTTGCGCTATCTCTCTGTCTTGATTTGCGCCGCCGCTATCTTGGCTTCCGCCGCCTTCGCCCAGATTCCCATCCCCAATTCGGTGCCGCCTCCACCTAGTCAGGACCCGGACGCCGGTAAACAAGGTCCCAGCATCAAGGTGGACGTTAACTTAGTCGTGCTGCACACCACCGTCATCGATGACCGCCAGCGCTTCGCCGACGGCCTGAAGCCGGAAAATTTCCGCGTCTTTGAAGACAAAGTTGAACAAAAACTTTCCGTGTTTAAGCGCGAAGATGTGCCCGTGAGCATGGGACTGGTCATCGACAATAGCGGCAGCATGCGCGACAAGCGCCCGCGCGTCAATGAAGCCGCCATCACTCTGGTGCAGGCCAGCAACCCCCAGGATGAAGCGTTCGTCGTCAATTTCAACGACGACTTCTATCTCGATCTCGACAAGGATTTCACCAGCAGCATTCCCGAGCTCAAGGAAGCCCTCGAGCGCATTGATTCACGCGGCAGCACGGCCCTACGCGACGCTATCCTGGGGTCGCTCGATCATCTTAAGAAGGCTAGCAAGGACAAGAAGGTCCTGCTCGTCGTCACCGACGGCGAAGACAACGCCAGCCGTAATTCCCTAGAGAAAATGATTCGAGAAGTCCAGAAGACCGATACGGTGATTTACACAATCGGTCTCCTCGGCCAGGAAAACAAGAAGGAAGCCAAGCGCGCCCGCAAAGCGCTCGAGCAAATCGCCGCGGCCTCCGGCGGGCTAGCCTTCTTCCCGGAAAACGTCGATGACGTGCACAACATCTGCGAACACGTGGCTCATGACATTCGCAACCAGTACATTTTGGCCTACTATCCCACCAACACCCGCCGCGACGGAACCTTTCGCGCCATCCAGGTGGAAGTGATTCCCCCGCATGGCCGCGGCAAACTCGTGGCCCGCACGCGCAACGGCTACTACGCTCCCGGCGCGGCCTCCTCCGCCTCCGGTAACTGACAGCTATGGCGGGAGGGCAGCAGCCCTCCCGCCGCTCTCCGCTCTTCCCCTTGACATTGGTGCGCAGCTTGCGTATAGGTAGAACTCATATAGGTAGTACTACTAGGTGTAAGCGATGGCGCAGGAAAAAGTGGAGCTCCTCAAGGGAACTCTCGACATGCTGATCCTCAAGATCGTCGCTGCCGGACCTCTTCACGGCTACGCCATCTCCCAGCGCATCCAGCAGATTTCCAGGGATTTCTTTCAGGTCCCGCAGGGTTCCCTCTATCCCGCCCTTCACCGTCTTGAGGAGCAGGACTGGCTCGAGGCCCAATGGAAAGACACCTCCACCGGCAGGGAAGCGAAGTTTTACACGCTCACGCGCAAGGGCCACAAACAGCTGGAGACGGAAGTATCGAATTGGGAGCGCCTCTCTGATGCCGTCGCTTTGATCCTCCGAACTGCGGAGTAGAGGGGCTGCCCATGCGCTGGTTCCGCCGTCTTTGGCAAAAGGCCCTGACCGAAAGGCGCCTCGACTCCGAGCTGCAATTCCACCTCGAGCAGCAAATCGCGGACTACGTCGCTTCCGGCCTGCCCCCCAGCGAAGCCCGCCGCCGTGCCTCCCTCGAATTTGGCTGCCTCGAACGCTTCAAGGAGGAGTGCCGCGAGGCCCGCTGGGAGAATCATTTGGACATCTTCGCCCGCGACTTTCGATTTGCATTTCGCGGTCTGCTGAAAGACCGCCGCTTTGCTCTTATCTCCATTTTTGCCCTCGCCCTCGGCATCGGCGCTTCCACCGCCATCTTCAGTGTCGTGGACAACGCCCTTTTCGAGCCCTTCCCCTATAAAGATTCCCGCCACCTTGTAGTCATTCGGATTCACAACCGGGATAGTGCCGATCGTGAATGGCGCGGCGCATTCTTCTATCCGGAACTTCGCGAGTACATGGCTTACAACCACGTCTTTGACGCCGCCGTCGCCAACGTCGAAGACGACATTGTCTACACCGCCGGAGGGACCACCTTCCGCTTCGGCGGAGACTACGTCACCCCCGGCACATTCGAATTTTTCGGCGTCCCACCCTTCATGGGCCGGGCCCTCGAACCATCCGACTTCCAGCCCGGCGCTCCGCCTGTTTTTGTTCTGCGTTACGCCACTTGGGTCAGCCAGTTTCAGGCCGATCCTGCTCTTATTGGCAAGACCTTCAATTTGAACGGCATCTCCCGAACGCTCGTGGGTGTCATGGCACCGCGCTTCGCCTGGGGCGGCGTCGAGTTGTGGCTCCCGCGCAGCCCGGATGCCGTCGAGGTCCGTCTCGACGGCCACTTTCGGCGCTACTGGGGAATGGTGGCCCATCTTCGCCCCGGCGTCTCCCTCCGGGAAGCGCAAGCCGATCTCACGGTGATCGCCCAACGCCTTGCCATTCTCTATCCTGAGGAATATCCAAAGCGCTTCTCCATTGAAGTCGATTCCTTTGCGCACGCCGTCGTCCCGGAACAATTTCGCAAGATTCTCTATGTTCTCTTTGCCGCTGTCGTACTTCTGCTCCTGATCGGCTGCGCCAATGTGGCCAATCTCTTGCTCGCCCGCGCCACCACTCGCGAAAGGGAATTCGCCCTGCGCTCCGCCCTTGGCGCCGCCCGTTCCGACGTCCTTAAGATGGTCCTCGGAAAAGGCCTTCAACTTCTCCTCCTCGGTATTGCCATCGGCCTGGCCGCCAGTTTTGCCGTCTCTCGTCTCCTCGTCAGCCAGCTTTGGGGCGTTTCCCCGCACGACCCTCTCACCCTCGCCGCGGTCGCCTCGTTGCTACTCCTGGTCGGTCTGATGGCCTGCTGGATTCCCGCCCGCCGCGCCACCCGCGTCAACCCCTCGACCGCCCTGCGCTACGAATAATCAAAGAGGAGTTCTCCTCCCGGTCTATTTTTCGTGGAACATTTTTACGAGTAGAACGTCTAGGTACATAGGTAGAATACCTACAGGTAGGGACTCTGCCTACTGGGTCAGCGGTCCCTTGCGGTTCCGCAAGTCTGGTGTTCGGGGAGGAGGACAGTCATGAAACGATTCGAAGGGAAAACGATGATGGTGGTGGTCCGCGGGTATTGCCGGGTGTGCTCCGTTGTGGTTCTCGGTGTTTTGTCCGTGCTGCCGCTGGTTCGCGCTCAACAGAAAGAAGTGTCCCGGGCGTCGGCCTGTGTCCCGTCGGACCTGGCGGCGCTTATCGTTCCGGATGGTCTCTCGGTGCGCGTAAGCCCCGTCGCGGTGCTTGGCGGTCAAGAGCGAAGCGCGCTTGAACACGCCGAGAATGGACCCGCCATTTTGAGCCCCTTCGCGGACCGCACCGCCAGAGAAGCCTACAAAGTCTTTGAAAGGGAAGCACGCCAGGGGCATCCTGCCGCCATGGTGAATCTTGCGGTGTCCTCACTGGCCGGCCGGGGCACGCCGCCGAACGCCGGCGCCGCTTTGTACTGGCTGCAAGAAGCCGTGAATCGAGGCTACGCGCCGGCCTCTTATAACCTCGGTATCCTCTACTTTAAAGGTTGTGGGGTACAGCAGGACTACGCCGAAGCGCTGCGCTTTTTTGACCAGGCTTCGCGCAGCGGCGACGCCGCGTCCGAAGTAAATCTGGGCTACATGTACGACCACGGCCTCGGGGTCATTCAGAACCACGCCGTCGCTGCCTCCTGGTATCGCCAGGCTGCCGAACGTGGTGAGCCCCAAGCTCAGTACAACCACGCCGATCTGTACCTCCACGGGGAAGGAGTTCCTCACGACGAGGCCGTGGCCTTGGCGTGGTTCCAGAAAGCCGCGCTTCAGGGACACACCACCGCGCGCATCATGCTCGGCTCCATGTACGCCCTCGGCCGCGACACCCCAAAAGATTTGCAATCCGCCTATCTTTGGATCTCCGCCGCCACTTTCGAAGGTGACACCCGCGGCCGCGCCACGCTCCTATCGCTCGAAACCCAATTAACTCCTGAGCAGCTAACCGAGGCAAAGCTGCGGGCCCGGTCGCTTGCTCTCCGTGCCGCACCTTCGCCCAACGTCGCCTTGCTCCATTGACGCAGCTGGAGTCGGACGGGCGGCGTCTGGATAGCTATTCTCGGTCTTGTCTTGCTAGGGTGCTGGCCAGGACCAAAGCGTCTGCGCCCAGTGCCAGGACTTCAAAACCGCTAGTCCATGGTCCCGGATCGTGCAGATGCGCGCTGATGCGAGGGATGTGCAGCAGTAGGAAGACGAGAAAGAGGATCGTTCCCAAGAGAGCGGCCGCAAATCGCGCTTTTTTCCCGAAAATGATCGCCGCGCCCGCGGCAACCAAAACGACGCCGATCGCGCAGGCCCAAAGTGGCCGAACAGGAAACCAGGGCGGACCTAGCCCTACGGCAAGACGGGCGTAAACAAAATGCTGAATCCCGAAAGCCACAAAGGCCATGGCAAAAATGTATTGCCCGAATTTGAGGAATGGATCCGCGGTTTCGCGCTCGTATAGAGGAGAAGCGCTGGCCAGAACCCAGGCGCCTCCACACATCGCTAGGGCCACAAATCCGCTGGTCCATTCATTTCCGTCGTGCGAATGCAAGACGATCCTGGGGATATGCAGGAGCACCAAGAAAAGAAAAAACATCACGCCCAGCATGGTCGCTGCCGGCCGCGCCAATAGTTCGACGAGGATACCGACAGCCGCCGCAAGGAACGCCACCCCCACAAAGTACGCCCAGAACAGCCGTCCCGGCATCCACGCAGGCACCAATCCGGCCACGAAACCGCCATACAGAAAGTGTTGAACCCCGAAAACAACCAAGGAAATGGCCACAAAGATTCGTCCAAGCGTTTGGCTCGTTTCCCTGGTGGAGAGGACTGGTGTCGTGTTCACGCGGTGGCCGCAGCTTCAAGTAGTTTACAAGAGTTAGACCCCTTTGCAGCCCTCCATCTCTACCCTATCCCCGCATTCCTCGCTGAAGACCGCTCTGCGCTCCCATGTTAATGCCGGTCCGTCCCGGCTTGGATGTTGCTCGGCAACCGACGGCGGGCGGCGAGCGCTGGCTGGCCACATGGACCCGCCTCTTCAGCCTCCGGCAACTGACCATTGTTCCTGGTTTTGTTTCTAGCGCCGGTCCTGCCGAAATGGTCATCGTGTTCTTCAAGATTTCTTTTCTCGAAACCTGGCCTGGCCTAACTAGCGGCCATAACACCATTGCGCGCGCTAGAATATAAGTATGCAACGCAAGGTCTTCTGGGCTACTTTCATCGCGCTGGGATTGACGGCGGACTTCACTTTGCCCATCTTATGGTCGCTTCTGGCCACGATTCCTATCGGCATCTTTAGCTGGTGGGTGGCCTACCGCAGCGACTGGTTCTGATGCGGGAATTCTCAGTCGGCCCGATCTTGTCCCCAAGATTGCGAGTTGGTGGTTAACAGTATGGTTATAACCGCTTCTTTCACTCCTGGAAACAGGGGGGCGGTGGGTGTTACGTTGAATTAGATTTCCGATCAGGAAATCGGTCCTGAGCAGCATCGCGTCGCGGGATTTCGCTGCGAGCCATCACCGGTCACGGTTTTCTCCTCCGCTTAGGTCGCTACCTCATTACGTTGTTGCTTCCTCAGGTCAGTGAGGAAGCTCGTCCCATGCGGAATCTTCGCATCAAAATTCTCCGCGACCGTCTGGCCCATATCCGCCAGCGTGTCGCGCACTCCCAAGTTCACGCCCGCGCCGCCTCCCGGCGAATACGCCAATATCGGCACGTACTCTCGCGAATGGTCCGTGGTAGCCCATCGCGGATCAGGATCGCATCCATGGTCCGCGGTGATCATCAGCATGTCGGAGAGACTCAGCTGCGGCAAGAACTCTGTGAGCATGGTGTCAAATTCTTCTAGTGACTTGGCAAACCCTTCAACGTCTTTCCGGTGGCCATACAACATATCGAAATCCACCAAATTGCAGAAGATTAGCCCGCTCTCGCGCTCGCTCACCGCGGCGGTCAGTTTCTCCATTCCGTCGGTATTGTTCTTAGTCGTGACGTACTCTTCGACTCCGCGGCCATTGTAAATGTCATGAATCTTGCCAACTCCGAAAACACGAACTTTGTGCTCCGCGAGAACATCCATCAGCATCGGCTTTGGCGGATCCACCGCATAATCGTGCCGCCGCGTGGTCCGCACGAAGTTTCCTGCCGTTCCTGCAAACGGCCGAGCAATCACGCGCCCCACGCGATGTGGCCCATCCAGCAATTGCCTGGCAATTTCGCACATGCGGTAAAGCTCGGCCACCGGAATCACCTCTTCATGCGTGGCGATCTGAAACACACTGTCGCCCGAGGTATACACAATCGGCTTGCCTGTGCGCAGGTGTTCTTCACCTAATTCCTTGATGATCTCGGTACCGGATGCCGGCTTGTTTCCAATTGTCTTCCGGCCAATCTGTTTCTCAAACTCTTCAATCAATTCCTTCGGGAATCCGTTCTTGTAGACCGGAAAGGCCCGATCTAGCCAGACGCCCGCCATTTCCCAGTGACCCGTGGTGGTGTCTTTTCCGGGGGAACGCGTCGAGCCTTTTCCAAACGCTCCAAGCGGAGCACTAGCCGGCGCGTGATGTTTGAGAGGCGCGATATTTACCAGTCCAAGCCGCACTAAATTCGGGATTTCCAGCGGCCGCGATTCCGCGATGTGTCCAAGCGTGTTCCTGCCGACGTCGCCGTAGTCCGCCGCATCCGGGAGCTCACCTATCCCAACGCTGTCCAGCACGATCCAGAAAATTCTCTCGAATTCTCTCATATCCCGGCCCCTCAAGCTGCTTTCAGCCGAACTTTACCACACCCCGCTGTTCGCCATTGCCACGCAGCGATTCCGGTTTCCTGTAGTGGCCGGGGGAAATTTGTCATCAGCGCGGGCGAAGGAGATCGGTTTTTCGTACTCCCGTCCAGCCGGCGCTCACAGTTCTGGCTTTGCTTGTCGTACAGTGTATCCAACCGCTCGCTGAACTATTTTCCTTTCGCGTGCGTAGTACCACATAGCGGAGGTGCGCCATGGCCCAGGGTGGCAATCCCAAGAGAGTCTCCCTCGTCTTCCCGATTATCCTCATTACCATCGGTGCTCTCTTTCTGTTCCGCAATTGGCGTCCGGGTTTCGATCCCGTGCCTATTCTCTGGACCTACTGGCCACTCATTCTCATTTTTATCGGCGTCGGAAAGATATGGGACAACCTGCAAAGAGGGCGCAATCCCGACGCGCCTCCCGGAGTCTCCGTCGGCGCCGCCATTGGTACGATCGCCTTTGTCGTCGTGCTGGTCGTGCTGCTCTGGCACGGACGCGGCTATTCCCGTAGCCATGGCTTCGATTCGAGGTCACAGCACAACACCCAAACTGTGGATCTGCAGGGAGCCAAGTCGGCGCACGCCAGGCTGGAAATGGGCGCCGGACAGCTCATTATCAACGGCGGCTCGAGTCACATGCTGGAAGCGGACTTCACCTATAGTTATTCATTCGACGCCCCCCGGGTCGACTACAGCGTGGCCGGTGGCGTTGGCCAACTCGACATTTCTCAACAGTCCCACTCCCTGCACTTCGGCCGCTCGCAAAACGATTGGAATCTACATTTCAGCAAGGAACTCCCGCTGGAGTTGAAAGTGGATATGGGCGCGGGACAGGGAAATCTCCATTTTCGAGATATTCCTCTTACACGGCTGGATCTGAATCTCGGAGCGGGCCAAATGGATGTGGACTTTACGGGCGACCGCAAGACCGATTTGACTGCCAACATTGAAGGGGGTGTGGGGCAGGCCAACATCCGCCTCCCGAAAAACGTCGGGGTCATGGCATACGCATCCGGGGGCATCGGCTCGATCGACGTACGTGGCCTGAAACACGATGGGGACTCCTACACCAACGCTGCTTATGGAAAATCCACTGCGACCATCCACTTGAAAGTGGAAGGCGGCATCGGTCAAATCACCCTCACGCAGGAACCGTGAATTGAGGTCCGCGAGAATCGGCGTTTGCCCCGCTTTGACAGCGGTCGTATAATTTAAAGTTTAGGCAATGCGCTCGAAACGCGTTGTCTGGGCTTTCCCTTTGGCGACGAAAGAGATTACCCACGCAACCACGGATATCCGGCCGGAACAGGAGTCCATCCGCGTCCGCGGCGCCCGCGTCCACAATTTAAAAAATATCAGCGTTGAAATTCCGCATAACGCCATTACCGTCGTCACTGGCGTCAGTGGCTCCGGAAAATCGTCGCTGGCCTTTGACACCATCTACGCGGAGGGCCAGCGCCGCTACGTGGAATCGCTGTCCGCCTATGCCCGCCAATTTCTCGAGCGCATGGAAAAACCGGACGTGGAGGAAATTTCCGGGATCGCCCCGGCGGTGGCCATTCGGCAGAAAAATTCAACGCGGAACCCGCGTTCGAACGTGGCGACGGCGACGGAAATTTACGATTATCTGCGATTGCTTTTTGCGCGATGCGGGCAAACTTTGTGCATCAAATGCGGGGCCGAAGTTCGGCGGGACAGTCCGGACGAAATCGCTACGCGCATTCTGTCGCTGGCGGCGGGGCGGCGGTTTTACGTTTTGCACCAGTTTCGAATCGCTACGTCCGGCGCAACAGCCGTTTCGAAACGCGGAGCCAAGAAACCGGACGCCGGACCCTCACAAGAACAAGTTCGGCAGGGGCTAGTTGATCTGCAGAAGCGAGGTTTCAACCGACTTTACCAGGCGGGACGAATCCACGAATTTTCGTCGCCGGAATCGCTTCTGGATGTCGAGTTTTCGAAACCCGTCTACGTCCTTGTCGACCGTCTGGCGGTCAGTCCGGAGTCGCGCGCGCGCCTCGTCGACTCCATCGAAGTTTGTTACCGCGAAGGGCAGGGCGAAGCCATTCTCGAGTTTATTGCCGACGGCGCGGGGAATTCCGCCGAGCGCCTCACGTTCAACGAACGATTCGAATGCAAGAACGACGGAATTCTATACCAGGAACCCGAGCCCCGACTTTTCTCCTTTAACAATCCGTATGGGGCGTGTTCGCGCTGTCAGGGGTTCGGCAACACCATCGACTTCGACTTGAATCTGGTAGTGCCCGATCCTAGTAAGTCGCTTGACGACGGGGCCATCGAACCGTGGGCCAAGCCGCGCTATCGCGTGCTCTTGCAGGGCGCAAAAAAGTGGGCCCGCGGACGCGGAATTCCGACCAACGTGCCGTGGCGACAACTCACCGCAGAACAGCGCCGCTTGATTCTCGACGGCGATGCGGAGAACGACTACGAGGGGGTCAAAGGCTTTTTCAACTGGCTGGAGCGGAAGAAATACAAGCTGCACGTGCGCGTGTTCCTCAGCCGCTTCCGTGGCTATGCCACCTGCCCGGAATGTGGCGGGACTCGTTTGCGCGCCGAGGCCCGTGCCGTCCGGGTAGCGGGAAAACCCATCACCGAGGTTTCGAAGCTTACCGTGAAGGAAGCGCGCGCTTTCTTTTCCACCCTGCAACTCTCCGAAGGGCACATGAGCATCGCCGACCGGATCCTCGAAGAGATTCGAACGCGCTTACAGTTTCTGGATGAAGTCGGTCTCGACTACCTCACACTCGACCGGCTCACTTCCACGCTTTCCGGCGGGGAGTCACAGCGGATCCAGCTCGCCACATCGCTCGGTTCGCATCTCGTTGGCGCACTTTACGTGCTTGACGAGCCTTCGATTGGCCTGCACCCGCGCGACACGCAGAGGCTCATCGATATTCTCAAGTCGCTTCGCGATCTGGGAAACACGGTTCTCGTCGTGGAGCACGATCCCGACACCATCCAGGCCGCGGATTACGTCATCGATCTCGGTCCTGGCGCTGGCGAACTCGGCGGCAAGCTGCTCTTTGCCGGCTCTTATGCGGCCATGCTCGAGGAGCATAAATCCCTGACCGGCCGGTATCTGAGCGGGGAGCTGCGGATTCCCGTGCCCAATTTGCGCCACAAACCCACGGGCAGATTCCTCCGGCTTTACGGCGCGAGTTTGCACAACCTGCAGGATCTGGATTTGATGATACCGCTGGGCACGCTCACGGTGGTCACTGGGGTGAGCGGTTCCGGCAAGTCCACGCTGGTTCATGACGTGCTGTACAAGGCGCTCACCACGAAACGCGTTGGAGGCAGCGTCAAAGAATTCTGCGAGCGGCTGGAAGGGGATGCGCATGTCCAGGAAGTGGTAATCGTGGATCAATCGCCGATCGGCCGCACACCGCGTTCGAATCCGGCCACCTATCTGAAAGCGTTCGACGCGATCCGGGAAGTATTTGCTGATACCCCCGATTCGAAGCGCCGCGGCTATGCCGCAGGTCACTTTTCCTTCAACGTGCCGGGAGGCCGCTGCGAAACCTGCCAGGGGGACGGCACGGTTACCGTGGAGATGCAGTTTCTGGCGGACGTCGAGCTGGTCTGCGAGGAGTGCCGGGGCACGCGCTTCAAGAGCGGCGTTCTGGAAGTGCGGTATCACGGGAAGAATATCCACGAGGTATTGCAGTTCACGGTCCGCGAAGCCCTGGCTTTTTTCGTCAATGTTCCCAAGATCGTTTCCAAACTCAGAGTTCTGAATGAGATTGGCCTGGGCTACTTGCGTCTCGGACAATCGGCGACCACGCTTTCTGGCGGAGAAGCGCAGCGCCTGAAGCTCGCGGCGCACCTGAGCCGCACCGACAATGAGGGCATCCTCTACATTCTCGACGAACCGACGACGGGATTGCATTTCGATGACATTGCCAAGCTGCTCAGCGCATTCCGCAAACTGCTGGAAGGCGGTGCTTCGCTGCTGGTTATCGAACATAACCTTGAGGTCATCAAGTCGGCGGACTGGCTAATCGATATGGGCCCTGAGGGGGGCGACCAGGGCGGCAAGATCATCGCGACGGGAACTCCCGAGCAGGTGGCCCGCAATACGCAATCGCACACGGGCCACTTTCTCGCGCGTGTCCTGAACGGAAACGGCCAGGCAAAGCGTCCCGCGAACGAGGCATCCAAATCAGCAGGCCCGGCGGCCCCAATTTCCGACGGCGCTAAGATTCCGCCGGCCTAACCATGAAGCTTGCTCATCTCCGTTCGATTGCGATACGGACGCTGTTGTACGGCTTTTGTATTGCCGGGGCGCACTCCTGGGCGGGCGCTCAGGATAAAGCTGCGTCCCGGCAAGAAAACCAGGCCAGTGCCCGGGCCCAGTCTTCTTCCACGCCTAAGCCCAAGGCCGACACAATATCCAAGTCTCAAAAGGTCGCGAACCCTCTGAACGACTTGCTGGAGGAAGCTCAGCGCGAAATCGACAAAAACAATTTTGCCGATGCCCTCGCTCCCCTGCAGAAAGTTATCGCCGAACAACCTGAATTTGCCTACGCGCACTTTCAACTCGCCTATGTCTACACCGCATTGAAGAGGACGGATGAGGCTCGCGCCGAATACACACGCACCATCGCTATCGATCCAAAGATGTCCGAGGCTTATCTCAATCTCGGCATGGTGCTTCTCGACCAGCAGGAAGACGCGGCCGCGGTAGCGCCGTTGCGCAAAGCGGTGGAACTGCTTCCGTCACAAAGCCGGCCCCGATACCTTCTGGGGGTCGCGCTGGACCGCTCGGGAGATCGGGCTGGCGCTGGGGAATCCTTCGAAGCGCTGCTGCATCTGGATCCCAACGACATCACCGCCATCGATTACCTGGGTTGGGCGGCCCTGCAGAAGGGCCAGGCTGAACAAGCCGAAGCCCGATTCCGGCGCGCGCTGGAAGTTCAGCCGAATGCGGCTGGGGGGCGCAAGGGTCTTGCGGAAAGCCTGGACGCCCAGAAAAAGCCCGAGGCCGCCGGCGCCTACCATGAGTATCTCGAACTCCAGCCCGATGATTCCGAAGCGCGGGCTCGGCTCATCCATCTTCTCGTCGAACAGAAACAGAACGACGCGGCCCTCGCGGAACTAAATCGCTTGGACGACGGAAAGCAGCCCACGCTCGGATCGCTCAAGCTCCGTGCCGACATCCAGATTGCCGGGAAGAAGTGGGATGATTCGGTGGCCACCCTTCAGCAAGCTCTCGCGCTGGCCCCCCATGACGCCCAACTGCACGGTGGTCTGGGGCGCATATTTCTCCAGAAACGTGACTTTGCTGCTGCCGAGAAAGAGCTGCGTATGGCGCTGCGTGTGGATGGCAAGAATCTGGATTATTGGAAAGACCTCAGCTCCACGTTTTTTCTGGGAGGAAATTATCCGGCGGCGCTGGTGACGCTTGACGAGATAGCTAAAATGGAACAACCGGGCGCAGGAGTCTGGTTTGTCCGCGCGATTTGCTACGATAAGCTGAACCAGCCGAAGATTGCTTTGGAGGCTTACCAGAAGTTTCTCGAGCTCGATCAGGACAAGAATCCCGATCAAATCTGGCAAGCCAAGGAGCGGAGCAAGGTGCTCGAACGCATGCTGGAACGGAAAAGGTAAGCCCATGAGTGCCGGCGGGACGTCCCCGGGAGCAGTGTGCGGCCTGCTAGTTTTACTCTTGTTCCTGCCTGCCGGCGTCACCGAGAGCCTGGCCGACCTTCAGGCGCGCTTCGATCGTGAAACGAACGGCGTTCATAAAGCCAAATTAATTGAAAAATTGGGGGACGCACAACTGGAGGAAGCGCGCCGTGCCGGAAAAGCCGGCGAATATAACTCCGTGGGTTTGACGCTCGAAAAATACCGGGACAATGTTCGCGCGGCGGTGGAGGCCTTGAAGAAACAACACCCGGACGCCGAAAGACAATCCAACGGATACCGTCAACTGGAGATGCACGTGCGAAAGGGCATCCGCGAAGTCGACGAAACACTGCTGGTGTCCCCGGAAGGCTACAAGCCACCGCTCCAGATTGTCCGCCGGGATCTGATTAGCGCGGATGAAGAGCTTCTGAAACTGCTTTTTCCCCACCGGCCCGTGGAACAGCACGGGGCTGCGCCTCCCGCGGAGAAACAACCATGAACTTCAAATGGCCTCTTTTTCTCCTCCTGGTTTTCGGCCTGCGGGTCGCGCCCCCGTTTGTTCGCGCCGGAGCACCGCAACAGAAGGACTATCTCTCGGCGCTCGAAGCGGACAAAATTCGCGATGCGCAGACGGTCAACGAACGTATAAAACTGTTTCTGATGTTTGCCGAGGATCGCTTGAAGAAATTCCAATACGAATTGGAGCATCCCTCCTCGAATCGCCACGGCGACATGCTCAATTCGCTTTTAAACGCTTACGTCGGGTGCGTGGACGACGCTGCGGACCTTATCCAACTGGGGCTCGAGAAACAGGAAAATATCCGGCAGGGAATCGACCTGATGACTTCGCGCACCAAGGAATTTCTGGCCGTGCTCGGGAAACTCCCCACTGAAGGTCCCGAGCGCGAGCTTTATAAAGACAATCTGGACGACGCGATCGAGGGCACTCGCGACGCGATGAATGACGCGGAAAAGGCGAAGAAGAAAGTTGCGCCGCCGCCCGTCCGGCGGAAGAACTGATGCGCGTCAGCCGCCGGTTTTTAAGTTCTCAGTCAGAGAATAGATTGCTTTTTTTGCCTTTGCGCGCTGCTAGGCTGCTGGTTGTCCGCGGGATTACAGAAGTGGACGAAAGAAGCTGGCGAAAGCATAACATTCACGAGCAATCCGGGAATCCGTTGAGCATATGAGATCGAAGAAAAATAAAAGCGGTCTGGTTCCGGGAGGCGGGCCTCTTTTTCAGCGGATGTTCACGCGGCTGGGTTGTGACGGTCGGCCGCCGCGCTTCCGAGTGGAGTTTTATCCCTATTCCAGTTTGGTGCTGACGATTCGACGTCGGGAGGAAGTCGTATACGTTCGTTTCTCCGACCTCTTGCGACGAGCGCCGCTTGCCGTGCTGGAAGGCGCGGCCGCGCTGCTGCTTGCGCGCGTGTACCGCCGCAAAGCCTCGGCGGCTATCACGGAAGCCTATCGGGAGTACGCGCGCTGCGGTCGCACACGGAGGCGCATGAACCGGATGCGCCGCCGGCGTGTTCGCCTGGCGCCCACGAGCCCGCGCGGGGAGCATTTCGATCTGGACAGGCTTTTCCATGAGCTCAATGGGAAATACTTTGAGGGGAAGTTGCAACGTTCGCACATCGGATGGAGCACACGGAGCTGGCGGCGGCAATTCGGCTGTTACGATCCCGGACCGAATCAAATTCTGCTGAATCGCCGCATGGATCGCGCGGGCGTTCCGGCCTGCGCAGTGGAATACGTTTTATTTCATGAGATGCTACACGTCAAGCACCCGACTCGCCGGTCGGGCTGCAGCATGGTTTCTCATTCGCTGGAATTTCGAGAAGAAGAGAAGCGTTTTCCGGAATTCGAGCGCGCGCGTCGCATCCTGGACCGTCTGGCCCGCTGATTTTGGGGAGCGCAACGGACGTTCCAAGGGGAGCCGAAGGATGTTGCGGCGGAGCTACTTTTTCTCCTTTTCGACGTTCTTGTAGAGTTTTTCGATCTTTTTCCGAACTTTGTCGCCGTCTTCGGCGTGCGGATATAGATCAAGATAGCGCTGGTAGGACTTGATGGCTTGTTTCCTCAGGCCTTTCTTCTCCTGGGCTTCGGCAAGGTATCGAAAAGGAATGGCATAGCCGGGTTTCGCTACCGTGGCGTCCTGAAAGCGATCGATGGCCGCATCCCAATCGCCCTTCTTCATGTAGTACTGACCGACTTCCAGATCTTTCTCCGCGCGTAGCGGGTCCCAGGCGGGCTGGTCGGGTGCGCTTCGCGTGGCGGTGTCTTTCGTCTGCTTGGCGGTGGACTTTGGCGGCGTGGCCGTGGGTGCGTCGGCAGGTTTTGAGGAGGACTCCTGTTGCGGATCCTCGGCGTGCGCCTGGCCGGCGGCAAGCAGCAGAAAAAGTGCCGCGACAGCAGGAATCGGACGGGTGACTCTTAGACCTTTCACGGAGGTCTCCCTGTACTCCGATTCGGTCTAGTATGATGGAAGTTGTCTGGTGATTGTAGCTTTGTGTTTCGAGCCTCCATGGAACCCCGCGAAAAAGCCGCGCAGCTTCCGGAAAGCCCGGGCGTGTATCTCTTCAAGGATGCCGGGGGGACGATCCTTTACGTTGGCAAGGCGCGCAACCTGCGCAGCCGCGTGCGCTCCTACTTCCTCGAGTCGCGCTGGATCGATGCCAAGACGGGATCGCTGGCCCGCGAGATTGCCGATCTGGAGACGATTGTCGTGGGCAATGAGCGCGAAGCGCTGGCGCTCGAACACAATCTTATCAAACAGTATCGTCCGAAATTCAACGTCGTGCTTCGCGACGACAAGACCTATCCCTATATCAAATTCACGGCGGCAGAAAAATATCCACGGGTGTACTTCACGCGGCGCATCAAGAAAGATGGGTCACTCTATTTCGGACCGTATTTTCCTGCGAGCCTGGCGCGCCGCATTTTGCATTTTGTTCACAAGCGGTTCCTGGTTCCTTCCTGCACGGTCGATCTGACGCGCAACCATCCGCGGCCTTGCCTGCAGTATTACATCAAGCGGTGCCTTGGGCCGTGCGTAGCCGGGCTCACGACGGACGAACGCTACACGGAAGCCACGCGCGATGTGCGGTTGTTTCTTGAAGGGCGCCGACACGATTTGATCAAGAGTCTCGAAGAGCGGATGACGGCAGCGGCGGAGAAGGAGCTGTTCGAACAGGCGGCCGCTTACCGCGACTTGCTGCGGACACTGGAAGACATTGAAGAACGCCAGCGCATCGCCGCGGCACAGGGAGATGACACCGACGTTCTTGCCTATCACGCCGAACCACCGCTCGTTGCTGCTGATCTTTTTCACTTGCGCGGCGGACGCGTAGTGGATCGGCGCGAATTCTATTGGGAGGAGCTGGAAGAGTTTGACCCGCAGGAATTCGTGCCTTCTCTTCTGAAGCAGCTGTACCTGGAGGCGGAATATCTGCCGAAAGCCATTCACGTCTCGGCGGATTTTGAAGATCGCGAACTGCTGGAGGTGACCCTGACGGAGCGCGCGGGACACAAAGTGGAGATCTTCACGCCGCAGCGCGGAACCAAGCGGGCTTTCCTGGATCTCGTGGAGAGCAACGCGAAACATTCGTTCGAACAGCGATTCCGGGTTTTGACGCCGACGTCGAAAGCGATTGGCGAAGCGCTGCAGAATGCGCTCAACCTCGCGGAAGAGCCGAGGCGCATCGAGAGCTTCGACATTTCTCACATGCAAGGAACGGACACCGTCGCGTCTATGGTCGTTTGGGAAAAAGGGCGCATGAAGAAATCGGACTACCGCAAGTTCATCATTCGTGGCGAACAAGCACCCAACGGAAATGTTCGGTGGCAGAACGACGACTTTGCCAGCATGCGTGAAGCCGTGGCCCGGCGCTATCGCCGTTTGCAGGAAGAGAAGAAAGAACTTCCCGAGCTGATCCTGGTCGATGGTGGCATCGGACAACTTCACGCCGCGGCGCGGGCGCTCGAATCACTGCAGATCATCAATCAGCCGGTCGCGAGCATCGCGAAAAAAGAGGAGATTCTTTACGTCTTGGGCCAGGAAGATGAGCCGATCGTATTGGAGCGACACTCGCCGGTGCTGCACCTTATTCAGCAGATCCGCGACGAAACGCACCGGTTTGCCGTCACCTTCCACCGCCAGCGGCGCGGGAAACGGCAGACAGAAACCGCGCTCAGCGAAATCCCTGGTGTGGGGGTAAAGACGGCGCAGAAACTATTGAAGGAATTTGGGAGTGTGGCAAACATTCAGCGGGCGGGGTTGGAAAAATTGAGCAGCGTTATTTCGCGGAAGAGTGCCGAGAAAATACTGAGTCAGCTGGGTGCTTCGACGCCGCAGTAACCGGTTGGGGAGGGACATAGCGGTTAGGCTGTATTGCGCGCTTTCAGCTGCTATGCTACGGTTTCTGTGGAGGTTGCTATGGCGGACAATGTCGGTTCCAAGGTGACGTATTTCCTGGTAGGGCTGGGAGTTGGAGCGCTGGTCGGTATTTTGTTTGCGCCGAAGTCCGGGGAAGAGACCCGCGATTTTCTGGCGAAGAAGGCGGATGAGGGCAAGGATTACGCCCAGAAGAAGGCCCGCGAATTACGCGAGCGCGCCGATGAGTTGATCGAGCGCAGTAAGGAAGTTGCGGTGCGCAAGAAGGATTCTATCTCGGCGGCAGTGGAGGCCGGACGCGAAGCGTATCTGCGCGAAGCGAAGTCCTAAGGGCGCGGCAAGGCGGTAGCACGGGGTTCCGTCTCTTAACGGGGCGGGTGGGGCAGCTAATGCAATTGTGGCTCGAAATTTTCAGCATCGTCGCGGCAATGGCTCTGGTGGTGCAGGTGGTGATCCTGACGGCGCTGTTCTTTCAGCTTCGCCGCACGACGGAGAATATGAATCGGCTGGTGGGCGAGTTGCATTCGCGAGTCGGCCCCATCCTGACGCGCGTGCAGATTCTTTTGGATGATACGCAACCGAAAATCTCGAGCATGGTGAACGACGCCTCGCACATCGTGTATTTGGCGCGCGGACAGGCGCAGAAGATCGACCGTGTGTTTACCGACGCCGCGGACCGACTGCGCGGTCAGTTGGTGCGTGCGGATCGCATCTTGGCGGGGACCCTCGAGGCGCTGGAGGATGCGGGAGCGAAGTTCAGTCACAGTTTCTGGCGGCCGGTGCAGAAGGCCTCGGCGCTGGTGCAGGGAATTAAGGTCGGGCTCGATCTGTTGCGGTCCCGGCGTAGCCGCTCCCGTGGAGATGAGCCGCGCGAACAGCAGGAAGAGGAACTCTTCATTTAGCAAGTTCTTAGCTTTCAGCAGTAAGAGAACTTTTCGGAATCCTTTTTTCCCGTCGGCCGTCCCCTCCGGTGAGCTTCACCCATGCTGCAAAGGAATTCTGCTCCACCCTGTGTCTGTTTCCGCCGGTCGGCAATCGTTACGGCCTGCTCACAAAAAAGGTGTTGTTCAGCGGATCCAGCCGCCGCCTAGGACAATGTCGCCGGCGTAGAATACGACGGCCTGGCCGGGGGTGATGGCGCGTTGCGGCGTGTCGAAGGCGACACGCGCGCTGCAGGCATCCAGCGGCTCGATAGTGGCTGCCGCGGGCTCGTGCTTGTGGCGGATTTTGGCGAAGGCGCGAATCGAGGCGCCGGGCTTCTCGCAGGAAATCCAATTCACGCCGTCGACTTCGCATACTGTCTTTCGGAGAACGTGGTCTTCGCCGACGACGACGCGGTTCTTCTGCGGGTCAATGGAGAGGACGTAGAGGGGCTTGCCGGCAGCAAAACCGAGGCCTTTGCGCTGACCGATGGTAAAATTCTGAACGCCGTGGTGACGTCCGATCAGCTCGCCGCTCTCGCTTACGATTTCACCTTCTCCGTTCCGTAGGGAGATTCCGCGCTCTTGTGAATACGCCTGGATGAATTGGACGTAGTTCCCGTTCGGCACGAAGCACAATTCCATGCTTTCCGGCTTTTCTGCAACGGGCAGATTCGCGCGGCGGGCCAGAGCGCGCACTTCTTCCTTGGTGAGCTCGCCGAGGGGAAAGTCGCTGCGCGAGAGCTGCTCTTCGGAGAGCCCCCAGAGAAAATAAGATTGGTCTTTCGTTTCGTCGCGGGCGCGCAGCAATTCACTGCGGCCGGAACCGGCATTCTTGCGAATTCGCGCGTAGTGACCGGTGGCCAGACGCTCGGCCCCGATCTGGCGCGCCATACGCAAAAGCGGCTCAAACTTCACATCCGTGTTGCAATTGGTGCAGGCGATGGGCGTCCGGCCGGTGAGATACTGGTCGACAAACGGACGCACAACGCGATCCTCGAAGTGCTCCTCGAAGTTCACCACATAGTGCGGGAAATTCAAGTGTTGCGCTACCGCCTTGGCGTCATAGACGTCATCGAGCGAGCAGCAGCGGTGCCGTGCGGGGCCGGCGCCTTGAAGTTCAGGGAGGCGGCGCTGGTTCCAGAGCTGCATGGTGAGGCCCACGACAGTGCAGCCCTGCTGCTGCAAGAGCGCGGCAACAGCGGAAGAGTCGACGCCGCCGGACATGGCGACGGCCACGAGGCCGCGCCGGGTCTTGGCGCACTGGGGGAGGGTGTCGAATTGGGTGATGGTCGTCATGCGTTCAAGAAGGACACGATTGATCGTACCCCTACAGCTTCATTTTACCTGGCTTTAGCTGCCTTTCGATAGGCGGGGGATAACTCGCGGAGCTGGGCGACCGCGGCGGGAACCACGTTGAGGGCAAAATCAAGGTCTGCCGAAGTGGTGTGACGGCCTAGGCTGAAGCGGAGACTGGCGCGGGCGTCTTCCGGCGGCAGGCCTATGGCGGTAAGCACGTGGGATGGCTCCACCGCGCCTGAGGAACAAGCGGCTCCGGTCGAGCAGGCCAGACCTCTTAGGTCGAGGGCAATCAGCAGGGCTTCGCCTTCAACGCCTGGGAAGACCAGATTTGCGGTGTTCGGAGTGCGCGGTGCAGCCCCGCCGTTCACACGCGACTGGGGAACGCGGTGCAGCAGACCTTGCTCCAATTTGTCTCGAAGGGTAGACACGCGTTGGGCGGTCTCTCTAAGAGACTTGCGGGCAATCTCTGCGGCCTTACCGAAGCCCACGATGCCGGCGACGTTTTCTGTCCCCGGGCGGAAGCCGCGCTGGTGATGTCCGCCGTAGAGCAGCTGGCGCAAACGAGTGCCGCCGCGGACATACAGGGCGCCGATTCCCTTTGGCGCGTACAATTTGTGCCCAGAAAGGGAGAGGAGATCGACTCCCAACGCGTTGACATCAATCGGGATTTTCCCCGCGGATTGCACTGCATCGGTGTGTAGGTAGACATCGGCTTCGGCGGCCAGTCGGCCGATTTCTTCGAGTGGCTGGATGGTGCCCAGCTCGTTGTTCGCGTGCATGACAGTGATGAGGATGGTTTCTGGCCGGATGGCGCGGCGCAGCTCCTCCAGATCGATCTGTCCTTCTTGATCGGTCGGTAGATAGGTGACGGCAACACCTTCTTTTTCGAGGGCCTGGCAGGCGTTGAGGACGGCTTCGTGTTCGATGGCAGTGGTGATGATGTGCCTACCGATTTCGCCGGAGCGCACAGCCCCATGCGCTACGCTCCCTTCGACTTCGCTCCGGGCCTGCAGGAGCGGCTGTAGCACAACCCCAAAGATGGCGTGATTGTCGGATTCCGTGCCACCGCTGGTGAACACGATTTCCTGGGGCCGTGCTCCGATCAGCGCGGCCACTTTTTCACGCGCCGTTTCAACGGCAGCGCGAGACTTTTGGCCAAACGTATGGATGGATGCCGCATTGCCAAATTCCGTGGAGAAAAAGGGAAGCATGGCGTCGAGCACTTCCGGCTCGACCGGCGTCGTGGCGTTGAAGTCGAGGTAGACGCGGTTCATGGCGGTGCTCTCAGGATAGCAGGGCCTGGATAAAGTGGCGAGTTAACCTAAGGGCTAGAAGTTAACGGTGGTCGGGGAGTGCTAGGCAAATCGTAGGTCGTAAGAGGCGCGACCTAGGATTCGGGCTCCGCGCTTTTCGTCTGGCGAGAAGGCAGCGTTCTGACCCGCCAGTTGAACAGGTTGCTGGTGTAGAGGGCGATGCACAGCAGATTTGCGGGGACGAAACCGAATTGGGCGGTGCGGATCCCGATGACGCATACGACGGCGCTATTGATTCCGGCAACTACCCAGCCTTGCCAGAGTTTCTTGCCAATCAGCACAGTGGCGAGCACGGTCAAAACGCAGGATAGATAATCGAGTCGAATCAGATGGAGCATGTTCAACATGTGAAGTAAACGAACCAGAGCAAGAAACTGGCGGAACGATTGGCCGCCAGACCCGTGGTTCTACGACTCTCTTTTTCTAGCTGGCCAGGCCCATTGCTCCCCCGGCGAAAACAGCGTTTGCGGTTTTTTTTTAGGGACGTTACGCACGGTGTGCGAGCGATCCCTCCAGCGCCGTCAGATTAGGTTGCAATTGGGCGGCCAATCGTGCGCTGGCACGGAGCAAGGACTTGTCTCCCGTGACGATGGTAAGTCGTTGCGTGAGGAGGGATTAGGGCAGTAGCAGTAAACGGCAGCGGGAAAGGCGCATGGTGCTCAAGCGAAAATTGACCATCCTGAGACAGAATGTGTCAGCTTGAAACGACTCCGAGCCCAGCTGAGAAGCCGCCGTGGTCCGGGATCACCTGAATTACGTGATCAAGACGACGCGGCATTCAGCCTTGCCGCTGCCCATGCGTTCCCAGGCTTCGTTCACTTTGTCGAGGGATATTTCTCGATCATCGGTTCGGATGCTGGTCAGTTCGGCGAATCGGAGTCCGCGGGGATTCCAGCCTTGGATGCGTTTGCTGCCGAAGAGAAGTTTCCTGGGAGGCAGTTCGCGGGGGGCCATGGCGGATGCGCACATGACCAGGACCGGGCTGGGGAATATCGCGCCCTTCGATCTCGAACTTGTCACCGGGCTTCGTCACCACGGCTATCTTCCATCTTGGGCATCTACCGATTCCTCGCTACGCTGGCCTCGTCATCTGCAGCTCATCTCTTGGATGCTTCGCTCCGGGTCGCTAGCTAAGTTATGTCTGATTGGTTTTCCTTTCTGCAGCACGGGGATTGCGGCGAGAAGGTAAATTAGTTTCGAGGATCGCAGGAATGGGGGTGCCGAGGAGGCCGCTCCGACGGTGTGTTCGTGCTACAGTTTCCGGTTCAGGGTGCCTGCCGTCGAAGGCTTGGCGGACTAAAGCCGCCGTTACAAACTGCGAATTATTGGGGTTCATAAATCTCTTACGGAGGATGTGTGGCGTATCAGGATTTGCGGGAGTTTGTGCTAAAACTGGAAACCGAAGGCGAATTAAAGCGTGTGCGCGCAGAAGTCGACCCCGTTTTGGAGATTGCAGAAGTGGTGCAGCGGGTCATGCGGGGCAAGCAAGGCGGACAGACAGGCATGCCTGTCCCGCTCGGAGGTAACCCGGCGCTACTGTTCGAAAAGCCGAAGGGGTCACGGCATCCCGTGCTGATCAATGCGTTTGGAAGCGTGCGACGAATGGCGCTAGCGTTTGAAGTGCAGGATCTGGATGAGGTGGCGGCGCGAGTTCAGGGATTCCTGGCCATGGAGACGCCGCGAGGGCTCTTCGACAAAATCAAGATGCTCCCGAAGCTGGCGGAGCTCGGTTCGTTTTTCCCCAAGAGCGTGAAGTCCGGCGCTTGCAAGGAAATCATTCAGAAGGGAAGTGACGTGAACCTCTGGGCCTTCCCCATTCTCAAATGCTGGCCGCAGGATGGCGGGCGCTTCATCACATTTCCTTTGGTGTTTACAAGGAATCCAGAGACCGGGAAACGGAATGTGGGGATCTACCGGATGCAGGTTTACGACGAGCGGACGACGGGAATGCACTGGCAGACGCAGAAACACGGAGCGGAGCATTTTCGGCGAGCGAAGGCGAAGAATCCGGAAGGCAGAATTTCAGTAAGCGTGGTGATTGGCGCCGATCCGGCGACGGCACTGGCGGGGATGCTGCCGATTCCGCCGGACCTCGACGAAATGATGTTCGCGGGCTTCTTGCGGCGCGAGCCGGTGGAGATGGTGCCCTGCGAGACCAACGACTTGGAAGTGCCTGCGAATGCCGAGATTGTGCTGGAGGGCTACGTCAATCTGAATGAAATGCGCACGGAGGGCCCCTTCGGGGACCACACGGGTTTTTACTCACTGGAAGGGGAGTACCCGGTCTTCCACGTGGAATGCGTCACGCGCCGCAAAGAACCGATCTATTTGACGACGGTTGTGGGGCCGCCCCCGCAGGAAGACTTCTATATGGGGTACGCCGTGGAACGGGTGTTCCTGCCGGTGATGAAAATGCAGCATCCGGAAATTGTTGACGTGACCATGCCCGCCGAGGGGATTTTCCACAACCTGATGATCGTGGCCATTCGAAAGTCCTATCCCGGGCATGCACGGAAGATCATGAATGCAATTTGGTCGCTGGGGCAGGCCATGTTTACGAAAGTGATTGTGGTGGTAGATCACGACGTGAACATCCATAACTACAGTGAAGTGGTTTGGAAGACGCTCTGCGCGCTGGATCCGGAGCGGGATGTGCAGTTCTCACTGGGCCCGGTGGATACGCTGGATCACGCGGCGCGGATGCAGGACTTCGGATCGAAGATGGGGATCGACGCGACGCGCAAGTGGCCCTCGGAAGGTTTTGCGCGGCCGTGGCCGGATGAGATTCTGATGGACGAAGCCACGAAGACACGGGTCGATGCCCTATGGAAATCGCTCTCGCCGGATGGCACGTGACTCGAACCAAACTAGACACGCATCGTTCCCGTGGGGTGCACGAAGGGATGGAGAAAGCCGATCGGCAAGCGGAAATCCCGAGTAGTACTTGAACGAGCGCGGGAGACTGATTTCAAACGATAACCGTCCTTGCGTACAGGGGTCAAAGCGTGGGGAACAACAAGTAATTGTGGCATCAACCAGGGGCACCCACTACATCGTAGGGTACTACCCGTCAATACCCCCCAACTGCCTAAAATTACCCATATTCATAGGACAACAGTCCTATAGATTCCCTTGACGCTCGGAGTGGTAGAGTGTCATAAATCACACACGGGCTGCATCCCCGGGACGGCAGGCGGGGAACAGCGAGCGGTGGTGATGTCTGGGTTGTTTGGATGCCGGGGTAGCGTTCCTCGTGAGCGAATCGCGTGAAGTAATGAATGTGCGGCAGGCCTCGCAATATCTGGGCATCTCCCCGGATACCCTGTACCGTTACATCACCGAGGGCGAGATTCCCGCTTTTAAGCTTGGCAACCGTTGGAAACTGCGTAAAACGATCCTGGACCGCTGGATGGAACGAAAAATGACCCAGGCGACCGCGAGACGCCGGTAGTCTGGCGCGGGGAACAGGGAAAGAGGCCGCGAAATGTTTGGACTGGGAAAGAAGAGCCGGCAGCTCGTGGGACTGGACATCGGATCCAGTTCGATCAAGGCCGTGGAACTAAAATCGACGAAAGCAGGCTATGAGCTCGTGAGCTTCGGGATGGAAGCACTGGCCCCGGACACGGTGGTGGACGGCGCCATCATGGATGCGCCGCAAGTGGCGAACGCCATCAGCAAGATTTTCGACGCCCAGCGGGTGAAGACGAAGAACGTGGCTACTTCGGTTTCCGGACATTCCGTGATCGTTAAGCGCGTGCCGCTTCCGTTAATGACCGAAGACGAGCTTTACGACCGCATTCCTTCAGAGGCCAGCCAGCACATTCCCTTCGACATCGCGGACGTGAACCTGAGCTATCAACTGCTGGAGTCGATGGACTCGCAGATGGACGTTTTGCTGGTGGCGGTGAAGAAGGACAAGATTTTGAATCACACCAACGTATTGGCGCAAGCGGGCAAGACGCCAGTGGTGGTGGATATCGATGCCTTCGGCTTGCAGAACTGCTTCGAAATCAATTATGAACCGGACGCCGGGCAAACGGTGGCACTGTTGAACATCGGCGCGAGCGTCATGAACATTAACATCGTGCGGGGGGGCGTGCCGTTGTTCACGCGCGACGTCAGCGTGGGCGGCAACCAGTACACCGACGCGCTGCAGAAGGAACTGGACCTTAGCTTTGAAGATGCAGAGCGCTTGAAGAGGGGCGACTCGCTGCCGAGCGTCACTGACGAGCAGAAGCAGCAGATTCTGAGAAGCGTTTCGGACATTCTGACACTGGAAATTCAAAAAACGTTTGACTTCTTCCGGGCCACCGCAAGCGGCGAAAATATTCAACGAATCGTGGTAGCGGGTGGCACGGCGCGCGTCCCGGGGCTAGTGGACTTGCTGAGGGAAGAATTTGCTATGCCGGTGGAAGAATTGAATCCGTTCCGCCGCGTGCTGATCGATCCCAACCGACACAGTGATGAGCAGATCCGCGAGCTGGCGCCGCGGATGGCCATCGCCGTAGGTTTGGCGCTGAGGAGCTTCGACTAGCCATGATCCGCATAAACCTTCTTGGACAAATTCGACCAAAGGCCGCCCGGCGTCCGGTAGACACGGGAGCAGCGCTGCCGGTGGTATTCATCGGCGCGGGACTGGTTCTCGGCGCCCTGGTACTCGGATTTTTCTATTACACGTGGCAGAACCAGCTCAACAAAGAAAACACGGAAATCAAGAGATTGACGGCGCAAAAGACGGATCTGGAGCAGACCAAGCTGCAAGTCGAGGCCTTCGAGAAACAAAAGATAGTCTTGCAGCAGAGAGTCTCGACGATCGAGCAGTTGCAACGCGACCGCACCGGCGGGCAGGAACTGCTCGACATGGTCGCCAATACCGTATCGCGGACGGAGAACCTCTGGCTCACAGAGATGATCCGCAAGGGCAATACGCTTTCGCTGGAAGGCTCGTCTGCGTCCATCAACGCAGTCGCAAACTTTATCACCGCGCTGAAGCGTTCGGGCTATTTCCAGAAGGTCGAAATCAAGGAAACGAAGCAGGACGAGAAGAACGCGGCAGTGCAGTCCTTCGTGTTCCAGATTTCCGCTGAGATCACTCCGCCCGCCGGAGTGCAGACAAGGCCGGCCAACGCGCCGGCTCCCGGTGCGGCTGCGAAGGCGCCAGCGAAGAAAGGATAAGGGGACGCCATGGCCAATCCGTTTCGCGACATGTCCGTTATCATGCAGGCCCTGGTGGCTGCAGCGGTTGCCGTTGTGCTGGTTCTGGTGGGCGTCTACGTGCCGGGGTCTCCGATTGCTCGAGAGCGGGACGAGGTGGATAGTGCCGTCCAGAAGCGCACCAAGTTAAACCAGGAAGTCACGCAACTCCAGGTTTACAAACAGCGCTACGGAGAATTGAAGCAGCAGATGGATGCGCTCTCCAAACAATTGGATACGCTGAAAACCATCGTGCCCGAAGAAAAAGAGACCGACGAGTTTATCCGGCTGTTGCAGGGAGCGGCGAGCGCCTCTAGCGTGCAGATCCGACGTTTGACGTCGCAGGCCATCGTTCCCAAGGAATACCATTACGAGATGCCATTTGAGGTGCAGGCCGATGGCCCGTACTTCAATCTGTTGGATTTCTTCGGGAGGCTGGGCCGCCTATCGCGAATCATCAACGTGGGCGACCTGACGTTTGACGATCCGGAAAAGCCAAGAGGAACGAGGTACCCCACGCGACCGGGAACGACGGTTTCTGGGATTTTCACGGCAACAACATTCTTCACCAAGCCCGCCGATACGGGTGCGGCTCCGGCAGCTGGAGCCAAGCCTGGCGCGGCTGGGAAACCCTGAGCGGGAATGAGCGAACTATGCGTTCAGCGATAACTCTCGGACTAGGGATTTTGATCGCGGCAGCCACGCCCGGCCTACGCGCGCAGGTGAACCCGTCAACGCCCAACAGTGTGAAGTCCGCACTGGGGGAAGCCGGCAAACCCGCGCAACAAGCGGCCAAGCCCGCGGCGACCAAATCCGCACCACAGGCTGATAAGGCGGCCGGGAAACCCACCGGAAAGCATGCTGCGAAGGGCACCGCCAAGAAGCCGGCTGCGAAAAGGGCTGTCCATGCGGTGGAAAAACCTGCTACTCCTGGCTCCGCGCCAGCGGCCGCGGAAAGCGAAGTGAAACAGGCTCGCCGTGATCCTTTTGAATCCTTGCTCGGCCGGCAGTTGAACAAGGCTCCGGCGAATCTACCGCCGGGCAAGCTGGGTCTGCAGGTCAGCACCCTGCGTCTTGACGGCATCGTGCGTGCGCCAAACGGGATGATCGCGGTGGTATCCAATCCGCAAGCGCGCACCTATTTCCTGCGTGAAGGCGACCGTCTGTATGATGGCAGCGTGGAAAAGATTTCGATGGATGGCGTTTCCTTCCATGAAGAAGGAAAAGATGCATTCGGGAAGCCCGTCGAACGCCAAGTGAATAAGCGAATTTACTCCAGTCCAGGAGAACAGCAATGAAGACGAATTGGCCGGCCCTTCGGCATGGCTATGTGATCCTTGCAAGCATGGCACTGGCGAACAGCTCTGTGCTTGCACAGACGCCCGCTGGCAGAGCGGCGGCGGTGATCTCCAGCGTTGCCATTACCCAAGCGCCGCAACGGGCAGCGGTTCGCGTGCAAGGCCAGGGACGTCTCGACGCTCACGCCGCTCGTCTGCAGAACCCGGATCGCCTAGTGCTTGATTTCGCGGGAGCCCGGCTGGCGGTGCAGCAGACCGTCATCCCGGGGATATCCGCTCCCGTGCGCGGAGTGCGCATTGGGCAATACCGGCCGGATGTAGTGCGCGTGGTTGTCGACCTTACTACGGCGAGTCCTTACCAGGTTTCTCGCGACGGCGATGCCGTGGTCATCTACTTCGAGGTACCATCAACGACTCCCGAGGATTCCGCGCCCCGGGTAACAACGTTAGCGTCCCGGCAGATGGAGACGACGCGTCCGGAATTCGGTTACAGCGCAGTGTCGCCCCGCCTGGTTGCGGGACGTGCAGCGAAGGATTTACAGATTTCAGCTCCTCGCTTCGCTTTGCCAGGCGAACTGACCCAGCCCTCACTCACTCTGGCATCGTTCAGCGGGAAGAAGGAAGCTGTTCGCCCGGACTCCACGACAGAACCAGCGGCGGCTGGGCAAGCGGTGCAGCAGGCAAACAGGGCCGCCACAGCGATGGCGACATCGGTGGCAACGCAGGCCCCGGCAGCAGCGGCTCCAGCAGCAGGAAAGTATACCGGCGAGCCGATTTCCGTAAACCTTAAAGACGTGGACCTCAAGGACTTCTTTCGCCTGATTCACGAAATCAGCGGATTGAACGTGGTGTTGGATCCTGCCGTGAAGGGGAGCCTCACCATCGTTCTGGACGAAGTGCCATGGGATCAGGCCCTCGACATTGTGATGCAGAATAACAGTCTCGACAAGCAGCTTAACGGCAATGTTCTGCGCATCGCGACACGCTCTACACTGAAGAATGAAGCGGAAACTCTGCGCGATCTGGAGAAGGCGCAAGCCGAAGCCATCGCTCCGGTGACCGTGACCCGCGTACTCAGCTATGCCAAGGCGGCTTCGATGGCGCCGACCCTGAAGAAGTTCCTTAGTTCGCGCGGCGATATTTTGTTCGATGACCGTTCGAACCAGGTCATCATCCGTGACATTCCTTCGGTCATTCCAGTCCTTGATAACCTGATCCGCCAGCTGGACCGCAAGTCGCAGCAGGTGGAAATCGAAGCGCGCGTGGTTTCCGCGTCGCGTTCTTTCGCCTTGGATATCGGCACGCAGTTGGGCTTTGCGGGACAAACCACGAGCGGACGGTCAATTATGGGTGGAGATTCGTCGGTCGGTACCAGCAGTGTCACAAGTACTCCGCCTCCATTTCTTACCTCCGTGGGAACCACCAGCCTGCCGCTGAACACCAACCTTGCAGCCGGTGCCCCGACGAGCGGACTGTTCCTTGGCCACCGCTCGCCTAACTTTGCGGTCGACTTCTTCATCACCGCCGCGGAAGCCAAAGGCGTCGGCAAGCTCCTTTCGAAACCCAAGATCACCACGCAGAACAACGAGAAAGCGACGGTCAAGCAGGGCACTAAGATTCCGATTCAGACGACCATCAACAACACCATTTCGGTGCAGTTCATCGATGCCGTGCTCAAGCTGGAAGTTACTCCGCAAATTACCGCCGAAGGCACGGTGTTCATGGACGTGCTTGTTGAAAACACGCAGATCGACACCGGTATCCCCCGCGTGTCGGGAATCCCGGCTCTAAATACCGAGTCGGCGGAAACCAAGGTGACGGTGGCCGATGGCGGTACCGTGGTAATCGGCGGCATCATCATCTCCTCGCAGCGCACCGACATCCAACAGGTTCCGCTGGTGGGCAGCCTGCCCCTGATCGGGCACTTGTTCAAGCGGACCAGCGTTACGACCACGTCGCAGGAACTGATGTTCTTCCTGACTCCGCGGATTATCCCGGGGTAATTCGGGAAATACTCTCTCCAACTAAGGGCTGAAACGAGGAGACTATCGTCTCCTCGTTCCATTTATGAAGACACCATTCGAACGCCTCCGCAGCCTGATCTCCAGCCTTCCTGCTGCGAAAATCGATGCGCTGTTGATAACCAAACCGACCAACTGGTATTACTTGACCGGCTTCAGCGGGGAGTCCGGGGCCCTGGTGGTGTCACGGAAAGGTTCTACCCTCGTTACCGATGGCCGGTTTATAGCGCAGGGCCGTGTCGAGACGAGTGGAGTCCGCATTCACGAGCAGAAAGGCGCCCTGTTTGAATCCGTCGGCCAGTTCTTGAAGGTTTCACACTCCAGGCGCGTGGGATTCGACCCCTCCCAGGTTACCGTGGGGCAGTTGCAGAGTCTCGAGAAAGAGGCTGGTACCCGGGTGCGCTGGATCCCGGCGGCGGGCAAGGTGGAGAGCCTCCGAATGCGTAAGGATCGAGGAGAGCTGGCGCAAATGCGACGGGCGGCCATCCTGGCGGGTGAGGTGGTCGAACAGGCGATTGGTTTGCTGAAACCAGGAATTCGGGAATTTGAGGTGGGAGCAGAGATCGAATATCAGATGCGAAAAAAAGGCGCGTCGGGACCGGCCTTTGAAACGATTGTTGCATTTGGAGAACGAGCCGCCCTGCCGCACGCGCGCCCCACGGCCAAACGACTGAGGAAAAATGAGTTGGTCGTGCTGGACCTGGGTGCTATACTCGGCCACTATTGCAGCGACATTACCCGCACGGTGTACCTGGGGCGGGCCCCAAAGCGCATCCGGAGCTGGTACCAGGCGGTTTTGGAGGCCCAGGCGGCGGCGATCGCGGCGGCCAAGAATGGCGCGGCCTGCGGGGATGTCGATAGGGCAGCGAGGCAAGTCCTGACGGGGTACCACTTCGACCATCTTTTTGTTCACAGCACGGGCCATGGACTCGGGCTGGAAGTGCACGAGGATCCCAGGGTGGCGCGGGGGCAGAAGAGGCCCCTGGAGCCTGGAAACGTAATCACAATTGAACCTGGCGTGTATTCGGAAGGTATCGGGGGGATTCGCATTGAAGATGATGTTGCCGTTCACGCCGACCGAACAGAAGTACTGACCCGCGCACCGCGGGATCTCATCGAGATCTAGAGTAGGCATGAAACGCAAAAAGTCCAGCAAGTCCAGTCTGTCGTTGGCCAACCCGGAAATTCAGCAGATCGAGCAGCTCCTCCAGTTCATGACGGAACACCATCTGGAAGAGTTTGAATACTCGAGAGGTGATCTGCGGATCCGGCTGCGCAAGCCCTCGGCCGGTGTGGTGGTTGAGGCTCCACGGGTAGTGACCGCGCCAGAGATTATCGTTCCCGGTTCGGTCGAAGTTCCCCAGACTACCTCCAGCGGCGCTCCGGCTCCTGCTGAGGGGCGCACCACCGAAGATGTGCACTTGGTCAAGTCCCCTATCGTCGGGACGTTTTATGAGTCTCCCAGCCCCGGGACGGAGGCTTTTGTGAAAATAGGTACGTACGTGGAGACGGGAAAGATTCTTTGCATCGTGGAAGCGATGAAGCTGATGAACGAGATCGAATCAGACGTATCTGGCGAAGTCGTCCGGATCTTCGTGGAAAACGGACAGCCGGTCGAATACGGGCAGCCTCTCTTTGGCATCCGTCCGAGCCGGAAGAAGTAGCCGGCACGCCAGACCATGTTCCAGAAAATCCTAGTTGCCAATCGCGGGGAGATCGCCCTGCGGGTCATCTGCGCCTGCAAGGAATTGGGGATATCCACAGTTGCGGTGTATTCCGAAGCGGACCGTAACTCACTCCATGTGCGGTTTGCGGATGAGGCGGTTTGTATCGGGCCGCCCCGCAGCAGCGAGAGTTATCTGAACATCCCCCAGGTGATCAGCGCCGCCGAAATCACCAACGTAGATGCGATTCATCCCGGTTACGGGTTCCTCTCAGAAAATGCCAACTTCGCCAAGGTCTGCGAAGCATCGGAAATCGCCTTCATCGGCCCGCGACCGGAAATCATCGAAATGATGGGTGAAAAGGACCGCGCGCGGCGGGAAGTGAAAACCGCCGGTCTGCCCACCATCCCGGGAAGCGAGGGCGTCGTTGAAGGGGAGGAGCAACTCGCGAAGGAGGCTGCGCACATCGGGTATCCGCTGATTCTCAAAGCCTCTGCGGGCGGAGGTGGTCGCGGCATGCGTGTGGTCCGCAAGCAGGATGAGCTTCTCGCTGCCTACCAAACGGCCCGTAGCGAGGCGCAGCAAGCCTTTGGCACACCCGACGTATACGCTGAAAAATTCCTGGAGCATCCTCGGCACATCGAGTTTCAAGTGCTGGGCGACCAGCATGGAAAAGTGATCCATCTGGGCGAACGCGAATGCAGTGTGCAGCGGCGGCACCAGAAATTAGTGGAGGAATCGCCTTCGCCGGTACTGGATGCCAAGCGGCGGAAGGATCTTGGTGCAAAGGTGGTGAAGGCCTTAGAGAAAATCGGCTACACCAACGCGGGGACCGTCGAGTTCCTGATGGATGAAGACGGCGCGATGTACTTCATTGAGATGAATACGCGCATTCAGGTCGAGCATCCCGTGACCGAGCTCGTCACCGGAGTGGACTTGATCAAGGCGCAAATCCGGATTGCCGCCGGGGAACGAATGGAGGATGCCACGGGGGAGATTCACCACTCCGGGCATGCCATTGAATGCCGGATTAATGCCGAGGATCCGGTGACCTTTGTGCCGTCCGCGGGTCGCATTACGACCTTCCAGGCACCCGGGGGCACGGGAGTGCGCGTGGATTCCGCTGCTTATGCCGACGCCGTCATTCCTCCGTACTACGATTCGATGATAGCAAAGCTGATCGTCAAGGGACGCGACCGCACCGAAGCTATCGGCCGGATGAAGCGGGCGCTCGAGATGTTCGTCATCGAAGGCATCAAGACCTCGATCCCGCTGCACCGCAGAATTCTGGCTGATGCGGACTTTGTTGCGGGGAAGATCGATACCCACTTCATCGAAAGATTGCTCGGAACGAACGGAAAATGAGCGTGAAGCGCCTTGTTCTACCGCGGCTGTATGTGATATTAGACGCAGCATTGATTACCGTTCCCGAAACAGACTTCGCTGAGAAACTTGTCAATGCCGGTGTCCGTTTGCTCCAATACCGGAACAAACGGGCGTCAGCGCGTGAATTGTTCGAATGCTCGAAGCGTCTTTCTTCTTTGTTGGTTCCCCAAGATATTATCTTTATAGTGAATGACCGCGCGGATGTCGCGTCGGCCGCGGAGGCCAGTGGCGTTCACGTGGGACAAGAAGACTTGCGAGCAGAAGCAGCGCGCTCGGTGATCGGGGCGGGCAAGCTATTGGGTGTTTCGACGCACAACTTGGAGCAGTTCAGGGAAGCCGCCGCCACGTCCGCTGACGCCGTCGCCGTAGGGCCAGTGTTTTCCACGTCCACGAAGGCCAGCCCAGATCCAGTGGTGGGCATCGAATTGATTCGCCGGATGCGGCCGCTGACGGACAAGCCGATTGTGGCCATCGGGGGGATTAAGTTGGAATGCGCCGCACAAGTCATTCAGGCAGGCGCCGATTCCGTTGCGGTTGCGGGCGATATCCTCCTCGCGCCTGATCCCAGGCGCCGGGCCCGGCAATATATCGAACTTCTGGAAGCCGTGAACCATGCGGCGGACGTTTGAGGGGACCCTCAATGGCCGACACTACGCACGCCATGCCACAAAGCAATGCCAAGAAGGAGGCCGGCTTTGTGCGGGCCATTGGATTGTTTGATGGCACCATGATTGTCGTGGGCTCAATGATCGGATCGGGCATCTTCATTGTGGCTGCGGATATTTCACGGCAAACGGGTTCCGCCGGCGGTTTGCTTCTCACCTGGATTCTCACCGGGCTCTTGACGATTTCTGCCGCGCTTTCTTATGGAGAGCTAGCAGCCCTGTTCCCGCATGCGGGCGGTCAATACGTCTATTTGCGTGAAGCGTATTCGCCGCTTTGGGGATTTCTGTACGGCTGGACACTCTTCCTGGTGATTCAGACGGGAACGATTGCAGCCGTGGCTGTTGGTTTCGCGCGCTACGTCGGTGTTTTGGTACCGTCGATTTCTCCGAACGTATGGATCGTCCACCCCATTGCACTCGGTTCGAAGTACGCCATCAGCCTTTCGGTCCAGCAGTTGGTCGGTGTGCTGATGATCGTGTTCCTGACGTTCATCAATACGCTGGGCGTGCGGCTCGGGAAGCTGATCCAAAACATCTTCACCAGCGCAAAGACACTGTCCGTTCTGGGATTGATTTTCTTGGGTATTTTCGTGGGGAGAAATGCCGGGGCCATTACCGAAAATTTCAACCACTTGTGGTCGATTCGCAACGCACAGCCCATCGAGCCAGGTGCGAATTTCCTGAGAAGCTTTGTGCCCACCATCACTGCGGCGGGCGGTGCGTTTGGGTTGCTGGTAGCTTACGGAGTGGCGCAAGTCGGTTCGCTTTTTTCCGCAGACGCCTGGAACAATATCGGCTTCACGGCCGCAGAAGTGAAGAACCCGAAACGCGACGTGGCACTTTCCATGGCTTTCGGGACCATTATCGTAATCACGCTGTATTGCCTAGCGAATCTGGCGTACCTGTGCACCCTTCCGCTGGTGCAAATTCAGACCGCTCCCGACGATCGCGTGGCCAGCGCGGCCTTGAACGCTATCTTCGGTCCCACCGGCGCGATGATTATGGCCGTGGCGATTATTATTTCAACGTTTGGCTGCAATAACGGGTTGATTCTGGCCGGCGCGCGGGTGTCCTATGCCATGGCCAAGGACGGACTTTTCTTTAGATCCACCGGCACGCTGAATAGCAGGGGTGTTCCTGGCACCGCCTTGGTGTATCAGGGGATCTGGATCGCCGTATTGATATTGCTGCGCACACGGCACGTGGACGCGGCTGGCGCGGTCACCTATGGCAATCTTTACAGTGACCTGCTCGACTACGTAGTTTTTTCCGTCTTGATCTTCTATGTGCTCACGATTGCGGGTATCTTTGTCCTGCGCGCGAAGCGACCTACCGCAGAACGTCCTTATCGTGCGTTCGGCTATCCGTTTGTCCCCTCGTTGTACATCGTTGCGGCGCTGGCCATCATGTTTGTGCTGCTGCTGTATAGGACGCAGACCGCCTGGCCGGGTTTGGTGATCGTGCTTTTGGGCGTGCCGGTTTACCTCGTGTGGTCACGGCGGGCCAAACCAGTCGCAAACAGGGAATAACCTAATTTTCTTGTAGGGGCGCAGCACGCTGCCCCCTACAATACTTAAAGCCAAATTGGACGCAACCGGGAAAAGGGATAACCGGGGAAAATCCCCCAAAGGAGGAGTTGCATGGGCAACCCCTTGTTTGCAAGAAAACCGATGAGCATGTTGCTCGCGGAAACGCGGGAGGAAGGCGGGCACAGTCTGAAGCGCACGCTCGGCCCCTTTCAATTGACGGCATTGGGTGTCGGCGCGATCATCGGCGCGGGTATCTTTGTGCTTTCCGGTCTGGGTGCACACTATGCGGGGCCCGGCTTGATGCTCTCCTTTGTGCTCTCCGGGCTAGGGTGTGCGTTTGCGGGGCTCTGCTACGCCGAGTTTGCCGCGATGATCCCGCTAGCGGGCAGCGCTTACACCTATGCCTACGCTACCCTGGGTGAACTGTTCGCCTGGATCATCGGCTGGGATCTCACGCTGGAATACGCCATGGGCGCGAGCACGGTTTCCTCGGGCTGGTCCAACCACTTCATCGAGCTGCTCAATATTTTCAAGATCAAAATGCCGTTGTGGCTGGCCTATGACCATTGGACGGGGCTGAATACGGCTACGAAGATCGTCGCGCGCCAGATGGCACAGGCGGCGGATGCCACTTTGCAGCCAGGCACGCAGGCTTTTCTCGATAAGGTCGATGCCATCATCAAAGCGCAGACGCCGGAATTGGTTCAGCAGGCCCACGGGCTGCTCAATGCACCAACGATTTTTGGAGTGGAGATCGGCTTTAACCTGCCTGCCTTTTTGATCGCACTGGTCATCACCGCGATTCTGGTGATCGGCATCAAGGAGAGTGCGAGATTCAATGCGGCGATAGTGACGATCAAGGTGGCTGTGGTCCTGTTCGTTATCGGCCTGGGCATCCATTACGTTAACTTTGCGAATTGGGGTCACGACTGGTCCACGTTTGCGCCGATGGGCTTCTCAGGGGTTGGAGCAGGCGCCGCCTACATCTTTTTTGCCTATATAGGCTTTGACGCCGTTTCGACAACTGCTCAGGAAGCCAAGAACCCGCAACGCGATTTACCCATCGGCATTATCGTGTCGCTGTTGATTTGTACATTTCTCTACATCGCGGTAGCGGGTGTGCTGACGGGAATGGTTCACTGGCAGGACGTCAACATCGAAGCGCCCATCGCCCGGGCTTTCCTGGACCGCGGGCTTTCGACGGCGTCCCATGTCATCACCCTCGGTGCATTGGCGGGACTTACGAGCGTAATGCTGGTCATGCTGCTCGGGCAGACGCGCGTTCTCTACGCCATGGCGAATGATGGGTTATTGCCAAAGAAGTTCTTTGCCGCGGTGCATCCCAAGTTCCGCACTCCTTACAAGAACACCATGCTCGTGGGATTGCTTGCCGCCATCGTTGGCAGCGTGACGCCGATCGACGATATCGGCAAGATGGTGAACATTGGCACGCTACTGGCGTTCGTCATTGTTTGTATCGCGGTCATGATCCTGCGCAGCACGAATCCCGGTCAGGCGCGGCCGTTCCGTACCCCCTGGGTTCCGGTCGTCCCGATTCTCGGCATCCTGTTCAACGGGTACATGATGTACAAACTCGGCTGGATAAATTGGGCTCGCTTGATCGTCTGGCTGGTGATTGGATTGGTGATTTATTTCACTTACAGCCGTTACCACAGCCGCGTCAGCAACGGGCCACCGCAGTAGGACTTCCTTGCAGCAGGCCGGGCTGGAGTGGCGCTCGGCCTGTCTTCCGTCTTTGGCATCCTCCCCGCCATGCATGGCACGGATTCCTAGCAGAGTCCCCGTGGGTTTTGCGGGAATCTCTTCGGTGGGTTCCTCCCACAGCCGCCTTACTTCAGCGGAGGACAACGAGGAGGCTTAACTTTCGGGCTATCCGCCCGTAGGTCTTTTCGACGCGAAGAATATACACCATGCCGAAGAGAAACCAATCGCTTACCGGGCCCTGAACGCCGGGGCTTGCGCTCACCATGGGGGACCATGGGGGTCAAACGCTGCTTTCCTTAGGCCGATTCAGGTAGAGTATTTGTTTCCGTTGACGGCACGATGACATCCTTCCGATCCAGCCTAAAAGAAGTTTGGGACCGACTCTCCTGGCCCGATTTGGCTTCGACCGCAATTGCCGCCGTGGGATTGCTAACCGCCATCTTCGGGTTGGGCGGCGGCCTTTTCAGCTTCTTGAAATATCTCGCGGTTCTTGCTGGCGCTTATCTTTTGTTCCGGCTGATCGGCTGGTGGAGAAACAGGCTGCTGTGGAGTCTGCGCAACCGCCTGATCGTTGCGTATCTGTTTATCGCTGTCGTTCCGATTTTGCTGATTGTCACCCTCGTTCTTCTTGCTGGACGCATACTCTATTCGCAGCTCGGCGCCTATATTTTGCATGAAGATATCCAGAACCGCGTCGATATGATTGCGGATATCTCGGAACACATTGCCATCGCAGACGGAACGCTTCCGCGAGGTGTCACGCAAGACGAGTCGGAGCGTATCCTGGCGGCCCAATCCCACGCGATTCACGATCGTGAGCTCCTCGGATTGAGCATCAGCTTCGCGGACGATACCACTTTGTTGAGAAAGATAACTCCCTCCAACAAGACGTCGTATGCCGGCCTGTTGCAGCAGGGAGATTCGCTATCCCTGACAAGTCTCCGGGCCATCCCGGGGAGCAAGGGAGAGCGCATTGTGATGCTCCGAGTGCCGGTGACGCCGGACTTCTTAAACACTGTCGCGCCGGACCTCGGCGCCATTCAGTTGAATCTTATGGAGCGCTATACGGGCGGTGCCCCGCAAGCGGTCATCTATCCGTCTGGCGAGGAACAATACAAGGTGGCGAAGCCTATCGTCGCGCGCAACCGTGTACTCCAAGACGCCATGTTCTGGATCGACCCTGCTGTAAGCGTGGTGTCCAGCCTTGACTCCGTCTTCGTGGCGCATGATGGCAAGGTGGAGTTGCACCAACCAGTGCTGGCGGTATTCAACGCGCGGCCATCCCGCCTGAATGCCAGGATTTTTACTTCCCTCGGAGAACTGCGCGATTCCTATCTTGTCCTCCTCATTCTCGTGGGAATCGTTTTCCTGTTAATTGAAGCCGCCGCGCTGGCCACCGGGATTGTGCTTACACGGCGGATTACCAGGGCCGTCGCCGATCTATACCGTGGCACCCAGTATGTGCAGGCCATGGACTTCTCTCATCGCGTGCAGATCGAGCACCGCGATCAGCTCGGTGAGCTGGCCGAATCGTTTAACCAAATGACGGGTTCCATCAGCACACTCATCGAAGAACAGAATAAACGCCAGCGGTTGGAGAATGAAATTTCCATCGCTCGAGAGGTGCAAAACCAGCTTTTCCCGAGCACCTTGCCATCAGTGCCGGGAGTCGAGATTGAGGCCATTTGCAAGGCCGCGCGTTCCGTCAGCGGCGACTACTATGACTTCATTCAACTCAGCCCGACGCATATTGCTGTTGCCATTGCGGATATCTCGGGAAAGGGAATTTCGGCGGCCCTGCTGATGGCCAGTCTGCAGGCGGCGCTGCGTAGCCAGATGCTTTCAGAAGGCAGCGAGCGCTTGAACATGGCCGAACTGGTATCACGCCTGAACAAGCATCTGGTGCGCAACACTGGCGACGACCGGTTCGCGACCTTCTTCATCGCGATCTACGACAGCGCCACGCGAACGCTGCGCTATACGAATGCCGGGCACCTGCCCGCTTTTCTGATCTGCAATGGCAATTCGGAACAATTGGATAAAGGTGGCATGGTGCTGGGGGTCATGGAAGATTACGTCTATGAGGAAGGATCGCTAGAGGTACGGCCCGACGCGCTGCTGATCGGATATAGTGACGGCCTGATCGAGCCGGAGAACGTCTATGGCGAAGAATTTGGAATTCGCCGGTTGCAGGAAGCCGCAGTCCGCTTGCAGGGGGCCGCACCGCTCATGGTTGCGGAGTCACTGATGGCTGCGGCGGAGGAGTGGGCCGGTACTCCCGAACAGGCCGATGACATGACCGTGATCGTTGCGCGGCTTCGGTAGTACCTCCGTTGCGGCTAGGCTATACTGAAAATCCTTCCGAGAGATTTGCCGGGGAGAGGAATGTCGCTTCGCAATCGAGTGGCACTGGTAACTGGCGGGAGCAGAGGCATTGGCCGCGGGCTTGCTCTGCGGCTGGCGCAGGATGGAGCGCGAATGGCCATCGCCTATCGCTCCAATAAAGTTGCCGCACAGCAGGCGCTGCGTCAGTTGCAGGCACATGGGGCGGATTGCGTGGCCGTCGAGACGGACATCACCGATGCTGGGCGTTGCGACCAGCTGATCAAAACGGTGGTCGATCGGTTCGGGCGAATCGATGTCATCGTCAACAATGTGGGAGATTTTCGTTGGGGAACGCTGGCTGAATCGTCGCTGCAGGACTGGGAAGGCATCTTCACTTCGAACCTGCTCACGGTCTTGTATATGTGCCGCGCCGCGCTGCCGCATATGCGGAAGGCGCGCTGGGGCCGAATCATCAATTTGGGCGCCGTCGGCGCGGAACGGGCATTCGGGCAGGCGAAAATATCGGCGTATGCCGCTGCCAAGGCCGCGGTTGTGGCGCTGTCTCGTTCTTTGGCACTTGAGGAAGCCAAGAACGGAATCACGGTGAACGTTGTGAACCCTTCCAGCATCGATGAGAATGAGCTGACACTGGAAGAGGCTCGCAAGATTCACGACGCGCGTTTTCCGATCGGGCGTCCCCCGACGGTCGAAGATGTTGCTGCGACGGTAGCCTTTTTCGCCTCCGAAGAGGCCGAATATGTTACCGGCCAGGTTGTCAATGTCAGCGGCGGCTGGATGCTTTGATCGTGCCGTAAACCTCCTATGAAAGCTCTCACGGCTACCGAAATGCGCGAGGTGGACCGCCTCACAACCGAGCGCTACGGTATTCCCAGCCTGCAGATGATGGAGGCTGCCGGTAAAAACGTCGCGGATGCGATACTGCGTGACTTTTCTCCCGCAGTGCCGCGGCGTGTCACCGTTCTCTGCGGCAAGGGAAATAATGGCGGTGACGGCTTAGTCGCCGCCCGGCACCTAAGAGCCGCGGGGATTGGCCTGCGCGTGTGCCTCTTTGGTGCTCTGCAGGAGATGCGCGGCGACGCGGGTGCGAACCTTGCCCGTTATCTCGAAGCGGGAAATACAATCCTGACCATCGAGGATGAAACTGTTTGGGAGCGCGTTTGGCCTGGAGTTGCTGACTCGGAGGTCATCGTTGACGCCCTCTTGGGCACGGGGCTCCGCGGCGCGGCAACTGGATTGATTGCGCAAGCCATCGAAGACATCAATCGTTTGTCAGCTCATGCGACTGCGGCAAGTCCAACATTGATTCTCGCAGTGGATACACCTTCGGGGCTACCCTCAGACGGGCAGCATGCCGAAGGTCCGGTTCTCCGCGCACATCGCACTGTCACGTTCACCGCTCCCAAAGTCAGCCAGCTCCTTTCTCGAGATGCCGATGCTGTAGGTGCTTTGGACGTTTGCGCCATTGGCTCGCCTTTCGACCTGATAGAAGAAATTGGCCAGGGAAAGCTTCGCTGGGCTGGGCCGGATGAATTTGCGCAGTTGCCGCTGGTTCGCGCGGTCAGAGCGCACAAAGGAAATTTCGGGCATGTCCTCCTCGTCGCTGGTTCGTTAGGGAAGAGCGGCGCCGCGATTCTGTCAGGCCGTGGCGCGTTGCGGACTGGCGCCGGTCTGGTCACCATAGCTACACCCGACATTGTGCTGCCCCACGTTGCCGGAGGCCAGCCGGAATACATGTCGGAGAGTCTGGAGTCGACTGATGAAGGCACCGTTGCCTTCAGCAGCCTCGAGGGAAATAGTTTCGAAGAAATCTTGAAAGGCAAGACCGTTCTTGGCATCGGTCCGGGTCTCGGCACCCACACCGAAACGCAGAAATTCATTCGCACTGTCGTTCGCGACACACCCCTGCCCACGATTTTAGACGCAGATGGTTTGAACGCTTTTGCCGGCAGTGGTGATCTTTTTCGCGACCGCCAGTCGAGTTTTCTCGCTCTTACGCCCCACCCCGGTGAAATGGGTCGGCTTCTCGGAATCTCAACCCAGACCATTCAGGCCGACCGCCTCGCAATGGCGCTTGATGCCGCACGACGCTGGAACGCACACTTTGTTCTCAAGGGTCACCACTCGATCGTGGCTTCGCCGGACGGACAAGTCTTCGTCAGCACGGCTGGCAACGCTGGCTTGGCGAAAGGCGGCACGGGGGATGTCCTGACGGGGATCCTCGCGGCGCTCCTTGCGCAATTTGGCGCGAACGACGGGGCGCGAGTGCTGAGCCTCGGCGTCTACCTTCACGGTCTGGCCGCGGAGTTGGCCTCCCATGGAACGGATCTATCCGGTCTCCTGGCCGGTGAAGTTGCGGACGCTGTGCCCCGCGCCCGGCTGAAACTCCTGGAGGAATTACGGTCGAGTGTCTGAGGAAATTATCACCCATACCGCTGAGGAAACCATCCGCTGGGGCAGGGAATTCTCAAAGCGCCTCAAGGCTCCCGTGTTGGTGCTTCTCACCGGCGACCTGGGGACTGGAAAAACAACGTTGACCAAAGGCATCGTTTCCGGACTCGGCGTCGCCAACGAAGACGACGTCACCAGCCCAACCTTCACCCTCGTTCACGTGTATGGCAGGCCTGCCGAGGTCTATCACGCCGATTTATACCGCATTGAGAGTCTTCACGATTTTGAGACTTTGGGAATGGAGGACATGTTCACAACTTCCTCTGTAGCGATTCTGGAGTGGTCAGAGCGCTTCCCCTTACGGTCTCCCTGGCCGGAGATCCGAGTGCATCTTGAGCACCTGGGAGGCGACGTCCGCCGTATCACTGTCCTGTAAGCCCCCGGAAATCTGGGGCCCGCGAGCCTGCCCTTACTCTCTGGTGACGGACCCATCCGGATTTCTTGCCCGGCTCCCTTGCGGCTGCTAACGTGAAAATAGCTAAGTTTAGCTAAATAGATGTCTAACGAACTTCTAACTCTTATCGCCACCGAAGAGGCTTGCACCGAACTCACGAGCTATAACGTCACCATCCCCATGGCATCGCTGGCGATCGGTGTGGATAACATCCACCACGATGTATTCTTGAGTCCCAAGTTTGTCCAGGCCGCTCGCGATTATCTTTTCGACGTTATTCGCCAGAACACCAGCAGCACCTATCTTCCGGGGATCGAACTTCGCACCTCACGCGGACCGGATGGTGGGGGCTTCCGCAAGCTGCTCTCCGAGCTGCTGCAAAGTTCTCTGACGCAGGCCAAGTATCACAAAAACATTGAGATTGACCTGCTTTTCCGGCTGGGCCTGCTGAAATTTCTGACCTTCGAAATAGGCAATCAATTTGCCATCCTGGTCCTCGAAGGCAAGGAATGGATACGCAAGAGGGGCGAACATTTCGAGCGCAGCCAGCAGGCGCATGTCATCAAAGCACGGTTGTCGGAGCTGCAGTCCGCGCGGAGGGGGGTCATCAGGCGGGTGGGCCAGCAAGTGGCGCAGATTGTTGTCGACGTGGAAGACAACGTCATCGCAAAAGCCCGTCGCGCGCTGTTTGGCGAAGAATTCGCTTCTTATTATGAGCTTTGTAAGAATCGTCTGATTTTCCTCGACGGCGGGAAGGACGATGTTTTCTTTCTGGAACATTACATCCTCTTGGGCAATTATGCTCGTGATCCCGACCGCTTTGAGGCCATGGACACGCTTTTCCAGGAATTCCTCCGCGAAGCCGGAATTACGCCCGGTCATGATCCAGGGCACACAGAGGCTATCCAGACCCATACCGCGCTCTTGGAAGCAGTGCAGACGATTCGCACGGATATTGCAAACCTCGAGGAACAGCGCGAAAACACCCGCAAGCGACTTGACCGGGGCGATGGTTTCTTCACAAAGCTTCTAAGTTCGGGTGATCCTGCCGACCTGAAAGCA
>QHYZ01000311.1 GCA_003225295.1 Acidobacteriota bacterium | reverse complement strand
TCTTCCTCGATAGCGGCCCGCCTGATAGTGTCCCCCTCGGAAAGTCCAGAAGCCACCACGGCTTCCATATCATTTCGAGGACCCATTTGCACGGTGCGCTTCTCAAAGCTTGCGGTAGTTTTCAGCCAAACGAAAGCGTGATCGGCTTCGACTCCAATACTCTGCCAAGGAATCACCAGTACGCTTTTTTGGGAGCCGAGATCGACATCTAGGGCCGCGGAAAGGTCGGGCAAGAGTCTCGGGTCGGTTCCTTGAACGGAAAAGCGCGCGCCGAATGACCTGACGGCTTCCGCGAATTGTCCCGGGTGACCGAGGGGCGAGAGTTCTTCGAGAACTGCGGGCAGAGTCATTCCCGGATAAGCATCCAGGTGCATCTCGGCGCGCTGGCCGGGATGTACTTTCAGAAGATCCACCTGGTTCAGCTCGACGCGAACCTCCATTTGGGATGGGTCTACCACCTGGAGAAAAGGCACGCCCGGCCGAACCTGATCGCCCTGCTGCACCGTTCCCATTCGGCCGCCGAGCCAGATGGTGTTGTGGACAACCACTCCTTCCATGGGAGAGTGAACGACCATTCTTGCGGCGTTTCCCTGCGCGTAACGCATGGCCTCCAGCGCGCGGTCGCGCTGAATTTCCTGAATTCGAATGGTTGACGCGGACGCGGCGCGTTTAAGTTCATAGGTCTGTTTAAGCTGCTTGAGACTTGCTTGGGCTTCGTCGAGAGCTTCCTGATTTTTCTCGGCGTCGATGCGGGAAACAACTTCATTCCGCTGAAGCTCGAGTTCGGCGCGCTTGAGTTCGTCTTCGGCTTGTTTCATCGCCGTATCGTCTTTGGCTCGCGCGATGTCTTGCTCCGCCTGTTTCTGGGCGACCTGCCCGACAAGGTTTTCGTAGGTGCTTTTCTTATCCAGATAGTCTTTTGTCTGCGCCTGGGGATCAAATTCGACCAGGATGGCATCTTTTTTCACATGCGTGCCGGCGGGAATCAGCTTGGTGATGACCATGGAGCCGACCTGAGCTCCTTCGAGCCTGGGGGCCAGGACCACGAAGGAACGCGACGCCTGCGTTGTTCCATTCAGGCGGATTACCTGCGCGAAACCCTTCCGTTCCACTCTTACGGTGGACTCACCTCGAGTGTTAGGCCGCTGGCCCTGCCGGAAGTGCGCGAAAAGATACGGGATCGCTACGAGAAGCAGAAAGGCGGCGCCAGCCAGCATGATCTTGCCGGGCTTACCGCGGAAAAGAGTGGCCTGGTCCATATCGCCTCGACGATACTCCGAAGGAATCCGGAGACCAACACTTTATCTGGGATGTTGGACTTCCAATCCGGCGATTAGGTTGCATCCCCTGGATTTTAGTTACCGCTCATAATTGAGACGGTTCAATCCTGCTTGGGGAAGCGCCTAGATCGGTCTGCAGTGAAAGTATAAGCCAAGACTGCCGGATGTCCGCGGGGTCTTAGCTGCTCCCTGGTTTTCTAGAGAATCGCGGGATCGCGGCGTGGCGTTTTCTTTTGCATCTGTCCCCGCCTGCCGTTGGCCGCAGCAACCTGTGCCGCCCAGGACGCCCGGCCAGTAGCATCCACATTCCCATTAAAACGCCCCTATTCCCACTTAAGGGGTCCTTTGTTACGGCTTGATATAGGCTGCCGTCAACGCTGCAGATGACGCGATCTGCGCCGCCTGCAGGATCGTCGCCCAATTGCGTCCACCGATCTTGGGCGCGAGCTCCGGCACAACAATCGCATCACCAGGCCTCAAAGTCTCGTTCAAGGGTTCACCTGACCACCACGAGTCCGAGTTATTCTTTGCTCCGAGCACCGACCCATCGCCTCGCACGACGAAAACCGCCTTCTTGTTCGCCAGTTGTGTCAATCCACCGGCTTGGCTGAGATACCACTTGGCGCTCCGTCCAGGAGCGTACGCGACCGCAGTGGGGTTAAACACTTGGCCGGTCACGGTCACGTAGTTTGCGGTCTTGGGAATGACGAGTACGTCGCCGTCGCGCACGGGAATGTCCGCTGCCGTGTTTCGCCATGCGCGCATATCTGGACGGATGTGAATCACGATGCGGCCAATCGGCGCAGTAGCCTCAAGCTGGTCGAGCGTCGACTGCGTCTGCGCGATTGCTGTCATTTTGGCGTTTTTCTGGTCGGAGTCCGATTCAGGCAAGGACTTCAAGTAGGTTTGCTCGGCCTTCACCCGCCGCACGAGCTCAATGTGCGACTTCATCTCGAGCTGGCGGACTTCGTTTCGAACCAAGACGGCGCCATAGGGATACGCTTCTGGACCGAACCCCCCGCTTCGCGACAAAACGGAACTCAGCCGCTCGCCGGGCCCGATGCCGTACGTACCCGGGTGCAAAACCTCCCCCCGCACCGTGATAGATGCTCCAATGTCGTTCCAGCGAGGAAGCTGGCGAATCGTCAGAATGTCCCCGTCGCGGAGGAGAACACCGTTTGTGGCATCTCCGCTCATTACTGCCGCGAGGTTTACCTCCAATCGGTCGCCTGGACCCTTTCCGGAACCATTCGTGTCGAAGCGCGCAAGGTCCGCACTATCCGTATAGGCGCTTCTCTTCAATCCACCGGCTACGCGAACTAAATCGTCGACGCGCATGTTCGTTGTAAGTGGATATCGTCCCGGCTTGGCCACTTCGTTGTCCACTGGATTCCCCGCGAGGGCTTCGCGGAGATCGACACTCAGGATTTTCATGCTGCCGTCGGGCTGCGTGCGGAAAAGCTGAGCAGAGTCGAGCGAAGCATCCTGTGTGACCCCGCCTGCCTGATAAACTACGTCTCTCAGGTGCGCTTGACCCGAAGTGCGGTACTTCCCAGGCTCCCGAACCTCCCCGCCAACCCAAACTTCCGGCGCAGGCTCAAAATCGTAGCGGCTGAATACGCGAACAGTGTCAAGCGGCTGCAACTTTGGCGCTGAGGCTGGATTCGCCAGAGCCGCAGTTAGATCGAAACTTTCGACGCTGGGATGAAAGTCTGGCGGATTTAACCTGACGATCTCCGCATAGTGCGGCGCTGGTTCCGGCAATAGATCTTTGTATGAACCAATGAGGTCAGTCAGGCTCATCCCTTGTTTGTAGGAATATCGCCCGGGCCGCAGTACGTGTCCCTCAATGTAGATTGCTTCTTCGTTGTATGGCGCTATCGGAAAGATGTGCACTTCGTCGCCGTCGTTGATCTTGAATGCCTGGAGCTGTCTCTCGGCTGAATCAGCGCCCTCGGTTTGCGAGAGATCGAGGGCAAGCATGGTGCGCTTCTCGTGCGTTTCGATGCGTTGGACCTCGATGTGCCGTAGCGTCGCCGTTGGCAGGACTCCACCCGCCAGTTCGAGCACGTCCGCGAGTGAACTCTCGCCGTGCAGCTCATAGATAGCGGGTCGCCGCACCATTCCCTCCACGGTCACCTGTGGTCCCAAGGCAGGTATGAGCAGGGTGTCGCCATTCTCCAGCCGGCGCAAATCGGACCGCACTCCATGTAAGAGCAAATCGTAAGCGTCCACGTCTTCCACGAGCTGTTTGCCACGATAGTGTTTGAGTGCGCGTAGCGAGCCGCTTGGCGTTACGCCGCCTGCGGCAAACAATGCGTTTAGCGGAGTCGAGAGCGAGCTGATGTCGTATGCGCCGGGCTGCGCAACGTCCCCCACCACATACACACGAACCGTTCTTAGTCGCGAAAGGGATACGTCTGCTGAGACGTTCCGATACTGGGTTCTCAGCACCTGTTGCACTGCCTGTTGCGTCTCCCCCAGACTGCGGCCACTCACGAGAAGCGGCCCGGCTTCGGGCAGCGACACTCGTCCCTCACTATCGACGAGGCGAAACATCCGCTGGGAAACACCTCCCCAGAGATCGATCTCCAGGCCGTCGCCAGGACCAATGACGTAGTCGGGTCCGACCGGAAGATCCATAGGAATCGCTTGTGGGTCATTTGAACTGTTGTGAAAGACTTCCAAGCCAAAACGCTCCGCTGGCCTCTGGTGCACTGATGCTTGCACATACATGTCATAGAGCGACGGTATGTCGGAGTAGGGATTCGCCCGGTGGACCATTCTTACTGGCGTTAAGTCTTCCTGGTTCGTCGTTCCGTGCTCAGATCTTACGCGCGAGGTCTGTTCTATTCCGCTCTTGCCACTGAGGACCTCGTTGATGCCACTGCGCTCAAGCGGCATGGAGGGCAGCAAGTCCCGTCCAGGCTGCAACCCATCGAGCGCGCCCTGGCCCAAAGATTGAGAGCCGCTCGAAGGATTCGTGTTGGGATTGGTCGAACGGGAAGTCAATTCGCGACTCGGTGACAAACCAGCACCGTCCAGCGGATCGGTAGCCTGCGGCAATCCGTAGGCTCGCAGGATCGGCGACGGGCTCTGCGATGGTACTTGCTCGGGCATCGCTTGAGGGTTGGTCTCGGGGGAGGGGATCGCTCCAGGAGAGCGCGTCTTTTGTAGACGCTCTGCCCGCGGCTGCTGTGGACAATCTTCGTCGCGACGCGGATCGCACGTCGCGGTGCGTTCGAGATCTCGATCATTTCTTTGCGGCCGAAGCGCCTCTGAATCTTCCTGGGACTCAATCTGAACCAGCCGCCGCGCCCGCTCCTTGAGCACTAATTCCTTTTCTTTTGCAAAGTCCGAGTCTGGATTCGGTGTCGGCATCAGGTAACCGTATCGTTGCAGGAGACGAGTCGCCACAGATCGAAACGCGACGTCCTGCCCCAAGCGGTCGAAAATGGCTTGATCCGTCAGATTCGAATCCTCGACGACCTGACCGCTATCGGTAGCCTCCTTCGCCACCCAGCGCTTCAATTCCACCATCAGGCCTTCATCTTTAGCCAACACGCTTCGGATCTGAATTGCAGAAGCCGCCACCCGGCCCAGGTTTTCCTGGGTCAAGTCGGGTGGTTGGTCAACGCCATATTCGTTTCGGCCTTGTTCGCTCGTCTTGCGCTGCCTGTCGCCTTGCTGCCGGGCGAAGGCCGGCGCGCAAAACAAGAAAGTCAAAGCCAGACAACAAATGCTTTCTTTCAATTTGTTTTGGTTAAGCATAATTTCACCCCAGGGCCAGGCATGAAATCTTTCAGTCTGCCCCATTCGCAACCATTCTGGTTCTTA
>QHYZ01000096.1 GCA_003225295.1 Acidobacteriota bacterium | reverse complement strand
AAGAAGCAGAAAAGATGAGGACCAGAATTCAGCAGACGGCCTCACAAAAGCCCGAATTTCGTGCATAGGTTAGGTTGAATCGGTCGGCGTAGCCTCCTGATGCTCGTTGAGATCGCCAGTGTCGATCTTCAACTCTCATATACCTTCGAGCAGGTGCCCCATCTTGCGTTTTTTTGTTTTCAGGTAGGCGCGGGACATCTTGGAAATACGAGGCTGGCACGGTACGCGCTCGACGACGCGAATACCCGAGCTTTCGAGCTGGCGAACTTTTTCCGGGTTATTGGAAAGCAAGCGAATTCTCGTTGCGCCAAGTTTTCTCAGAATTTGCGCGGAGAACTCGTAATCGCGCGCGTCAGCCGCGAAACCCAGGGTTTCATTTGCTTCCACCGTATCCATGCCCCCGTCCTGCAGTTCGTAGGCCCGCAGTTTGTTCATCAGCCCGATGCCCCGGCCTTCTTGAGGTAGATAGAGCAGAATTCCCGAGGATGCCTGGCCGATTTTTTTCAGTGACAATTCAAGCTGCGCGCGGCAGTCACACCGGAGCGATGTGAGAACGTCGCCGGTCAGACACTGCGAGTGGACGCGCACCAGCGGTGCGGCCTTTCCGTGCAATTTGCCGCGCACCAGAGCGACTGCCTCTTCGAGAGGGCCACAGCCCTTGAAGCCATAAATGGTGAAGCGCCCGTAACGCGTCGGAAGAGCGGCATGCGCGACCATCTGCAGGTCGGCGACTCTTCCATTGGATTTCTTGCTTTGCGGTGATTTTGCGCTCATGGAGAAATGAGAAGTATAGCAGGGACTTTGTTTCTCACCGATTTCAGGTCGCGTTGCCAGCTGTTGATTCCGCGTCTGATATTTGATGCGCGGGCGGCTACCAACGCTACTGGCTTTACATCGAGCGGCGGATTGATTAGCTTTAGCCTGAGACGCCGGGCAAAAATGGAGACAGCCACACCGATTCGTGACCTACTGTTCACCCTGCTGCTGAAGGTGGGCGTGGCGTCGTCCATTGCCGCGCTGCTGGCGCGGTGGAACGCCTTTCGGCGCGTGCTCTTCACCGAAGAACGAGATCCCGACCAAAAACTGAAGCTGATGCTGTTCATGACGCCGGCGCTGATCGTGGGGGTGACGCTGCGGCTGGTGGGAGGGCCTTCCTACGCCTTTGCCGATTTGTCGCTGGAGGGCGCTTTTCTGATGGGACTTCTTGGCGGGCGCGTGGTGGGGCCGATCGGCGGAGCGCTCATCACGATTCCAGCGCTGATCTCGCGCGAATGGCTGGCCATGCCCGCGGCCTCCACAGCGGGGCTGCTCGGGGGATTGATCCGGCAAGCGATTCCCAACAAGGAGGATCTCTGGAATTTCGGGCCGTTCACCTTCTTGAACATCCCCAAAGCGACGGTGAAGCTGCTGCGCAAGGCGGAATTGTCGTGGGAGATGGCGCCGCTGACGACGTGCATCGGCCTGGAGCTGGGGCGTGTGGCGCTGGTCGAGGCGACAAAACCGAAGTGGCTCTTCGCGATCGACGCGCACTGGGACTGGTGGCTGGGACTGACGGTGATCGCGACGCTGATGTCGGTGGCGTCACCGCTGAAAATCTGGAACAACACGCGTGTCGAGATGAACTTGGAGCGTCACCAGCAACTGCTCTTGAAAGCGCGCATGGATGCGCTCTCCAGCCAGATTAATCCGCATTTTCTTTTTAACACATTGAATACCGTGTCGGCGCTGATTCGCTTTGATCCGGATTCGGCGCGCGGCGTGGTGCTAAAGCTGAGCAACATTCTGCGGCGGCTGCTGCGCAAGCATGAAACGTTTGTGCCGCTGCGCGAGGAGCTGCAATTTATCGACGATTATCTGGACATCGAGGTGGCGCGATTCGGAAAAGACAATCTGGACATCGTGAAACAGATTGACGATGCGGCGCTGGAAGCGTTTGTGCCGAGCATGCTGCTCCAGCCGATGGTGGAGAATTGCCTGAAGCATGGTCTGGCGCCGAAACTAGGCGGGGGAAAAATCGAATTGAGAACGACAAGCCACGAAGGGCGCCTGCGCATTGAGATTGAAGACAATGGGGTGGGCATTTCGGAAGAGAAGATGCCGCACGTGTACGTGGAGGGAATCGGCCTGAGCAACGTGCGCGAGCGGTTGCGCGTGCTGTACGGGGCGGACTTTCACTTGGACATCCAGAGCCGGCCGGGGGAGGGAACGGTGATCCGCATCGAGATTCCGGAGTTAGTGTCGACGATACAGGAAGTGAGGTGAACAAGGCGGCTAAGCGGTCCCTCGGCCTCGATGCTAGCTCGAGGCTCAAGGAAGGAGGGATAGACATGTCTCGTCGCCTGTCTGGTTGACAAAAATGCGCGGCATCATTTGCGGCTGGATTGGGTTGTAGTTACGGCAACATAGGTGGAGACTAGGGTAGATTCATCCCTCTCAAAGAGCGACCTCAGAAATCCGAGTCCCCTCGAGGGCTGGGCGCTTTGATATTCGCCCGTGCAGGTGCGAGACTAAGAGGAACGAGACCCCGGGCGCAAGGATGGCACCTAGGGCACACCAAGAGAGAGGAACAGTGGCCAGTAAGAATTTACCAAACCGAAAACAGGTGGCCGGTGTGCGCGGCCGCCCAGCTGCCTCTTCGCCGGAACTTGCACGAGAGATGTGCACGTGCGGGCACCGAGCCAGCAGCCACGCCGCGCTCAAGTATTCGTGCCAGGCCCCCGGCGACCGCAAAGGCTTCTGCCCGTGCATGCGCTTCATTTCAGCGAAGGAATGGCGAGGGAATAAAGCTCGCTCCTCATAGCGAATCCTCAGGGGAGAAGAGTCGGGGCAATCGCCAACCACGATTGGCTGACTCGACAGGTGCCCGAACAACGAAAACCAAGCTACGACTCCTAGCCGTGATTAGACTTCTCGACAGGCCGGTTGTTTCCGCTGGACAGCAAAAACGAAACGCGTCGAACACAAATTGAGGGATAGCGCCGATCGGTGGGGTTGCGAAGTGGAGAACTAGCGGTCTCGGTCAAAATATTGAACCACGTGCTCGGGTGCGGCGAGGCGCCAGGCTGCCTCGAGAGCACGGCGCAAGGTGGGCTTCCGGGCGGTCTTTAGGCGAATGCTGGTGGCGCCGCGGCGTCCCCAAGCACCCGTGCAGGGGTGGAAGACCGTGGGTTGTGCTTTGATGAACATCTGCTGCTCAAGGGGCGTGAGTTTCACCATGGCCCAGCCATCCTCGGGGTAGCCGAGCGTTGCGAAGATCTTTCCAGCGACGCGAAAATCGGGATGCTCCATGTGCGCGCTCTCCTCCGTTTCGGGGAAGCTCAGGGCCAGGCGGCGAAAGTCGTTGGGAATCATGAACGCGTCTCCAGCGGGCGGAAGATGGGCACGATAGCATAATGGGCCAGCAAGCGAACCTCCCCCCCTCACAGATCAAGAGCCATCTTCAGAGCGCGGTTTAGTTCGAGGCGCGGATCTGCTTTTCGCAAACGCAACGACGTTGTCACACATGGATCCAGCTCGAACGCTTCTTGCCTTCTGCAAAGTCAACGGCGACTTTTGTGGACAACCCTTGAGCATTGGTGAATGGCGGGCGCAGATGGGCATACTACCACTGGATAGAGTCTTGCAAGCGGCGAGGTCAGCTCGGGAAGGAACCGAGGGGGAGTCCAACGACTCCAAGTTTGCGGAAAGGAAGAGAATCTGATCAGGATTCTTGGTCACCGTGCGGGCAAGGCAGCCGGCAAAGATTGAGGTGTGTGCCAGGAGATCGATTGGCGCTGGAGCAGAGCGATCGCATAGCGAATAGGGATGGCGGCTCCTGGAACGGAAGCGGACAGAGACGAGGGTTTGGCGACGGAAACGGCGGGGGCGCGCAGCCAGCGGCCTTCCACAAGACCGACTACGGCGCTTGAGTCGAGGGCGAGAACCGGGGAGCCACTCTGGCCGCGAGTTACGGCATGGCTGAGGAGGAAAACTTCGGTCGGGGCAGCGGATTTTTCGAGTTGGGTGGATTCGTAGGAAAGAACTTGGCCGGAAGAGCGGTCTTCTTGAGGGGCTTCGAAGGTATGAGCATTCTGTAGCTTTGAAGGATGAAGCGAAAGGGCGATAACCGGTTGGCCGCGGAAGGCTGGATCATGAGCAAGCGCCAGGAAGGTCACTTTGTGGTTGCCGGCGAAGGGATTTGGGGTAGCGAGGAGAACGGCAACGTCGTGTTCTGAGTCCACGGCTATGACTGCGGCTGGGAGCAGGCGAGGCGGACGATTGGGGCGGCTGATCAGGATGTAGGGCTGGCCGCCGTCCTTGAAAGTCTCCAGGACATGGGCGGCCGTAAGGAGATAGCCCTGTTCGTTAATGAAAAAGGCATTGCCGAAGAAACTGTAGTGGTAACCGCGCGAGGATGGAGATTGGTCAAGCTGATAAACGATCGAGCAGACCGCAGCGGAAAGAGCGGCGTCGTTAGCAAGGTCCTTGGACGCCGGACGAGCCGCCACGCAGCATAGTAGACAAGCCAGAAAATCTACCACCCAGTAAGCGCTACTCCCGGTGTTCCGCCGCATTCGTGGCAAAGAGTTTTTCCCAGGCCCTTGTGGGGCGATGAATAGGAAGGTAGCAGCGTGGGGAGAGGTGGGGAAGGCCAGAAAAGGGACAGGTAAATAGGAGTTGACAGAGAGCGGAAATAACTGTATGTTCTGTAACAACAGAAACAACAGACATAACGAAAGCAACACCAAGCCTGCCAAGCAGGGAAGGGCAAAATGCGAGAACCGACAAAGAACCGCTTAACGCCCGTGGCGCAAAAGTTCATTTTGCACTGGGGAGAGATGGGCACGCGCTGGGGCATCAACCGTACGGTGGCGCAGGTACACGCGCTGCTTTTCCTGTCGCCGCAGCCGCTGCCCGCGGACGAGATTTCCGACACGCTGGCGGTGGCTCGTTCGAACGTGAGCACCAGCCTGCGTGAGCTGCAAGGGTGGCGGATCGTGCGCGTGGTGCACGTCTTGGGGGACCGGCGGGACCATTTTGAATCGATCAAGGACGTGTGGGAAATATTCCGGATCGTCTCGGAAGAGCGAAAGCGGCGGGAGATCGATCCGACGCTGAATGTGCTGGCGGAGTGCGTACGCGAGGTCAAGTCCAATCCGCAGGGAGATGCGTACACGCGGGAACGGCTGGAGAGCATGCTGGAGTTTTTGACGGCCATGACCGGTTTATTCGAAGAAATCATTCGCATGCCGACGGGGGCATTAAAGGGCGTGGTGAAGCTGCGGGGGAAGGTCATTACGCTGCTGGGGAAAAAGGCGGTTAATAGTTGACCGTCTAGAGTTGCAAGTCTCGGAAAAGGCAGAAGAGGTCTAAAACAGAGAACCCCCAGGAAGAGAAGAAATAATGCCAGGGCGCTGGAGAGCGCAGGCGGCACGCAGAGAACTATGAAAGAGAAGAAACGATGATTTCGCTGGTGAGTGAGTACACGGACGGGAAGGGTCGGCACGCGCGGGGATGGCTGTTTTTTGACGCAGAGTGCCGGTTCTGCACGCGAATCGCAAAGTGGCTGGCGCCAATTCTGGAGCGACGCGGGATGGCGTTGGCGCCGTTGCAGGATCCACGCGTGGGGGCGTTGCTGGGATTGTCGCGCGACGCACTGATGCGAGAAATGCAGTTCGTTCTGAGCGAGGGGAACCGCTACGGCGGGGCGGACGCGGCCGTTGCACTGGCGCGTGAGATTTGGTGGGGCCGGCCGCTGTTATGGATTTCGAAGATTCCGGGGATGATGGGAATTCTGCGCAAAGGATATCGATGGATTGCGGGGCGGAGGAGTTGCGTCGCGGTTTCTTGCCCGACTGAGCGGTGAGGAGATATTGTGGCGAGCCGTGTTGTTGAGATGTGGCGGTGGCAGGGGGCGATCGATCGCCGGACGTATGCAGTTGCCGGTGGCAGCGCGTTTATCCTGAAATACTTCCTCGACAAGTTTGTGGCGTTCGCGGTGTTTGACCGGCCGTGGTTTTTGTGGAGTTACTGGCGGCCCTTGGGGCCGGATGCGCGCCTGAAGGCCATTCCCTCTGACACTCGTGCGTTTGTGGGCGCGCTGCTAGTTTTGTCGCTGCCGTTCATCTGGTTGGGCGTGACATTGACGGTCCAGCGACTTCGAGATGCCGGGAAACCGCTCTGGCTGGTGGTGTTTTTTTTTGTTCCGGTGATCAACATTTTGTTCTTTCTTTTGCTCTGCGCGATGGGATCGCATTCGGTCACCGCGCAACGTGCAGCAATGCCGTGGCCGGAGACGCGCAAGCTGGATCGTTGGATTCCACGGGGCGCCATGGCGGCAGCGGCCACGTCAATCGGGATGACCATTGCGATTGGTTCAATGTTTACAGTATTGGGCACGGAGGTGCTTCGGTCCTACGGGTGGGGGTTGTTTGTGGCGTTGCCGTTTTGTCTTGGGTTGTTTTCGGTGCTGGTATACAGCTACCACGAGCCACGGTCGTATAGCAGTTGCATGAGCGTTTCGCTGGTACCCATGGCGTTGCTTGGCGCCGTGCTGATCCTGGTCATGATCGAGGGGCTGGTCTGTATTTTGATGGCCGCGCCGTTTGCGCTGGGGCTTGCAGCGCTGGGCGGAATGCTGGGGTACGCGATTCAGGCGGGGTATTGGCTGAATAAAGATACTCCGGTAATGCTGTCGATCATCTTGTTGTTTACGCCCGCCTTCCAGGGAGCGGAGCGTTGGGTGACACCGCCGGCAGAGACGTTCGAGGTGCGCACGGCGATTGAGGTGCACGCGCCACCGGAGAAAGTGTGGAATCAGGTGGTGGCGTTCGCGGAGATACCGCCGCCGAAAGAATTGTTGTTTCGAGCGGGAATTGCTTATCCGATTCGCGCGGAAATTTCCGGCCACGGAGTTGGCGCCGTGCGTCATTGCATCTTCTCGACGGGACCATTTACGGAACCTATCGAAGTGTGGGATGAACCGCGGCTTTTGAGGTTTGGCGTGACCGCGAATCCGGCTCCATTGAACGAGCTCAGTCCGTACGGGAATATTCAGCCGCCGCATTTGCACGGGTACTTCGTTTCGAAGCAAGGGCAGTTCTTGCTGAGGGCGCTACCCGGAGGACGGACCCGCTTAGAAGGAACAACGTGGTATCAGCACACCATGTGGCCGGCGGCATACTGGCACTTATGGTCGGATTACATCATTCATCGGATTCATTTGAGGGTGCTGGAACATATGCGAGCCACGGCCGAGGCTTCCGTCGATTGAGGAACGGCTTCGACAAAGAGGACGCGGAGAAAGATCCCAAGGTACGAACATCAGGATTTGTCGAGGACACGTTTGTAATAGCTCTCGTAGGCGGGTATGACGTCGTTGGCGCAGAATTTTTTCTTGGCGCTGATGCGGGCGATTTTGCCCATTTCGCGGCCCCGGTCGGCGCGGGACAAGATTTCGATGGCGTAGCGCGCGGCTTCCTTCACGTCACCGGGTTCCACCAAAAATCCATCCACACCATGCTCGACGACTTCGGGCACGCCGCCGACGTTTGTGGCGATGATGGGAACTTCGCAGGCCATAGCTTCGAGGGCGGCCAGGCCGAAGGATTCAAGCTGAGAGGGAAGCAGAAAAAGATCGGCAGCGGCGAGCTTTTCGTAGACGTTGTCCTGTTTGCCAAGGAAGAAAACGTCTTTCTGAAGACTGTACTTGCGTACCAGGTATTCCGCCGCTCCACGGTCCGGACCGTCTCCGATAAGGACCAGCTTGGCCGGCATCTTGGCACGGACAATGGCAAAAACTTCGATGACATCCGGGAGGCGTTTGACGGGGCGGAAATTCGAGAGATGCATGAGGATGGGTTCGCCATAGGGAGCCCATTGGGACGCAAAACCCTTGTCGGCGGTGCGATTGTAGAGTTCGCAGTTCACGAAATTAGGAATGACTTCGATGGGGCGCTTGATATCGAACTCTTTGATGGTTTGATTGAGCAAGTAGCGTGAGATGGCGGTGACACCGTCGCTCTGTGCGATCGAAAAGCGCGTGATCGGGAGATAGCTGCGGTTGCTCCCGACCAGGGTAATATCCGTGCCGTGGAGAGTGGTGACGAAAGGGAGCCGTCGCGGCGCGGCCATCGAGCGCGCCAGCATGGCGCTGACGGAATGCGGAATGGCGTAGTGGACGTGCAGCAGGTCGAGCGATGCGGATTCGAAAACTTCGAGCATTTTAGTGGCGAGCGCCAGCGTGTACGGCGGATGGTCAAAGAGCGGATAGGAGACCACCTCCACTTCGTGGAAACGGATGCGTGGATCGTTGGGATTCATGCGGATCGGAGGAGCGTAGCTGATGAAATGAATTTCATGGCCACGCGCGGCGAGCTCCATGCCGAGCTCGGTGGCCACGACGCCAGAGCCGCCGTACGTGGGATAGCAAGTGATACCGATGCGCATAGGATATCCGAGTCTCCCTCGCGTTAACGGGAGCCGCTAAGATGCGACAGATTCAACTTCAGCGGGTGGTAGCTGCAAGACATAAGAACGGGGGTCTCCTTCGGTTGCGCTCCTGACAGGTTCCAGGCCTGCCTCTACCACTGCCGGGCTGCCGACGCACAGGGGATGAATTCCGCCAGGCTGCGATAGTGGCTTGCCGGGGCAGGGAGCCGAATGCTAGAGTCGCGCCCACCGCCTGGGGCACCGAGCAGCCATGTGACGCCCCTATTAGACGCGGGGACAGGGAATTCCGTGACACGACTTTCCGGCAAGGTGGCGCTCATCACGGGCGGAGGTACGGGGATTGGTCGAGCGATCGCTCTGGCGTTTGCGCGGGAAGGTGCCAGCGTGGCCGTGGCGGGACGACGCCTGGAAAAGCTTCGACAGGTGATCAACGAAGTCCACAAGCAGGACGGCGCCGGGTTGGCGATGGAGTGCGATGTGAGCCGCGCGCGGGACGTCGAACGAGCGGTGAAAGGGACTGTGGAGCGATTCGGCCGGGTGAATGTGCTGGTGAACAATGCGGGAACGCTGCATGTATCGACGGTGGAGGGGATCAGCGAGGAAGAGTGGGATCGGGTGATGACCGTCAATGTAAAAGGACCGTTTCTGATGTCCAGGGCGGTGTTGCCGGAGTTTCGAAAGTGTGGCGGGGGAGTCATCGTGAACCTTGGCTCGGTGCTTGGACTAGTAGCGGTGAAGGACCGCGCGGCGTATTGTGCGTCGAAAGGCGGCGTGACCATGCTGACGAAGGCGATGGCGCTTGATCATGCGCATGAAAATATTCGCGTGAACTGCATCTGCCCTTCGATCGTGGAGACAGAATTGGTGAAGGGGGTATTTGACCAGAGTGAACAAGGACAGGCATTGCGTAAGGCGCGCGTTGCGACCATTCCTCTGGGACGTATCGGGCAGCCCGTCGATGTGGCGGAGATGGCTGTGTTCCTGGCTTCGGAAGAATCGTCGTGGCTCACAGGAACGGCGATTCCACTAGATGGAGGTGTAACGGCATACTGAGTCTTACGCTTCTTAGTATCTTTTTTTAGTGCCAAGCGGAGACCAGTGATGGACAGGAAGCCATGGAGGGACGCGCTCGCAAGCGACGAAACTTGATGACCAAGAAAATGTCGAAAGAGGAGAAACGGGTCACCGAACTCGTGCGGCAGCGGATGAAAGAAAGCCGCTCGACGGAGCTCCTGGGATTCGATGTGGAAAGTGTGCACGCGGGGCGGGCCATTTTCCGGCTGGACGTGCGGCCAAACCACAAACAGATTCATGGCGTGGTGCACGGAGGGATTCTGGCGGCACTGGCGGACACTACGGCAGCGATCGCGGCCTATACGGCGATACCAAAGGGGACGGAGATCGCTACCGTGGAGCTAAACATCAATTATCTTGAGCCGGTGTCGGGCGGGCGCATCAAAGCGGATGCGCGCGTGCTGCGCGCCGGCAGGAATTTTGTTGTAACCGAGTGCGAAATCTTCAACGAGAGCGGGTCGCTGGCCGCCAAGGCACTACTCACCTTCGGAGCAACCGCCGGGCATTCTCTTTACAAGTAGATGCTTCAGAGAACTTACTCCTCGCCGCCCTGGGATGATTCTTCTCCATCCTTGTGGACGTACTTGATCACGCGCTTGAAGATGAGCAAGTTGGGACTGCCCTGGCGCGTGAGCTTGATGCAATCGCGGTCGTACCATTCAACCGTGCCGCGAAGCACTTCGCCATCCTCGAGAACGACGGCCATCGGAGTATGGGACTGCATCTGCTTGACCCAGTAGAAGTTCTCGGCGTGGGTTGTTTCCGGCGGCGCGGGCTTTTTGTTCGGGATAGGACCGTTGTGTTGTGGGCGGGGTGCGCTCGGCTCTTTGACGTCCGGGAAGCCCGGACGAAACATACGGCGATTCACCATGACTGCTCCTTCTAACCTACGGGGTGGACTATCTGTTCCCTATGATGCGTGTGGAAGCCTGCCGGTTACAGTCTAGCCACTTTATTTTGCAATGGCGAATATTTGGCACAGCTGATTAGCGGCGGGGCTCGGAAGCCCACGAAAGCACAGGCGCAAGAGAGGTGGCCAGGGCGTCGAGGCCGAGTTGGCGGTTTAAATTGCGGCGCGCACCTGCGTGAAGTTCGTCAAAGCCGGCGATGGCGCGGAGAACCCAGGCAGAATCGACGGATTTGCCGAGTGACTCCAATTCCTTCGCCAGCGGTGCATTGCGCAAGACCGGCTCTTTCAGTTTCGACGTAAGTTCAAGGAGATCGGTGAGCAAGCCGTAGAAAACGCCGATCTGATCCTCGAAGGTAGAATTGCGGTCCTTGGCGAGTGCCGATGTAGCAGAGAATAGCTCGGCGAAACCCTGGCCTTGTGCGGCCCGTTCGAGGATACGCAGTGCGTTCCTACGGTGCTGGGCGGCCGCATCAATATCCATTTCCATGGCCAGGCCCGGGCTGCCCTCCGCGAGTTGCGCGGCGAGTTTAATTTCCACGGGTTGGCGATGGGTCTTTTCTTTCAGGATCTTCTCCACGGCCGACTGCGGCAGCGGCGCAAAATGAAATTGGAGGCAGCGAGAAACGATGGTCGGCAGAAGCGCATAGGGCGAGGGCGCGGTGAGGATGAGCGTCGCCGAACCGGGAGGCTCCTCGAGCATTTTCAGGAACACGTTGGCGACGTCCCAGCGCATGGTCTCCGCGCCATCGAGGATGAAGACGCGGCGCCGGCCCATGGGTTGAAAGTAGGCCGCGCGCTGAACAGCGCGCAGCTGGCCCACGCGCAGCATGGGGCGCGCGACGGGACTCTTCAGACGGACAGGATCGGGCACGAGGGCCCACACATCTGGGTGCGACTGCAGGATCAGAGGCACACGCTCGACCGTGGCCGCGTCGGCGCTCTCGCCCCGCTCGACGAGTCCCTGTTCGAGCAGTGTTTGCGGATCGGCGAGCTGGGAGATGCGCTGACAAGTGGCGCACTTCCCGCAGAAATCGTCCGTAAGGCGCTCGCAATTCGCGGCCTGTGAAAACATACGCGCGAGAGTGAATTTGCCCACGCCCCGTGGCCCCGTGAAGAGCAACGAGTGGGGGACGCGTTTACTGCGCAGGGTCCCGCGGAGCGCCGTTACAATGCGCTGGTTCCCGAGAAACTCGGAAAAACCCATACGCTAGCGCTCCTCACCCGAGGAAGCCGATGAAAGCACTCCTTCGATGGCGGCTAGGACGTCGTTGGCAATTTCTTCCGGTTCGCGCATGGTGTTGAGCGCGGCATCAAAACATTGAATCGTGGCCCAGGGCGCGCGGCGGGAGAGCGAGTCGTACATCTCCGCGGCGTCTTCCAGGTGCCGCAGGCTGGCCTCCAGCAAGTCTTTCGGAGCGGAGGTGTAGCTGCGCGCAGATTTGCGTTCCACCAGTCGCTGCGCTTCTTGAGGTGGCACGCGCAGGTAGAGGATGAGGCTCTCGCGGGGAAGGCCGTAGATGCTGTACTCCAGATGCTCGATCCATTCCAGGAATTCGGAGCGCATCGCCGGAGGGACGCGAGCGGTCTGGTGAGCGAGGTTGGAACCGATGTACCGGTCCACAAGAACAATTTGGCCGTTGCCCAGCGCCGCCGTAAGTTTATGCTTGGCTTCGAAACGGTCACCGGCATAGAGCAGAGTGGTAAAGTGGGGATCGACACTTTCCAGCGAGCCCAGCTCTCCATTCAGAAATTTGCCGACCATTTTGCCGAACCAGGAATCATATTGAGGAAAGCCAGTGGAATAGACGGAGTGGCCGCGAGCCTTGAGGGTAAGTGTCAGTAGATCAACCTGCGTGCGCTTGCCACTTCCATCGATGCCTTCGATGGCGATAAGTTTTCCCGGAGCGGTCATTTTCATTGTGACCGCGCATCCATCAGCGGCCGAACGCCAGTCTAACCGCGGAGAGTCTGCGCTGCAATGCCGCGCGTGCTAGGATTCGGACTCGAACATGACGCAAACTTCGGTGCGGGAAAATTTGCTGCGAATTCAGGAGAGGATCGCCGGCGCGGTGGCGCGCTCGGGGCGGCCGGCGGAGGAGATCACCTTGATCGGCGTGTCGAAGACCCACCCCGTGAGTGCAATCCGCGAAGCGTATGAAGCAGGGATCAGGCACTTTGGCGAAAACCGCATCCAAGAGTGGGAAGGGAAGCGCGCTGGAACGGAAGGCTTGGACGCGACGTGGCACCTGATCGGTCATTTGCAAAGCAATAAAACGGCCCGGGCCGCGCGGCTTTTTCACAGCATAGACTCCGTCGATGATCTTGCGATCGCCGAGCGGCTGGACCGCGCGCGAGCCGAGACAGGTATCAGCGGCAAATTGCGTGTTCTAATCGAAGTGCGAGTGGCCAAGGAAGAGACCAAGAGCGGCATGGGGATTGAGGAGCTTTCCGCTGCGGCGAAGAAAATAGCGGATCTGCCCCGGTTGCAGCTTGCCGGGTTGATGTGTATTCCTCCCTTTCTGGAAAAGGCCGAGCAAGTCCGGCCCTATTTTAGACGACTGAAAGATCTGCGCGACGAACTAGCGGCAACATTGGGTTTGGCCCTACCCGTTGTGTCGATGGGAATGTCCCACGATTTTGAAGTAGCGATCGAAGAAGGTGCGACCGAAGTGCGCGTGGGTACCGCGCTTTTTGGAGCACGTGACATCACCTAAGGAGTCGTGAGGAGTCCGATGCTGGAGGTCCAAGAGCGGGAAGGAAAGGTGATTTTTTCGGTGAGGGTGCAGCCGCGAGCGAGCAAGGACGAAATTGCTGGGGAAATGGGCGGAGCATTAAAAGTGCGGCTGCGAGCGCCGGCGGTTGAGGACCGCGCGAACGAGGCGCTGGTGGAATTCCTGGCGCAACTTTTGAAAACACCCAGGTCGGCTGTTAGAATTCTGGGCGGCGAAAGAAGCCGCACGAAACGCTTGGAAATCCGAGGCGTGACCCAGCAGCAGATCCTCTTGCTGGTGGTGCAGGACGCTTGAGGCTTGAATCATGGCCGAGTGATGGAGCTGCTTCCCCGATGAGCGCAGATATTCAAGGCATCCAGAGCGATTTGCGGGCCGCCAAGATCGATGGCTGGCTCTTCTATGATTTTCGCGGACGCGATCCCATCGCGCAGCACATCCTTAGTCTGCCCCAGGGAATGAGGACGCGAAGGTGGTTTTATTTCATTCCGGCGAAGGGAACGCCAAAGAAGCTGGTGCACAAGATTGAGACGCAGTCGCTGGCAACGTTGCCCGGGGAGACGCTGTATTACTCGGCCCAGGATGAACTGCGAAAGAACCTTAAAAAAATGTTTGGCCGCGCGAAGAACGTGGCGATGCAATATTCGCCAAAAAACGCAATCCCCTATGTGGCCATGGTGGATGCGGGCACGATTGAACTCGTGCGCAGTTCGGGCCCCAAGGTGGTCAGTTCGGCGGACCTGGTGCAGAAATACGAAGCGTGCTGGAGCGCCGAGCAGCTCGAATCGCATCTGTCGGCCGGAGTGGCCATCGATGGGATTGTGCGCAAAGCTTTTCAGCTTGCCGCAAGGAGTGTGCGCGAGAAAAAAGCATTGACGGAATTTGATTTGAAGAACTGGATACTGAAGGAATTCGATGCGGCGGGAATTTGGGCCGAGGAAGGGCCGGACATCGCGGTCAATGCCCATGCCAGTGATCCTCACTATGGCCCTACGGCGGAGTCCGCCTCGCCGGTTCGCGAGGGCGACCTGCTTTTGATGGATGTTTGGGGGAAGAAGAAGACGCCCGGGAGCGTTTATTATGACGTCACCTGGATGGGTTACCTGGGCGCAAAAGTGCCGGAGAAATTTGCGAAGGTGTTCGAGGTGGTGCGCGAGGCGCGTGATACGGCGACCGAATTGATTCGCAAACACATTGCCGCCGGGAAGCCGCTGCAGGGATGGCAAGTGGACAGAGCGTCGCGCCGCGTGATTGAAAAAGCGGGTTATGGGGAGTATTTCTTCCACCGCACCGGTCACAGCATTGGAGAAAGAGTGCACGGCAACGGCGTGAACATGGACGGGCTGGAGACACATGACGTTAGGCACTTGATCGCGCGCACGTGCAATTCAATCGAGCCAGGAATTTATCTGCCGGAATTCGGCGTGCGCAGCGAAGTAAATGTGTATATCGGCGATGATGAAGCCCGCGTGACGGGGTCGATTCAGAACGAAATTCTGGCGTTACTGGCATAAGCCAGCAATCAGCAAGAGGAAGATGGATGGCAGACGAGACAGCAACACTGGCGGCTCCACCCCAGGATTCCAGAAGCGAGACGATAGCTTTCGTCATCGGCGCGGCAGGATGGCTCGTGCCTGGATTAGGTCATGTTCTCATGAAGATGTGGGGCCGTGCGGCGGCGTGTTTTCTGACGGTAGGCATTCTGGTGATTCTTGGCACGGCGATGCGGGGCAACGTTTTCAGTTCAAGCGGAAGCGATGCTTTCGATTCGCTGGGCTATTTGGCAGATCTGGGCACGGGAACGTTTTATTTCGTGGCCCGGTCGCTCGAAACGAAGGGCCCGGACGTCTCGCATGCGGGCGGCGATTATGGGACACGGTTCCTCGCCGCCGCAGGTGTGCTGAATCTTCTCGCAGCACTGCATGCTTATGAAGCAGCGCGAGGACGCAAAGCATGAACTTCGGAATAGGATTCAAGCTTAGTCATCTGCAATCCATGATGCTCTTCGCACTGCTGATTTCCATCGCCTTTGGCTTCCTGAGCCGGCGGCGGCCGATCGACCGCGTGAAATACATCGTGTGGTCGCTGTTTCTCTTTCTCTTGATCGGCGTGGGAATCGGATGGGCGATGTATCCGTTCTCACGCTGAAAGAACACCATTTCGCGGTGAACTGACGGTAATTTCTACCGGTGTTATCGTCGTTAGTTAGAGCGAGCGAAGTAGCTGGAAATAGGCGGGGGCCGGTGACGAACAACTCCCATGGCGTGAAGGAAGTGCGGGTCAGAAATCAGTCAGCGAATGTGTGGGCAAGGCAACTCGCACAGCGTTCAGGACTGCGGCGAGGTCGATGATTTCCTGCGCGATGGCTCCTCCGATTGGCGGCAGGTATCCGAACGCGGCAGCAAACATTCCTAAAATACTCAATGCTATCCCGCCGATGGCGGATTGAAGAGCAATGTGACGCATGCGCCGCGCGATATGCATCAGTTCGTCCACTCGACCCAGGGAAGTCTCAAGGATAACTGCATCGGCGGCCTCGGAAGTAATGTCGCTTTGCGCTCCAAAGGCAACGCCGACCGTTGCCGCTTGCATTGCCGGCGCATCGTTAATGCCATCCCCAAGGAACAGCGTAGGGGCCTGCGCCGCCTCCTGGCGGACGATAGCAACCTTGTCCTCCGGACTCTTGGCGGAATAAAGTTCCGTGATTCCAACTTGTTTGGCCAGATGCCGCACTTCCTGGTCGCGATCGCCAGAAACGAGTAAGATATGGTTGACGGCATGGCGCGGTCTCAGATGCTTAATAAACGTACGCCCTTCCGCGCGAGGCATGTCATGGAAACGAAAACTGGCGGCATATACGTCGTCGACAAAGAGCAGGCATTCCAACCCCGGAGCGACCGGTGGTAGCGCAAGTTGTCGTTCGACTACCTTCTTGCGGTTTGTAATCCAAACACTGTGCCGGTTAACCTTTCCTCTTAGCCCCTCACCGGGACGCTCGCTGATTTCCGAAACAAGTTCTGCGGGAAGGTTTGCGCTTTGAGCGGCCTCAAGAATCGCCCGGGAAAGGGGATGCTTTGAATAATGCTCCAGGCTTGCAGTAACGCGGAGAACCTCATCCTTTGCAAATCCGGGAGCACAAAGGATCTCGGACAACGAAGGTTTACCGTATGTCAGCGTTCCAGTCTTGTCGAAGATAAGGGTGCGGCAACGGTCGATCTGCTCGAGCACGGCTGGATTCTTTATGATGATCCCGCGTCTCGCGGACAAGGAAATTGCGCCCATCACCGCCACGGGGATGGAAATTAGCAGTGGGCAGGGTGTTGCTACGACAAGCACGGCCAGGAAACGGTGGGATTCGCCGCTGGCTGCCCAAGCGATTCCTGCCAGCAAGAGCGCCACAGGTGTATACCAGGCGCCAAGGGCGTCTCCGAGCCGGCGGATGCGGGGGCGACGCTGTTCTGCGTCCTGCATCACGCGCATAATTCTCGCGTAACGCGAATCTAGTGCCAGCTTTCCGGCACGAATGTGCAAGGCAGCATCGCCATTTATGGAGCCCGAAAGCACTTCCGAGCCTGGTGTTTTGGCGATCTCGAATGGTTCACCCGTGAGATAGGCTTCATTCATCTTTCCGTGGCCCTCGATGACCACTCCATCGACGGGACAGATTTCGTGCGGAAATATGACCAGGGTGTCTCCTATAGCTATGTCCTTGAGTTCTACATCCGATAGAGCGCTTGCGTATTTTCGGTGGGCGACTTGCGGCATCCGCTTAGCAAGCGCATCAAGCACCGAGGAAGCACGGCGGCTAGCGTATTGTTCAAGGGCCGTTCCCCCTGAGAGCATCAAGATTACGATCGCAGCGACAAGATATTCGCCTAGAATTACCGAGGTGATGATCGAGATTCCAGCGAGGTGATCCGATCCAAATTCCCGCGCAAAAAGTTTTTGCGTCAACGGCACAAGGAGAAATACGCCGCCGATGATCAAGACCACGAAAAGGGGAACTTGCCAGGCGATTCGGGGAGTACTGAGAAGATATCGAAGAAATAGATGAAGAAGAATGCCTGTGATTGTCAGAAGCGCAATGCTGTTCGGCCTCGTCCACAGAGTAGGCACCCTGGGCTTTTCCACGCGAGCTGTGGCCACTGCTTGCGTCACTCGAGCCTTCCTCATGGTTGTTCGGAAACGATGATATAGCGCCAGCGACTTGCTTCCGAATCCAATTAGACTTGTGGCCCGGTTTTGCGCATCCGGTGGTCCAATAGCGGCTGCACTCTTTCAGGTTCAGCGCATGCGCAGGGCGTAAGAACTGAGCATCTTCATGTAATTGCTGCGCTCGAAGGCACCGGGATTGGGGGCTGCGCGGTAGCTCATGCTGCCGTGCATTTGTTCAATCGATTCGTACTCATGTTCGGTCATCCAGAGGACGAGATCGTCCAGGATGCGGTGTGGGTATCGAACACCGTTTTGAATGAGCGCCGAAGTCATCATGGCGACTTCTGCCCCGGCCATCATGCACTTCACAACGTCTTCGGCGCGATGGACGCCGCCGGTAATGGCCAAGCTCGGCCGGACGGAACCGCAGAGAATCGCGACCCAATGCAGGCGCAATGGGAGCTCACAGGGATCGCTGAGGACTAGATGCGGCGCGGCCTCGAGGTTTTCAATATCGAAATCGGCTTGATAGAAACGGTTGAACAGCACGAGGGCGTCGGCACCAGCGTCGTCGAGACGCCTGGCCATGTGGGCCATAGAACTGAAGAATGGGGATAGCTTGACGGCAACGGGGATTTGCAAGCCGGCTTTCACTTGGTGCACGAGTTCGCAGTAGCGGTCCTCGACGGTGTCGCCGCTTTTGCGCGGATCGGTTTCGATCGAGTAGAGGTTGAGCTCGATGGCATCGGCGCCGGCTTGTTCCATTTCGCGGGCATAGCGAACCCAGCCGCCGGGTGTCGTGCCGTTCAAACTGGCGATAACGGGAATGACGACGGCCTTTTTTGCCCGATGAATCAGCTCCAAGTAGCCTTCCGGCCCAGTGTTGTAGGACTCCACATTGGGGAGATAGGTGATGGCCTCGGCGAATTCATCGGCGCCACGGGAGAGGTCGCGATCGATTAGCACGCTCTCGAGGGCGAGCTGTTCTTCGAACAGCGAGGGCAGGACAACGGCGGCGATGCCGGAGTCTTCCAGACGGCGTAGATTGTCCATGGATTCGGTGAGCGGAGACGCGGAAGCGACGAGTGGATTCTTGAGCGCCAGGCTCATGTACTGCGTGGTGAGGTCGATCACTTGGCGCCTCCTTCTGGTTCTTTGACAGCAACCAACTCGGGCTTTTGAGAAGTGTCTTCGAGACGCTTGCCGTCACCTGTCCCGCTGCCCGGCATGGAAGCGCGGCTCTCATAGACGCACCAACGGCGGTGCACATCCTCCTGGGCCTCGCGGAGGAGTTGCGCGGCGACTCCGGGATTGGTGCGGGCGAGGATGGTGTAGCGCGCTTCCTGATAGATGTAGTCCTTGAGAGGAATGCTCGGCGCTTTGGAATCAAGCTGGAAGGGGTTTTTCCCGTCGACGTTCAAGACGGGGTTATAACGCATTAACGGCCAATAACCGGAAACCACGGCGGCTTTTTGCTGGTTCATGCCGAAGACCATGTCATAACCGTGGGCAATGCAGTGGCTGTATGCAATGATCAGCGATGGGCCGTTGTAGGCCTCGGCTTCGAGGAAGGCCTTGACGGTGTGCGTGTCGCCGCCGCCCATGGCCACACGAGCGACATAAACATTGCCGTAACTGATTGCTTCCATCGCCAGATCTTTCTTCACCGTGCGTTTGCCGCCCATGGCGAATTTGGCCACGGCGCCGCGGGGAGTGGCCTTGGACATCTGGCCTCCAGTATTGGAGTACACCTCAGTGTCAAGCACGAGCATGTTCACGTTGGCTCCGGTAGCGAGGACGTGATCGAGTCCGCCAAAGCCGATGTCGTACGCCCAGCCGTCGCCGCCAACGATCCAGACGCTCGTACGAACAAGACTGCCGGCGACCGCCAAGAGATCGCGGGCGTCGTTCGTATCCATTTCCGCAAGCCGGCCATTCAGCTCCGCGACTCGCTCACGCTGCGCCGTGATGCCGCTTTCTTTTGACTGATCGGCTTCCAAAATGGCGCGGACCAACTCGCTGCCGATGGGGTTGGCGAGCTTCTCGACCAGATGACGCGCATAGTCGGTCTGCTGATCGGCAGCGAGGCGCATGCCAAGGCCGAACTCGGCGTTGTCTTCGAACAGCGAGTTGGACCATGCGGGCCCGCGGCCACTGGCGTTCGTGGTATAGGGCGTGGTCGGCAAATTACCGCCGTAGATCGAAGAACAGCCCGTGGCGTTGGCGATCAGCAGGCGATCGCCGAAGAGCTGCGTAAGGAGCTTGATGTAGGGAGTCTCGCCGCAGCCGGCGCACGCGCCGGAAAACTCCATGAGCGGTTCGAGCAACTGTACGTCCTTGACCTGCGAATGTGAGAGGCGGTTGCGCTCAAATTCCGGGATGGACAAAAAGAATTCCCAATTTTTGCTCTCGGGCTCGCGAAGAACAGCTTGCGGGGCCATATTGATGGCTTTGTGTTTGGCCTCGCTTTTGCTCTTTGCTGGGCAAATCTCGACGCAGAGAGCGCAGCCGGTGCAGTCTTCGGGCGAGACTTGCAGGGTGTATCGCAAATCTTGGAATTCTCGCCAGCGTGGTTTCTCGCTCTTGAACGTTTGCGGGGCGTTCGCCAGCAGCGAGGAATCGTAGACCTTGGCGCGGATTACTGCGTGCGGGCAGACCAGCACGCATTTACCACATTGGATGCACAGCTGCTCGTCCCAGACGGGGATCTCCTGAGCGATGTTTCGCTTCTCCCACTTGGCGGTGCCGGTGGGGAAGGTGCCGTCAGACGGGAACGCGCTGACGGACAGTTCATCGCCGCGACCCGCGACAATTTCGCCAAGCACATTGCGAACAAACTCGGGAGCGCTCGGAGGTACCGGCGGAAGGATGTCAAGCGACGCGGATACCCGGTCCGGAATCTGCATTTCAAACAGATGCGCCAGAGCCTGGTCGACCGCATCAAAATTCCTTTTGAGGACGGCTTCACCGCGGTTGCCATAGGTTTGTTCAATGGCCTTCTTGATGGCCGCGATCGCTTCAACGCGCGGCAGGATACCGCTGATGGCGAAGAAGCAGGTCTGCATGATGGTGTTGATGCGGCGGCCCATGCCGGTATCACGGGCTACGGCGTAGGCGTCGATGACGAAAACCCGCAAGCGTTTCTCGATGACCTGCTGCTGGAATTTCCGGGGCAGGTGATTCCACACTTCGGCGGGAGCAAACGGCACATTAAGCAGTACGTTGGCCCCAGGAACTGCCCGCGACAGCACGTCCATGCGTTCGAGGAATGGGAGCTGGTGGCAGCCGATGAAGTTGGCCTTATCAATTAGATAGGAGGAGCGAATCGGCTGCGGGCCAAAGCGCAGATGCGAGACCGTCACGGAGCCCGCCTTCTTCGAGTCATAGACGAAGTAGCCCTGGGCATAATTGCCGGTCTGCTTACCGATAATCTTGATGGAGTTCTTGTTTGCGCCGACGGTACCGTCGGAGCCCAGGCCGTAGAAAATCGCGCGCACCGTATCAGGACGCTCGGTGGAAAAAGTGGGATCGTATTCGAGGCTGGTATGGGTCACGTCGTCGTGAATGCCAATCGTGAAATGATTGCGCGCTACAGGGCGCTTGAGCTCGTCGAAAACGGCCTTGGCCATTGCCGGAGTGAACTCTTTGGAAGACAACCCGTAGCGCCCGCCAATGACACGCAGGTTGCGCCCTGTTTCGGCAAGGGTGGCGACAACGTCGAGGTAGAGTGGTTCGCCAATACTTCCTGGTTCCTTGGTGCGATCTAGGACGGCGACGGCCTGAGTGGTAGGGGGCAATGCGTCGATGAACGCCTGAACTGAAAAGGGGCGGAACAGCCGCACCTTCAGCAAGCCGACTTTTTCACCGTGGGCGTTTAGCCATTCGACGGTTTCTTCCGCTGCTCCCACTGCGGATCCCATTACGATCACGACGCGCTCGGCGTCCGGCGCGCCGGCGAAATCGAACAAGTGATAGCCGCGGCCGGTCTGGGTGGTCAAGCCGTCCATGAGGCGCTGCACGATCTCGGGGCAGGCTAGGTAGAACGCATTGCCTGCCTCGCGAGCCTGGAAGAAAACGTCGGGATTCTGCGCGGTGCCTCGGAGCACCGGCCGGTCGGGGCGCAGCGCGCGTTCGCGATGATGATGCACCGCCTGGGCGTCGATCATGGCACGGAGGTCATCATCCGAGAGCAGAGAGAGGTTGTTCAGTTCGTGTGAGGTACGGAACCCGTCGAAAAAGTGGAGAAAGGGGATGCGTGCTTCTAGTGTGCATGCGTGGGCGATGGCAGCCAGATCGTGAGCTTCCTGCACAGAGCCCGAGGCTAGCAGCGCAAAGCCCGTTTGGCGGGCAGCCATCACGTCGCTGTGATCGCCAAAAATAGAAAGCGCGTGGGTAGCGACGGACCGAGCGGCGACGTGAATCACAGCAGGAGTAAGTTCTCCCGCGATCTTGTACATGTTGGGAATCATTAGCAACAGGCCTTGGGAGGCGGTGAAGGTCGTAGCCAGCGATCCGGCCTGGAGGGCGCCGTGGAGCGCGCCTGCGGCGCCACCTTCGCTTTGCATCTCGACCACGTGAGGAACGGCACCCCAAATATTCTTGCGGCCTTCGACCATCCACTGATCGGCTAGCTCGCCCATGGGCGAGGATGGCGTAATTGGATAAATCGCAATTACTTCGCTCAGGCGGTATGCCACTGAAGCGGCAGCCTCGTTTCCGTCCACGATGGCCGTAGGCCTTGTCATCGTACCCTCCTGCACGATCGCCAGGATATCGGACATGCCGCTAGGATGCCGGTGACCGTCGACACAATTGGTGGTGACCCTGGTCACAACAGATTAGACAACTGAGGAGAGTCGTAGGTGTCCATGAATCCCGTGGTTAAGGCTCGCTGCACGCGGCGCGACGTGAAGCATGGGTGAAGCGTCAAACAGAGCACGTAGCATCCAAGCGCGCGAGGCTCGGTCCTCTCCGTCCAAGCTTCTGCTTGTTATTGTCCCAACTGGAACGAGATCATCACCATCATCTCGACGGCAATCGGTTGATCGTTCAAGTACGTCGGTTCATACCTCCATTTTTTCAAGGCATCCAGCGCAGCCTGGTACAGCAGCGGAGGTCCGGAGACCACCTTCATGTCGATAACATTTCCTTGCTCATCCAAGATTGCGTCGATCTGTACTTGGCCCTGAATGTGCGCCTGGCGAGCGAGCGTCGGGTACTGGGGGTGGGTCTGCACAATCGCCTTCGGCGGCCGCACGCGTCCGCCCACACGCACCGGCGCTCCTCTTCCCGCTGGCGGGGAAACCGGTTTCGCAGCGGTATTCAACACGCCGCCGATCACGCCGCCAAGCACTCCACCCATCTGCCCGCCAGGCACTCCACCAGGCACACCGCCGGCTGCCCCGCCGAGATTATCCGGCTCCAGTGGCGCTTCCTTGATGTCTGCGATTTCCCTGGGAATTACGGTCGGCGCGACGAGTTTCCCGTCCGTCATGAAGACGCGCTTCGGTGCATGCGCCTTGACGATAGCGGCTGCGGGGGCGGGAGGCGGGGGTGGTGGTGGCGCAACCAAGAGCGTCGTCGCAAACGCCTTCAAATTGAGAGTGTCCGTGTAATACAGTCCTGCGAAAATCGGACCACCAATCACCGCGACGTGGAACAGCAACGCAACCAGGAAATCCAAGGTCTTGGAACTGCTCTTGAAGCGATGGTTCTCGATGAGCGCATCATTGAAGAGTGCTCTGGCGAGTGCGGGTCCACCCTCAACGCCGGAGCTTGGCGGCCGTGGAGTGGAGCGCAGGGTCGGGCCGGTAACTTGTGGATGGGTTTCTTTGACTTCTGCGATGGCGGACGGTGCCATGGGAATTACCTCCGCGGGTCCCAATCGGACCTTTCTTAGCTGCCCTAAGTCTGCCCCGGAAGGCACAATTGCCGCAGTGATATGGGTCACGGTCCTCGGTGAGGCACGTCACAGCCAGCGTAGTCCGATCGTGAATGGTTGCGGGAGTTCGAAAAAACGATGCCCTCCACAGACGGGCCACTTCGTGGCTTACCGCTGCCAGCGAACCGTGGCCTCCAAATCCAGAATGGAACGAAATTCACCCCAATTTGGTTTGGCATCTCCGAAAGGGTTCTCTAGCGTCCGGCCCCTGATTTCTTATTAATGAGCGGCGTTTATTTGACAAACGCATATTCGATGTAATTTTGTTGTCCTGTACCGCCCAGCAACGTTTTCGATTTTGCTCTGGCACTTCTACATGGTGATTTTCGACCCGCTGGTCTATCCGATGGATCTTGCCTGGCTGACAGGCAAAGCGCCGGCTGACCATTACCGGCATACCCGTCCCGAATATCTTCGCGTGCTGGAACAGGCGGTGCCGGCCGAATCAGCCCCCGCGCGCCCGGAAGCCGCGAAGCAAACCATGGAGTAGTACGGCGGGTTTCCGACCAGAAAAAGGCCAGTCCCAATAGCGTGTGACGTGGGTGACGGCTCTGACGGATGTAGAATGGCTACCCTGCCTTCTCCGGTTTGACTCCCACTTCTTCGAGTCCCGCGCGAAAATACTTGAACAAATCGGCGGGTCACCGAACCGACAGAATGCCTAGCGCGTAATAGGCCGTATATACCGAAGCACCTTGGTTAGGCGACTTTTGGCGAGTGGCCGGGGATTGCCTTCGCGGGCAGGCACCGTGCTACCAGGGGACGCTACGAGCCAATCTCCAGACTTCTGCCTGCGTCTGGCTTGTGCACACACTGCTTGTCACATTTTGGAGACGAGAAACGTTTAACCAGTAGAAGTGGGAGGCCGGCCTTGCTTCAGGACGTGATAGAAGGGTTTGGTGCAACGAGGCGGAAAGCTCGGGAGCCCGATGTGACCGGTAGGAGTTCCACACGCGAACACTTCGACGATCTCTTCCTGGCGCATTACGCCCGCCTCGTCGCTATTCTTCGGCGTATCCTCGGAGACCATGCTCGCGCTGAAGATCTGGCTAACGAGGTCTTTCTGAAGCTCTACCGACGCCCTTTATTGCAGGAATCTGGTGGCAATGTGCCCGGCTGGCTCTACCGCACCGCGACCAACCTCGGCATTGACGCCCTACGCTGCCTGGCTCGGAGGAGCCGCTACGAACAGGCGGCCGCCCAAGCCCAAAGCAAGAACTGCACTACTGAGAATGCATTCGATCAGGCTTTAAGAACGGAAAGGCGGCTGCGGGTCCGCGCAGTGCTCGCAGAGCTGAAACCAGTACAAGCGCAACTGTTGCTTTTGCGGGCATCCGGCCACACCTACAAGGAGTTGGCGGACTCATTGGCCATCGAGCCGGGTTCAGTGGGAACGCTCTTGGTTCGCGCAGAGGCGGCATTCGAGCAGCGTTATCGGGAACTTTATGGTCGAGAGGAGGGTTTATGAATTGTGTTTCGGAAAGTGTGTTGCGCGCTTATCACGATGGTGAGTTGGATCGACTTGAGCGTCCGGAAATCGAGAAGCACGTCGCGACTTGTGCGCAGTGCGGGAATCGCCTTCAGGAAATCGCCGCTGCGTCCGGACGCGTACAGGGACATCTTCTCTCACTCGACGCTTCCACTTCCGAAATGAACGTCGATCCGCAGACTGCCCTTTCGCGTTTCAAAGCGCGGCACGGTGCCGAGGAAGAACATGCTCCCTTTATCGCAGCTCTCTTAGCCAGGCGCTGGCGCCCTGCTTGGGTCTGCGCGCTCGCGGCTGTATTCGTTCTCTGTAGCGTGGCGCTCCCCTCCGGGCGCAGCTTGGCTCAGCGGCTTCTCGCTACCCTGCGCATAGAGAGAGTACAGCCCGTCCGTTTGGATCTTACTTCCCTGGACGGCAATCGCCCGTTGCAGCAAATGCTCAGTCAGATGATCTCGGACAAAGTCGTAGTCACCGTGGATGAAAAGCCACAACATTTCGCGACTGCGGCAGATGCAAGCCAGCTAGCCGGGTTTGAAGTGCGTCTCCTTGGTGCACGCGCGGACGCGCCCGCATTCACCGTGGAGGGACAACACTCCTTCCACATGACGATTGACCGTGCTCGGTTACAAGAGATCTTCGACCAATCTGGCCGCCCGGACCTCCTCTTGCCCGCGACGCTAGAAGGCTCCGTGGTTTCCGTCCAGATTCCACGTTCCGTTCGGTTGGAGTATGGCAATTGCGGGCATGGGGTCGGAGGAGAACAGGACGCGCAGCATGAATTGACAGGATGGAGTAATTGCTTGGCTCTGGAAGAAGCCCCGAGCCCGCTCGTCAACCTCCCGTCCGATCTCAACATCCAGCAGTTCGCGGAAATTGGTTTTCAACTTGCAGGAATGAGCGCCACGCAGGCCCGTGAGCTCTGCCAAACCATCGATTGGAAGTCGACCCTTGTTCTCCCGATTCCGCGCTTCGTCGGCTCTTACAGCCTAGTAGAAGTGAACGGCGCGCAGGGTACGCTCATCAAGGGTTCCGGGCGTCGGGGACCTGACTATGTGTTGATTTGGGTGAAGAATGGCATCATCTATTGTCTTGCCGGTCAGGGAGACTCCAGCAAAGCCGTGACGCTGGCGAATTCACTCGACTGACACCGGAGGAACACCTGGATCAACCGGGCGGCCTTGCGATTCAAACGCTGGACTTGCGCAAGATGTTTGGGACTAAGATTGCCGTAAGCAATCTTTCTCTGACAGTGCGTCGTGGCGAAGTCTTCGGGTTCCTGGGCCCGAACGGAGCGGGGAAAAGCACCTCTATTAAGATGCTGCTGGGACTCGTGAAGCCCAGCAGCGGTCAAGCGTTCGTTCTCGGAGTGCCCTCGGACGACATAGATGTGCGCGCCAAGATCGGATTTCTCCCGGAGGATTTTCGTTTCTACACCTGGCTGACCGCATCCGAACTTCTGAAACTCCACGGACGGCTCTGCGGGATGCCTGCCTCACTGCTCCGCGAACGTGTTCCTGCCCTTCTCGATCTGGTCGGGCTGAGTCCTCACCGGGAAAAGCGCCTGCGCGATTTCTCCAAGGGCATGCTCCAGCGTATCGGCTTGGCTCAAGCTTTGATTCACGAGCCGGAGCTGATCTTTCTCGACGAGCCGACCTCGGGCCTCGATCCCATGGGTCGGCGGCTCGTCCGCGACGTGATTCGCGTCCAGCGTGACCGCGGAGCCACCGTCTTTTTGAATTCTCACATCCTAAGCGAAATTGAAATCACTTGCGACCGAGTAGTCTTCATCAAGGAGGGTGAGGTCGTTGCTAGCCGCGACCTGCGAGCGTTTCCCGACGCTGAAGTCGGCGTCGTCGCCCGCGCGCGCAATCTCTCCGCGCAAACAGTTGCGGGGCTCTCCCAATGGAGCACGTCTGCACGGCTCGACGGCGAGCGCCTAACGCTTACCACTCACTCGACCTCTGTTCTGCCCGACATCCTCCGCTATCTGACGGCATCGGGAAGCGATATCTTTGAATTCACGCCTCAGCGGCTCTCGCTGGAAGACCTTTTCCTCAAAATCATGGGCGAGGATCGGGGGCTTTGATGGGCGCCTGGATCATGGCAGGCGTTACCTTTCGCGAGGCCGGGCGCAAGAAGATCCTTTGGACCGCGGTCCTCGCAGGCTCAGCGTTTCTTGCGCTTTTCGGCACCGGGATGCACTTTCAGTTGAAAGACATCACGCGCCATTCTTTGCCGCCCTTTATTCGCTATCAACTGGAAGCTGCTATGCTGCAAGTGGGGTTCTACGCCGTCGATCTACTGGCCGTGGTCATGACGATCCTAACTTCCGTGGATACGCTCTCGGGTGAGATGGCTTCCGGCACCATCCAAGCCATCGCTACAAAGCCAATCTCTCGCTGGCAGATTTTGCTGGGTAAGTGGATGGGTTTCGCCGGCATGGTCGCCGCATATGTGGCCGCCATGTTCGGCGGCGTCACGGCCGTGGGGTATTTCATCGGAGGTGTGCTTCCGCACCATACCCTCAGCGGCGCACTTCTGGTCTTCTTGGAATGCTTGCTGGTTTTGACCGTCACCTTCGTATGTGGCACGAGGTTTTCCACACTCACCAACGGTGTCATTGTCCTGGGCCTTCACGGACTGGCCTTCATTGGCGGCTGGATCGAACAGATCGGTGCCATGACCGACAGCCCGCGTCTTGTCACCGTCGGCGTTGTGTCTAGCCTCATCATGCCCACCGAGTCCATTTGGCGACGGGCTTCGTTCGAAATGCAGTCTTCCTTCACTCGGTCTCTCCAATTTAGTCCGTTTTCGAATGCTTCCGCGCCGAGCATTGCCATGCTGGGTTACGCCGTCGTCTATTTGCTCGTAGCGCTGATCGTGGCCATCTATCTTTTTCAGCAGCGAGATCTGTAAAACGCCCTACGCGTGTAACTCCCGTTGGCGCGTGGAAGATTTCATCGCACGCACTCGTCCTCGACAATACCCGCAGCAAATGCCGTAGCGTGTACAACTCCGACGGCCACTTGGCCGCTTAGTCGGTGAGACAGCAGGAGTCCAGAACGGGATTCTAGGAGATCACAGCGCGGACGCCAGGTGGCCGCGCCGCGAGGGATGCGTATGAACTATTAAAAATCTCCGGGCTCCGTGATTTAGGCACGTAACGCCGAACCGACAACGCGCTCCATGTCCCGGGTTGGCCAACTAATCTGGCAGGATCGAACGGGTTGATTGCCGCGGAACCTGGCCGTGTTATCCTTCCGCAGCATGAATGCGAAACACATAACGCCGATATTGAACGTATCCGACATCTCCAAGAGCTTCGTGTGGTTCGAGAAGTGGGGCTGGAGGAAGTGCTGGGACTGGGGAACGCCTCCGACTTTCGGGGCGGTCGGGTCGGGCGAATGCGAGATCTTTCTTTGCCAGGGGGGCCAGGGGAGCCGAGGCCGGGGAGCGAATGCCTCCACGTTTGGACCACAGGGGGACGAAACGGCCGACAAGGGCGCCTGGATGTCGGTCTGGGTGGACGACGTTGAGGAGGTCCACAAACAGTGCTTGGCCGCCGAGCTGGAGGTCACTTTCCCGCCGACCGACATGCCGTGGAACGTCCGCGAGATGCACGTGCGGCACCCGGACGGGCACGTGTTTCGAGTCAGCGAGCGCGTCGAGGACGTGGCGCCAGAGTAAGGCTTACATGCCCTTTGGCAAACGGGTTCTAACAGCTCCATGAATTGATGCCTGATGGCGTTGACCCGCGTGAGCAAGAAAACGCCCTATTGTAGGCGCAGTGGTTCGCTTGAAAACGCGTCTGCCTCCCTCGCTGAGGTTATCCCGTGAACGGTAGGGAGTGGTCCTCCGTCACGTTTTCCATTTCCTGTCTTGCTCGATACTCTCGCGAACACGGAACGCGGTGATCTTGCGGATCAGTGGTAGAGGTAGCGGCTTTTCGAGTGGAAACTGGATCGACCCTCTAGCCGTGGCAAATTTCGAAAGGTCCTTCGCGAAGGCTCTCACTGCTGGCGGCGTGGGATAGAAGCCAATGTGATGTTTGTGCGCGGCGAAGGTGACCAGTATCCTCCGATAGGAAAAGGCGGGCATCCCCCACTTCAGGCTTTCCTTGGCCCCGGGTGCAGCGGTACGAATACACGCACACATTTCACGCAGTTTCTTCTGAGCCTCTTTGGGGGCGGCATGGATGTACTCGGTGATGCTTTTAGATCGCGCTTTTTTGGGACTCATGGTTTTATTTTATCGCAACTCGCACCCCCGAAAACCCCGCTCCGGCAAATCGTGATCAAACAGAGTGAGTGGCTGTTAGCGGCACAGCTGAACACCGTAAGCCCTGTTTTGGCGTCGCTTACCGACCAAGCCATTTCCTCTGCTTGTTCCCCAGGTGTGCCCCATGCTTTTGGCACTTGCACGGGTGCACTATTTCCTACGACGTTTCTGGCCAGCGTCGATGATGCGACTTCCAACTGACCGCTACCCTCAGAAGAGTAACTGCTAGGCGCTGGCATGGTTTCCGGTTCACGACGATCCGGGAGTTATCGCCTGGCGGTTCGCATCCAAATACTGAGTACAGCGACTCATTTTGCTGTAAAGGGAGTGGCGGAAGCATATCGTTATTCCATTGACCTCTTCGGGCGTCCCCCTGTAGCATCCTTTAACTGTCCCAACCAAATGCACCGGGCTCTCAAGGCTACCCGGCAATTTTGTCATCGAGTTCGATGCATAGAAATCCTAAGTCCAGAGGAGAATTATGGTGACAGAAAAAGAACTGTCGCGGCGCCTGCTGATGCAGATGGGGATCAGTACTGCCGCAGCTTCAGCTCTGGCTTCAGTTACGGGTGGCACCTTGGCTCATGCCTCGAGCAGGACCCCGGCCAGAGTGGATTCTGGTCCTGACTTTGCAGCAGACAATAAGTCTCTTGAACTTTCCATTAACAATGCTTATTTGTTTCTTGACCAGATGATGGATGCGTACGCTCAAGGCACCACGGTTCGTCTATGCCAGAGCTATTGCGATCAGATTGCGGGCGGCACGTTCTACAGCACCGCGTTCGTTTATGACAATGCGCTGCTCGTTCTCGCTTATCTCGCCCGCGCACGGACAAGTGACATCCAGCGCGCCAAGGTGATCGGCGACGCCTTGCTTTACGCACAGCAGAATGATTCCGTGTCCGATGGACGCTTCCGCCAGGCCTACTTTGCGGGCGCACCGGACAGCCACGAAATCTTTGTCACACGTGGCCTTCCGTTTTTTCAAGGGAGCGCAGTTGGTGATGTGGCCTGGCCCGGAATCGCGCTCGCACAGCTCTATGCGCGTACCGGTTTGAGAGCGTACTTGGAGGGCGCCGTCAGGGCTGCTAGCTTCATCGAGACCACTGCCCGCGATAAAGTGAATGTTCCGCCAGGTGGCTACTATTTCGGTAACGGCCAGACCAACAAATCCACCGAACACAACATTGACGTTTATGCCCTATTCACGATGCTGGCCAAGCTGACTGGCAACGGCTCTTGGCTAGACGGCGCGCAACATGCCAAAGCATTCGTGGAAGCGATGTTCGACAGCCCTTCAGGCCATTTCTGGACGGGCACGTCTGATCCTACCCACATTTTCTACAATAACAGTCCCGAGGATGTTCAGAGCTGGTCGTATCTGGCGTTCCAGGACCAAAATTTTGCGGCGTCTATCGATTGGGTCAAAACCAATCTGGCAACTACCGATACAAGCTTTGCTTTCAACAACGGCTGGGGCTCGAACGGAGGCCTGAGGTTGCGCGTCTCCGGCGTCACGTTCGCCAGCCTGAGCAAGCTTGGCACCGTGCTCGGAGACAATACAGTGGATGCGGACGCAGTTTGGCTAGAAGGTACCGGCCATCTGATCGCAGCACTTTTATCCCGCCGGTTGCCCGCCAAGGATGACATTCCTAGTTTCCATGGGGATGTAAGTCTTGCTGGCTCCCTTATTGAGCATGTGCAGGTCGCACAGAATAGCCTAGGCGGCGGACAGACGGTAAATGGTCAGCCGTTGGTGGTGGGCCAAGGCCTTACTGCGTCTACCAGCGTTCTGAATACTGGATTCGGCTTCAACTACTTCCCATACTTTCACATCGGAGCCACTTCCTGGTACCTGATGGGAGTCCAGGCAGTCAATCCGCTGCAACTCGCAGATCGCTGATTTGAACATCCACATTGACTTCGCTTACGATCTCGAACGCGGCAAGGCTACCTGGCCTTACCCCGCGTTGCTTGCTTGACTTGACGATTTTGTTTGACGCTGAAGAACACCGAGTTTTCAGCTCTCGTGTAGTGCCACGAGGGGATCCACGCGGCTGGCGCTGCGTGCCGGCAGATAGCATGCAAGGAACGCTACAACGAGAAGGAGGAGAGAGGCAGCTCCGAGGCTGAGGAAATCGCTGCCGGCAACGCCATAGAGAAATCGCGAGAGGGCGCGTCCAGCCAAGACGGCCAACCCTTCGCCCAGTGCCACGCCGCTGAGTACTACCGTCATTCCTTGCCGAAGGACTAACAACGAGACGCTTCCTTCGCTGGCTCCCAAAGCCATGCGCACCCCTATTTCCCGGCGCCGCTGATTCACGGAGTATGCCATGATGCCGTACAAGCCGACGGCCGCGAGGCTCAGCGCCAACAGTCCAAATACTCCAAGCAGGCCAACACCGATTTTCGCTCCCCACAGCGCCTGATCAATGACCTTGGTTCCCGTGCGGATGTCGTCCACAGGCAGCACTGGGTCGAGGGTGCGAATTTCGCTTTGGACGGCAGCAAGGGTTGCGGATGGATCACGTTCGGTCCGGACGTACAGAATCATGGCATCGGAGTAGTTCTGCCGCAGCGGGATGTAGACAGACGACTGGGGAGCTTCGCCAAGAGTTTGATAGTTGGCGGTCTTCACAACGCCGACGATTTGCAGGAAATCCTTGCGCCTGGGCAACTGCAGCCGTTTGCCAAGCTCGTCGTGGTTCGGCCAATACTTGGCAGCCATCGTGTCATTGATGATGGCGATGGGAGTCGAAAGGTCGCGATCGTCTTGGGTGAAGTCCCGGCCCTCAACAAACGGGATACCCAGGGTTGAAAAATAGTTAAGATCAATGGTGTTTACGACCGCCGAGATGGCTTCCGATTTCTTGCGCTGCTCTTGCCCCTCGATCACCACGCCGGTCTCCTTACGCCCCCAAAGCGGCAGATTCGATGCCCAAGAGAGAGACGAGATGCCGGGTATGCCGCCGATGCGGTCACGCGACTGCTTGTAAAACTGTTCCGTCCTAGTCTGATCGTAGCCGGCTTGGCCGGGATAGAGCATGAAAAGTGCCAAGTGATTTGTCTCAAAGCCAGGATCGATGGTGTATTCGCTCTGGATGCTGCGGAGAACCAATGCGGCCACGACCAGCAAAACGAGGGAAATCGCGACCTGCCCGGTGAGAAGTGTGTTCGCCAAGCTGATACGGTTGCGGCTCCGGCCCATGGCGCGTGTTTCTTCCTTGAGCACTTCGGAGACAGACGTGCGCGAAGTCCGCAGAGCAGGCACGATGCCGAATAGCAGTCCGGTCACGGCGGACACTGCAAACGCAAAACCGAACACGCTCGCGTTGATGCGTAGATCAGCCAAGTTCTGAGCAAATTCCGCGGGTCGAAAAGACCACAGAAACTGGCATCCTCCATAACCGAGCAGCAACCCGAGAACGCCGCCAAGGAGGCCGAGTAAAACGCTTTCGGTCAGCAATTGACGAATCAAGCGGCTGCGTCCGGCGCCAAGCGCAATGCGAACGGCTACCTCCTGCCGGCGCACGGTGGCGCGAGAGAGCAGCAAATTGGCGACGTTGGAACAGGCGATTAATAGGACAAGCCCTACGATAGCCATCAGCAGTGTGCTTCCGAACATCAGCGGCTGCCGTTCGGGGCCGTAAGCAGCTTCGGTCAAGAGCCGGAGGACCACAGCTTGGCCCTGGTTGGTGTCCGGGAACTCTTTTTCGAGAGAGGCTGCGACGATGCTCAACTCGGCCCGAGCCTGGGCAAGCGTAAGACCCTCCCGCAGCCGGCCAATACCCGTGAAAAGAGTGATCGCGCGGTCGCTCAATGCATTCCGCTGCTGCGCCGGGAAGATCTGCTCCGCCATCGTCGAAGGGACCCACACATCGGGGCCAAAAACCGCATAGACACCTTTAAAACCTTTGGGCCCGATACCGATAATGGTGAAAGGGGTGCTATTGAGCTTGATCGTTCGCCCAAGAATGTCCGGGGCGCCGCCAAAGCGACCTTGCCAAGCCGCATAGCCGAGTACGGCGACGGGCGCCGCGCCTGGCGTGGTGTCCTCGGCCGGAAGGAAGAACCGGCCCATGGAGGGGTGAATGCCTAGTGTGTCGAAGTAATTGGCGGTTACGCCTTCCGCGAAAATACGGCGTGGCTCAGCCGTATCGGTCATGGTGATCGCCATGGGGTTCGAATGAGCAGCCAAGCTGGTGAAGGAATGAGTTCTTTCTCTGAGATCCTTGAAATTCAGGAAGGACATGAGTTGGAGTTCGCCCGATTGTGGGGTCATTTTTGCTTGCGTTGCATTGATCGCGGCGAGTTCGGAAATCTTTTCTACTGGAAGCGGACTGAAGAGGAGAGTGTTGATGATGGTGAAGACGGCGGTGTTCGCGCCGATGCCAAGTGCGAGAGTGAGTGCGGCGACAGCCGTGAAACCAGGGGTCTTGCGCAGCATGCGGGCCGCGTAACGGAGGTCCTGCCAAAGATCCGCGAGGAGATGGCCTGAATTCGCAATCCCCTCGGGGATTGGATCTGGGCCAGCCGTGCGTTCAGTGGCACGCAATTCCACCAGGAGATCGCTCTGGCTTAGGCTAGCGAGAACTTCGCGATGGGCCTTTTCCGGTGCCGCTCCCCCGGCCAGTAATTCTTCATATAAATTCTCGAGATGATTTAAGAGTTCCTCGATGATTTCCTCTTCCCGGGCGGGCGGAAGATTCAATCCCGTCAATTGTTTTCTGATCTCGTCGTTCCACTCACGCATGTTCCTCTCCTGTGATGCGGCCGACTGCGCTGACAAATTCCCGCCAGCTCTGGCGCTGCCGAGCGAGAGTTATTTGACCTTGCGTTGTCAGACGGTAGTAACGCCGCCTTCTTTGATTGGGCTTTTCGACCCAGCGCCCGTGAATCAGGCCGCGATTTTCGAGCCGGTAAAGCAACGGATACAGCGAGGCGATGTGGAAGCGCAGCATGCCGCCAGAGAGGCGTTCGATGAGCTTTCCGATGTCGTAGCCGTGGCGAGGCTGATCCTCGAGCAGGGCGAGTATCAGTAGTTCAGCGCTGCCTTTCTTCCATTCCTGGTCCAGGGTCGTACCCATATATGTCACTCCCGTATATCAGTACGCGCGCGAGTGCTAGAGATTTCACATTGCGGTACTATTTTTTTATGGCCGGAGGATGGTGCATCTAGCGCCTATCGTGGTCAGAGACTTGTCGCCACGCCCGCCTGAATCGACCTTCTCATAGCAACCCAACTGCGGAGAGGCAAGCAACAAACAAAGTTTGAAGTGGAAATCGTAGGAGTCCATCCCCCTGAAGGGGACGACGATTTCGAGCACGAGGGCAAACGCCGGATAGTTTCAGAGTTGGAGACCTGCCTTAGCGGAATTGTCGTACAAAGCCAAGTCGGAACGCTGCACGAGCCACCTGTGTCCGTGGTATAAACTCTCGATCCGGTTCAGTGAATCAGCGATTTTGCAAAGGACCAATGCCTCAGCGCACTTGCACCAAAAGGTCACTGTGAAACGCGCTGTTACAAAGTGCGCTCTCGGGAAATACGGCCCAACGGTTTCGAGCATCGGGCTCGGTGGCGGACCGCGCCGAAAGTGTCGCCACCATCCGCGCCGCCCTCGATGCTGCGACACTCAGTCAAATAACTATCAACACCAAAACACTATCAACCTGAAACGAAAGAGAAAGGAGAAGTTCAATGCCCTACGTTACTGTCGGCAAGGAAAATTCCAGCAAAATCGATCTCTACTATGAGGATCACGGCTCTGGTCAGCCGGTTGTCTTGATTCACGGATATCCGCTGAGCGGAGCCTCGTGGGAGAAACAGGTGCCGGCTCTTTTGAACGCAGGACACCGCGTCATCACCTATGACCGCCGAGGGTTCGGGAAATCCAGCCAGCCAACCACGGGCTACAACTACGACATCTTCGCCGAGGACCTGCGCAAACTGATAACACATCTCGAATTACGTGAAGTTGCGCTGGTTGGTTTCTCCATGGGTGGCGGCGAAGTGGCGCGCTACCTGGGGAAATACGGTTCAAAGGGCGTGAGCAAGGCGGTCATCATTTCCGGAGTTCCGCCGTTTCTACTGAAGACGCCAGACAATCCGGAGGGACTCGACGGCAGTGTCTTCGAGGGGATACAGAAAGCCGTCGCCGCCGATCGTTACGCGTTCTTCACGGAGTTTTTCAAGAATTTCTACAACACTGACCTCCTCCTCAACAAGCGGGTCAGCGAACAGGCGGTGCAGGCAAGCTGGAACCTAGCGGCCGGCGCTTCAGCTAGCGCCAGTCTCGCTTGCGTGCCAACTTGGCATGAAGACTTCCGAAAGGACCTGAGCAAAATTGATGCACCGGCGCTGATCATTCATGGGGACGCAGACAGGATCCTGCCGATTACTGCTTCGGGGATGCGGACCGCAAAGCAGATCAAGAAAGCGCGCCTATCGGTGGTGAGGGACGGACCGCACTGCATAACCTGGACACACGCGGACGAAGTGAACGCTGAGCTGGTGAACTTTCTTGGGAAAGCTGCGGCCCAGCGCGCAGTCTAGGCTCCTCAGGTGCCAGAGTAAAGGACTAAGGGCGCGACGCTGTCAGTAGAAGAGAGACCGGCGCGATGTAGGTGTCCCTTGTCTGTATCCACTGTTTCCGGCTTCGTGGCCGGTTCGGTTTCCTTGTCGTCGTCGGCTCTCGCTGCCGGCGACGGAAATGGAAAAGTGTGAGCTCCTTCGCTTGCGAAACTTGACTTGGTAGCCGGCCCCTGCGGCATGCTGATAAGCCTACCGTATCCTTACTTTTCCAAATTATTGTTTGATACCGGCACCCGTGGATGTGCCGGTGATTTTCTGGGCCTTAACGATTTCAGCGCCTTCTTTGGAAGTCATCCAAAGGGCGAGCTCTGCACTCTTGGTAGTCACCTGCAGCGTGCGCAGGTAGTGCACCAGATCCCAGGCATCTTCCGGCTTGA
>QHYZ01000310.1 GCA_003225295.1 Acidobacteriota bacterium | reverse complement strand
GCTCACCTCGCTGATCCAGAACTGTCGAAATTGTTGAAAATATTAGAAACGCAAAGCAAAGGATGGAAGGCTTGGAACGCGGGCTCGTGCTTGCAAAGCAGGTGCTCAACTTGCTCCGATCGCATCTGAGCCACGGGCTTTGGGTCGAGTACACGGCATATTGTTCCCAATTTTTTGGCCTACAGATGGCCTACGAATCGTCCACTCTGTCGGTTTTGTCGGTTTCTTGGTGTGACTTTTCTGTAAGTTGCGTGCGTTCAACGCGGCTCTTTGTACGACATCTACTGAAATATAAATATTAATAGCTGGAAAATAATAAGAAACTCTATTCGGAATTGCTTTTGGCCTACGAATGGCCTACGGGCTCACTGCTTCGCATTTACCGAAAACCCGTCGCGCAGCATGACGATGGATTCTACACTCAGTTGTGTCCCTCGCCAAAATGCCGTCCGCGCCAAAGACAGAGCGCTTTCCTGCCGCGAACGTTTGCACTGGAAACGCGAATTGAACCAGGAGTTCTCCGCCGACGCAGCGATGCTCTCGCTAAGACATGACCACCAATTTCAGTCCAACTTCGGTCCAGCTCAAGAGCGAAATAAGTGGCGCGTTCCCCTGTGAGCGACATCACCAGAAGCAGCACTTAGAATTTTGTACTACGTACCTTCTAAGCAGAAGGCCGGGAGTTCGAGTCTCTCCGGGCGCGCCACCTATAAAGCAAAGTTGATTTGAAGAGTTAGGAAAGTAGGTGGGCTCTTGGTTTGGCGTTCAGCAGCCAAATTCTCTGCTTAGCTTTTACGGTTGCGTGGCTGTTTAAATGGATGCGCCTCTATCCAGGCCCGCGTTCGGCCGAACAAAGCCGCCGCTCCTTTTGCACAGAAGACTTCTTCGATTAACCTTGACACCCACGTCCGCGAGGGACAGGATCGTGTCGAGGTTTTGCCGTTTAAGGCGAGACTCCCGCTCCCTAGTCCGAGGCAGTTTGTTGAACAGCTAAACTCCGCATCGAGCGCCAAGAGGGCAGTACGTCCTCGCCTCGTTTTTCTCCGCCCGCGCGGGGCCTAACCTCCTGTCCGACGTACAGAACTGCACGCCCAGGACCGCAGCGGTTCTACGCCGCAACACTCGAGCCCGACTCGCTGCATGCGAGGACTGTCTATTTTTTTTTCTCAAAAAGGAGAACACACCATGTCAGAAAATAACAAAGCTATCGTCCGTCGTCTTATTGAAGAAGTTTGGAACAAGGGCAATCTGTCTCTGGTAGACGAGCTCTTTGCACCCAACTACGAACACCACGACTCTTCGACACCCGATCTTGGGCGCGGCCCGGAGGGTGAAAAGAAGAGAGCGGCTCTCTACCGCACTGCTTTCCCCGACCTTCGTGTGACGCTCGAGGACATCATCGCCGAGGGCGAAACAGTCATGACCCGTTGGTCCTGCCGCGGTACCCATAAAGGGGATCTCAGCGGGATTGCGCCAACCGGGAAGCCGTTCACCATTTCCGGAATGACCGTCGCCCGCGTCTCGAACGGCAAAATGGCGGAAGGCTATGTCAACTGGGACGCTCTGGGCCTCATGCGGCAGCTCGGCGTCGTCCCTGAGCTCGCCAAAACCAAAGCCGCCGCGGCGAAGCCTTAGAACTCGGAGATCTTTCCAATCTTTCTCACGGGAGCGGGCTCCACCCGCTCCCGTGTTTTCTTCGGAATCGGCTCCCGGCAGTTGTGGAGCGGTGAATTCTTAGGATGAGAGTTCTCTTACGAAAGAGAAGGAAGTCGCCATGCAAAAAGAAAATCGGCAAGACTGGCGGCGCGATTTGGGATGCACTCAACACGAGGGGCGAACAATCCCTCCAGCCAGCTGAAGAAAGCGGTAAATGGGAGGGAAGCCGCTCTAGCTCCTTCGGATAAGCAAAGAAAGTCATAGGCCACGAGCCCCAAATAGGACCATGAGTTGCCGCTTACCTGCGCGGATAACCGTTAGGCCTGTTAGTTTCAGGAAGCGATGGCGCCGTCACCACCGTGAAATGGAACCAGGAAGGAAAAAGAATCTCACCGTTTCGTGCGACGAAACGAAGCACGACACTACGTCGTCTGAGGAAGATTGTAAGTGCACGTTCAAATAATTGGGCTGAATGCCGCGACCAAAAAAGTGTCGGCACCGAGGCGACGGAAAAAATGTCTCTTGACATTCGCTTTTATAGGACCGGTGGTACACTGCGCGTATGGCTACCAAAAAGAAAACCAAGAAGAAGCAGGCGAAATCGAAGAGAACTGCAGGCAAGAAGTTGACGCCGATGAAGATGGCGATTAAGCACAAGCTGGCTAAGAAGAGGGTAACTCCCAAGAAGAAGTTGGCAAAGAAGAAGGCAGCTCCGAAAAAGGCAAAGGTCAAAACGAAGGCCGGCGGCAAGAAGACAACCGGTGGGGAAACGGCGGGCGCACTCAAGGAACAGGTTCGGGGGAAAAACCAAAGCGTGGAAACGGTTGCATTCGCACTGGGGGGGCTGGGAGCGCGATCGGGCGAGCAATCAGGAGACTTGCAGGGGTTGTCCAACGTCCAAGGTGCGGATTCGGAGAGTGTGGACGAGTTGCTCGAGGAAGGAAACGCGTTCGAGGCCGACGTGGTGAAGGGCGTGGAAGACGCCGAGGACGCTGACGAGGGGGAAGTGCGCACGCATGAGGTGCCGCAGGATGATGTTCCCGGCGAGTATCTGGATAAGAAGTAGTGAGTGAGCGGATCATGCCGGTGCGGGAGGTTTCCGGTAAACGCATCTTGGAGTCCATGCTGTTGCGATGTTAACGCAAGGCAAAGAAGTTCTGTCACGATCACGAGAACGGCGGTGACCAGACCAAAACGGATTTGCATTTCAGCTCAGCGTCGTACGCCCAAACAATAGCTGTCGCGAAGACCCGTTCTTCGCAATAATATGGGCCAGGGCAGTTCCACCGGAGCGTCACAAATTCCAAGAGTCCCGGGTAAGAAGAGACCGGATACCACGCCGTATAGTTTCATGGTCATTAACAATTAGAATTCATGTCCGACGGCATTCGCGCTTGCCTCGGCCAGCCACTCTTCGAGAACCGCTTGATCCTTGCCCTCAACCTGGACAAACTCGATGCCCATCCCTTCGTACGGCAGGTTATGGGTCACAGTACCTACAGCAGAGAAGTTCGCTTTGGAATTTGAGATTTTCAGGCTAACTCTTGTCCCTTTTGGGGAAGGAGCCTTAACTGTGACGAAGCAACCGCAGCGACTCAGGTCGCGAGTAAGGGAAATTAGTTGCTTCCGTGATTCTACGTTGATCACTTCGACGGCGCTTACGAAGTGATGGCGGGTTGCGCGACGCCGTTCGACCTGCGTGGGGCTT
>QHYZ01000215.1 GCA_003225295.1 Acidobacteriota bacterium | reverse complement strand
CACCAAGCGGCCAGCGATGGTTTCCATTTCTGTCCGCGCCTGAGCCACAGTCACGCCAGCCTTGAGGCGGGCCATGGCAATGAAACTGTTTTCGTCGCGGCCGTCGTCTGTTTTGTTATATCCCACGGGCACCCATAACTGGCGTGCCTTGCTCCAGAACTGCCAGTGGAATTCGCGCGGCATCACTCCCACCACGGTGAAGTCCTCTCCGTCAATCTTGATGGTCCTGCCCAGAAGTTGAGGATCGCCGCCGTACCCTCGATCCCACAAACGATAACTCAGAACGACTTCATGGTCTTTGCCCGGTAGTTCTTCCTCGGGTAGAAACGTACGTCCTAGAAGAGGTTTCACACCCAGCACGGAAAAGAATCCTGCCGACACGCGCAGGCCGGACACTTGCTCTGGCTCTTGGTTATTTCCTGTAGCGGAAAGATTGTAGCCACGTCCGGCGGAATCAAAGATGGCCATGTCCTCGAAAGAGTGGCTTTGCTGCTTGAAATCCCAAAAATTCGGCGCGGACACGATGTTTATATTGTTTGGCCCCTTGCCAAACGTCTCCCATACCAGAACGAGGCTATCCGGGTTGGGAAATGGCAGCGCCCTCAGGAGAGTAGCGTTCATCACGCTGAAAATGGTTGTGTTGGCGCCAATCCCGAGGGCGAGTGTGAGGACAGCGATGCTTGTGAACGCCGGATTTTTTCCCAGCATCCTCAGACCGAAACGCACATCATCGACGACGTCTCTCAACCATCCCCATCCCCAAACATTTTGCGTCACTTCCTTTACCAGTCCCACGTTTCCAAACTCCTGGCGCGCCGCCCTCTCGGCCTCAGCTTCATCCACTCCGCGCTCCACGCGCTCTCGCGCCGCCATCTCCAAATGACTCAGCACTTCCTCTTCCAGTTCTTTCTCCCGCTTCCGCTTGCCAAAGAGTCCACTTAGCCAGTTCATGGTGGCTCTCCTTCTTTTCCCGCTCTTCAAAGCCTCTAATTTCCGTTTTCCATTTCCAATTTTTATTCGTATCTCAGCGCCACCATTGGGTCTACCTTCATCGCCCTCCGCGCAGGTAGGTAGCACGCGGCCAGAGCGATGAGCGTCAACAGAAACGCGACACCAATGAACGTCACCGGATCGAAAGGTTGGACGCCAAATAGCAAGCTCCTGAGCAAGCGTGTGAATATGAGTGCTAAGGCAATTCCCACTGCCACGCCGGATGCCGCGAGCACCAATCCCTGGCGCATGATGAGTCTCAGGACTTGTCCCTGCTGGGCACCCAGAGCCACGCGAATGCCGATCTCATTGGTTCGGTGAACCACAGCGTAAGACATCAGCCCATAGATTCCAATACAAGCGAGAAATACTGCAACCAAGCCGAAAAAGCTGGAGAGTTGGGCGGTCAGTCTTTGATCCACAACCGAGTGGTCGACCTGTTCCGCAAGAGTGCCGGCGCCTGTGACGGGGAGGCGCGGATCGACGTCATGAATTACCTGGCGGACCGCCGGCGCCGTGGATCCCGCGTCCCCCGAGTAGCGGACTTCAAAATTCCAGAGGTACCCGGGCTCCTGCGAGTAAGGCAAGTACGCAGCGGGCCACGGCCGTTCCTTTAGAGCCATATACTTAGCGTCTCTTGCCACTCCGACGACGATCCTGTCGTTCTCAGGTTTTGCGTCTGGTCCGTCCATGCGAAACCGGCGGCCGAGCGGAGATTCGTTTGGAAAGAAAAGGCGGGCCATCGTTTCATTGATCACTGCCACCTTTGGCGAATTCTCGCTGTCCTGCTGATCAAACGTGCGCCCTGACAACAGCTTCAAGCCCATTGCCGAGAAAAAGCCTCTGCCAACCTTATTGTAAACAACCTCCCGATTGCCCTTCGCCTCTGGAGACTCTTCCGGGGTCCAAGCGTCCTCAGACCATGCGCCTTGATTGAAAGTAAAAAAGGAAAAGCTGGCGGCGCGCACGCCGGGAATTGCACTCACCCTACGTTCGATCTCCTGGTAGAGCCTCGTGAGCCGCGAATCCTCCTTATAACCGACCGAAGCTGGTTCGATTCCAAACACAAGCACGTTGTGCTTGTCGAAGCCCATATCTACGTTTGTCAAGTTGACCAGCGTGCGAAGAAATAGCCCGGCTCCGACGAGCAGAACCAGGGAGAGCGCGACTTGTCCCACGACCAGAGCCCTGGCGAGCGGGCTGTTCACTGCGGCAATGTTTCGTCCTTGCTTGAGCGAAGAATTGAGCTCGACTCGCGCGGCTCGCCAAGCGGGAGCCATTCCAAACAGAAGAGGCGTGGCGAGCGAAACGAGAACAACAAAGACGAGTACTCTGCTGTCCAGCCCCACGTCGACGGGAATAGTCTCCGGACCGCCGGACACCATCACTAGGAGCAACTTGCTGGCCCAAGATGCCAGCGCGACACCGAGAACCGCCCCGAGCATTGCCAAAGTAAAGCTCTCTGTTAGCAACTGTCGAATCACGCGCCAGCGTCCTGCACCCATCGACATTCGCACGGCGATCTCGCGCTGCCGGTTCGTCGCTCGCGCCAGCAGGAGATTCGCGATGTTGGCGCAGGCGATCAACAAAACCAGTCCGACCGCCGCCATGAGTGCGCGCAAAGGTTGTGAAAACTGCACACGGAGCCGTGACAATCCGCTTGCCGCCGGAGTTAACTTGATGAAGGCGTGTTGAATCCCGTCGAGCTGCTTCTTTGCGGGCTGCGAACCCGCCATTTCCAGTGCGGCCTGTTTGAAAAGCACGTTGACGTTGGTTTGCGCTTGTTCGATGCTCAACTCGGGTCGCCGTCGCGCGATGATGTAGAGGGACTGGAACATCTTGTCGTTCAATCCCTTCCACCCTGGCGGAAGCACTTCCTCCATCGAGAGCGGAATCCATACGTCTGGCGACTCACCCACGCTTGTGCCGAAGAATTCTTGCGGAGTGACGCCGATGATGGTGTAGACCGTCGAGCCAATGCTCATTTTCTCGCCGATGATCGAGGGAGCACCCCCGAAACGCCGCTTCCACCAAGCGTAGCTGGCCACCGCTACCGGGCTGCCTCCGGGAATCCGGTCGTCGTCCTCGCCGAACGTCCGGCCCAAGATCGGATTTACTCCGAGCGTCGAAAAGAACGTCCCGGAAACCAAATGAGCGTAGATCTCTTCCGTTTCCGCACTGTCGCCGATGGTACCGTGCGGCGCACTGGACATGCTCGAAATTGCCGTGACATCGGAGAAAGCGCTGCTATCTCCTTGAACCTGGCGATAGAAGGGAAAGGAGAAGAGTTGCCAACTTCGATTGGGCAATTCATCCATGATTCCGCCCCACTTGCCCTCGCCGAACAGAACCAATTGGGATGGATTGTTGACAGGCAGGGTCCTCAGCAGCAGCGCATTCATCAGACTGAAAATCGCGGCATTCGCGCCGATGCCAAGCGCAAGAGTGAGGACCGCGACGGCAGCAAAGCCGGGATTCCTTGCCAGTGTGCGAAGGCCGTAGCGAATGTCCATGAAAAAGTCTTCTGTGGAGGGCCAGCGCCAGACCTCCCGGCTGCTCTCCTCGCTCAGACCTACATTGCCGAACTCCCGCCGAGCGGCGGCAGCAGCTTCTTTCCTGGACATGCCCTTCTGGACGAATTCCTGGATCTTTTCTTCCAGGTGCTCCCGAATCTCATCCGAGAGATCGCCGTAGATCCTTCGACGCAAGAATAATCGTTTGAACCATCTCATGTTTCACCCGGCGCTAACACGCGTCGAAGCCCTTCGAGCATTCCTTCTCCGCCCTCATTCGTGGCGCAGCGCTACCAGTGGGTCTACTTGCGTTGCGCGATGAGCAGGGATGTAACAGGCAAGCAGCGCGACAGCCACCAGCAAGAGTGAAAGCCCCACGAACGCGAATGGATCGAACCAACGGGCACCATAAAGTACATCCACACTGCCAGGAAAAATTAGCAGCGCTCTCATGAAACCGGACGCGCCCAGCGCTCCCACGACTCCGAGCACACCTCCGAAGATGACCGGGCGCATTCCCTGACCGAGCATCAACAGCAATATGTTTTGCCTCGTGGCTCCGAGGGCCATGTGGATGCCAATCTCCTTTCCCCGTTGGCTCACCAAGAAAGCCATCACACCATATACACCGATGGATGCCAGTATTAGGGCAACGCCTGCCAGGAAAATCGCAGACAACGTGAAGGTTCGTGCCATCAGGATCTGCCCCTGCACCTCGCTATCCTCCAAGTTGAGCAGGGAAAATGCCGGACGCAACCGGCCATCAAGCTGTTCGAGCGCGGAGCGTATGGCGCCCATCGCTTCTCGCGGATCACCCGAAATGCGAAGCAAAACGGAATAGTCTTTGAGGTTTTCAAAGCTAGTCGGCAGATAAACAAAGGCGGGATCGAGGCGAGAGATGTTTGCGCTGCGTATGTCGCCAGCCACACCGACGACGTCGAATGTCGACCATTCCCGCTTCGTCCAGCTGGTGAGCACCTTGATCTTTTTTCCAAGAGGATCTTCCTGTGGCCAGGCTTGTCGCGCCATCGCCGCGCTGACGATCGCCAATGCTCGGCCGGACTGCGCCTCGTCGCGCGTGAAGTTTCGTCCGCGAACGATGGGTATCCCCAGTGTGTCGAAGTACGCCGGAGAGATGTGTCTCGCCAGTACGCTCGATGGCGCGCTGCCGGGCGCTGCCTTGGTGTCTAGCGCTTCGACCTGCGGCGTCCAGGTGCTTCTCAGCGGGATGAAATCGACCAGTGCCACATTCTGGATATCTGCCAGCGCCTCAAGCCGCTCGATCTCCCGCTGACGCAGCGCGTTGTTCTTTGCCGGATCATGGTTGTACAGCAGTGGCATTGGATAAACGGTGCGCACTTCGAAGCCCGGGTGGACCGCTTGTGATCGCACCAGACCTCGAGCGAGCAGGCCGGCGACGATCAGGAAGAGCGTGGAAACAGCAATTTGTGCGGCAACCAACAAACCGCGCAGGCGCGAGCGATCCAACCGCTGACCGAACGCCGTGCCCGCGTCTTTGAGCGAGGTCGTGAGATCGGACCGCGAGCTTGCTAAAGCCGGCCACAGCCCGAACAGCACTCCGGTCGAGACGGACAGCAGCAGGGTGTAACAGAAAACTCGCCCGTCCGGCGGTGTGTGGGTGACAAATGCGGAGTGCGACCCGGCAAACTGCCCCGCGGCCAGCCATAGCGCGCGAGTGCCCCATAGCGAAAACAACACTCCGGCCGCTCCGCCGACGACCGCCAGCAACATGCTCTCAGTCAATAATTGTCGCACCAGCCGGGCGCGGCTCGCTCCGAGGGCCAGTCGAACTGCGACTTCGCTCTGCCGCCCGCTTGCTTTGGCCAGCAGCATGTTGGCGAGATTGGCGCAAGCGATGGCCAGCACCATCCCGACGATGGCCATCAACAGCGCCATGATCGCTCGGAAACGCCAGTCTTCCGTGTTTCCGAAAAATGTTGCACGCTGCACGGTTATCGCCGTGGTCTTATTCTCCGAATTCGGATGGTCCTCGGCGAAGCGCTGCTCCAGCACCGTCATGTCCGCCTCGGCCTCGTTCATCGCCGCCGTCGGCGCTAGGTAGCCAAGCAACTGGATCTCGTAATCGAGCGGATGGTTCAGCCAGTCCTCGCCGGGAAGCACTTGTGCCTGCATGGTTAGCGGAGTCCAGAAGTCGGCCATCACCGGTGGGTTACCTGTGCCCACGAACTCAAGAGGCGCTACGCCGATGACCGTGAACGCGGTGTCGTTGACTTTCAGAACTTTCCCAAGAATAAGCGGATCGGAGCCGAAACGCGTTTGCCAGTAGGGATAGCTCAGAACCACGACTGGATCTGCGCCCGCAACCTCGCCCTCCTCCGGACGAAACACGCGTCCCAGCGCTGGCGCTCGGCCAAGCTCGGCAAAATAATTTGCCGACACCATCTCGACAGTCGCACTCTCCGGTGGTCCGACGAAAGCTTTGGTTAGTTGTGTGGCGGAAGGATCGAGAGGGAGCGAGGCCGCCACGCGCAATGGGAAACTCGTGGCCATCAGACTTGAGAAGACTCTGTTCTGCTCGGCGAAGTATCGGAACTCCTCAGAAGAGAACGCGTATTGGCTGTCGCCATGCAGATTGTTTGCGAACCACCGCTCCAGGCGAACAATCCGTCCGGAATTGCGCACCGGCACAGGCTTGAGAGCAACAGTGTTGACCACGCTGAATAGCGTGGTGTTCAGCCCGATGCCAAAGCCCAACGTGAGCACCGCTACCAAGGTGAAAATAGGGCTCTTCGCCAGCATCCGCAAGCCGAAGCGAAGGTCCATGAAAAAGTCTTCGACGGATGGCCACCGCCAGACCGTTCTGCTGTCCTCCTCAATCAGCGTGACATTGCCAAATTCGCGTCGCGCAGCGGCGACGGCTTCCTTCCTCGGCATGCCGCTCGCCACCAGCTCCTCGATCTTCTCTCGGAGATGCTCGGTAATCTCTTCTGAGAGATCGCCGTAGATCCGCCGGCGCAAGAACCATTGCTTCAGCCACTTCATGATTCACCCGTCGCTAAGACCCGTGTAGTCCCTTCGAGCCGTCGTTCAAAACAGTTATTCCCGTAACCCCTTTCCTTTGGTTTGCCAGTGACGCCGATGGCGGCCTGATTTATTCGTATCGTAAAGCAACCATCGGATCCACCCGCATGGCCCGGCGCGCCGGAAGGTAACAAGCCAGAAGCGCCACCAGCGCCAGGCCGAGAGAAACACTCAGCAGTGTTACCGGGTCGTTCGGACTTATCCCATAGAGAAGGGCGGAAAGGAAGCGCGTCACCCCGAATGCGGCGGCGAGTCCAACGGCCAAACCAATTGACGTCACGGCCAAGCCGTGCCCAAACACCAGTTTCAAGACGTCTCCTCGCCGCGCGCCCAGTGCCATGCGCACGCCGATTTCGTGCGTGCGTTGCGAGACAATATAGGAGATGACACCGAAGAGACCGATACAAGTCAGCACGAGCGCCAGAATTCCGGACGCTCCGAGGAGTAGGCCGGTCGTTCGCGCAGGAAAGAGAGGAAGAGTCATGTATTGCTGCATGGTCTCGAGATCCGTAGCCGCGATGTTCGGATCCACGGTCTGAATTTCGCGCCGGATAGCGTCTAGCAGGGCCGTCGGATCGCCGGAAGTACGCACCACCAGCGTCCGCCGGCTCGGGAGTCGAGGTAGGTAAACCAGAGGAATGGGCTCTTCACCAAGAGTCCGATACTTACCCGTCTTCACTACGCCGATGATCTCCAGGCCGGTATCCTCACCTAAGCGGATCCTTCGGCCCACCGGATCCTGACTCGGCCAGAGTTTGCGTGCCATGGCGTCGTTAATGATCGCTGCGCCTGCCGACGCCTGGTTTGACGACTCGCTCTCCTTCGGAATGAAATCGCGACCTCGCAATAACGGGATGCCCATGGTCTCGAAATAGCCGGGCGCGACCCGCAACACGTCGACCGAGACGCCCTTCTGACCGGCGGCCGAACGATTCCCTTCGATGGCGGAGCTTTGTTCTCTTGCACTTCCGAGTGGCAGGTGGTTGACGAAGCTGGTTGAAGACACTCCGGGCAGGGCACCGATATGCCGGGATAGTTGCTCATAGAAACTGCGCACCTGCGCTTCGGAGTATCCCAGGCTCCCGGGGTCGAGCGTCGCAACGGCGACCCGCTGGGTGTCGAATCCCGGATCAATTGAGCTGGCGTTTACGAGGCTCCTCACACACAATGTGGCGCCAACTAGCAGCACCACACATGTCGAGATCTCACCGATCATAAGAAAACTCCGCAGCCGTGACTTCCGATAGCTTGCTGATTGCGCCTCATCCTTGAGAATCGGAGCCACTTGAGCTTTCGCGCTGCGCAGCGCGGGAGTCAGTCCAAAAGCCAAACCGGTAAAAAGTGAAACCGAGGCGGTGAAAGCGAGCACTCGCCAGTCGAGCGGAATCCTTAGGGTGATCGGTAAGCTCGCGGGTTTCAGAGCCAGCAGGAGCGGGGCGGTCCAGTAAGCCAAAACCAATCCCGCCGAACCTGCAAGACCGGACAGAAGCGTGCTTTCGACAAGCATCTGGCGGATCAATCGGCCCCGCCCTGCGCCGAGCGCCGACCGTATCGCCATCTCGCGCGCCCGCCCAGTAGCACGGGCCAGCAGTAGACTAGCAGCGTTCACGCAGGCAATCAGTAGCACCAGAGCGAACACCGCCATGAGCAATCCCGTAAAGGCGCTGACGTAACCGCGATAGGGTCCCGGAACGAGTGCCGCGGGGAAGACGGTCGCGCCCAAGTTCTTGTTGGTGTCGGGGTGATCCTGCTCCATCACGCCGGCGAGCCGATTCATCTCCGTACGCGCACGAGTCGCGTCCACTCCGGGTTTCAAGCGCCCCACGGCAAGAAGCCAGTAGGCCTGGCGGTTGGTGAGCCTGCCGGAGTCGCGGGTGACCTGCTCGATCATGGTCGCGGGCACCCAGAAGTCGGGCTCGATGGCCACCAACAGACCAGCAAAACCACTCGGCGCTACACCGATGACGTTAAAGTTCGTGCCATTCAGCAGCAGACTCTTTCCGACTACCCGGGGATCAGAACCGAGGCGTTGCTGCCAGAAGGAGTGGCCCAGAACCACCACTGGCTGAGGGTTTCCTGTCTGGTCATCTTCGGGCAAAAAGGTACGGCCCAGAAAAGCATTAACTCCTAGAACTGAAAAGAAGTTGCCGGACACCAGCTGGCCCTGGACGACCTGCCCCTCGCCAAACCTGTTCCAGATGACGGGTTCCGGGTCTCCGTCAAATGCCAGCAACCCGGTGAAGGACTGATTGTGGTCGCGATAGTAGACATAGTCGGGATAGGTCAGCGGCAGGTAGCCTTGGATACCGGAAGCCACTCGATTGTGGAGCCAAAGCTCCACCAATTTGTTAGGGGCTTCCACACGTCGAGGAGGGCGCAGCAATAAAGCGTTGACAAAGCTGAATACCGTCGTGTTCATCCCCATGCCCAGGGCCAACGCCATCACGACCGCAGCCGTGGAACCGGGACTCTTGCGCAGCATGCGCAAGCCGTAGCCAATATCGGCGAGAAGGTTCTCGATGGACGGCCAGCGCCAGACCTCGCGGCTGTCCTCCTTAGTCAGCGTCACATTCCCAAACTCACGCCGAGCAGCGGCGGCAGCTTCTTTTCTAGGCATCCCCCGTCGAACCAGCTCTTCTATTTTTTCTTCGAGGTGTGCCTGAATCTCGTCCGAGAGATCGCCGTAGATCCGCCGGCGCAAGAACAGTTGTTTCATCCACTTCATGATTCACCCGGCGCTAAGACACGCGTAATCCCTTCGAGCATCTTTTCAAAACGCGACACCTCATGCTCCAGATGCTTCGCTCCTGCTGGTGTCAGCTTGTAAATCCGCACGCGGCGGTTGGTGGAGGAGATGCGCCAGTCGGCTTTGACCAACTCTTCCTTGAGCAGGCGCTGAAGAGCCGGATAGAGTGAGCCCTCTTCAATCTGAAGTAAATCGTTGGAGGTGCGCTTAATAACCTGCGCCAGGGCATAGCCGTGCAGGGGTTGGCGCTTAAGCGTTCGGAGAATCATCATCTCCAGCGCGCCGGGAAAGAGGTCTCGTTGCTCACGGTTTTTCAAAGCGCTCTCCAGACTTCACTCAGCTAATGTTGGTCTAGGCCTAGAGTAAAATCGTATAGAGGCAGGGGATGGAAGTCAAGAGGACAAGAAAGGAAGGGGTCGAGGCTAGAAAGAGACGCCGTTCGTGCGCGGAGGAAGAAGTGTGCGTGAATTCAATGATGAGCAGAATAAGAAAGCTAAAAAAACTCTTGACCAGGCTGGCGTTATTAGAGATGAACCCCTAACGGGCACAAATTATTTGGACCCAGCCTGTCAGCGGCAGCGACGAAACCACGCCTTCAGCGACCACCCCCGGCAAGCCGGGGGCGTGGTCGCGGGTCAGCAGGTCACGCAGATTTCATTCGCTTGGTTTCAGGCTCCGGCCGTGAAATGTCGGCCCGGTACGGCGTAGGATGTATGCACAACGTGATGACAGGTCGGGAGAAACAGAAGTTCGTCAGGTTGGTCTCTATCGGTGTCCGTTTTGAGGTACTTGTGGGCGTGAAAATCCATTCCGACGATTACGTCATATCGCTTATCTCCAGGTCTCTCTATGTAAAATGCGCAGGTCCTATTCTCGACCTGTGAAACAGCGTCCTCGTGCGTCAGCGTCCAATGACTTCCATCTGGCATAAACCCACAAATCGCTTTGATGCGCTCATGTGCGTCCGTTCGCTCGGTCTTCACAATGGATCTTATACGGAGGTATCGAGCCATACGTTTTTTCGCCTCCTGACGATTCATGGAGAACACCTCGTCAGGAAAATGGCCTGAACCCGAGGTCGTCGTCTGCTCGGGCTCCACCTGCGAAATGTCGTGTAAAGTAAAAGAAACCGGGGGGACGTAAGCGATTCTCCGGCCAGGACCTGGCAAAGTCAAGTATCAAAGATGAATAAACTATCTAGTAATTCTACGACTATTACGGCTAGTCCCGAACAGGGAGTTTGGACGACATTGGCGATGAGCCTGTTCTGTTCATCGGGGTCACCGGACGGACGCGGATGGAAGCTTCATCCGACACAATCATCGATGGGGGTGCTCTCCCCTGCGACTAGACCAGCGCGATCTCGCGGTCGAAATTGGGCTTTTTCTCTGCATGGAGCTTGAGGGCAATGCCGCAGACCGCGGCGATGCGCTGTGAGCGAGTGCCCGGCGTACTGGAGCGTCCTCAAGGCGGCAATCACAGATTGCGTGGTGCCAACCTTCTTGGCGAGCTCCGCCTGAGTCAACCCCGCATCCTCCCTCATCTCGCGCACCAGTAAGGCCAGATCAATTTGGTGCAGCGTGCGCCCGAAGGTCTTACGGTAGGTTGCGCTCTTGCGCGCGCGCCGTTCGACAATTTCACTGTGTTTGTCGCGCTTCAGCTGCTTACAGAAGGACATGTTGAAACCCCTCCTTTGGTTCTACGGGGTTACAGGTCGCCATGGCAGCATGCGCCAGTCTGTTGTCTCATGCCGACCTCCATCCTTGATCGGCCGGATCGCGTCCGTGGCTTCGGGTCGTTTTGTTCTCCACAGCAATTCACAATGGCGGGAAGGGTCGGATCTTGTCATTTCTCCTAAGATTGGTTAGCTTAGTCGCTTCGAGCAAGAAAATGCGGGAAGCTCCAGAGTTGGTATGAAATACAAGCAGCAGACCAAACTGCCCAGTCCGCCGGTTCACCGCACGGGTCCAATTCCACAGGAGGAAGACGTGCGCGCCCTCCTGGCCAAAGGCAAGACGAAACCTGCCGTGGAGCTGGCCAGAGAGATTCATAAGCGCTGCGGCGGGCCAGAATCAGAAGCCTTGCTAGTGGATGCCTATGCGGCGCGCATTCGGTCCCTATTGAAAACCGGCCTGAAGGAAGAA
>QHYZ01000095.1 GCA_003225295.1 Acidobacteriota bacterium | reverse complement strand
CGAGTGCAGGTCTCGGCATTTGATCAACCCTCCGCCTGGCAGATCAAATCCATGGTTGTCCGGCCCTTGGACCCGTCGGGTTGGAAAGAAGCCAAACAAGTTTCGATCGAACGCCTCGAGCGCGCAATATCGGAGACCCGCACATTTACATGGCGCAAGTTCCGACCTTTCATCAGACTGCCAGATGACGTTTGCGCCTTGACTGCCACCGGTGTCGCCAAGCGAGTAAGGCCTTGATCGAATCCCTCGCGCAGGAAGCGGTGATCGATCCAGCTGAAGGAACCGCGGATGGAACGTCGGCGATCGGGTCGGGGCGGTTGGGGTCGGGACTTCGGCATTTTCATTCCTCCGCGGGCTCAAAGTAGGGGCAGAGGGTTGGGAAAAGCCATCGAACCTTGTGGAACTTACTTGGGATTCACCGCGATACTTTCCTGCAACCCTAAGAAGTGTTGAGAGTTACGAAGATATCGCGGCTTGTGGAACTTACATGGGCAATGCGGATAGAAGTCTTTTCGGACTCGATAGTTACGTGCAGATCAGGGCTTGTGGAACTTACAGGCGACGATCTCAGCCGCTCGCGCCATTTTCGGACGGAAACCGCGTTGCGCCGCACGTAGTCGGGGATGTTGCTGACGGTAGCACCGCCTGTAGTCGAAGCGCGTCCCGTACTTTTCCTTTTGCAGCGCATAAACCCCGCGAAAGTAATCCGGGTTCTCAGTCCGCCATTCCTGATTAGATTTCTGCTTGTGCTTGTGGCGACAGTCCGGCCGACCACAGGTCTTTTGTCGTTGTTTGAGCCGCGGATGGGGATGAAACCAACGACGGCAGAAAGGACATCTCCGCCTCGGGAGCATACGTTTCTCCTCCAGTGAACATCTGGAGGAGAAACAAAACCGCGGAGGCGGGGAAGAAAAGAGAAAAAGTAAAAGGGAAAGGCTATTGAGTCTGAACTGAACAAGAGAAGAAGAAAATCAAGACAGGCTGAAGAACGAGCCATCTCTGAGAACAAACCGTTCTTCGAACTTTGGCCGGTTAAAGTGGTCAACTGACTTCTGAGCAGAGGGTCGGGAGTTCGAGTCTCCCCGGGCGCGCCATCTCATTGAATTAAAAAGAGTAAGAAGAATTGCTCTTCGCCTTGACCCTCTGCTCTCTTAGCAGGTGCTCTCGCAAACTGAGCTAATCGCGCATACGGCGCAACCATTATCCTTTCAACAGCGTACGGCGACTTCTCCATTTGCTCCAACTGTGATTTTCGGTCGATGCGGTCCAACGATGCCGTTTTCGATCGGAAGTTCGAAGCCGAAACCAATTCGTCTTGCGACGACAGCGCGAGGCATCGTGGCCGAATGAGGATGCGGAAACGATACTAACTTTCGCAAAAGGGTAGGTGAAAGCAGATGACGGCGGAAGGCAAATGCTGGACCTTTCCGCCGTCGGAAAAAAGATTTGAATTGCCCGGCCTAGAATTCGAAGCGTAAGCCGAGCTGTATCCAGCGGCTCCCGTCGGCGAGCGTGTTGTCCCGATTGGTTGGTACTAACTGCGTTGAGATCACGCCGAAGCTAGCCTTTTGTGTAAGGCTGAGTGTCGGATCAACGAAGTTCACGTGATTAAAGATGTTGAAGAAGTCCGCCGTGATCCTGAACGACACCCGCTCGGTCAGTGCGGTCTTCTTACCTAATGATGAGTCCAAGTTCCAGAACGGCAGCCCATGAATTGGGTTTGCGCGGCCCGTGCGTCCGTCTTTGCTGATCTGCACGTTTCGGAAGTCGCCGAACACAGTGGCCGGATCAGCGAATAGGTTGAGCCCTGTGCCCTTATTGGTGGGGTTGCCAGATGTGCCGATTCCGTTCGAGCCGGTTACGCCACCGTGCACGGAATTGCCGAATGAGCTCGGGTTCACCGTTGGGATCATGCCTACGGCAAATCCGAAGATACTGCCCCCACCCCAGACCTGGCTACTCTCGGTCACGAAAAGTGGAAGTCCGCTAAACGCCGAGAAGATCCCCGACGTATACCATCCGCCAAGCAGACGGCTGGTCCAAGAACCCCCGCCGAATCGGTGTCCCTTGCCCAGCGGCAGATCGTACACATAAGAGAAATTGAAGATATGCGTACGGTCGAACAGAGACGGCCCGTAATCGACATTCGGGAAGTAACTGTTTGAATAGATTCCTGCCTGGTTCTGGTTTGAGATGTTCTGATCCAGCGTCTTAGAGAAAGTGTAGGTTGCATCGAACGTTAACCCGTGAGATGTCCGCTTCCGCAGGGTCGCGATTAACCCGTTGTAGTTCGACTTGCCGATGTACGTCCGCATATGGAGGTCAAATAGCTGCCGGTTTTGGAATGTCGTCAGTCCAAGGCAGGTCCGCCGGCCATCCATCACTGAAAAGAGTGAGCTCACCAGCCCACCGGTGAAGTTCGAAGCTGCGGCGTTCGCCAAGAATTGCGTGGCGGTCGTCGCGGTCGAACTACCCGCGCAAGCCGAACCAATCAAGCCTGCGAGTTGATTCTCAAAGAAAGGCTGGGCTGCCGGCGTCTGTCCGGCCGCGAGCGCCGCCGCCACCGCGTCATAGGCTTGTGCAAACGTCTGTTTCGATGCTGTGTCAACAAAGAAGTACGGAGCGGAGTTGAAATTCACGCCTTGTGGCAGTCTGTCTGACCACCGTCCCGTCCAGCCAATCTCCACAATCATGTTTCCCGGGATTTCGCGCTGAATCGTTAAATCACCCGCCCGGCTTCGTCCGATCTTGGTATTTGGGTCATCTTGGAAACTGAACAGCTCGCCGAATGGTGTGCTCGGCACAACAGGTATGCTCACTGCGGGGACAGTCGGTACCGGTAGGTTTCCATCCACGCCGACACGGAATGATGCGGCTCCCGGGCTGCCTGTACCTGCAGCCGCATTGCAGCCACTTCCTGGTGTGCCGGAGGCGTTGCATAAGGGAGCGCCAACGCTGATCGTTTGCGCAAAGCCTACTCCCAACATCGGGATTATTACGCTCTGAACTGTATTGATGCGGTCGTAGACAATACCAAATCCCCCGCGGATGACCGTTTTCCGATTTCCGGTCATGCGGTGCAAGAATCCAGAATCGAAACTCGGCGTCCAAGCCAGTGACGCACGGGGAGCCACATCGCCCCAATCAATATTGAACACATTGCGTCCGGCCGACTTCACCGGCTCGAATCCTAGCGTTGGGTTATACGTCTTGCCTTGCAGCGCAGCCGCCTCCTTCGCAGCGATGTATTCGGGGCCGGTTAATGACTGGTTGTTGGTCGTGTCTACTACCAACGTCTGCCGGTTTAGCTTTTCCTTAGGTGCGGTCTGCCAACCATAGGATAGGCCGCAGGTGAGCGTCAGGTTAGGAGTAATGCGCAACACATCTTGGCCATAGAATTCTACGGCATTTAGCGTGGTGTCGTTCGCCAGGGGAGTTCCGAACGGCAGCGGGTTTAGGCTGCCATCGCGAGTGGTTAGGATGCCAATGTTATCCACAAGGCCTAGCGTCGACGCGTAGAGCCGGTCCCACCTTTGAGCGTCGCCGCTTTGCAAACAGAGTGTCGTTAATGTCGCCGAGCACGTTGGGGGGCGTTCCGACGTAGGAATTGCCGATAAGAAGGTACTCACGTCTGCGTCTGACAGGGCTTCGAGCGATGCCAATGAACCCACGACTTTGTCATTCCGGATGTGTATGGTCGGGATGTGCCGGAAGTTTGCGCCGAATTGCAGGGTGTGCTTTGACTTAATCCAGCTTACGTCGTCCACGTATTGGATATTCCGACCAGTGCTGTTTTGAAAGCGCGCCCTTTGTGTGTCTACTTCGATCGGCGCGTCTACTAGATTTGTTTGTGCCTGGCCGGGCGCCAGCGCAATCTGTCCCGCAGACGAACCTGTTCCAACAATATTCTCCAGTGCCGCGGCGGCCGAAGGCGCCAGCCGATTAAACGACTGGCGTGCCCTGACCCATCCGAAATGGAAGGAATTATACAAATGCGGTGTGATCTGTCCCGTTAGCCCAGCAATAATCGCATCGCGGTCCGTTGGAGACGTAGAGACCGCCTTTGTCGTACCACCACGAATGTCATACTGCGCACCTTGCCCGCCGGATACCTGCGTGGTTTGGTAGTAGGTATAACTGCCGTTGAACCGCCATTTCTGACTCATTTGATGGTCAAAACGCAGTGTGTAAAAGTTCGTGGAAAGCGGAGTCGCTGCCGTGCCATGGAAACCCAGAGTGTTCAGACCATCGGCGCCAGCCACGCTCGGATCCGTACCTGCGGGATCCAACGCCCAAAGCGCTGCAACTGATGGACTGATTCCCAGTCCGCGCGGATCACATCCCGTGGTGCCGCTTCCGCATAACGTCGAAGTTGCGAGGTTGTACTGAATCGTGTTCCCGGAAGCATCTTTGAACTGTAGAATCCCCTGCTTGAGCAAGTTGCTCGGCATCAGCCGCGTAAATGACGATTGTTGGGGAAACCGCCTGCCCTCGTAGTTGAAAAAGAAGAATGTTTTGTCCTTCCAAAGCGGGCCGCCCACTGCTCCGCCGAACCGATTGTCCCTAATGACCGGTCTGGCCCGGTGGATTCGGTTGAGTTCCCACTCGTTAGCATTAAAGTAGTCGTTCTGGTGGTACCAATAAGAGGAACCATGAAACCTGTTCGTCCCACTCTTGCCGACAACAGCGATCTGGCCACCCGAAGCTCGTCCAAATGATGCATTCGGATTGTTCACACCCACGCGGAATTCCTCCACGGAGTCCACTCCCAGCGGGATCACCGCAATGTCAGCGCCAAGCCCGCCAACTATATTGTCGGTAACGTCGATTCCATCCAACGTGAAAGTGTTCTGGTCATCGATCGCCCCGGCGACGCGCATTCCGACTCGTGGAAAAGTGCCCGTCCCGGGTGTTACGCCTGGCTGCAGTGTGAGCAGCGCTGCGGCATTTCGGCGCAGCGTCGGCAGTTGAGTCATCACATCACTTGTAACCTCGCTACCGACCTGGGCGTCGTTGGTTTGCAATTCCGCCTGTGCGGTCGCCTCCACCTGAACTTGCTGACCCATGGGGCCGAGTTCCAGCCTGAAGTCCAAGGTATAGTTCTTCGCTACATCCACGGCTAGCGCGACGACATCCGCCGTCCGGAACCCGTCCTTTTTTACCGTAACCTGGTACTCCCCGGGAACCACGTTTACAAACGTATATTGGCCAGCAGCGTTTGTATTTTGGGCTGCCTGACTATTGGTGCTTTTGTTATGCAATACGACCGTCGCATCGAGAACTGCGGCGCCACTCGGGTCAGTGACGGTTCCAATTACAGTCCCCGAGGTTGCCGTTTGCGCTCTTGCAGGTTGCGAGATGGTTGAAAGTATAAAAAATAGCCTGGCAAGAAAGAGAATTGCGTTTGATTTTTTCACGGATCCACCCCTTTTCTACCTCTGGACATTTGGCGAATAGGGGGGAGATGAGAAGCGCAAGCGCACCAACGTAGAGAAACTCTGGCCACAAGCGGAAAATTCCCCCGTCACTCGCTTTACCACCAACCACATCCCCTCGCAAACCGCTCGTCGAATGACCGCAGAGGTCCGACCCTGGCAGGCACGTTCCTACCGAAAGGTAAGAATGATGACGCCCATATATGCCAATCCACAGGTCCGGTCAAGATAATTTATCGAATACACGAAATCGGTCTCGGCTCGTTGTCCCGCAGATTGCCACTCCCCGATGGGTCCTCCGCCTGATGCGGCCGGAAAGACATTCGTCTCGGCATTTCCCGCGTGCTTTGATTCCCAGGACAAGTATGCGAAACCACAGTAATCGCGGTTGACAGCTACAATTCTTCCACCTGATTACTCGCTGGAAATCCCCTTTGCCCGGCATACACGGGATGAGCCCAGGTGGGGCCAGTGGACCAAGGAGCGGGCGAATTGAGGCGGCGGATCCCTTCACGCTTTTGGGTATTTGTGAAAACTCTTGGTTCACTCCAACCTGCAAATGAGGCAATCTCACGGCAACCCAAGAGCAACGTAAAGTCCTGAAAATACGTGGAAATCGGCGACCCCAAACATTTCAGTCCAACTTCGGTCCAATTCAGGGGCGAGATAAATGACGCGCTTCCTCGTAAGCGACACCAGCAGCGGCACTTAGAGTTTTGTACTGTGTACCTTCTAAGCAGCAGAGCAGGGGGTCGGGAGTTCGAATCTCCCCGGGCGCGCCATTTCATTTCTTTTCAACGACTTGCGCGAGAAGCGATCATCTGCTTTTTTGACAGACGACCGCGACGAAATGCTCGGCGTCGAGGGTCTGGAGGAGCTGGTCCGCAAGTCAGCACAGAAGACCCTTCCCGAAATGAAGCAGGCCATCCTGGCCGGCGTCGCTGAGTGGAGACACGGTCCGCTCACTGACGATATGTCCCTAGTCCTCGTCGAGCTTCGCTAATTTGGTTAGACTGAGTGCCGTCAACTCTGATAAACGCTTACCGGACAAAATGGGTCTCGATACCAATATATGCAACTATATAAGTAATTATAGATAAATACAGGCGACGTTAAGCTCGTCAACCTCTGCCTAACGAACTGATTGATTTCCATTTGTTTTGGCTTGACATTGGCTGGTTTCTTGCACTATTTAGCCCACTATAAGCGACCTGGCAAGGCGGGAAACCTTTGGCTCCGAATGTCGCTGGTCTCATCAGTAGATCTACCTGGATCGGGGCTCAGGGCTGGCTGGTGGTATCGGATGAAATCCTGTTTGAACCTCGGGTAGAGAAATGGAGGCGTAATGCGTCATATGCGCAGCGGTATCTCCTTTGTCGCTCTGTCGATAGTCGCCGCTCTTTTCGTGGGTGTAATGCTCGGGGCTCCGCCAGGAACGAGGGCACAGGCTACGATCTCGACCGGAAGCGTGCAGGGAGCGATTGTGGACCCGAAAGGCGCGGTCGTAGTCTCTGCTAGGGTTACGATCACGAACAAGGACACGGGGCAAAAGCTGGAATCCGAAGTGACCTCTGCCGGAACGTATAATTCAGGTCCACTCCCCCCGGGGCGGTATGTGGTTCGCTTGGCAGCGCAAGGATTCAAGACCGTCGAACAGACCGTTGAGGTGGCCGTCGGCATAATCACATCTGCAAACATTACGCTTGAGCTGGGCTCAGAGAACACTGTGGTGACGGTGGAGAGCTCCGCGATTTCCGTGAACACGGAACAGGCGACGGTGCAGGGAATACTCTCTGCTCAGCAAATTGAAAACCTTCCGGTCAACGGGAGAAACTTTCTTGATCTCGCGCAGCTCGAACCAGGCGTCCAGATTCAGGACGGCGCCAATTTCGACCCCACCAAGAATGGATTCTCGTCGGTCTCTTTCGCGGGGCATTTCGGAAGAACGGCTCGCATTGAGGTGGACGGGATTGATATCAGCGACGAAACCGTCGGGACGACCACGCAGAATATCCCGCAGATCGCAATCGGTGAGTTTCAGGTGGGCCAATCGAATCTCGATCTATCGACGGAGCTGACATCCACCGGCACGATCAACGTCGTGACGCGCTCGGGCGCAAACGATGTCCATGGCGAAGGATTTTTCTACTGGAGGGGCGACAGCGTTGCGGCCAAGCAAAGCTTGATCCCCGTGCCTTTCGATCGTAAGCAATTTGGAGCGCGCCTTGGAGGGCCAATCCTGAAGGACAAGCTGTTCTTTTTCGGCGGCCTGGAGCGCACCCACCAGGACTTGCAGGCAGCGCAGGTGTTCCCCTCCCCCTTCAATACCTTTAACGGCAATTACAACGCGCCGTTCCGGGACCTGGAGCCGATAGGAAAGCTGGACTGGCAGGCGAAGCCAACCGTCAAACTGTTCTACCGATTTTCTTTTGAGCAGAACAGCGTGGTTCGCGGTTTCATTCCCAATACCTTTACCCCCTTCAAGAACGTTGATCATACTCCTGTGCACGCGGCAGGAGTCGACTTCAACACCGGCCGGTTTTCGCACAACATTCGGTTCGGCTACACGAAATTCAAAAATGGAATCGTCGACGCGGTACTGGGAACGGGGATCACAGACCCTGCCCCAGGGATTGCCATTGCTATTGGCGGCGACATCACCTGTTTGGGTGCGGGAGTGGATGCATTCTGTTCCGGTCCTAACTTCCTGGCGCCTCAGAAAACATTTCAGAGCAACAAACAGACGAAATACGACGGTAGCATCAGCTTCGGGCGGCACACATTACGGTACGGCGCCGGCGTAAATCGAATTCAGGGAGCCGTCTTTGCGGCCTTTGTTGGGACGGCACCGATCGTAACCTCACTGACTCCTGTCGCCGGCCAATCGGACCCGCTGACTTATCCAGTTGACGCCATTTTGATCGGAAACGGCCAAGGCTTCTTTACCGAAAAACCGGGATTTGGGTTCCCGGCTGGCGGATCGTCGGACACACGATTCACTGCGTATTTCGGTGATCAATGGAAGCTGCGCACGAATCTGACAGCTACCATCGGGTTGCGGTATGTGCGCGATACAGGGCGGACGGACAATGACATTGCTCCGATTCCGTGCTCGGCATCCATCCTCAATTGCACGGGTAATCTCCTCGATCAGTTCGGCCCCGGGCTGGGTGCACGAGTGCGCCAGCCAAACAAAAACTTCGGGCCGCAAATCGGGCTGGCGTGGGATCCTTGGAAGAATGGAAAGGCGGCGATTCGAGCCGGATTTGGCATTTACTACGAGAATGCAATTTGGAACAACATTCTCTTCGACCGGCCACCACGATTGCAGAAGGGCATTTTCTTTGCCATCCAGGAAGTCTGCAGCCAAGGCGGGATCGCCATGCCCAGCGGAACCTTGCAGACGACGATCAACGGCAAGAGCATTGCCACGCAGGTTTGCGGCCAGCCCATCGGGAGCGTTGTCGCCGACGCAAACGCCATCGAGGCGGCACTACAGCAGGCAACGGTGGCCGCAGGCGCCCAGAGCAACTCCGGATTTATCGGCAACATCTTAGCGGATTCGTTCAACAATACCGGAACCGAACTTCTGGCGCCAAGCTACCGCACGCCGTATTCCATGCAATTCAACATTGGCGTCCAGCGCGAACTCCACCCGGGCACGGTGTTGACCGTGGATTACATTCGCAATGTTGGCCTGCACAGCCTGCTTGGCTACGATACGAACCACGTGGGCGATGCGCGGTACCTCAACGTGAATGCTGCACTAAATGCTATTTCCGCAACCAATAATGCTTTTGGATGCGGAACCGGTACTGACGCCGCTTCCATCAACTGTGCAATCAACGCAAAGGCTACAATCTTTGATTACGCAGGGAATGGTTTGGATTCTGGCTACGGTTTCTTGGGTAGTCTCGGAGCTCCTGCTACCGGCCGTACCCCGGATACGGGTGCCGCTTTTCCGGGAATCAACCCGAGCGTTGGCGCGAACCAAATGCTCTTCCCCATTGGGCGATCCGCTTACAACGGATTGCAAATGAAACTCACGTCGCAAAAGACTGACCCGGTACCCGGCATGAAAAGTGTGAACTTTGTTGTCTCCTACGCGTTTTCGCGGCTGTCGGCAATGGCGCGCGACGGAGACTTCATCAATAACGCATTTAGTTTTCGGAATACTAATCTCCGCGGGCCGAATGGACTGGACCGCAGACACCAGCTTTCAGGCGGCGCAACGATGGACTTCAAATACGGAGCGTCACTGAGTTTTATTACGCACTGGTACAGCCCGCTACCGTCAAACCTTTTCCTGCCTTCGCCCTCCAATGGGATGCCGGGAGCCATCTTTACTTCCGATCTCGATGGTGACGGATCGCTTGCCGGCAACACCAGCGGCCAATCCGGCGACCTCCTCCCGGGCACAACGATCGGCTCTTTCGGTAGGGGTGTCGGCGTCAGTGGACTTGCAGCGCTGATCAATCAGTGGAATTCGAGCGGCGCACGCAAGCTGACTTCTGCAGGGCAGGCGCTGGTAGACGCAGGGCTCTTTACGCAAGCGCAACTGGTCGCGCTCGGCGCAGTCACTCCGACGATTGCGGCTCCGCCAGCGGGTGAGGAAGGTCTCGGCAACATGTTTACGTTTGACTTGAAGCTTGGGTGGAAGATCAAGCCGACCCATAGATGGGAACGGCTGACCGTCGAGCCGCAGGTTAGCATCTACAATCTCTTCAATCGGCAGAACTTTGACTCGCCAAGCCAGCCGCTGAGCGGCATCCTGAATGGAACGCCGGGAACTTTGAATGGCACTACCCGCGGAGATCGTTCGAACCTGGTTGGGCTGGGCTCCGGCGTGTTTGCGCTGGGCGCCCCTCGTTCGCTCGAGTTCGGCTTCAAAGTCGTCTTCTAAGCGACGCTGAATCTCGTTGCGCGAGGCTGTGCGCGTCTAGATGCTGCCGCCACGGTTGCCGATATGGATTTGCCGGGTTTTCGGTTACATCCGCTCAAAGGGGAGTTGAAAGGCTTTTGGGCGGTGACCGTTCGGGCGAACTGGCGAGTGATCTTCCACTTTGCCGACCGAGAGGCATCGGACGTTGATTATGTCGATTACCACTGAGGGAGATTGAACATGCCGATGAAGAATCCACCGCACCCCGGCGGCTTTGTGCTGCGACAGTGTATTGAGCCTTTGGGCCTGACGATCACGGATGCCGCTGCCGCCCTTGGAGTCACGCGCACCACACTGTCGGAACTGGTGAACGGGAAGCGCGGGATTTCTCCTGAAATGGCCGTGCGATTATCGAAGGTTTTCGGAGGCAGCGCCGAAGGCTGGCTTACGCAGCAGGCGCAGTACGATCTGGCCCGCACGGACCGCATTAAGCTCAGGCGGCTGGCATTGGCTTAGCCGGTTTGAAAAAGAGTCGTTTGCGCAAAGGCCGTTTCCATGGCCGCTGTTCTCGCCCGCAATACGCGAGGTCGTCTCCCACGGGGGCGGAGCATCCAAATCCTTCCCGTCCGTTTTAGGGTGGGCCACCCAGAATCCGCATGAGACATAAAGGGCGGTTCCTCGCCTCCTCTGCTATTCCCGCAAGGTTCCCAGCCCGCGCCATGCCTGAGCCCGATCGTTCCGATGGTGCAGGAGGTCTGTCATAGAAATGTCCACGTAGGGCGGGCCAACAGGGGTTCGGTCAGTCCTATTGATGAAATGTAATTGGCCTCCGCGAATGTGCGTGGCCGAGTGTGTGGCGATCCGCCGACGCAAACTTCCTACATTGCCGTTCTTTGCCCGTGCCGCGCCGTGTCGGATTATCTGACGCTGCGAACGTCAGTTAACGCGAACTGTTGCCAAAATCCATACGTTGGGCAACGAGACGAGTGGGGATACAAGAAGCAGTATCCTTCTCACGTGACCGTGACGGTGGTCAACCATGCAGACGGAACATCAGCCAGAGGTGAGCGGTGACAGCCAGGGACCGTAGCGCCGCCCCCCAGCGTGCCCGGATGACGCCGTTACTCGGCAGCTATTCCGGGCCAAAAGTCCCGATCGCGAAAATGGTGCAGACGGACACGAACTTCAGTTGAGGCACAACCAAAGGCCTGGTTTTCCCGACATCCATATTGAACGCGGGCAAGGCTAGCGCGAAGCGGGAAGGAATTCAGTAGGCAGAGGGTTATGGGCGGTTTCTTCCTGCCAGAATATCGTGAGGATCCACCAGCGATTCCCGTCGAAGAAGAGTTGAAAGCTGTTGATACCACGGGCAAAGGGAAGCGCATCTTTCGCGTCGTGGCGCGACTCGTAGGTGCTGAAAGCTTGTAGGATGTTCCCCCAGCGTTCAGTGTGCCGCGCAATTTCTCGTTCAAAAAAGCCGTTCTTCTCGAAATACAAGGTGGCGCGATCGACATAGCCCTGTGGAGTAAATGTAGTTGCGCTGAAGCCGCCTTCCTTCTGGGGAGCTGTGCGTATTAGCCGCGCATCGGGATAAAAAAGTGAATTGAATCGATCCCAATCACGTTTTTGCGTGGCTGGGCCCGAGATCACGTCGTAGACTGCTGCCAGAATCGCCACGGGCGAGGCAACGTCAGAAGGCTTCGCGGCGGGTGTTTGGGACACCGTTACGCCCGGTGGAGAAGACTGCTGCTTGGATGGGTTTTGCGCACAAAGTAGCGTTGTGCTTGCAGCCACAAAGAAGAAAAGAATAGCAACGAAATTGGATCTTGGCATTCAATTGCTCCAATAGTCGTCCCCAGTTGAATCAACACATTCGCGCTTGGCAGCCAACATCTTAAGCTATCAACGATAGCGCTCAAATTCCTTGGAGCTTGCCAAAGCAATCTCTAAGGTTTCGTCGGTCGGCGGTCTGAAACCCCTAACCAACGCACGACGTGTAAATATGAATTCTACTACGCGGTCCCGTTCGAGGAAGCGAGGTTACGTATAGAATCGCTTACGTTCTCATCTCCGCGAACGCCGTTTCTGGTCAGTGTCCGGTTACGCCACCGGGAGTTAGGATTGGTTCCGGTCAGCGAAATAAACCGCGCACCCAGAAAGTAAGCTTCGTCCAGTAGTACTGCGCGCGGTTAGAGATGGTGTCCGGCTTTGTTAGATCGGCACCGCCATTCCCCGTCTGCAACGCCTGTCTGTATCCCACAGGCAGCTCGAAGATCGAGGCATGGAGAGGTGCTTCGGAGATTTTCAGTAGTTCTACCTTGCTAATCGTCTTGTTTCCCGGCTCGGTTATAAACGAGGTTTCTTCGATCGGATATCCTCGGGGTGCCTTACCGAGCCACTTGATTTGCAATCGATCTTGGCGGTTGCCGCTAAAGGCAAAGAGCCTAGCGAAGCCACTTGATGCCTGCTCTTGACATCCGAATCCTGGGAGGTCGATGTACCAGCCGTCTGTCTCTTCTACGCTCGCAGGCGTTGAAGCACCAGGACTAGGTTCGACTTGGATTTTGACTCTGACGTGGCGCGCGGTGTAATGCTCAAACTGGCGGCGCTCACCCGTATCAATGGAGTCGATTGTCATCATCACTTCCGCTCCAGGCGTCCGCCTCAGGGTGACTGGACGTGCTTTCTTTAACCGCTCGGACCAATCCTCGATTTCGGAAGAGGCATAGATTTTGTCTCGTTCATTAATGTTGAAAACCCGCTTTTCATCGCACTGCCGAATGACCGCCCAATTAATCGCATCCGCCCCCGCCGGCTTCTCGACCACGGTCTCAGTCCGTTGCCGCGCACCTTTCAGGTAAAGCGTATCCAGTTGCGACAACCAGTCGCCGGATGTGCGGCGGGTTTTGATCGCGAGATCAGGGAGATTCGGGACAATGAACTTCGGAAGTCCAACTGATGTAGCAAGGATCAGTACAGAGAAGGTGCTGGAGCAGAGCGTGACCAAGGTTCCCATTTTGGCCGTCCAAACAAAGGAAGTTTACAACATTTCGATTCCTGAGTCTTTGACATTTAGCCAGATACTATGGAAACCGCGATGCCCTGCGTTTAGTTGAAACTTGAGAACAGGAAGCACTAATCGGACAGGTGCCCCCTGAACCGCCAGAAGTCGCCTTCAGGGAAGTGGCCGCACCCGCGGACATAGTCGGCTGCTTCATCTATATTTATCGAGAAATTGTCCGCAGCCGCTTTTCGTTATCTGACACAACAACCGCCTGACGCAGGGCGCGAGCGCATGGCGGAAGTCGTCGCTTAAGTGCCGCTGAGGACGAGGGTGTCCTATCGGAGATTGGATGTTGCCTTTCCCTGTGCTCCGATTAGGCTACAGGTAGTTACCCGTTGCGGCATCTTGCCGCCGCGTGGACGGAGGTTTCCATGCTTATCGCACCCAACGCAAAAGAGGCGACCACCCTGACGTATTTGATGCTGAGAAAGGCAGTGGGGGGAATCGCGGTGCTGCTCCCGTTCGCGCTAGCGATCCCGTGGTGGCTTTTGCGGGATCACGCGCTGCAAAGCTCGATCAGCGATTACTATTACACCGGGATGCGCAATCTCTTTGTAGGCAGTCTCTGCGCGATCGCTATGTTCCTGCTCTGCTGCCGCGGATTCGACTGGAAAGACGAACTTGCCGGGATGTTTTCTGCGCTCTGCGCGCTCGGCGTGGCATTTTTTCCAACGACGCCCGTGAGCCCCTCGGCGTTTCAAAGGGAAGTCGGGTGGGCGCATTATGCGTTTGCCGCACTGCTGTTTCTGACGCTAGCGTACTTCTGCCTGATATTATTCAAGATGACCGCCACGAACCGGACCGTGACCAGCAGGAAATTGCAGAGGAACAGGGTCTATACCGTGTGCGGATGGGTGATCCTGGCGTCAATCCTGGCCATTGCGGCGACCAAGATTTTCGGACTGAAGTACTCGATCCTGGGCCTCGGACCGGTATTTTGCTTCGAATCGACCTCGCTGCTCGCTTTCGGAACCGCCTGGCTGACGAAGGGCGAGACATTCCTGAAAGATGAAGTTGCACAGCCGCCCTCAGCTCCCCTGGGGCAGCCGTAGCGCCCCCGGTCGCAACAGACTAAACCGGCGAGGCGTTTTCGTGCTCACGACGTCCCAGAGTATGCTTGCGGCAAATTGGAGCCCATTCTGCTCGCGCGTGGTTGATGCGCTACTGTTGATTTCAATTTGGAGATGGGAGCCAGAAGTCTTAGTGTTGTATCGGAAGCGCGAAGGGGCAAAGCGCATGCCCGAGCACGGTGTGTTCAAGTCCCGTTCGAGGATGCACGGTGCGAGCACGTGGGACTCGAACCCTGGACCTCTACCGTGTCAAGTAACGCTCATAGGTTTTACAAAAACTTACAAGACCGCGGGGCGGTGCTGAATGTTGCTCGCGCTCCAATCTCCCAGAACGCCGTTTGGACCGTGAGGTCGGTCAGCCGCTCGACAAGTAAGCCAAAATAGATCCCGTGTACGATATCTTGATTGCTACCACGATTTTCTCTGTCATAAAAATGTAATACTAATTGTGACGAATGGCGCCAAAACTGCTGGTTAAAGGTGATGAAAAAGGAGTAAGTGGTTTGTCACCGTTAATCACAAGTTGCTGATTTTCCCCCGCTTTACGCTCGCTCCGGCAAGTTCTGGTTAAAGTGGTCAACTGACTTCTAAGCAGGGGGTCGCGAGTTCGAGTCTCGCCGGGCGCGCCACTCTTTTGGAACTCATTGAAACAGTATGAGTTGGATAAAACGACGTTCACCCCGGCCATCTGCTTTTTTGACAGATGGTCCGGGATGGCGAGACTATAACTTTTTTTTCACTTTCTTCTATCGTTCCAATTGCTTACGTGAACTGAACTCGATTCTGTATCCGCACAGAACCACGTCCTGTCATAGAAATGCGTAATACACGTAGAGCCCGCCAACAGGGGGTCGGCAAATCCAATTGATGAAATGTAAGTTGAATCCGCGAATGTGTGTGGCCGAGGATGGGGATCCGCCACCGCAAACTCCCCAAACTTCGTAAAATGCTGTTTCTGGCCAGTAACGGGCACTTGTACGAGTACGACTTATCAGGATGTGGCTCCGTCCGTTTACCAGTTGTAGTAGCCACGGCGTTTATGCGCGCTTGAGTCTGAGACTGCTAGTAGCATAGGGATTATGGGCCGCACTGTGTTGATCGCCATTCTCATATTAGCTGCGTCTCATTCCTCCATCGGTCAGAACGCCCATCCTTCATCGACAGCGTTCCATTGGCTTCTCTCCAGCAAAGACGCGACTCTGTTCGAACGGGTAAAGACGGCCTTCGCAGACGAGTTGAAGCCCGATGATCCCGAGAAAGTAAAACCTGTCGTCGCGCAGGAGTATAAGTGGATCAGCCGTGTTGGGGTATTCGAAACATCTGCTCTTGTGCTGATCGGAGAACGTGAGACGCGAACCTCTACGTATGGCAACTATTTCGTCGCTTTCAATTACGATCTCAAGAGTGGTGAAAAGGCATCATTGACATCGTTTAACAAAGGCTTTATGGAGTGGAAATTCAAGAAACTCATTCGATTCGATTCCTCAAGAGCACCCGATATTGTCTTCACTCATCCTAGTTGCACCGAATGCGAGGCGGATTACCTCCTCAGTTCATTCCGTCTTGATTCAACTGAAGCTAAATGGAAAGTAAGGATGTGGAGCGAAAAGAGCACTGAAATCCTGATTGGCAGTGACTATTCCGTAGGTAATGAGGAAGACTCCAAGGACGATTGCCTTTCTAAGTTCGCTGATTTCAATGGCGACGGTTTCGGCGATTTGGCTGTTCGGTGTCTAGCCATTACCGAGCAAGCGAAAATTCTTGAAGATACAACGACTATTTACACTATCCAGCATGGACAGCCGCAGGTACTTACAGTAAAAGACCGCCAGCAGCTAGCCACGATACGCGATGAGCTCTGCGTTGATGCCAAGAAATCGAAATTGTGCCCATCGAAATAGGCCACACCCCGAGAAACGCGGTACGCGTACATGTCCGCCTCGAAAGTTAGCCGAGCGCATGGACGACGGTTTCGCGACCCGACTGTGTTGAGGAACGGGCAATGTATCCATCTCGATGGGCGCGCTACGGTACGGTAAAGGTCTTGGTCAGGCCGCCAGTCTCAAGCGAGAGTTGGTGGGGATCGATCCAGGACATGGAAAGCTTTCGAAGGTCTTCTTCAGAGAAATCATTCAGCAAGAACAGCACAGCCTCGTTATTTTTCGAAACAACCACGAGTGAGCATCGGCGGTTCGACTGTTCCCCATCTCCTTCAGATTGCGATTCGGCGCTGTTTGCCTTCCAGTCATAGACGCAATCAACTAACGCAATCCGCTGGGAATCAGGCGACCAATACATCGCAGGCATGAATTCGTGGATGCCTTGATAGAGCAGGCCCTTTTGATGCACGACTTTCGGCGGCTCTGGTAGCCCCTCTTGCTCGACAGGGCTCATCCCTTTTGGAAGGGGATATATCGTCGTGTGGTCAATTTGCAGGTACTCGCTCTTGGCAAAAGGTGGCGCAAAGTGAGGAATCCAGCCCACATGCGCGACCTCTTTCCTGTTGGGTGAAACCGTGAAGTTATATCCGACAAGGTCGCGGACAGTTTGGCCAGTCGATAGATCAATCTCGAGGTATTCGCTCATGGAAGGATTGCCATGGCAGACGGCCGAAACTACGTTGCCCCCGACCCACGCAATGGAAAGAATGCTGGAGCAAGGCTCTGCTGGGGGCAAGGCCTGATGCCTCGGCTGGAAGGAAGTGATTCGATGGCCTTCGAGGTCAAGGACGATCACTGTAGGCGTGCAGTGTTCCGCTTCTATACATTGCTCATAGTAAGCAATTCGTTTTTGTACGGGCGACAGCTCCGCCTGCAACTTAGACTTGCCGTCGTGCGTGAACTGATACTCACGTCCATCACGGACTACCCAAACTTCGGAATCACGGATTTCCACTCGAAGCTGAATGGGCCAAGCAAGCAATCCCACGAGAAAGAGAGCCATTCGCATAGGTCAGAACCTTTCACTTTACTGTGCGCCCAAGTGCCGCGGAGAGGAGGTCGTTCAGCAGAACTCTGAAAATTCTTAAAGCGTCGGGGTCAAGTCCTGAGTAACGCGGTATCGGAAACTTGAATCTCATTGTCCGGTAAGGCTACACAGGAGCTCCGTCCTCAGACAGAGTGCACATGCACTAAACCCGAAACTGCCGCAGATGATGGTCCAGATGTTGATACATCAACGCCGCCCATTCCTCCGGAGTCAGCGGCCCGAAAAAGAAGTGCGGATGTTTCGTGCATGCCCCAGGCCCACCTGCTGCAAAGCGGTCAACGAATTCGCGCAGCCGTTGCCTCTCCACCACGAAGTCCCGTTCATCGCTCACCACCAAGCTCTTGTCCGTCCCCACATTGCGGGGCATCGGTTTCTCATTCACGATCATAGAGTTCTTTGCGAACCGGCCCAGCAGCCGCCCAATCAATATCCGCCGCGGAGTTCTCTCCCCTACCGCCATCTCCATTGCCGCGGAACAATGCGCCAGCGTCTGCGCTGGATTCATCTTGCCCCACAGTCGCTCGCTATCCGGCCTCAGTTGCGCCATCCGCTCCTTCACCTCTTCCACCGTCGCCACTTCAAAGAGATTCTTCATGCGTTAGCTCCTTGCCGCGCACTCCGCCATCCGCGAAAACCCGAAGCTTGTGGTGCTTGCCACTGGCTAATGTATGTCCTGCCTTGTGGTCAGCTATAACAATCCAGAACGCTATAGTCTCGAAGTATAAATCAACCGCGCCAGCGTGACCGCGTCCCGTATGGTCAAAAATCTCAAACGCATTGAAAAGGCTTGGTTTCCGGTCTCACAATGTTCTCGCACAGCTGGTTTCTGAAACCTCAAGAGCATGTACAATGCGGGTTCGACGATCAAGTTTAGGGAGGCTCTGGAATGCTTTGGGCGCGGCTGCTTGCCTATGCCACCGAAACAGTCGATCAAGAACTCCTGTTGCGAAAACGAATATCTGGCGGCGGAGAACCGGATCCTGAGAGGTCAGATCAAGGGTCGGTTACTGCTTTCGGAAGGAGAAAAGGCGACACTGGCCGAGATCGGTCACCGGCTGCCTCGAATGCTGCTGGAGGACGTGGCGGCCACGGCCAAGCCCGATACGATTCACCAGAATCGCCTACTGCAAAGACAAAAAGCGCAAAGGCGAGTATCCGAACGTCAAATTTGACTTTCTTGGATACTGCTTTCGGCCACGACTGGTAAGACGTTTCCGGGATAACACGCTATTCTGCGGATTCAATCCCGCAGTTAGCTCCTCGGCGATGAAAGCCATGCGGTCGGCGATTCGGGAATTGAAACTTAACCATCAAACACAGCTATCGTTGCAGGACATCGCCCGGCAGCTCAATCCACTCCTGCGGGGTTGGATCGAGTACTACGGGCGCTACGCCTCATCGGCGCTGTACCCCTTGCTCCGGCACATCAATCAGATGCTGGTGGCCTGGGTGATGCGAAAGTACAAGCGCTTTAAAGGCCATCAAAGTCCGGGCGAGCCAGTTCCTACAAAGGCTCGCCAAGGAACAACGGGCTCTCTTCGTACATTGGGATATCGGCATGACCGGAGTGTTTAATTGATGGGAGCCGGATGCGCCGAGAGGTTCATGTCCGGTTCTGCGAGAGGCTCGCGGTGACATTCCGCGGGCCTACTCCCCCGGGTTTCAGATTGGAAGCCGCAAGCTTTTCCAATTGGCCTGGCCCGGATGAGCAATCCAAACGGCAGCGGAAGCGAGCCGACATAATGGCCGATAGCCTCCTTGATGGCATACACGCAAGAAGCGTTAACGAAAGTTGTTTTCTCGAGCCGGCTTGATTACTATAATAGCGAACGCTCGAAACCTTTCATAAGGATAGCGAATGATCAGCAAGGTCTGCGTTTGAGCTCGTGAAGACGACCGGGAAGCCGATCATTTCGAACTCGGCCTGACATCTGGTGAGTAGAAAGTAAAGTGTAGGCCTCGGGTTGTTAATATCTATTATTAGTCTCAACCGAATAGGTATATGCGTCGCTGACTTGCCCAGCTCAGCGACTACGGGCGAACCGGCACTGTGTTGCCGCGTCCTTCTGACGCAGAAGGAATCTGCCCACCAGTGGGCCAAGCTGCTGGCGTAGTGCGGTCATCGGCGTTTCAAAGCTGGTCCGCGGCAGCTTCACCGGTATTTACGGCGCCTTCCATAAAGCCTTGCAGGTCAGCAAGGTGTTCGCCGGCGAACAGCACACGACCATGGGCTCGCTGCAAGATGGGCCTGACAGTGAACCACTGGCCAGGACGATAGAAAGCGTAGGCTCCGCCGATCCACGGGACCTTCTGCCAGGCTTGCGGCCTGACATCAATTGCGACGATTTCAGATTGTTTGCCTTGAGATTTCTTACCTTTAGGCTTCTTGCTTTGAGTTTCCTTGGTGCGAGTCACTTTCATCATGTCGCCCCGGATCCATTCCTTGATATTTGCCTTGCTCGGCTCTGATGACAGGTCGTCAGCTTTGTCTCCGATCGAATAACTGCACAGGATGCCCTTTGAGCCACGCTGGCCGTAGGTACTGTCGAAACAGAAATCGGAGATGCGCGTCGTAAATGCGGAAAACCCTGATCTTTTGTAGTGAGGCCAGAACCTCCTATTGAACAACACTGCTGTCTTCATAATGCGCGAGTACTGTAACTGCTGAGCGGCGGCTGCCTGCTCTTCGGGTAGGGCAGGTTTCCATTTGATTTTGAGCAAGCACTGCGCGGGGACAGAGCAGATGCAAAACTCCGCACGGAATGGCCTTTTTCTTCCGTTGACGAAGACTTTCACTCCGGCCGAGGTTTGATGGATCGCACGGACTTTGGCGCTCAGATACAAAGCGTCTGGGTCCAACTCGCCCGCGAGCGCGTAGGGTAGTTGGTTGTTACCGCCCCTAATTTTGTAGTCCATGGCGTCAGTGTCGGTGCCCTCTGAATACTCCGCCGCCGCTCCATAGGCAGAGGTCAAGCGAATTGTTTCCCCGAAATCGGTGCTGTCCATCAAGTCGCGATTGCGGAGCTCCTCATTTGTGAACCCCAGCGAGCGCAACACGCTCCACCAATCAAACTGATCCAGATCTCGAATCTGCGCCGCATCGTAGTTCACAAACAGCTTCTTAAAGGCTTTGAAGTTTCTGCCCACCTTCCTTGAAAAACACCACGCCCCCGGCTTGAAAAACCGTGATGGCGGCTTGCCTCCATTCCAAAATGCAAAGGAATAGCGGTGGCGCTGGAGCTTCAAGCCCAATTCATCACACAGTCTTCTTATAGCTTTATGCTGTACACCAATCCACTCCGCTCCCAGTTCACAAGTGAGTTTCGGGGCTTGCTCAAACTTGTAAGAAAAGACGCGACCGCCCACTTTTTGTAAAGCTTCCAGGACGGTCACATTCCATCCCCGCGTCTTAAGCCGATAGGCAGCGGACAAGCCAGCCAGGCCGGCACCGATCACTATGCATGAGCGCGGCTTTTCTGGTGCTCGTTGAGAATGCGTGCCGCTGCGTCGAATCTGTTTCTTGCCCCGATGGGAATCCCGGCGCGCCCTCACGAGTTGAACTTCCAAGTGAGGATTTCGTGGTCCGCAGTTGAAAGACCGGTTGCGGCTGTAAAGCCCACATGCGCTGTATTCCCGGTTATAGACGGAATGTCGATCGGGAACGTGCGTGTGATCTGTGTCATCAGAGTCGGATCTTTCAGAATCATTTGCAGCGTCCCGCCATCGTAGGTCAAGGTCGCAAGGAATTGATGCCCGGAGTGCAAATCCATGCCCAGTGCTGCGAGTTGGATTTCACCGCCAATAGCATTAGCAGCAGTCGGCATGTCGCCGTTTTTATATAGACCCAGAAAACTCCCGGGTTGAATGTTTTGATTGTCAAAAAGATCGAACTTGAGAGCTACGCTCTGGGTAATTTTGAAGCCTGGGTCGTTGGGATTATTGGGATCGGGTCCGAACCCTAAGCCGCCGCCTGGCCCGCCGAGCGCACAAGGACCCTCGCCTTGAATGCAGAAGGTCAAACCGTCGGCAGTGCCATTTCCTGCAGTAGTCTGAAACCGGAACGAGCAGTTGAATTTCTTAACGTTAACTGGTGCGGTGCAGAAGACGCTTCCAGCTTGAAAAGTATGCTTTCCCGTAAGGCGTAGGGGCCCCCCAGCACTTCGAGCGCTTCCATTCAGCGTGAGACCGTTATGTCCCCCAAATCCTACGCCGTAGCCTCCATCGGAGGTCGGGCGCAGGCCGTAGATTCGCAGCTTATTGCTGAAGGTTGCCAGGAACACTTTACCCTCTGCGACAGTTGGGCAACAAAACTTCGCAAAGATGCCGGGATCATCGTCAGGGTTTTGATGGCTATGCCAGAGCTGCACAATACGACCCTGTGCGTCGAACTGCGCAGCATCATAGGCAGTCAGAATGCCATCAACACTCCCATGATTAGCATTCTTGAAGGGCGGAAGCGACGCCCAAAGGATGCCGGTGCCAGCCTTCTTGCCATCGGCGCTGAGCGAAAGCATGGCACCGGGCATCCCATTTCGCTCGAGTTCGTCGTTCGATGCGTACATAGCTCCGATCGCGACACTCTGGGCTGGCGCATTTCGCCCATTGGGTTGGCCCGGAAAGCGATGCGTGCCAGGATCGTACTGGTATACACGCAGCACTTCGTTTTCGCCCCACACGTAAACGAGCACGCCGTGATTCGGCGAGTCATAAACAACTGGCGATCCATGAATATGATGAGTGCTGATCGTTTTCCCGTTGGCGGGCACTTCGGCACGGCTGCCTCGGCCTCTGGTCGCAAGGAAGGTCTGCACAAGCGAAGCCGCGGCGCCGGTGTTGGTCATCTGCGCGGGATCAAGGAGACAAAAGTTGCCGTCTTTGCCCCCACCCACCAAGAATCCGTCCGGAAGAATGGTCGGTGAGGCAGCCCCAAGGTCTTCGTCCGCAACAGGGTTCGTAGCGTCCTGAATGATTGTTATGAAGGCGTCCAAATCGAGGGATGTCGCCGTGGCGCGTAAGCGGATGAAACTCTCACCAAGGTTCGGACCGACTACCGAAGGTCCTGAATCGCCATTCCCGCTGCCGAAGTACACGTGCCCCTTGCCATCACCCACCGGGCCCTCGCCGGCCTGCCAGATGCCGGCCTCTGCGCCTCCGGGCGTAGTGCAGAATATACCGCGCTGCTTAAGGGATGCGGCCTCATACGCAAAGACCCAGCCGTGATATGGGTCGAAGTCGCCGTGAGACCCAAACGCGATGTAAAGCAATCCATCGGCAAGCAGCAGTGCGGGCCGTTGCATCTGCTGCATTGGACTGAAAAAGACTTTATCGTTGTCGGCGTCAACAACGGTCATCTTTCTGTCATGGACGGTCACCTCCACACTGGCGCCATTCGCCGTTTTGTGAACAGGCGCTCCCAGACCGACTTCTCGGCCGTCACGGTACCCAACGCCAGGAACTGATCCACTAATGGGCATCGGATTCGACGAGCCGGCGGTGGCCGGTCGGAGATCACCGGTCGAAAGGTCAAGCGCAAATAGCAGCTGCTTGAAAGCATTCGGCGCCACCGCTACGGGTCCCGCAAGAATCGCAGGGTCGTAGGCCGCAGCGACTAAATAGATCGTGTTCGAGGCCGCGTCGATAACTGGCGTGCTCAAAATACCGATCGGGTCATCATTGTTGTTGCTGATGTCAACATAGCCTTGGCCGTAGAAGTGTGAGGGAACTGGGTGAGGTTCCACCTGGCGCTTCCAGAGAGGCACAGCGCCAGGAGACAAATCGTCCGCATCAAAGGCGTACAGCCAGTTGTGCATCGTCGCGATATACACGACGTTTCGCACTTTGCCGGCTAGTTTTACGCCGGGAACATATAGGGGTTGCGCGTAGATGCGCCCCACCACGTCGCGCGAGGTTAACAATCCAAAATCATTCACGTTCACATTAGTAGTGTTGAGTGTGGTTTCCCGCAGATTGGCCCCGGAGCGAATGTTGTCGTTATGTTGGGTCAAAACGCTGACTGGCACGCGAACCTCCGTATAGCTGAACTCTTGCGGCTGCGAGGCGATTCTTAGTCGCCATGATCAGCACCGTACTTCGGCCGAACCTCCGGCATGCGGAAACTTAATGAACGCAAATCGTGAAGCAGAATCGAAACGCCATCCGGTGGCCGAGGCCTCGAACTCCGCAAGCGTGCCCCGTTTTGGCAAATCGGAATTATCGAGCGTGACGCCGGCAGGTTCGGCTCCTGAGACCTGAAGTGTCACTGGACGCGCAATCGAGTTAAGCGTGATTCGCCGAACGTTACCGTAGCGCTGACACTGAATTTGCGTCTGATCGTAAACCGTAAATTGGGATGTAGCGCTCCCGGGATAGATCAGAAAAATGAGATCCTGCTTTGCTGAGGCAACTGTGGGATTGTTGACATAGTTCGTGTCGCATAAGGATTGCACATTCTCCGGCAGCAGCGGCACGATGGCACCTTCTCGCACAAACAGCGGGAACTGCCTACGATTCGCGCCGTTCCAGTCTATGGTCTGCTCCCCTATGTGGGCTGCACTCGTCCAGAAGTCCACCCAGTTGCCCGTCGGGAGATATACCTGCCGCGAGTTTGCTTTCAACGCGATGATCGGAGCGACGAGGAATTCTCTGCCGAAATGGTAGGCATGCTGGACTCCCAGCGTCTTCGGATCACCCTGATTCATCAAGATGAGGGGTCGCAGGATGGGAACGCCGGTTGCGCTGGACTCCTTAGCATATGTGTAGATGTATGGAAAGAGGCGAGTGTGAAGCTGCGCGTAGAATTGATAGTTAGCAAGCGCCTCCGCACCGTAACCCCACGGATACTGGCGAAGGTCCTCCGTCTTTCCAGGCGTGAAGTCCTGTTTTTTCTGCTTGTGAACCTGACGATGCATCTGCATGATCGGCGAGAAACAGGCGAACTGAGTCCAACGCATGAATAGATCGGCACGGTCAGCGGTCGATGCGCCAAAATTAGAGTCCTGATATCCCCCGACGTCATGGCCCCAAACCGAATAACCCGACATTGCCGCGGATAGACCCGCGACGATGACACCGGACAAGCCATTAGCATCAAAGTTGGGCTCATTGTCTCCAGCCCAGTGCCCGGGAAACGCCTGACACCCCACGAAGCCGCTACGCGCAAACAGCACTCCATTGCTTCCCAACACGCCCGAAACACATTGCTGATATTCGAAGCAGTATGCGTTGCGCATCTGAGTCCCTCTTCGTCCGTCTGCATACGATGCGTTGACTGGAATGTACACGTCAGGTGGTTGCGCGTTGTTTTGCGTCTCGCCATCGTCTGTCTTGAATCCGCCGATTGCGGGTTCCTTGGCCACGTTCGCTGTAGCAACTTCGCTGTCTTTTAGTAGAACCTCGAGCTGGTCCGTAAACCATTTGCGTGCCGCTGGATTGGTGAAGTCAACCGGACTGCCTCGTCCTTTCCACCAAGGAACAACCAACGTGCCTCCGGAATCCTTGCGCACGAAAAAACCTTTGCTCTCTGCTTCGTCATAATTGGACGCCTTGCCGATATTCTGACCGGGTACCCTCGTTAACGCACTGCTGGGCTGAAAGCGGTTCGGTAGTGTTTCTGAGTTCGACTGCACGTTCACGAATGGGGCCATCCAGCAGATCACCTTCAGGCCATTCTTTTGCAAGAAGCTCATCATTTCCGGCAGGGAAGCAAAGCCGTCATAGTGATCACCCTCAAAGTCTTCTCCCAACCCGAACTGCGTCATGTTGAACTTCAAATCGTTGTAAGCGATCTCCCAAGGCGAATCGAAGACGATGGCGGAGGAGGAATTCCTCTACCTTTGAAATTGCCGGCGAAATTGCTAACCGCGTAGCGGACTTCGCCACCGCTTCGCCAAATATCCGAAGAGATCCAAGGCCCGAATACCCAGGGAGGCGGCAAAAATGGGCGGCCAGAGTAGGCAGTGAACCGCGTCAGCACGTCGGATAAATTGGGTCCGTATACGACTCTGAAGCGCAGCGTGGGGAACGGATTTGTAACCGAGTAGCTGTCCGCATGGCTGGCACGCAGATCGAATAGGCTCTCCGCGGACGAGTCGAGGTGGAAGCCGTAACCTCGGGTACTGAGAAACCACGGCGCCGCTTTGTAAGAATGATCACGCTTTATGCCCGGATCATCCATCGTCACAGTCCGCACCACCTTGCCCGCTTGATCGAGGCTGTCGAACTTCTCTCCAAAACCGAAGAAGTGTTCGCTGGCGTGGGAACGCACAGTGACGATTGTTTGCTCGGCAACGACGCCGTTCCATCCTACGATCTCGTACTGCATCACGCCTTCGCCGGGAAATGTGAGTTGCGCAACGACCGTCGCGCCAGCGAGATCGTAAGTAAGCTCCAATCCGTTTGGCACTTTTTTCGCATCGCGAATTGGCGCGAGGGGCAAGGTTGTGCCAGCTACACGCACCGTCGGCGCAAAGAACGTAATGACGTTGGCATGCGGGCTGCCCTGCAAGTCGGGTCCCGCTAGTGTCAATTCGCCCGAGTCTAAAAACGCGCGGACCTGAAGGTCTGCCGAATCAAGTGAGACAAGTGTTCCCGAAGCTTGGACGGTGAAGGAGAATGGGTCCGCCTGCGCGGCGGTCTCTAATGGTGTCGCCAGGGAGTTGGTGTCGCTCCCGTGAACGAACGTAGTTAGGTGGTCGCTGAAGGGAATTCGCAAATAATACTCGACGACATCGCCTGTCGCGAATGTATTCGGCGGCAACAGAGCTGCGTAGTATTTGTTGTTGCCCTGGTCGCCATCGAACTTCATCGGCAAAGAAGACCATAAGGCATCGCCGCGACGCCGGAAGAAAACGGCACTCCCAGTTTCGAGCTGATTTCCGGGCTCTCCCGGTCCCTGAAATTGGCTGCCGCTGAAAATAAAGACCGCTGTCGCAGCAGATATCCCGGCCACCGGATCGCGCATCGTGTTCCGAGGCTCAACGGACGTGGGGATGTGCCAGGTATTTCCAATCCGATTCACGGCGGGTCTCTTTCCGCGGTGCCGCTAGTTATTCACGACAGCATATAGGATTGCTGGGTAAGATTACTCAGCTCCGCGCAAACTGGATCAAGTCTCCCATGCCGCGAATCGTGTCCGGTCTCCAGTTCGGCGCTTGTCGCAGATAAGAGTGCCTATCACCCCAAATCAAGCCAATGAGCGTTTCCGCCACGATGCGTCCACCTACAGTTCCCAAGCGAAGAGGTTCTTCGTTGCCTTTGCTGCCTGGAGCGGTGGCCCGCTTGCCCCATTCGACTTGCGCCTCGGCGAGGACGTAGTACCAGAGCGGCGCATTCTCTTTGAAACTATTGCTATCTTTATCGAAAGAAGTCAGCGTTGGATTCCCGGCCAGGTCGCTCAGCACAGCCTTTCCGACGCGCAAATCCTTGTCTTCAATAGGGTCGAGCCCCATTGAAATAGCAACAGTCTGGCCGCTCGGCAGCCCCATCGCCAAACCGCGAAGCAAGTTACGCTTGGCAAGGTTCGATGGATCAACGTTCGGATGTTTGGGATCCAAGGGTTTCGATTGCAATTGCTCCACCGAGAGCGGTGGAATGAGAGGCGTAGGCGCCTTTGAAAATTCCGGGAGAAATCCCAGCGGGTTCACCAGCGATGTGTCGATCTTGTAGGCCGGCTGTACTCGCTCGATGCCGATTTTGTTGATGGAGCCATCAATATCGAAAAAAAGCTTCCAATCGATGGCCCACTGTTCGGGAAATTCGTCAAACCCATTCAGGCCACGCTTTTGCACCCCTGCGAAAATAAAGAAACGTCCAGCGAGTCCACGCTTTCTTTCAACTTCTGTGGCCTGGGCTGCGTCGCCGCCGTCGAGTTTGGTGTTCAGGCGGTAGATAGGTCGCACCATCGAATGCCCAAAGCGGTATGCCGCAGCCGAAAATTCAATAGGCATGAAGGGGTCATTTCGCCACTTGAAGATCGAAAGATTCGGTTTGAGCTTCCAGATCGGCTTTTTCTTTCCAAAATCGGGAAGAATGTCCTCGACAACTTCCGCACCGCAAACCGTCTTTAAAAAATCATTCACGACAACCCACTGATAGTGCCAGCGCACTCTCTGTTGAATACGTTCAAAGGAGTCGTCCGGGTGCTTATCCACAAGCTTGTTGTGAAATTGAAGCATCGAAGCATGAAGTTGCGCTACGATCGCGTTTTCGTCATTGCGCTTGTCACCGATCAGCGCTCGCTTAGGACCCGGGTTAATCGGGTCGTTGAATCGCGGTAGATCGCGTGCCGCACTGTCCGTTTTATTTTCTTTCAGCTCGCGCCCGAGCCGGAATTTCTTGCCTACGTACATAAACGGTTGATCGCCAGGTCCGCGACCGTACAACGAGTCCAAATCAAGCCGCGGGGTGCGAAAGTCGATGAGAGCGTCGGGGTCGTTCTGCTGCTGGAGGCTCGAAGCCGGGTCGAACGTGATGTCGTGGTCAATGAACTGGCCTAGGTAAGTATAGCCAGCCGCAATGCCAGCATTTTCTTCGTCGTCGTGGATGCGCTTTGTCAGATCCTCGAATGCCGCCGTCGGAACCTTCGGGTCCGTTTCAAGGTGCTCTGGCGGCGACGTCATCGCGTTCGCAAGGTTGAGGAGCGCTTCTTTGGGCCATTCCGCCGATGGCAGCGATCGAAACATACGCCCAAAGCGGCCCTCGAACTGTGACGATCGTGGAACGGAGTTGTCACCTCGGACTCCTCCTCCGTGCGCAGCTGGCTGCCGTTTTTTTGCACTGATGGCCGGGTTTATCATGATGTTCCTCCCCCGGATTGCGAACTCGTGGGCCGTGCAGCACCGAAGTACGTCTCAAAATCTTGTGAGCGGACAGAAGCAGGTCGCGGTCAATCAGGAGTGACGTACTTCTTTGACTATGTGCCTCTCGGGTTATGACCGCCGATTATATACGCCATGTAACGGCTGTCAATTGAATTGTCTTGGCCCGCTGGCAGAGGAGCAGGTGACTGCGGTGTCCAAGGAAAAGGTGCTGAATGTGCTGGGCGGGGCGGCGTCCAAGCTGCGCCGCGAACCAGGCGAATCGCTGGCTGCGGTGGAGAAGTATAATGCACCTCTCGAACAGGTCACCACGTCTTCGCTCGAAGCGCTGAAGGCATATAGCCAGGGCATGAAGACTTACGGAGAGAAAGGACCCGCCCCCGCCCTGGCGTACCACCAACGTGCCATCCAGCTTGATCCGAATTTCGCCATGGGCTACAGCGCAGTGGGCGGCGACTACGCCAGTCTCGACGAAGTTGGGCGGGCCAGCGAGTATTTCACCAAAGAGTTCCGGATGCGGGAACATGCTAGTGAACGCGAGAAGCTGGCGATCACCGCCCACTTCTATGCCATTGTTACCGGGGAACTCGATAAAGCGGCCCAGACGTTTCAGGAGGAGATTGAGAGCTACCCCCGGGAAGCTGGCGCGTACGTCAATTTGGCCGTGCTGTACGCCTCCCGGGGGCAGTACGAGAAGGCTGCGGAAATTTGTAGGCAAGCCATGCGCCTTGCAGCGGATCGAGACAATGCGTTCGCCAATCTCGCCCACTACTCCCTTGCCTTACAACACTTCGACGAGGCACGCCAGATCATCCACGGGGCGCAGGTGCAGAGAATAGATGATTTCTATTTCCATAATGTTCTCTATGCTCTTGCTTTTCTCGGGGCGGATTCTGCTGCGATGTCCGAACAGCAAAAGTGGTATGCGGACAGGCCACAGTTTGAGAGCTGGGGACTTGCGCTCGAATCTGACACCGAAGGATATGGCGGTCATCTTGGCAAGGCGCGGGAATTGACCAAGAGGGCTGTGGATTCCGCCATCCGCGCAGACAACAAAGAAAACGGGGCAATATTTCAGGCGATTGCTGCCCAGAGGGAAGCCGCTTACGGCAACGCCCCCGAAGCCCGGCAGACAGCGGCTAAGGCTTTGAAGCTTGCTCCCGCGAGTTTGGGCGCCGAGAGCGAAGCCGCGCTTGCGTTTGCGATGGCGGGCGATACGTCACGAGCCGAGTCCTTGGCGCAAGACTTAGGGAAACGCTTTCCGCTGGACACTCAGATGCAGTCGCATTGGCTGCCAGTGATTCAGGCAAAACTGGCTCTGGACAGAAAGAACCCAGCTTCCGCTCTGAATGCTCCGCAAGCTGCATCACCCAGCGAGCTGGGGCAAATTTGGTTCGTCATCAATATTTCCTGCCTCTATCCGGTGTATGTGCGCGGAGAGGCGCACCTGGCGGCCGGACAGGGCAGTGCTGCCGCCGCCGAGTTTCAGAAGATTCTCGACCACGGCGGCATTGTCTGGAACTGTTGGACGGGAGCGTTAGCGCATCTCGGACTTGCTCGTGCCAATACCATCCAGGGGAACATCGCCAAGCCAAGACGGCTTATCAGGATTTCCTCACGGTGTGGAAAGACGCCGACCCCGATATCCCTATCCTCAAACAAGCGAAAGCGGAATACGCGAAGCCACAGTAGGTATGTCACCGGTCTAGGAAATGTCAGCTTTTGTACCAGGTCCACCGGACAACGTTTGTCCGTAGTAATCCGACGGACCAACTTCCCGGTTGCCCGTCAAACGGCCGGAATTGGCTGCAAGTACCGGTAGAGCTTCATACTGTCGGGCTTCCAGGGCGATTGGAGGAGATTTCCGATTCATTCGTAGCGCAACGCGACTATTGGATCGATGCGCATGGCCCGGCGCGCGGGAATCCAGCAGGCGAGTAGCGTGATGAAAGAGAGCAGAGCCGCTACAGATAGAGAGGTGAGCGGATCGCTTGGGCTGACGCCGACAAGCATGTGGGACATGGCGCGCGTGAGGGTCCAGGCGCCGACGAGGCCGAAGAGCAAGCCAGCGGCTACTAGTTGCGCGCCTTGCCTGAGGAGGAGTGCGAGAATCTGGCGCGGGCTTGCTCCGAGCGCCATGCGAACGCCGAGCTCTTGCGTGCGCTGCGTTGCGGCGTAGGAAACTACGCCGTAGACGCCGACGATGGCGAGAAGCAATCCGAGCAGGCCCATGGCCGCCGCGAGCGACGCTCCGAGTCGAAAGATGAAATATCCCAATGTGCCGCCCAGCGATTCCCTCATCGTTTGGATTTCTTCGATGGGGTCACTAGCATCGAGCGCCTGTACTTCGTGTTGGACTAGGGGGGGCAGGCAATTCAGGAGGCATCGAGGAACGAATCTGCAGGGTACGCTGCGCAGTGAAGTGCTGGGTGAGAGGGACATAAAAGTAAGGTTGCGGGTCTTCAGCGAGAATGCGGTATTTGCCGTCGCGCGCAACACCTACGATCTCGACGAATGGGCCGACATCGCTGATCAGACTAAAGCGTTTGCCTATTGGGTCTTCTCCAGGCCAAAAATGCCTAGCCATCGTCTCGTTGATAATCGCGACGAGCGGAGCTGTTTCACTGTCGGCGTCTGTGAAAGCGCGGGCGAGGATCATACGAATGCGGAGTGTGTCGAAATAGGGTGGGTCGACGTCGTTGAAGAAAGCTCCGGGTGCTCGTTCGAGGCTACGCTACGGAATGGCATCACCATGCTCATCAACAATGCCGGCACGGCTTCCGTTGCGTCGCTGCTGAATGCCGACGTTAACAAGATGGACGAAATAATCGCTCTCAACATTACTGCGCTTACGCGCCTGACCTATGCAGCAGCTCCTGCATTTGTCGCGCGCGGCAATGGGACGATCATCAACATCGGATCGGTGGTGGGCGTCTCGCCCGAGGCGCTCAACGGTGTATACGGCGCGAGCAAAGCCTATGTCCTTGCGTTCCGCCATTCTCTGCAGAACGAGCTCGCCGACAAAGGTATCCGCGTCCAGGCGGTGCTGCCGGGCGCGACCGCGACCGACCTCTGGGAGATCGCCGGCCTCCCATGGCAGAAACTGCCTCCGTCGATCGTCATGCCGGTGGAAGACATGGTCGATGCAGCGCTGGTCGGGCTCGACCAGGGCGAACTGGTGACGATCCCCGGCCTTCATGATGGAGACGAATGGACCCGTTTTGAGGCCGCGTGCCGCGCCATCTCGCAGCGTTTCGGGAATTCCGTGCCGGCGCGGCGATACAGGATTGGTGAGCCCGCTCAGCAGCGGGTGTGATGCCGAGCGCGTAGTACGAAAGCATCGCTAACTCGAGGCGCGCCGGTCTCATGGCTCATCGAAGGTGGGTGACAGAGAGAGGGAGTCACTCGCGTAGTGGACCATGAGGATTCGTCCTTACAGGCAAGGACGCGATCTGTATTCGTGTAAGCGGCATGTTCGAGTTGTTGCTTACCGGAAAAATTGTTTCGAACGAAAGGAGTTTTCTAATGCGGCAGTTGCAACTCGTAGCTCATGGCGAACCTTCCGATGTCATCGAACTCAGTACAGTGCCGGATCCGGCTCTTGGCCCGGAAGAAGTTCTAATCTCGATGGAAGCGGCCCCGCTCAATCCATCAGACTTTGTGTTTGTCCGCGGCATGTACGGCGTTCGGCCGACCTTCCCATCCTCGGTAGGCGCGGAGGGTGTTGGCCGAGTTGCAAAGATCGGATCGAAGGTTGATGTTGCTCTGCGGGGAAAGCGAGTCCTGATTATCCCGACCTACGAGCAGGGCACCTGGGCAGACCAAGTTGTCGCCCCAGTGCGCAACCTCGTGCCGATGAGCGACGAAGCCGATCCCCTGCAACTTGCTATGATAGGGATTAACCCGGTTACTGCCTATCTCTTGCTGAACCGATACGTTTCCCTGATGCCCGGCGACTGGATCGGTCAAACCGCAGCCAACGCGGCCATGGGGCAGTACATCATTGCACTCGCGAAGCTTGCAGGAGTCAAGACGGTGAATGTCGTCCGGCGGGAAGAAGCTGCCGAACAGGTGCGGGAGTGGGGAGGTGACCGCGTAGTCCTCCAAGGCGGCAACCTACACAAGGATATTGAGGAGGCTCTCGACGGGGAGAAACTTAGCCTCGTCCTCGATACGGTGGGTGGAGCTCCCGTGGGCGAGTTGGCCAAATCGCTTAAACCTGGCGGCTCGGTTGTCGTCTGCGGCCTTCAAAGTGGGCAGTTCCCAGCTATGCCGCCCAGGGAGTTCATCTACCGTGGTCTTAGCGGGGTCTTAGCCTCCACGGATTCTGGCTCATCAATTGGATACGCAACGCGCCGCGCACAGAGATCGAAGAGATTTACCAGAAGCTGGGAGACCTCGTAGCTGGTGGATCGCTCTCCGCCGCAGTGGAGCATGTGTACCCGCTCGACCAGTTCAAGGAAGCGTTCAAGCAATCTTTGAAATCGAATCGCAGCGGAAAGATCCTGTTCAAGTTTGTCGACTACTGATGTGGCTCTACTTTCGAAGGAACCAGAAACAACAACAACGAAGCCGTAGAAGCTTCAAGTTTGGAGACGATCTATGTCACCAACCGCCACGCCGATCATGTAGGGCGTCAATGGCGGAGCGGCACGGCGTCAGCAATTGTGAGTATAGAACTGTCTCACTCTATGGATCGCTCCATTTTGAATTCTGTCGTCACACCTGTGAAAATATCAAAAGCCCTGGCCGATGAGACTCGCCTGCGAATTTTCGAGGCCATCTCAGCAACCGACCACATCAACAGCAGCGAGATCGTGTCGATGCGTGGCGTGAGCCCGGCAACCGTCTCTCACCATCTCAAGATTCTGAGCGAAGCTGGGCTGATCATCTGCCGGTCGCGCCAATCGGTCGGTAGAACCTCCTGGAAATACCTAGACACTCCATCGGCGCGTTCTGATGGATCGCTTATTGGCGAGTTCCGATCTCTACAAAATCACGGCAACTTCCTTCTATTTAAAATAGCGCGGAAGCTGGTTACGGTCGGGCCGGAGCAAGCGAAGCCCTATCGCCGTTTACTCTTGCTCCCGAAACACCTGTCCGTAGGTCTTGCCATACGGATAAAAGCGATCACGTTTACCCTGTTCCCAAGCGGCTTTCAGTTCGGGCCTAGTAATGTCCCAGTCCGGACGGCATTTCTTCAATACCGCACGCAGGTCTTGCCGAAGCTCTTCAATGGTCGGTCGGCCAAAAAACCAGTAGCCATTGTAGATCTTGAATATAACGAGACCAGGTTCGAGGACGATGACATGTGGGATCATCGGATTGTGCTCGGGGTCCGTGTACTCGGCGATCTCGAGATCTTTCTGAACCTTGCGTCCCGGATCGGATAAAAAGGTCCAATGAGCGCCGACACCGTCGCGGTACTCATTCGTCAGAAGCATGTTGTCGGTACTGATTGTGACCAGGCGGCAGTAACCGACTTCCATCTCGTGGTCAAGTTGTACCAGACCCTCGGCCTGACGCCTATCTTTTGGGCAGTATCCTCCCCGGCTGAGCACAAGGATCATGGGATCTGGCCCCTGTAGATCGGAAAGCTTTCGACGTTTGCCGGTGTGATCGGTCAGCTCATAATCGGGAAATAGCGCGCCAGGTACAATGTCCGCTCTCATGCGGTTCAACCTCCTCAAAGACAATGCGACATTTCTGCTTTTTGTCGGCCACTCGTTTAGGTCGGGAACTTGTCCCCGAACATTGGCTGACCACTCTTTGATTGTTCTTGTGTGGCCTCGTCTTCGATCACATCCCAATGCTCGACCAGAATGCCATCCTTGACGCGAACGATGTCCGCCGCAATCCAGTTCACCGGCTGGCCGAAGCCCGAAAATCGCCCGTGCACGATCACAAATTCTTTTTCCGCCACAATCGTTCCCAGTTCGTACTTCAGCGTCGGAGGGATGCTCTTGATGAGCTTAAAGAGGCCGTCACGACCAGGTTCGATATGGGCGCTGTGCTGGATGTAGTTGGGCGACCAATAGCGCTCAGCCGCTGCGTAGTCTCGCTTATTAAACAGCGTGTCGAAAGCTTCAAGTACAAGCGCTTTATTTTTCGATTCAATCGTCTGATTCATTGTACCTCTCCTAATATCTCGGTATGGCGTCACGCCTTCAGAAGAGAGTCGCGTGTCTGAACCAAGAAACGCGACGGCCGAGGAAATTACTGGGCTGTCTTGCCGCCGTCCACGAGGTACGAGGCACCTGTGATGAACGACGCCTTGTCGGATGCGAGAAACATGATGGTCTGGGCCAGCAGCATCCAGACGACCAAAGCGCGCGACAGTCTTATCCACTAAGGCTCGTACGTCTTCTTCGTAACGCACGTCGGAGCTCACGAATTTCAGCCTCCGCGCCTAGCTTGCGGAGTTCAGCAACAAGTTTCTTGCCATCTTCCTCCCGCCGGCCAGAAATAACAATGCGTGAGCCTTCTTTGGCAAACGCAAGAGCTGTGGCCCGACCAATTCCCGTCAGTGCACCAGTAATCAAAACAACCTGTGTATTCATATCAGTTCTCCTTCTGAAGTCCATTCGTCTCTCACTAGCTCTTTGGCGTCCAGTCCCTCGCGAACAATGAAGCTGTCGCCGGCTCTGGTTACCGATTCAGTCCAATGGGCACCGCATCGGACACCAGGGCCAGGGCTGCTCTCGCGCAGTCGACGTCGTTCTGCACGGCGGGCGCCCCGCTCAGCCCGATCGCCCCGACAATTTCTCCGTCCACCTTAATGGGAAACCCTCCACCCCAAGCCGCCACGCGCGAAAGCGTGGGGATGCCAGCCAAAAGCGACGGGTCGCCTTTGATAAAGTTGAAAAAGTCCTGCGTGGAGACGCCGAAGAGAGCTGTGTACGCTTTGTTCAGCGCCATCTCGATGCAAAGGATCGGGGCCCCATCCATCCGGCTGAATGCCTTGATGCCGCCATCTCAACTGCCATATCGGGGTAAGCAGCAAAAAAAGCAGGCAGCTTTGAGCATGGTCCTCAAATAAGGGTCTCCTTCTTTACTGATGTGCATCTGCGGCTGGCTCTCTCCGGAGTCCCTGCGCCCAGGGCGCAACCCGAGAAAACAGCCGACGTCGCGACTCTTTGGGAACCGCTGCGGATCTTCCAGGGTCAGGACATACGTCAGCGCGATCTGCGTTCCTACCCCCTTCACCTGTTTGATCAGCGCGACTTGCGGGTAGCTCTCCCTGCGATTTTCTCCATCCGTACGTCGTATTCCTTGGTGCGCTCGTTTAACGATTCGATTTCTTTGAGCAGCGGCTCTATGACCTCTCGCAACTCCACGCTCAATTCAGCAGCCAGCTCCCGGCTCACTTGCTGCGTGCCACACTTGTGCAGCCGCTGGCCATAAGACTTTGCCAACCCGCGCGCCGCGTTCACCAGGGCGGTTCTTGCACTCACCAATGCCGCCCGTGCCCGAATCACCGTCAGATGAATTTGTGCTTTCGCGCTGCGATGCCGCACCGGCCCCAACAGCTCAGGATCGATTCTGGCCAGCCGTGCCAGTGTCCGCGCATCGTGGCGATCATCTTTTCGAGTGCTCTTGGTGATCAAATTCACCTTTTGCGCGTGCGCCACGAGCACTTCGTGTCCCAGCTCCTTTAGCAGCCGGCTTACCCACGGGGAATGTGTTCCGGTCTCCAGGGCCATGAGACTTCGCGGTATCCTCTCAAATGTCTGCTTCATCCCTTCCGGTGTCGTCGCCACTTTCTGTTCCAGAA
>QHYZ01000302.1 GCA_003225295.1 Acidobacteriota bacterium | reverse complement strand
GGGGCGCACTCTTATAATGCGTAGCAGGACGGGAAATCCTCAGGAATGCGAAAATAGCAATTCGCCAGAGACAGGTGTATGGGTTCTTCGCTTCTTGCCGCAATTGCGCTTTTTCGGAGTAGAATAAATTCATGACCCAAGAAGCCGCGGACCTTTTGAAAAAAGCGCTCTCTCTCCCCGTGTCAGAACGTGCCGACCTTGCTGGCTCTCTCATCGAGAGTCTGGACAATACGCAGGACGAATCCGTTCAAGCTGCCTGGGACGAAGAAGTCGTCCGCCGTATGGCCGACATTGACTCCGGCGCCGTCAAGCCGGTTTTGCTTGAAGACGCTCGTCGCCGCCTCTTGTCCGCTCTCGAATGAGCGCTGCCTCATTCTCCTTTCATCCGGCCGCCATCGAAGAAGCGATCTTCGCTGCGCGCTGGTACCGTGAGCGCAGCCCTTTGGCCGCGACGAGATTTGTCGCCGAACTCAATCAGACGATCGATAGAATCTTAGAAGCACCGCATCGCTGGCCGCGTTCCGCACACGACACCCGCAAACTCAAGCTCCCCTGCTTTCCCTTCTTGGTGATTTATCGAGAAGTGGAAGAATCCGTCCTGGTCTTGGCCGTGGCCCAGGGCCATCGCCGGCCTGGCTACTGGAAAAGTAGATTCTAAGTGTCCGTGCTCCATTCCCGAACCTGCGGCGACAATTGCTAGCGCCAACTCTTGAAATTGTGCCTCTCGAAAAACCTCGAACTGTCTGAGCCGATGAAGAATTCTGCTCTGCGCCACCAAATCGGCGTGCTACAGAGGTCCGCAAGAAAACGCTCGAAATTGCCCCACCCGGGAGTTTCCTTCGCCATCCGCACCACCAACCGCTCGGTTTCCTCGTCAACTCTGGGACGACCCGAGGATTTGCGAAACTTCGATCCGTCGAACTTGTTGGCGATGAGCTTTCGGTACCAGGCCAGCAGCGTATCCGGCCTCGCCACAGCCGCCAATTCTTCCAAGGCTTTCCGTCCGAGCCCGTGGGCGATCTCAGCCAACGTAGCTTTTTCGGCATCGGATAACAGCAACCTGCCTTTGATTTGGGCTCTCAAGATCCGGTTCTCTGCCGCCAGATATTCGTTCCTCAGTAAAAGTTCCTGGTCTACGGTTCCGGTGATGTAAGCAAGCATGCGAGCCCAAATCATTCCAGAGCCTCCCTAAACTTGATTGTCGAACCCGGATTGTACCTGCTCTTGAGGTTTCAGAAAGCAGCTGTGCGAGGAAATTACGAGACCGGAAACCAAGCCTTTTCAATGCGTTTGAGATTTTTGACCATGCGGGTTCGAATCCCCTCTCGTCCACCATTCCTGATAGGTGCCGCTGGCCCACTAACGGCCCGATTCCTCCCAGTAGATGACCTCGTTCGATTTCCGGGCAACGACAACAACGCTCTCCTCTTTTCCGTTACGCACGATAGGCGCGAGCAACAGCTCAACAGAATATTGCTGAAAGACTGCAACCTGGTCGGCATTGCATCTTTTCAAGTCAGGCTTCACTATCTCTTTTACTTCATCTATGGTTGCGGGTTTCCACTGCACGACAATCCTCGGACTCCAATCATACCTTTAGCAGCCGCCCCAGTTTCCGATACCGCGTTTATCAGACTTATCCCGCTGCTATCCCGTGTCTGGTTTTTTATTCCACACTCTTATGGTTTCTGAGTACCCTGCATCGGCAGACGGGACTACCATGGATGGAGTCACGCAGGGACGCATGGCGCGCACATGACGAGGGTAAGGACTGATCCGGATGCGACTTAGGTTCGTAATGACTTGCGCGGTGAATGCCTACCTGTCCCTCTTCATTCAGGTTGTCGCAGCCAGACAATTGAATGACCGATGCGTATATCCGACCGGCCTGCGTGAAGAAATGGCAAGGAAATATCCGGGCACGCACCCTATCAGATGGGAAGATCTGGATGAGTACGACCGACAGTACTTTCAGAAGGGCATGGTCTCCTGAAGGTCAACTTCTATGGCGACGGAAAGCCAACCTGGGCTATTGGTTTGGTTAAAGGAGCGGGTTCGAACCGGAGAGTGGAGCTTGTCGTGGCGCGCCAACTTGGCAAGGAATGGGAGATGCGTTCGTTACTCACACTCGATGGTGCGGATTCGCCGGTCATCATGAGCCAAGGTCCAGGTGAGTATTGAGAAGACTCCGGGGGAACCGCGATCAAAGCGAAGAACCCGGTGATTATCTTTATAAACTGGGGATCCTGGGCGTTCACTTGGATAGACGGCCAAGTGAGAAAGATCATGCCTTGACAATGACACATCGCAGCATTCTCCTGCGTTGTCGCTTGATCGCTCTCTCCGCCTGGGTGAAGGACAGCCACTCGTGGAGTTCTGCCCGGACAAAATGTGCAACGGGTTTGTGGCCTCGCCCGGAGTACTCGTAGCTACGTTGAGGCCCTATATCTGAGCGGCTGATGCGGTCACTCGCGTGAAGTGGACAGCTACTGCTCCAACGGTGAACCGGTAAGTTGTGCGAGGAACCACCTGCCACTGCGCCGCACAAACACTTTCGCTGGACAGCCGCGATGGTCGATGGTATGCCCGTCGGGTGTCTGTTCGCGCGACCGGAGTTGGATGATCATTATGGCCGTGTCTCCATAGATGCGGACGTCCATCTGTTCAGGGACCATCGAGATCGTCTTCGTATTCGACTTGCGGAACTCATTCAACACTTCTTCTTTGCTCTGGATTTTGCCCGGCAGGATGCGGACGTAATCGTCGGTAAGGCGGCTAGCATAGGCGTCCCTGTGCGTACCGAGAATTCCGTCCGTATCAACCAGCATCCTTGTGGCACGCTAATCGCAGATCTCGTCGATGCACTTTCCTTGTTGGCAAGCACATCGGAGTCTAATGACTGGCAGTCTCTGCCTCGTCCTGTCGTCGAGAGCCCCCAAAGTGCAGGGAGTCCGTGTCGCGGAAGAATGTGGTTTTGGATCAACAAGAGTTTGGTCGGGCAGATCAAGGAGAAGCGGCATTTCCGCTCCAGGAAGACAACCATCGATGCGACTGGCTTCCTCCGGCTAAGCGGCGCGTCGCTGATATCAGTGGTGTAATCCCCCGACCTGCGCAATCGCTACCACGCGCCCCTGTTCCGGCGGTTCCACTGCCCTGGACTCCGGGGCGTCTTTGCCCAAGGATAAATGCGTACGTGACCGCTGATAGTAGGCAAAATA
>QHYZ01000094.1 GCA_003225295.1 Acidobacteriota bacterium | reverse complement strand
TCCCCAACTTCGATCAGACGCGCGAAGAACCGGTCGTTCTGCCGTCGCGCATTCCGAATTTGCTCGTCAATGGCGCCAGAGGCATCGCAGTGGGCAAGGCCACCAACATCCCGCCGCACAACTTGCGCGAGATCGTGGACGCCGCCATTCTGCTCATCGAGAGGCCCGACGCGACGCTCAAGGAAATCATGAAGATTGTGCCCGGCCCGGACTTTCCAACCGGGGCGTACATCGCCGGCCGCGAAGGCATCGAAGCCGCTTACAAAACGGGCCGCGGTAGCTTCACGATGCGCGCCAAGGCCGCGATGGAAGACTCCGGCAAGGACCGCGAAAGCATCGTTATTACGGAAATTCCGTATCAGGTGAACAAAGCGCGGCTGATCGAGCGCATTGCCGAACTGGTGCAGTCGAAGAAACTGGAAGGCATTTCCGATGTGCGCGATGAATCCTCGCGCGAGGGCATGCGCATCGTCATCGAGCTGAAGCGCGGCGAAGAATCGCAGCTCATCCTGAATAATCTTTTCAAATACACGCAGATGCAGGAATCCTTCGGCATGATCCTGCTCTCCATCGTTGGCGGGCAACCGCGCGAGCTGGGCTTGATCCCCATGATCAAGCTGTTCATCGAGCACCGCATCGATGTGATCCGCCGCCGTACCATCTTCGAGCTGAAAAGGGCCGAACAGCGCGAGCACATTTTGCTGGGCTATCAGATTGCCCTGGATCACTTGGACAACGTGATCCGCATCATCCGCGGTTCTTCCAGCCGCGTGGACGCCAAGGAAAACCTGTTCAAGTATTTCGGAGAACAGGACGTCACCATCACGGAAAACGGAAAGTCCAGGAAAATCGAGGGCGTGAAGCTGGACGGCCGAAAGTACCGCGCGCAGGGAGCGCCGGAAATTGAAGCGGCCGGTCGCGGGAACGCCCTGGGCCTCAGTTATGCGCAGATCGACGCCATTCTCGAATTACAACTGCATCGGCTGACGCAGCTCTCCATCGACGAAATTCTCAAGGAATTGAAGTCCATTCGCGAATTGATCGCCGAATTGCGCGAGATCCTGGCGAGCGACAAGAAACTTAGGCAGGTCATCACCGCCGAGCTGCGCGAAGTGCACAAAGCGTATGGTGATGATCGCCGCACGCAGATCGTCGACAAAGTGGATGAAATCAAACTCGAGGACCTGATCGCCGACACGGAAATGTTGATCACCGTGAGCCATGCCGGCTACATCAAGCGCACCGCCGCGGATACCTACCGGCACCAGTCGCGCGGCGGCAAGGGGCGCATCGGCGCGAAGACGAAAGAAGAAGATTTCGTCGAGTACCTCTTTATCGCTTCGGCGCACAGCTACATTTTGCTGTTTACGTCGAAGGGCCGAGTGTACTGGCTAAAGGTGTACGAACTTCCGGAGGCCGCGGCAGCGACGCGCGGCAAGGCGATTTCCAGCCTGGTAAAATTCCAGGAAGACGAAAAACTTACCGCGCTGGTCGCGGCCCGCAACCTGGAAGAAGCCGACAAGTTCGTCTTTATGGCCACCAAGAGCGGCACGGTGAAGAAGTCGACGCTGACGGAATTCTCCAACCCCCGCTCGACGGGCATCATCGCCATCACTCTGGACGGCAAGGACGAGCTCATCGGCGCGAAGCTCACCGACGGCAAGAAAATGATTTTTCTGGCCAGCCACGAGGGCCAGGCGATCCTCTTCCGGGAGACGGAAGTGCGACCGATGGGCCGCAACGCCGGCGGCGTGAACGGGATGGATCTCGACAAGGACGACTACGTCGTGAGTATGGACGCGGTCCAGCCGGATTTTGACATCATCGCTAAGGAGCACAAGACCAGCACACAGAATCTTGAGGAACTCGAGAACGAGCAGATCAAGGACTCGCTGGTGACGCTAATGCTGACGGTGGCCGAGAAAGGCTTTGGCAAGCGCACGCCGCTCGCGGAGTACCGCATCACCTCGCGCGGCGGCAAGGGCGTGGTCAACATGAAAACCACGGACCGCAACGGGTACGTGGTGGCCACGCTACAGGTGACGGAAGAATCGGACGTGATGATCATCACGCACAACGGTAAAGTCATTCGCGTTCACGCTAGCGAAATCCGCGAGGCCGGCCGCTCGACGCAGGGCGTGCGGTTGCTGAGGCTCGATGACGACGATTCCGTCGCCGCCGCCGCCGTCCTGCAGGAAGAGAACGAAGAGGAGAAGAAGTAGGGTCGTCCGCGACTTGGCCGGGGCGCACCTAGAGAATCTTGGTCCTTATGAAAATCACCACACGATTACTGGCATTTCTGGTTTTGGTTTTGGCGCCACTGGCGCTGCTGTCTTCTGCGCCGGCCCCCAAGCGGGCCGCGGCCAAGAAGGGCCAATACCTTGCTTACGTGGGGACCTACACCACCAAGACCAGCAGCAAGGGCATCTACGTGTTCGGCTTCGACACCGCGACGGGACAGCCGAGCGCCATCGAAGTTGCGGCGGCCACCCCGGACCCGTCGTGGGTGGCGGTGCACCCCAGCGGCAAATTTTTGTATGCCGCGAACGAAGCAGGCAAGGCCAGCACGGTGAGCGCTTTTGCGGTGGATGGGAAGAGCGGGAAGCTCACCCTGCTCGGTCAGATTCCGTCGCTGGGCGAGGATCCTTGTTATTTGTCGTTCGACAAAACCGGGAAGTACGTTCTGGTGGCCAACTACAGTTCGGGGACCATTGCCGTTTTTCCGATTTTGGCGGATGGCCGGCTGGGAGAACACACCGCGCTCGCGAAAGATCAAGGCCCCACGGGTCCGAACAAAGAGCGGCAGGAAGCGCCGCACGCGCACTGGATTGAGGCCGCGGCACACAATCAGTTCGTTTATGTCGCCGACCTAGGACTGGATCGCGTTCTGATCTTCAAGTTCGATGCCACCAGCGGATCGCTGACGCCAGCTGCGCCGCTCACCGCCAAGGCTCCGCCGCTCAATCCTTTATCCGCAACGCTGAATCCCGGAGCGGGGCCGCGACATGCGGCGTTCGCCCCGGACGGCAAATTCATGTACGTGCTGGGCGAATTGCAATCCGCCGTGACGGTTTTTGCCAATGACGCCGAAGGCGCATATCGTGCCGTGCAGCAGATTTCCACGCTGCCGAAGGGGTTCGCGGGACGGAACGATGCGGCGGAAATCGCCGTGCATCCCAACGGAAAATTCCTTTACGCGTCCAACCGCGGGCACGAGAGCATTGCGATCTTTGCGATCGATGCCAAAAACGGGACGCTCACCTTCGTCGCGCACGTTTTGACCGGCGGGAAGGAGCCGAGAAACTTTGCCATCGATCCGAGCGGCCAATACCTGCTGGCGGAAAACCAGTTGTCGAACAACGTTGTGGTTTTCAAGATTGATCGCGCAACCGGCGGCCTGACACCCACCGGGCAGGTTGTCGAAGTGCCCTCGCCCGTTGACCTGGCCTTCTGGCCGAGAGAGTGAAGCTGCCCGAGCACGGTGTGAGACCGCCAGGTAGTGGAGGGAAGAATTTCCTGGAATCTGGCGAACCAACGAGTCTTGCCATTCACCGGGTGACTGGTGGGTGCGAAGCGTAGACAGCAAGGAAGCAGGCCGTGAAGGTTCAGCTCCGAAATCTAACACGTTGCGATGCCGACGCCGTCCTACCAGCGGAAGGCGGCATCCGGATGCGACCGCAATTGCGAAGGGCCGCCAGAGCCTTGCAGTCTTGGGGTGGGTGAGGCCCGTTGGGACGAGTTGTGTCTTCCGCTATCGTGGTACTTCCGCGCTATGGCTGATCCTTTGATTCGGGAGTCACAATTGTCTGCACGCCCCTGAATCGCTCTAGCTGCTAGGAGGCTTCCAGTTTGGCCTGGAAGAAACCGCGGACTTGGCGAAATGACAACAAACTATCAGGCTGACGCTCAGGCTTATCACGGGAAAAAACTATTCGGAACTGGTGTTTTTCTGTTCCTATGGGGCCTTATCTGGTTCAGAGCGCCAGGTCTTTTTAGTCTCCATCCGTTGAGCGAGAGGCATGGTATGACCAACCCAATTCCCCGTGCCGCAATTGTGATAGGGGCCTTCTTCGCAGCGTACGGACTGCTTGTATGGCGGAACGCATTTCGTAAACTTTCCCTTGCGAACTACATAATCGTGTTATCTGGCGCGCCCGTTCTCCTCCTAGGCGCTGCTAAAATGAAAGAATGGGAATATTTTTTTATCAGCAGAGAGAGCATTGGACTTTGAATCATCTTGGAGTCGAGGTCATCCATCTCACGATATTTGTTTGTATCCTGTTTTTGGGTATTTGGTGGGCCGACAGCACATACCTGCGCGAACGGTTTCACGTACTTATGCGATCCAGCCGATTCGTCAAATAGTTCCAACACCTATCGCCAAGTCCTGATAAGAAAGCCCTCACTCTTTTCGGAAATGATAAGGGGAATAAACCTGCGGATGGTGCTTCTGCCGACGAATCCGGGGACGAGAAATCCTGAGCGTGAAATCGGCAGAGTTCCGCCCGAGAAAATGAACCTCGGCGATACCGCGTTAATCGCGCACAGTTAAGGCTCCCAGTGGGAGGCGGGTGATGGTTCGCCGACGATGCGGAAAGTTGCCGCGGCCTGAACCGTCGCATAGGTTTTGATGTCGTCCTTCCGTGGAAGTCCTGGACCAGGTTCAAAGTGCGTCCCATCGAGAGGGCACCAAGTAACTACCACGGTGTAAACGGCGGGTCGATTCGGCAACCAGCCTTGGCCCGCCAAGGTGCGCTCTATGGTTACGACGTTGCCGGCGGGATAGGCCACAGGGCCGCGTCCGTGCCCCATCCAAAGCATTTCATTTGAAGACCTTTCGTTTTCCGGCAAAAGGCGCCCTGCAGCGTCGCGAACTTCGATACCAATGGCCGGGTAAGGATCCCACACGGGGTCGATAGCGTAGATCGGCACTGGAGCGTCGAAATTCTCGATGGCGATGTGAAGCGGCACATCTTCGCCAAGTTGGTAGGCGTCCTTGTCCAAGGTCACATCCACGCCGACGCCCTTGACCTTTCCCTGCCATTTGCGTGGGATAAGCGCTGGGTCGTCGATTTGTACCGTCAATTTGTTCGAGCGAACGAACTGAATTCTGTCATCACGGGAAGAGTGGACGGGTTGGAAAAGCTCAAAGTTGTGTTCACCGATGCCCGTCCATCTGCTGCGCACGCCCGAGTCCACTTCAAAACCGGATTGCCAATCCGCATTCCGGTCCGCGCCGAGCGAAAAGGACCTGCAGGTCTTAAACCCGCTCGGCGGCACTTCATCAAAACGAGTGGCGCCGTCCGGCGACCTTTCGCGCAGGAAGAGTGTGGGGCATTCCTCGCTGGAGGGTGAACCAGCAACAGAATTTACGAGGCCGACGTGCAGGGTGAACATTTCATCCTGGTAGTAGCGCGGCTTGCGGGAAGACAGAACGAAGAGCTCGCTCCTCTGCGCTTCGTCGGTATGCGGTTCGTCCTTTGGTGCAGGCGGCACAAATGCGCCGGCATAGGTTCGGCTGACGGCGATTTCCGAACACACCTGTTTGAACAGTGTTGGCGCGACGACTAAGACAGGAGTGAACAGTGCGCGAAGGTGCAAGCATTTGACCGTCTCGGCTGGCGCTACCGTCTTCCATCGATACGTCTGGTGCCCGATCTCACCGGGATTCAGAACCACGGGATCATGCACGCGGTATTGCCCATTCGGCAGGCGGTCCTCGCAATCCGTGCAAAGGCCGAACGGCCTTGCCTCCCGAACTTGCTCCTGATCAAACTGAGGAAAAGCAACGGAAGGCTGCGGGACACATGGACTTTCGGAAATGTTGTGCAGATTGAAAGCCACGATGAAGTCGGTGTCGGCGCTGAAAAAACTGACGTTCGAATCGAGATCAGTTAGCTTGCACACTGGCACCATTTGCCCGGTGCCTCGAATCATGACCTCTTGCGACTGGACCTTCGCCCGTGGCGTGAACGCGGCCACACAGAACAGAGCGAGGAATCTGGCGATAATACCGCAACGGAGACGGCCCCACCGGCTCATCGTGCTACCTCCGTGCTTCTCTGCCGCACTTAGACTCGCTCCACACATCCTGCGTTGCCCGCGAGTGGAAAGCAGACCTGGAATAAAGAAGAATACAGCAGCGCCTACCCAGTCTTTAAACAATTGCACCACAACATTCATGGCGGGTTCGAGGAAATACACGTTGCCGTCTGGCCCGACAGCAAGATCATCGGGCGTGGGAAGCGGAGGATTAGTTCCAGGTCGCGGCGGACATTCCATTACCGGACACTTGGAATCCCTGATCGGCACCTTTCCGGTCAGCGGGTTATCAGGCGTTGCGCCCAAGCAGGATGCTGGCAGAGCTCCGGCGGTGCCACGAAAGAAACGCTAAGAAAAAAGGAGTTTGCAGGCGGGTCGAACCGCGGGGACGCTATCCAGGCGGCGAGATTTGCTACGATACACGAATCGCTAGGTGTTATAAGGTGGCAAAAATGAAGTGTCACTTCGATTTTGAGTTTGAAGGCTTGCTGGAACGCAAAAGAATGCGGCCTGTGCTTGTAACCTTGGCACCACTCGCAAAACTAGCCGTGATCGTCCTTTTTCTGCAAACGGCGGCTTCCTCCGCGGCAGGACAGTCACCGACTCCGTCTCTTGACTTCGAGTATTACAGAGCGCGCGTCGAGCCGATCTTTTTGAAAAAGCGTCCTGGCCACGCTCGCTGTGTCGTGTGCCATGCGGGGAGCAATAATGCCTTCCGGTTGCAACCTCTGCCGGCCGGGAGCCTCACTTGGACCGAGGAGCAATCGCGGCGCAATTTCGAGATTGTCTGCCGGCTCGTAACTCCTGGCGATCCGACCTCGAGCCGCCTTCTGCTGCACCCACTCTCACCGAAGGCCGGTGGCGACGCTTTCCATAGCGGGGGCAGACAATTCACATCTCAAGATGACCCCGATTGGCGGGCCTTGGCGGATTGGGTCCGCAACGCCAAAATACACGCCTCGACAACGCCCTAAGAGAATCTAAGGAATCACCACTGTACCGTTGCGCTTGGGAACTTCACCCACTGGGATGACGGCCACTTGTTTTCGTGTCGCCGTGTCGATGACTGACACCGAATTCGACCCAGAGTTGGCAACGTAAAGTTTCGTGCCGTCGGGGGTGAACGTGAGCCAGTCTGGTACCTCTCCGGCGCGAACGTATCCCAACACCTTTAGATCGGGGAGAGAGTATACAAAGACAGCATTCGCAATCGAGCTGTTGACCCACAGCGTCTTTCCATCTGGAGAGACGCCGATGCCGTGGGACGGAGCACCTGCCTGAGCTGTTCCGCCTGTGGGTTCATCGGGCATTTTAATCCGAGCCACTACTTCATGGGTCTTAAAGTTCACCACCGCAAACCCGTGAAGACCGGAAAGCTGGACGAAGATTCGACTTGTCGAACCGTCGTTACCAGCTTCGAAGGCCATGGGGCGTACTCCGCTGTCGAATGGCAGCTCCCAGACAGGCTGTAAAGACTGTGCATCAATTACGGTCAGAATCCTTCCGACGACTGAACCTGCAACTACGAATTTGCCGTCTGGGGTCACATACGTATTGTGTACGCCGCCTCTCACGGCGACGCTCTTGATGCTCTTTAGGGAGGCGGTGTCCACAACTTCAACCGCTCCCGGAGCGGCCACGATGCCCACAAACACCCGTCGTCCATCCTTGGAAATGGCGATGTTGTTGGGATGTCCGCTGAGAGAGGTCTTGCCGAGAAGTTTTCCCGTCTTTGTGTCTGTCGCCCATAGCGTGTTTTCGGCCTCACAGCTTATGTAGGCTCGGGATCCATCGGGAGAGAAGGCGACTCCATGGGGTACCTCGATGTCCTTGACCTGCAACACGACTGTGTTCGTCGCCGCGTCGATGATGTCAACTGCGTCGCCGGCGCTGTTTGTCTGGTAGATGCGTACCGTGTTCGCTGCGAGCGGCAGCGCGAGCAGACAGCTCAAGACGCAGTAGCTCTTCATGGCAGTCACGCTCCCTAATGGGCCCGCGTTCCTGGACGGTTGCCCGACGTTAGCGGGAGCAACTCCGAGAGTCAAGTTCCGAGTGAATGTCCGGCAGGCGCGTTCTATTTCCGCACGGCCCAAGCCATGCCGTCGGGCTGTCCCAATGGCGCGATTTCTCCTGTTACGGAGAGGTTCTTCAAATCCACGATGGCCACCTTGTTCCCGCCGCTTACTGCCACGAATGCGCGGGAACCGTCCGGGTCCATAAGAATTCCGGCCGCGCCTCCGCCCAGACTCAACTGCTTCACTTCCTTACGGCTCGCAGCATCCAGCACGACAAGATTAGCTGCGGAGGGTGCCGCGCCAGGTCCAAACATTCCCAAACCAGAAACCAGCACCAGCTTTCCGTCCGGCGTGAACTTCAGCCGGTTCGCCCCCTTCGCCGAAATCGGCACGGTCTGAACTGCTTTCTTACTGGCGAAGTCAATCACGCTCACCGTGCCGTCTTGTGCGTTGCCCGTCCATATCTCCTTGCCGTCAGGCGAGACATCGAATCCCTCGGAGCCCCGGCCCACCGGAACGTTCGTCACTTCCCACGATTTCTGGTTGCCGCTCCCCGGCGGTGGTCCAGCTGGCGGCGTTCCGCCCGGCGGCGGCCCAAATCCTCTGTTCGGCTGCAAAACCAATTCGATAATGCTGATCGTCGCGGAGCTGACGTTCGAAGTCACAATCTTGTCCAGACTCGGGGCCACCCAGACCATGTGCGTCCTGTCCTGGCCGGTGCCCATAACCCAGTCGATTTCCTTCGTCGAAGGATTGTAACGCCCGATCACCTTGCTGGTCTCCGCGGTGAAGTAAAGTTCGCCACCCACGAAGTCCAGTCCATGCGCTCCGTGGAGCGCCACCAGGTCAATAGGGGCCAGCGCCTTCTGGGCCACCAGATCGACCACAGAGATCATATGCAGTGAGCTTTGCGCCCCACCATAGTTCGTAATGTAAGCCAGCTTGCCGTCATCGGAAGCAATCACCTCGTGTGGGTCCTGCCCCGCCGGCACCTTCGCCACGGTTTTCAAGCTCAAGGGATCGATAATGTCGAGCTGAGTTCCATTTTTCTCCAGGACCAATAGCACCTTGGAGGGTGTCTGCGCCGCGGCACAAAGACCCAGTAGCAAAAATGCACCCACGCAACCAGTCATTGTTTTCCAGACCCTGCGAAGTTCCATTTAGATTTCCTCTCAGCTGACTTCCCCCGAGGAAGCCAAACAAAACGCTCTTATGCACGGTACGCTTCTCCTGCGTTCGACACAACCGGTTGCCACCACCAGCGACGTCAGCGTCTTTCAGGCGGCTCGGTTTGCATTCTATTGATCTCACATTAAGGCTTGCCAACAATCGGCGGGAGTTTGGTGGATTCACCTACAAGCCCACAGTGAAGGCAGCCCCCTTTGGCGTCCGGCCAGCGTTCATAACTGTGGCCATCTTAGCGAAAGAAAAAGCGGCAGACGGCCCCCGCCGGAAACTTGATCGATTTACCATGAAGACCGTAAAGCCCCGGCATTTTTATGCCCGGGCTAGGGAGCCGGGACAAAGACGTCGGGGGGGCGGCAGACGGCGCGAGAAGGGCTTGCACCTGCGGCGCTTTAGGTTAAAATCCCGGCCATTATGGCCAAGCGCAAGCCGAGAAGAGCGAGAAAACCCAAACGCAGCGGGCGGAAAACACGCGGGGCGGCTGGCAGGAAGCTTCCGAAAAACGCCGTGACGCTAATCGTTATCCTGCGCGCGCGCGAAGGGCAAGAGACCTTGCTCGAAGCGGAACTGCGCGCGCTGGTCAGCCCGTCGCGCAGAGAAGCGGGCTGCCTCACCTACAATCTTCATCGCTCCATCGATACGCCCGTCGCGCACCTGCTACACGAAGTTTGGGCCAGCCGCGAGGCCCACACCGAGCATACGCAGACGCGGCATTTTTTGCGCTGGAACGCGCGCAAGGACGCCCTGCTGGCCTCGCGGGAGGCCAACTTCTGGAAGCAGATCGTTTAAATTAAAGCAGACTAGCTTTCCGGGGAGGCCAGGTAGTACCCCGGGCGGGCGCGGACCTTCAGGTTTTTGGCGTCATTGCGAACGACATTCACTTTGATTTCATGGTAGCCAGTTGCGTCCGAGCCGGTCGGGGTGTAACTAATGGTGTATTGCGAGTGCAGCTCGCCGCCAATTTCGTCGATGGCTTTTTCGATGGAACGGTCCTTAAAGGTAGCGAGGTGCGCACCTCCGGTAGCGGTGGCGGCGACTTCGAGCGCGTGGTCTTTCACTTGATCGTGGATGTGCTCGACGACCCACACGGCCGCCGCCATCAGGTCGATATTTCCGTAGCGGTTTTCCTCACTGGTGGGCGTTTGCGGGGTGCCGGGCTGCGGAGGAAGCGGGAACGTCCCGGGCGGCGTGATTTTTGGCCGCGTGTCTTTCGGCTTGGCTTGTAGCTCGGCGCGAGTGGTGGAAAGGCCGATGCTGTAAATCGTTACGTTAGCCAGCTGCGCCTGCCGCAGGACTTCGCCCAGCTTTGCTTCGCTGCCGGCATCGGTGGCTTCGGACAGAATCATCAGCACGCGTCGGCGCCCGGGTTTATCGGCGGTCGCCTGCGGGCGGCTTTGGAGCATCTCCACGCCTACAGCCATGGCATCGTAAAGTCTCGAGCCCGAAGTTCCTGGCCCCACATGCGCGATAGTGTTCTCGATGAGGTCCCCGTTCGCAGTGAAATCCTGCAGCTTGTCGATCGCGTCGTTGAAACCCACCACCGCGGCTTCGCCGCTTGGCCCCATCACGGTTTGCGTGAATAGAATACCGGTTTTGCGTACCTGCGGGAGGAGGGGTTCGATGCGCGAGCTGGTCTCGACGAGGAGCACCATGGAGAGCGGATCGCCGCCCAGATCGAAGTGGGAGATCTGCTGTGCTACGCCATTGTCGGTAATCTGGAAATCGTGGGCCTCCAGATTGTGAACCATGTCGCCATGTCCATCGCGCACGGTCACCGGCGTGTCCACCAGTCGGACTTGCACTTTGACCTTGGCCGGCGTGTCCTGGGGAGGCACTTGGACTTCGACGCCGGGTTTCGGAGGGAGGGGGCCAGAGGGGGCCTGCGCGTGGGCCGCCATGCCAGTCAGAGGCAGAAGAGCGATAGCCGTGCTCACCAAGCGGCCCCACTGGCCGACGAAACTCGATGGGCGTGTGCGGCTGGGGGCCCAGGCTGGCCCAGAAACCACCATGAAATTGTTCGCCAGCCCGTCCATCGCTTACACCTTGGCGCCGGCACCGACCAACCAACGCCTGTGCTACCAGGGGGAGTGTACTTGATTCGACGCATGTCCAGCGGAAGACGTTGCCGCCAGCCGCGGCGATTCCTACAATCAAGGCTCGTCTGCAACGGGAGAAAAGACCGATGTCTGATGGCCGGAAACCGAAGCCCCAGCACGCGCCGAAAGCGCCGCATGAAGATCCAATATTTCTGCAGAGCACACCGGCGCGGCCGATCCGCATCCTGGGCGAATACATCCACCCTCTGGTGCAGCTCAAACGAGAGGAGATCGGGGACACCATCGTGATGTTTGGTTCGGCGCGCATCGAATCACAGGAAACCGCCAAGGCGCGATGCACGAGGCTGAAAAATGAAAAGACCTCGAAGATGCCCGCGGCGAAATTGGCCAAGCACCGCGCGGCCTTGCGGCACGCAAAAAGATTGCTGGAGATGTCGCGTTATTACGAGGAAGCGCGTCAACTTTCGCACAAGCTGACCACCTGGTCGCTCACGCTGGGCCCCCGGCCGCGGCGCTTTGTAGTTTGTTCCGGCGGCGGGCCGGGAATTATGGAAGCGGCCAATCGCGGAGCGTACGAAGCGGGCGGGAAATCGGTCGGCCTTTCGATCGAGCTCCCGCACGAGCAATTTGCGAATCCATACATCAGCTCGGAACTGAGCTTCAATTTCAAGTACTTTTTCATGCGCAAACTTTGGTTCGCGCAGATTGCCAAGGCCCTGATCGTGTTTCCGGGCGGCTTTGGGACCATGGACGAACTGTGGGAAATGCTGACGCTGCTGCAGACCGGAAAACTTCCCAAGCAAAACATCATCCTGATCTACGGCCGCAAGTATTGGGATGAAGTCCTGAATTGGAAGGCCATGGTGCGCTGGGGAACGATCAACGAGGATGAGTACAAGATGCTGCAGTTCGCCGACACCGTGGACGAAGCCTTTGACCACATCCGCGCGGGGCTCGAGAAATACCACATGGAGCCCGACCCCTTTTTACAGGCCTACTGATCCTCCAACACCTACAAATTGTTTATTTTCATTTGTTTATGGTGTGGACAGTGGCTTGCTACATTCTTCCAAGAAGGGTGTTCTATAGGGCAGGACGACACCCCATCCCAGTCGGGGCGACACTTGGAGGAACGATGACGCTTCACACGGGAGAGAAGAAGTTTCTAGCAAGGACCTTGCTCGTATCGGCGGCGTTTCTGGGCATGCTAGCATTTCCAGGAGCTCCTCGGGCGTCCGCCGAAAACTACGATAGTTGCCAGCGCCGCATTGCCAAGGCGGACCACAAGCTCCACGAAGCCGTGGAGCATCACGGCTGGGACAGCAGACAAGCGGATCGTGCGCGGCATCAGTTGCATGAAGCCCGGGAGCAATGCTGGAACCAGGGGCACCGCTGGTGGGATGAACACGAACACCGCTGGCGCGCCGAGCGCGATTGGGATGACCATGACCATGATCGTCACTAATCCGTGAAGGTATTTCCTGGGCGTGGCCGGCCGCGGCGGGCTGCGCCCTTTTTTTGTTGGCCGGAAAACTTCCCTGGCTTCTTTCCGGAGCGCCAACACCACAGGGTTAGGATGCTCATCGCTATTAAGGCGGCGGCGACAGAAACCGGGAGTAACGCGGGCAGGTATTTGGTGAGGAATTAAAAAGCGGGTTGGCCCTGCTTCTATTTTGCGATGTGAAACAAGATTAGTGCGGCGTCACCAGCTGGTCATCGGAAAAAACAGCTTCGAAGCGGCGAGTTTCATCCTGATCGTGCAACATCACGATCGGAACCACGCGCAAGTACTGTTTGCAGGCATGGCACTGCGTCACTTCGCCCTGCAAGTCTTGCAAGAAACCATCCGTGAAATGATAGAGCGCACGCTCGCGCCGGGCATTTTTCTTGTCCCGCGTGCCGCAGTGCGGACAGATAAACTCCACCGTGTCCTGCTGCGGATCGCGGTCCAGAGCGGCCCAGCCGGTGCGGCGCACACCCACAGTTTCCAGATTACGCCGGTCCATGGGGGTTGACCTCCTTAGATCCACGTCCACAGAGCATAAGATGCAGGAGCGCGACTTTCGGATACAGTGTTTCCTAACCCATTCATTTAAAAATAGCTTGTTGATGAATTCCAGGAGGCCCGCAGCGCCTCTTGCGAGAGCCCGCCAAGGACGGTGCTTACTCCTAGCGGAAACAAGGGCTCCAGGCGTTTCTTTCCCGGACGGCTGAAAACGCCGTTACCTGCTCGAGGGAACTTGTTTCCACCTTTGGTGTCCAACGCAGTGAGGACGCGCGCAACCTCACATCCCTGCGAGCGCGGCGCCGGTCTCCCGGGGGGATCTAGAGCAACCTCCAGGAAATCGGCGCCGCAAAATTTTCTGTAGTCCCGCTTTGGGGTCGACCGAGCGGTGGACACTCGCAGAAAAAATGACGGAGGTGCGTGATGGCGCCCGAGCCGCGAAGAGTTTCAAAAGCAAGCAGCCAACCAAGTCTGGGATCGTTGAGCGCCTGCCTGGTAGACGGCGATGCGGACCAACGCCGGCGTGAACGCCGCGTGCGCCGCCGCGCCCTGGCCCTGTCCGTCCTTCTACAGAGCGCGGCTCTCACCCTGCTGGTTCTGCTTCCACTATTCGGCAAAACGGAACGAATGGTGATGAGAGATTACCTACCCGTTCCGCCGTACGGACATGTCAGCAATCATCTGCGAAGCAACGAAAAGCCCGGCACTTCCCGGCCCACCAATTCTGGCGGGCGCTTTATCTTCCATCCACCAACAAGCCGCGCCGATGCGCATCCGGTCGATGACCAGAATCCCATGGGGGCGCCAGAATTTGGTCCCGGAAATCAGGCCAACCGTGGCCCAGACTGTTCCTGGTGCGTGAACCTTGGCGGGAACGACGCCGGGCCTCGTCCGCCACCGCCTGAAGTTCCTAGCAAGCCGCGAGTCGTGCAAATCACACGGCTAGACCCCGCGATGCTGATCCACCGAGTCGAGCCCGTCTATCCCGCGCTCGGAAGGCAATTGCATCGCGATGGTCACGTGGAATTGCGAGCCATCATCGGGACCGAGGGCACTATCCAGTCTTTGCAGATTGTTGTGAGCGATCCGCTCTTTGACCAGTCCGCGGTGGAAGCCGTTCGGCAATGGCGGTATCGGCCGACGGTTCTCAACGGCCAGCGCGTCGAAATCGACACGTACATCACCGTGATTTACACCATGCAGCACTGAAATCTGGGTGCAAGGGGCCCCGTCTGCCTTAAACGCGGCCCCTCTGCCTGCACCGGGCAACCGATTCTTGATGTTTCCGCCGGAATGATTATTTGAAGTGGAAAACAATTCCGGTGGAGACGCGCAGATTGTTCTGTGTTTGATTGTTTCCGTTAGTGACTTCCGGGAAATGCGTCAATAGGTAGTCGAACTGGAGAGGGCGGATCGAGAAACGGTCGCGCACGTTCCAATCGACTCCCGCGCCGAACGCGGTAGCAAACTCTGTGTGGGAACGCGAAGTGGCGAATATTCCCGCTCCGGTACGCGCCGTGCCCAACAAGACGTGCGCAAACGGCGTGATCCGGCGGGAGTTGCGATAGGTGAAGCGGGGGCCAAAAAGATACGTCGTTACGTGGTTGTCCACGTTCACGCCATTGGCGCTACCCACGTGATAGCCCCCGAAATCGGCGACACCGCCCAGCCAGTCCCGGAAATTATAGGACGCCGAAGCGCTGCCTCCGTTGAGATTGAATCCGCCAACCCCGGAAGTGGCAGGGTTGGCACGAAGATAGGAGTAGCTGACGGACGCATCTATCTTGGGGAGCTCTTGTGCCTGGGTAGCAAGTCCAAAAACGGTCACAAGAGCAAGCAAAGACACAATGAATCTGAGCTTCATGGAACCTCCGAAGAAATTAGATTTTGCTCGCGGGCCAGGGAACGGCTTGTATAACCCCCGAGTTCGCGGCACGCCCAAGGCAGGTAGGCAGAACACCGCATTTCTACTCGTTTTCCAGATTCAGATGCCGCGCCTGAACTCCGGGTTGCATAACCCGGTCGTCTAGGGCCGCCAGCATTCTCTACAGCGGAGGTTCGCCGGAGAAGCGCGCAATCGCGGCGCGTGTGGCGTCACGCAAACGAATCAGTTCGTGCCAGTCGGAGGAATCGGCGGGGTTCGTTGTGCTCGTCGCGGTGCTTGGATAGATGGGTGGCGAAAGCGTGATGACGACACTGGTCGGTCGAGGCAAGTAGGTGCCGTCGGGCAGAAATCGGCGAGTCCCGGCAAGAGACACGGGGATGATCGGGGCGCTGGTCACCACGGCAGCCTTGAAGGCGCCCAGCTGGAACGGCCGCACGCCCTCCTCGGCGGTGAAAGTACCTTCCGGAAAAACAAAAACAGATTCGCCGTCGCGCAAGAATTCTTCCATCTCCTGCGCCTGGCGCAATCGTGACTCCGGATCGCTGCGGTCAAACTTGAGATGTCCCATCTGTCGCAAAAATGTGCCGACAAAAGGCATGCCGCCGACCTCCATTTTTGCGACGAAGCGATACGGCACGCCAAGCCCCAGCATCAGAGGCAACACGTCGAAATAACTAGTATGATTTGACGCGTAGATTTTTGCGCCGGGCGTTTCCATATACTCCTTACCGACGACACGCACACGGCATCCTATCAGGGCGAACAAAACCTTCAGAGCGGACGAGGTGAAGCGTCCCGCTTCCTGGTGATCCTTGATAAATTGCACTATCACCCAGGCCGGAACAATCCAAAGCAAAAACACCAAGCCGAAATACACACCGTACAAAATCTCGAGTCCACGTTTTAGGCCGGCAAGGGCCTGGCGGCCGAGATTGCGCAAGGCGCTCCCGGTTCCCAGGCGTGCGATTTGCAGCCAGGCGGGCGCGCGCGAGGCGGAAAGAGTCCCGGCAAGATAGAGCTGCTTGGTTTCTTCGCGGCGTAATTTCCCGCTCGACGTTTTCGGAATGCTGCCCGGGGGAAGTAGCTCAACGCGATCCGGTGGGAGCCCCAAGCCTCGGGAAACAAGATCAGTCACTGCCGAAGCGAGCGCGGCGCGGCGCGCCGCGTCACGTTCGCGGGTCTCCGCAACGACGACCAGTTTTTCCGTGCCCGCGGCTTGGTCCGTCAAGCCGAAGGCCACGATACAACCTTTGCGAATTCCATCGGCGCGCGCCGCAAGTTCCTCGACTTCGTGGGGATACAAATTGCGCCCGCCTTTGATGATGATGTCCTTCACGCGGCCGGTAACGTAGATTTCGCCGTCGGCGCGATACGCGCGATCGCCCGAATTCACCCAAGAGTATTCCCCGTCTTGGGTGGCCGGGCCGCATGGCAGCAGCGCCGCGGTGGCTTTCGGATTGCGGTAATAGCCGCTGGTTGCCGACGGTCCCCGGAACCACAAAAACCCTTCCCTGCGGTCCGGCACTGCGGTTCCGTTTTCATCCACGATGCACACATCATGCCCTGACAAAGGCTTTCCTGAGGAAACAAAGGCGATGGCCGCGTCGTTCGAGGAGAACGTCGTGGGCACCGCGCGCCCTTGGGCCGTAAACGTCTCGCGTTCGACACGATCGATCAATGGCCCGCGATCGAGCGGCGGGACAGTGACCGCCAGCGCAGCTTCCGCCAAACCGTAAACGGGAAGCTGCGCTTCGCGGCGGAAGCCGTAACCCGCGAAACGTTCCGCAAAACGATCGAGCGTTTCCGGATTCACCGGCTCGGCGCCATTCAGCGCCGCGCGCCAGGAGCTGAGATCCACGCCCTGGATGTCTTTGTCCGCGATCTTGCGCACGCAGAGTTCATAAGCAAAATTCGGCGCTGCCGAGATCGTTCCGCGATGTTTGTGAAAGGCCTGCAACCAGCGCTGGGGGCGTGTCAAAAAAGCCAGCGGCGACATCACCGACAAGGGGATGCCGAAATGCAGCAGCGTAAGCCACGCGCCAATCAAACCCATGTCGTGGTATAGCGGGAGCCAGCTAATCCCGACATCGTCGGGTCCGAGCTGCACGGCTTCGCCGATGGCGCGGATGTTGGCAAGCAGGTTGGCGTGCGTCAGCATGACCCCTTTGGGGTCGCCCGTGGAACCGGAAGTGTACTGCAGCAGCGCGATGTCGCTGCCTTGACGCGCGCGGCTCCCGGTGACATGCAATGGCAGTGCACCGGGCGACGGGGGCGGAGCTTTATCTGCGGACTCCATTAGCTTTTCCGCGTCCAGGACTCCGGAAAGCGAAGGCACGCGAGGCCGCAGCAATTTGGCCACGGATTCGGCGCGGCGGAAGGTCAGCAAGAGACCTACCTCGGCATTGTTCAAGATCGCCGATTGCCGTGCGGCATATTCCTCGATGCGGTCGGCGCGAAAGGGGGGATAGATGGGGACGGGAATCGCTCCGGCGAGAAGAATCCCCGCATAGGATACGAAGAAGGCGCGCGAAGTCGGCAGCATCAGCGCGACGCGTCCGCCGGCGGGCACACCACGCCTCGCCAGCTCCGCGGCGCAGCGGTTTCCGGCGGCATAGAGCTCGCCAAAGGTCAGCGTACAGCCGCGTTCCCCGGCATCACTGTCCTCGGTGATCCACAGGTGCGCGCGCAGGGCGTCGTGCGCGGCGCGATACCGCAGCACCTCGATGAGCGTCTCGGCGGAGCAGACTCCTCTGTCCGTAGCTGCCCGGTACAGCTTCTGAGCCGTCACCGAAGCCCGCAACACGGAGCTGGCTTCGACATCTTTGACGTTTGCTCCTGGAGCGGTCAGAATGGCGCGCGCCAGATCCTCCGGAGTATTGGCCTCCGCAGCCACGCGGTCCGGCAAACGGATGTGGAATGTGGTTTCCAGTCGCGCCAGCAGTTCCACTCGCTCCAGGCTGCCGAGTCCCAAGTCGCGGTCGAGCTGCGAGTCGGGATTGAGCAGCGGCAAGGCGCCCTGGCTGCCCAGTTCATCGAGCAAACCACGGATTACATCCAGGACGCGTTGGCCCACGGCCGAGCGGTCGAGTTGAGTGACGGAAGTGGCCACAGGACTCACGAAGGGGTTGGTTCTCTTCCGCGAGAGGCTACCACGTCATAACGCGGATTGCCATCCACCGGCGATCGAAATCGGCTCTAGGCGCTCTTCTTGGCGGCCCGCTCCATGGTAAAGCCCCGGGGGAGCAGCGCGGTCGAGAGGTCCACGCCGGAAAGATCCGCGCCGGCGAGATCCGTCTCGCGCAGGATGGCCACGCCCATATCGGCGCCAGAAAACTTTGCGCCGCGCACATTTGCCAAACGCAGATTCACGTTGCGCAGATGGGCGCGCTGGAAATTCACATTCGCAAGATCGCAACGAAAGAATTCCACGCCGCTGGCTTGCGCCTCGGTCAGGTCCGCCCCGGGAAGCATGGCTTCGGTCATGTCCGTGTTGCGGAGATCGGCCTTCTGCAGGTTCGCACCAGACAGATCGGCGCCGGGAAGTTTTGCCTTGCGCAGGTCCGTGCCCTCGAGGTTGGCGTTGCGCAGAATTGTCCCGCTCAGATTTGCCCCACTCAGGTCCGCGTGGGATAAGTCCGCGCCGGTGAGGTCAGCGCGGATCCCGCCGTCTTTACCGCTGAAAAAGCGCTCGTGAGCATCGAGAATATCCGCGAGCGACTTTCCGTGGTGTTGGATGTTTTTTGGCTTTCTGAGTCCCATGCTTGCTGCTGGTCCGCGATCGATGATTTGAACATCCTCCTCTCCCTAAGGGAGAGGATTCCCGCGGAGCCGGATGCTGGTCCGGTTTCTTCGGTGGGTTCCTCTCGAGGAGCGCCCTTACTCCAGGCGAGGACAACGAAGAGGCATCACTTTTGGGCTATCCGCCCATAGGTCTTTGGGACGGGAGGATGATAGAACATGCCGAAGAAAAAATAAAGCAGCCTTATGTTCCCGGAATGTTCCCCTGCACAGCATGGACAGCACTGCGAGGTTATAAGAAACGGTTCGCCGAAGAACGAAACTGCAGACCAACGGGTATCCGCTAGTATTGGAGAGCGACGCCGGCGCGTCTCTGGTGACTATTACGCTGCTCAGGCAGTTGTATCCGGTTGCCACGTTCCATGCTGGTGAATAAGATTCCCTCAGCAAACTCTCGGACGCAACCGGCATGGTAGACTCACCCACATTCCGTGCAACCCCTGACTTCGAGTCTCTATTCCAATCGGCGCCGGGTTTGTATCTCGTGCTCACACCGGACTTCAACATTGTCGCAGTGAGCGACGCCTATTTACGCGCCACCTTGACGAAACGAGAGGACATTCTGGGCCGGGGGGTCTTCGAAGTCTTCCCGGATAATCCAAATGACCCTTTGGCCTCAGGCGTCCGTAACCTACGAACCTCCCTAGAGCGAGTGCTCGAAGGCAAGGTTGCGGACACCATGGCAGTACAGAAGTACGACATTCGCAAGCCGGAGTCGGAAGGAGGCGAATTCGAAGAAAGGTACTGGAGTCCGGTCAACTCGCCCGTCTCCGGGCCGCACAAAGAGGTCCGCTACATAATCCATTGCGTCCAAGATGTAACCGAGTTCGTCCGATTGAAGCAGCAAGGAATCGAACAGCGAAAGCTAACCGATGACCTGAAGGCCGAGGAGAGATTCCATAAAGCGTTCAATGCGAGCCCAGAACCCATTACCATCGCCAACCTCTCGGACGGCCGCTACCTGGATGTGAATGAGAGTTTCCTTCGTACCACTGGGTATCGACGCGAGGAGGTTATTGGTCGCACCTCCCTGGAGCTGAAGTTTTGGGAGCGGCGCGAAGATCGTGCCAGGCTTGTGGCGATACTCGAAGAACAGGGCTCGGTTAGGGACTTGGAAATCACTTTTTGTACAAAGTCCGGTGAACAGCGCACAGCACTGGATTCGGCTGAAATCATCGAGGTTGCCGGACAGAAATGCATAATCGCGTTTTTTAAGGACATCACGGAACGGAAATTCCTGGAGCAGCAACTTCGCCAAGCGCAAAAGATGGAGGCAGTGGGTCGGCTCTCCGGTGGAATCGCCCACGATTTCAATAACCTATTGGGTGTGATCATTGGCTACAGCGAGCTTCTTGGAGAACGCGTTGCTCAGAATGCCTCGCTGCGGAAGAATGTCGAAGAAATCAAAAAGGCGGGGCATCGCGCAGCCGACCTGACTCGCCAGCTTTTGGCGTTTAGTCGGCAGCAGGTGCTGGACCCGAAGGTCTTGGACTTGAATGCTATTGTCGCCGGTCTGGAGAAGATGCTTCGGCCTTTGATCGGTGAGGATATTGAACTCAGTACGGCGTTGGACCCGGCGTTGGGACATGTAAAAGCCGACCAAGGGCAAATCGAGCAGGTCATCATGAATCTCGTTATTAACGGCCGGGATGCCATGCCGGAGGGCGGGAAACTGATGATTGAGACTGCCAGCGTCGACCTAGACGAGGACTATGCGCGCCGGCATCCGCCAGTGGTGCCGGGGTCCTATGCTCTCCTCGCGGTGACTGACACGGGAATGGGAATGGACGCTAAGACCCAGGCCCACATATTCGATCCGTTTTTCACTACTAAGGAAATGGGCAAAGGTACCGGACTGGGCCTCGCAACAGTTTATGGTGTTGTCAAGCAGAGTGGCGGCTACATCTGGGTTGATAGCGAGCCCGGAAAAGGCACAACATTCAAGACCTATCTGCCCCTAGTGGAGGAATCTCCCGAACCGGCCGGTCTACGCGCCACCAGAGCCAAGCCTTCGCGGGGGTCGGAGACGATCCTGCTGGTGGAAGACGAGGAATCGCTTCGCGTCATGACCCGCACTTTGCTTGTTCAAAGCGGCTACAACGTGCTCGACGCAGACAGCGGCACTCAAGCCCTTGAGATTGCCCATCGGCGCGAAGAAACGATCCATCTACTGTTGACCGACGTAGTGTTGCCTGGGATGCGCGGCCGCGAGCTGGCCGAAAGGATGGTCCTCTTCCGTCCCAACCTAAGGGTGCTTTTGATGTCCGGCTATGCCGACCATGCCATGGCCGCTCAGGGAGTCCTGGATGCGGGCACTTTCTTTCTTCAGAAGCCCTTCACACGGGACGCGCTCACGCGCGAGGTTCGCAAGGTACTGGATTTCAAAGCGGCTGTGAAGGTCTAGGCGACTTCTTGTCCCTCGTAAACGAAGGCTTCCTGGGATGCCGCGAATCTTGGTAGCCTGGCTCAGGGGAGCCTCGGGTGTGACAGTCCCGGCTGCGCTGCTTGTTGCATCTGGGCCAGCTCACGCGACGCCGTATAGCCCTGCCAGATCATCCACAGCGCGTAGGCATGTACCGCCGCATCCAGCCACATGCTGAAGAGCAAGAGCAAAACGCCGTCGAGCGCGTAGGCCACCATTCCGCCGAGGAAGGCCCCCTGGGAACCCGCCTTTGCCCAACGGGAACACAAGATCAGCATGACGATGAAGAGTCCGTCGACAACGGCGATTACCACTGTTCCGCCCTGCCCCATTCCGCGTGCCACTCCGTCCACCACCTGGGTTATGCCCAGGCCAAAGATGAAGCGGATCTTGGCGTCAAAAATCTGCAGGACAGAATTCACGCCGGACAGAAGTGCGATGGTGAAAAACCATCCCCGCACCGCGCCGCATGCGCAGGATAACGGGAACGCGAGGATCCATCGCCGCGGGTGGCAGAGAGGTGTTCGGAGTACCACCGGGACTCAGTGACATGTCTGCTCCCTCTATTAGTGGCGGAACGCTCAAGTTCAGAATTCTGTATAGCTACGCGAACGCCATTCAGCAGTCAAGCGAGATTTTGCGCCGTGTTGGCAACTTCTCAGTTTCGCCCGCCCCTCCCGGGTGCGATAATGTGGGCCAAATAACTTCGGTTGGCCGGATAGGTCGTGTGGCGTGAAGCTTCTTCGAAAACTTTTCCTGCCTTCAGAGTCTCGTCGGCGTGTCTATCCCTGCCTCCGCGCCAATCCGTTGCGGCGAATCACTCTGTTGGTTTTATGCTTCCTCGGCGCGCCGCCGGTTGACGCTCTTGCCCAGGAAACGCACGAGGACGAAATCGTCGCCAATCTCGCTGGCGGGCGCGCCATTGTTCACGTGGCGAAGGACGCCATCGTCTTTGCGGCCATCGATCAACCGGTGGAGCGAAATTCCATTCCACCGCGCGTGATGGACCTGGACGCCACGCACATCGGCGTGCTCTTCGGAGCTTCGGAATGGCGCATTCCTGCTGATCCAAAGCCCATTCGGCTGGACCGGAATTTTCAGCGGGTCGCCCGGGGCGACCCTCGTTACCAGTCCGCTCCCGGCGAGGGTGAGACGGACTTGGAGACCATCGGCATCGCTTTCCTCGAGAAGCTTCGCCCACTGGTCGCTCAACTCCATCACAAACTGGAATTCTCTCCCGATGATCCAATCCTTCAGATCGTGATCATTGGTTACGCTCCCAACGAGTACGGCCCGGAGGTGTGGGTCGTGGAGTATCGTATCGAGCAGGAGCAAGTGGCCACGCGTGGCGACTACTGGCAGACGCGTGTCCAGCGGCCGCGCTTTACACAGCTGTACCCCCCGGAAAAACATGCTCCGCGCACGATCGTGGAGAGCCGTTACCCTCAGGACGCGAAAGGTCCCACATTGGCGGAACAGATCCAGGGCAACGACCCGCACGTCACCCATCTCGGGTCCGCTGAGCCGCGCTTTGCCAAAGTCCTCGAAAACATCAATCGCGGCCAGGCGCAGAAGGCCGCTCCCATGGATTCAGCTGATTTCATGCGCGCGGTGCTGCCCTTGGTCGCCGGGAATCGCACGTTTGTTCTTGGCACCATGGACGAACGGCACGGCTTCGAATGGATGGTTCCACCTGAGGAACCGGTCGAAAAGGTGCAGGAAGACAAGAACCGCCCGCCCGAAGCGCCGACGCTGCGGCGAGCTCCCAAGCCCTAGCTCTAGTCTCCTGCGGCTTTCCACTCCGTCAGATGAGCTCCGATGTCCTTCCGGTAGTGCATTCCTCGAAAATGGATTCTTGAAACCGCTTCATAGGCGGAGGCCAAAGCGGCCTCCAGTGACCTGGCTGCTGCGGTTACGCCAAGGACTCTTCCCCCATGTGTTACCACGGATTCCCCGGCGAGCTTCGTTCCAGCGTGCAATACTTTCACACCGGTAATCTGCTCCGCAGCGGTTAGGCCTTCGATCGGTTGGCTACTCTCAAACTTTCCCGGATAACCACCCGACGTCAGCACCACGCAGGCGCTAGCACCGGGCTTCCAGCGCAGTTTTGAGGGGTTGAAGCACCCGGCGGCAACATCGCTGAGGATCTCGGCCAAGTCAAAATCCAGGCGCGCCAGGATGGCTTGTGCTTCGGGGTCGCCCAACCGACAATTGAATTCCAGGACTTTTGGACCATGGTTCGTGAGCATCAGGCCGATATACAAGAACCCTTGATACGGAATGCCCTCGGCGGCGAGCCCGTCTAGGCACGGTTCGACAATCGTCGAACGGATGGTCTCGGCTAGCTCATGCGGCAGCAATTCGTCAGTGGAGTACGCCCCCATGCCACCCGTGTTGGGGCCCTGGTTTCCATCGAAGACGCGCTTGTGATCGCGTGTCGGTACCAGTGGTGCATACTGCTTTCCATCGGTGAGCAGGATGAACGATAGCTCTTCGCCTTCTAGCGTCTCCTCCAGAAGGATGCGCCTACCGCCCGGCCCGAGTTCGTTTTTCTCCATCGCGCGTTCGACAAAGTCTTTCGCTGCCGCCAAGTGCGGCGCCAGAAAAACACCTTTGCCGGCACACAATCCGTCCGCCTTGATCACCACCGGCCAAGTCAGGGAACTCAGCATGCTGTAGACATCTGTCGGAGACTCATACGCGCCGTACATTTTTGCGGTGGGAAGACCGTGCCGCTCCAGAAACTTTTTCGAGAAAATCTTGCTGCCTTCGAGCTGGGCCGCCTGCTGAGAAGGCCCTACGATGGCCCAATTTCGCTGGCGAAACGCGTCCGTCAGCCCGTTGACAAGCGGCAGTTCCGGTCCCACGATGGTCAGATGGGGTTCGATCTTTCGCGCCAGCGCGATGATGGCGCTGACGTCACCGGCGTCGACGGCCACGCACTCCGCTTCCGCCGCGATGCCGCCATTGCCGGGAGCGCACCAGATTTTTTCCACCCGCGGGCTCTGTCTTAGTTTCCACACCAGCGCGTGTTCTCGTCCACCACCACCCAGCACGAGAATCTTCATCCGCCATCCCTCACGAACGACTGCTCGGAACGATAGACGCCCCCGTTGGGGGTGTCAACCGGCGCGAGTTACACCGCGCTTCCTCTAGGGTCTTCCTGGACGGCCTGGTTCCGACCGCAGCCAGGAAATGCGCACCGTGTTTATCCATTGGCCACGCCCTGCTCCAATGGCCAGTTACGCCGTCGCCGCAAGGCCTTCTAGACTCGGCAGAGCTATTCCTCGCCATCTTGCTGACCAGAAGGGGTTGTCTGATGCTCATTCCGTTGCGCCACGAGAACATGGAGGGCCGCCGCTGGCCGGTCGTCACCTTTGTGCTGATCGCTCTGAACGTGGCGATTTTCCTGGGCACCCACTGGACCATAGAAGCGCAAGAACCCGCTCGCCTCGAAGTTCGCATGCACGTCCTCATGCTTGCCGCGACGCACCCCGATTTAAAAATGCCAGACGACGTCGAAAAGTTTGTCAACGAAGTGCAAGGCAAAACCCCCGAGGCCGTCTGGAAGCAGCTGGCCTCCACCAAGCGCAAGACCGAGGATGCTTGGGATGCACAGATCCGAGACGTTCGCGACCCCGAACAGCTCCAACAGGAAATGGATTCTCTCTCCGAGCGCTTTGCCGAGCAAAAGAAGAATTCGATCTTGGAGAATTACGCCTTTGTGCCGGCTCATCCGAGACCTATTGCGTACCTAACCTCTATGTTTCTACATACAGGTTGGCTCCATCTCATCGGCAACCTGTGGTTTCTGTGGCTTGCCGGGTTCGTCCTCGAAGATCGATGGGGCCGCGTCATTTACCCCATTTTTTATCTTCTTGCCGGAATTTTTGCCTCACTTTTTCACGTGCTGTTCTACCCGGGAAGCCTCGCTCCCGTTCTAGGAGCTTCCGGTGCTATTGCCGCGCTCATGGGTGGTTTTCTGGTACGTTTTCCCAAGCTCAAGGTCGAGATGCTGTGGTACATGTTGATCTTCCGGATTCGTTTTAAAGCCCCGGCCTACTGGCTGCTCCCGTTGTGGCTGTTCATGGAGATTTTCTACGGCAGCCTAATCGGCCAAGCTTCAGGAGTCGCCCACTGGGCGCACGTAGGTGGATTTATTTCCGGAGCTCTAGGCGCACTGATCATCGCCCGGACCGGTCTGGAGCACCAGGCCAATGCGGTCATTGAAGATAAGATCGGTTGGACTGCGGATCCCGCCGTCGTTCAAGGAGCAGCGTTGCTGGACGAGGGAAAGTTCGATGAGGGCATTGCGGTCCTTCAAAAGCATATAGCCGCGAAACCAGACGCCATCGACGCTCATTCCCTGTTGCGGCAACTGTATTGGCGTAAGAACGATATCCAGGCGCACCTGGCAGCCACCATCAAGCTATGCCAGCTCCACCTCAAAACACAGGACGCGGAGGCAGCTTGGCAGGATTACCAGGAATATTTGAACGCCGGCGGGGACCGCATGCCGGCATCGACGTGGCTGGAGCTGTGCCGCCTTGCCGAGGGACAGCAGAATTACGAGCGTGCCGTGTCGGAGTACGAGCACCTGGCCCAGGCCTACCCGGCCGAACGGCAATCGCTCCTGGCGCTGCTCTCCGCCGGGCGCCTGGCGCTAAAGCAGCTCCAGCGTCCTTCAGACGCGTTGCTTTATTACAAAGCGGCGAAAGCCTCTAGAGTGCCCCATCTTGACTGGGAATCGAATATCCAGGCGGGAATTCAAGATGCGCAGAGCGCGCTGGGGTCATCCTACGCTCCCCCCCTGAAATCCTAAGGTGGAACAAGCCATAACGCCGAACGCCAGAGGAGTATTATATTATTCTCTGAATACGTTATCCTATAATTAACCGACATCGGAAAAATATCATCCGTTGCCGGCAGCGCGGATGGGAATGGTCACCGTCGAAGCCGTCTCCGAAGATCCCAGCATGTGGCAGCGGCCGTCGAAGATTCCGCCCGGATCGATGACCATGCACGGAGAGTGAACCTCTCCCGTCACCACGCCTTTGGCCTCAATCTCCACGCGGCCCTTGGCGAAAATCACGCCATCGAAGCGGCCGGAGATCACTACGCGATTGCCTTCGATTTGTCCTTCGACCTTAGCTCCGTCGCCAAGGATCACGGTCTGTTCCGAAATGATGTTGCCTTTCACGTGGCCGTCAATGCGAAACGTGCCTGTGACGGTCAGCGTGCCTTCGAGCGTTACGCCCTGGTCTATGAATCCTGTCCATTCTTCACTTGCTCCACTCTTTGCAGCGCTGGGCCACTTCCATGCCATGTCAAACCCCCGGTCTAGAGACTCTTCTACTCTAGCGGCGTCCGCAGAGAAGTCAACGCGACCGAACAACGGGGTTGTCGAATGAAGCGCCTGAACGAACGGGCAGTGCTAGTGGGAGTCCGCGAGCTATCTCATCAAACGATCGTAGAGCCCCATGAGCTGGGCATCGTCATAATACTCGAGCACCAGCTGCCCTGGACGCATTTTCGATTTTTGATGGAGAAGCACCTTCGTGCCTAGGTGCCGCTGAAGCTCGTCGAGGGCCGACCGGATGTTGGCGTCCAAGGGGATTTCTGTTGGCACATGCCCGCCGCTCGAGCGCCGTGCAGCGAGGCGTTCGACCTGTCGAACGGTTAATCCGCCGCGTGCGGCTCTCTGCGCATAACGCATCCGTAGCTGCGCATCCGCCACCGCCAGCAAAGCGCGACCGTGCCCTGCCGTCAGCTTGCCTTCCTCAATCCAGTCCTGAATCGTCGGCTCCAGCTTCAACAGCCGAATCGCGTTTGCTACTGTCGCGCGGTCCTTGCCGGTCCGCTCTGCGACTGCTTCCTGGGTTAACTGCGCCTGGTCCATCAAGCGCAGAAACGCACGCGCGGCCTCTATGGCATTCAGATCTTCACGCTGGATGTTTTCAACGAGCGTCATCTCGAGCGCCGCGTCGTCAGCCACTTGCCGCACGATCACCGGGACTTTGTTCAAATCGGCGCGCTGCGCCGCGCGCCACCGGCGCTCCCCGGCGATCAACTGAAACCGTGAGCCGATGGGCCGAACGACCAAGGGCTGGATGATGCCGCTGGCCTGAATCGAACGTGCCAATTCGTCGAGAGCTTCTTCACGAAACCGCGTGCGAGGCTGATAAGGACTGGGATCGATCAGGTCGATGTCCACCTGTTGAGGGCCCGGATGCGCGGCTTCACGAGCTGGGGCGCTTGCGGCACCACTGGCGGTGGTGGCATGAGGAGGTTGTGTCTGATCCGGCGAAGTCTTGGGCTCAGACTCCCGAATGAGCGCTCCGAGCCCCCGTCCCAACGCGTTTCTCGGCATTGGCAATGACCTCCTGGGCGAGCTGCGTGTAGCCTTCAGCTCCCTTGCTCTGGATGTCGTAATAAATAATCGGTTTCCCGAAACTTGGTGCTTCTGCCAGGCGTACATTCCGCGGAATCACGCTTTGAAAGACTTGTGTTCCGAAAAAGCTGCGCAAATCAGTGGCTACCTGTCGCGAAAGGGTAGTTCGTTCGTCATACATTGTCAGCAAGATCCCTTCGACTTCGAGGCTCGGGTTCAGCGTGCGCCGGATCCGCATGAGCGTGTCCAGCAACTCGGACACGCCCTCGAGCGCCAGGTACTCGCATTGAATCGGAACGAGCACAGCTCCAGCGGCCACCAGCGCATTCAGGGTGAGAAGATCCAAGGCTGGAGGACAGTCCAGCAAGATGAATCGATACTTATCGTCGAGTGATTTGAGCGCCGCCTGTAGCCTGTACTCGCGATTTTCAGAATTGACCAGCTCGACGGCAGCCCCCGCTAGATTCTTATCGGCGGGGACGACGTCCAACCTGTCGACTTGCGACTTTTGGATCACCTTGTCGAACGACTCATTAAGAATCAATATGTGATAAAGGGTCTTTCGAGAGGGATCTTTTGCGAACCCAATGGCGGCTGTAGCATTGGCTTGGGAATCGCAATCTATGAGCAGCGTGGGTTGTTTGGCGGCGGCGAGGCAAGCAGCTAGATTCACTGCTGTGGTGGTCTTTCCAACCCCACCTTTTTGATTAGCGACTGCAATGATCCTCGCCAAACATTACCTCGTGAGCGAAAATCTAGCAAAGACCACCTCGGGATGCAAGTTGTTTCACGTGGAACAATTATGGGGAGGTGGAAATCAGGATGGTTCCACGTGGAACATTTTCTGTCCCGCCTGGGCTGACGAACAGAACCTGTTCTCTCGAAAGGGACGCCCACGACATCCCCGTTCCTTCCGGAAAGATTGTTCCACGTGGAACATCCTGAAAGTCACGCTTGGGGACTCCGGCAGGGGAATACAGCATCCACTGTTGGCCCTAGGGAATAACACGGACCTCCGCCTCGACCGCTCCCAATTGACTTTGCCCAGAACAATCTCGAAGCCAGGCGCCGGGCCATCATCCCTCAATTCATCATCGAAGCCGTAGTGATCTCTTTCGCCGGCGTGCTTCTCGGCTTGGCCATGTCTTAACTCATCGCCTGGCTAGCCGGATCGATCTTCGACCAGGAATTCTGAGCTCAGCGCCCTGCCCGCTATGCGAGGTCTCCTTAGACAACCAACCAAGCTACGTAGTTTTCAACTCTCTCGAGGGTTTTTTCGTACCCACTAGGAGAAGCCGTCGCAGCGAATGAGGTACGGCGACCGGCTCGTACCACTCCCAATGGCGGATCTCGCGAATCTCGGGGAGGTCGCGAGCGCCAATCCAAAGAATAACTTGTTTCGCTGCTATCTGTTCCGACCCCGCCCAGGCAAGAAAGGCAGGGAATTCACCGAGCGCCCGCGAGCAAACATAATCGAGGGGAGCGACCTCCTCGCCCAGCTCTTGGTATCGCCGCACTAGAACTTGTGCGTCCCTAAGTCCCAATTCACGAATGACTTCGGCGAGAAATGTGACTTTCTTGATGTTGGTTTCGACCAAAAACACGTGCAAATCCGGCTGGAGGATCTTCAGGGGCAGGCCAGGGAATCCGCCCCCTGACCCCACGTCGGCGAGCCGACCCCTTCGAAGAGCCAGGGCCTTGGCCGCGTACATGCTCTCACAAAAATGACGGTAGAGGATCTCCAGCGGATCACGGATCGCGGTCAGGTTTACCTTTTCATTCCACAGCAACAAGATCTCCATATATCGTTGAATTTGCAGCACTTGCTCGTCCGTGGCGAGAAGCTCGAACTCGCCGAGTGCGCGCTGGATCACCGCCGCCGGTGGGGTAGCTGGAATGTCCATTAGCGTATTAGTAAATCACCTTTTCTCGAGAGCCCCAGGCTTCCGCGCGGGGGCTGCAGAGCGGGGTAGCAGATAGCGAGGTCCGGCCGTCCCGGCGACTACGTCTACCGCGGCATGCCAGAAGATCGCCGGCACCAGGCTATCGTAGGCCATCCGGCTGGTCCCCAGAATGAGCCCAACGAAGAGGGTCATGACCACTCCGCCGCGCCCCTGATAACTATGTGCCAGCCCGAAAAGAACGGAAGAAATCAGCAACACGGCCCCAGATGGTAATCCTACCCGTACGAGCACCGCCATTACGAACCCACGATAGAGAAACTCCTCACACAGTCCCGCGGTAATGGCCAGCGCCAAATAGGGTAACAACTCCACCGTAGATTGCGGCAGGAGGCGTTCTGCAAGGGCCTGCACCGGGCCTCGCGCCTCCATGGAAATTCTCCCCACCCGCTGCAGGTTCAGCCACTGGAAAGCGGCCATGGTCAGGGCGCCGGCCATCGAAACAACCAGAATCCGGGTGCGGTCATGGATCGTCAAACCAAGCTGCGAGGCGGTGAACCCGTCGGCCCAGCCGCGCCAGGCCACCAAAGCAACGGCACACCATTGAAAGGCCATGGTCGAAGCGTAAAGCGTGACCCGCTCCACGGTGCTGACCCGTGGCATGGCCAGCAATTTCTTCATGCGCTGTTGGCCGCGCCACGGCAGAATCAAGCCCAGCGCGAGAAAAATCACCCAGATATCCCAGGGCATCCGCGAATCAGAACACTTTCTCGATCCGCGGCGCAAGTATCGGGTAGCGCCGTTGTGCGCAAGCACGAACCGCCACACCTGGCTATAATCGAACGGCTTTAGGAGCGAGGTGCCACTTGACCCCATCCGTGAAACTCACGGCCATGGTCAAGGCTGCCGGTTGAGCGGCGAAGCTGAGTCCAGGGTTGCTGGATTCCGTTTTGCGCCGTTTGCCGCGGCCCACTGATCCGAACGTGCTCGTTGGTTTCGATACCAACGACGACGCCGGGGTGTATCTGCTCAGCCCTCAAATGGCGCTGGTCCAGACGGTCGATTTCTTTACCCCCATCGTTGATGATCCGCACACCTTCGGACAAATTGCGGCAGCCAATGCCTTGAGCGATGTTTACGCCATGGGCGGCCACCCGGTTTCCGCGCTCTCGATTGTGGGCTTCCCCGACCAGGGGGATGCACAGATTCTGGAAGCCATCATTCGCGGCGGACTTTCTAAGATGGTGGAAGCAAACTGCACCGTCATTGGCGGCCACTCGATTCGCAATGACGATATTCAATTTGGCTACGCGGTGACGGGCCTCATCAACCCGCAGCGAGTTTGGCGAAACGTGGGCGCGCGCCCGGGTGACGTCTTGCTGCTGACGAAAGCCATCGGAACCGGCGTGCTGGCAACGGCGCTGAAGAAAGAGCGCCTGGCCGAAGCCGATTTGGAGGCCGCCATTGCTTCCATGACCCAACTGAATTGCACGGCCGCCAAAGCGCTCGAAGATATACAAGAAAAGGCGGGAGCGGCCTCTCCGATTCACGCGGTGACGGACGTTACGGGGTTCGCTTTGCTGGGCCACGCGCGGGAAATGGCGCTGGGGGATTCCCAGCGCAGCGTCGAAGCCGTGTCTTTCGAGATCGATCATGCGGCTATCCTTTATCTTCCCGGGGCCGTGGCAGCCGCGGGTGCAGGATTTCTCCCGGGCGGCCTAAAGAACAACCGCGATTTTTTTGGCGATTGCGTGGCTTTCAGAGAAAGCGTTGGACCGCAGTACCGCGACCTGCTGTTCGATCCGCAGACCTCCGGCGGCCTGCTGATCGCTATCTCACCCGAATCTGCCGAGGCTGCCACCGCGGCCCTCGATGGTCGTGGCGTCTCGGCGCGCCGCATCGGCAGAGTCCTCAGGAAAACAGATCCGCTCCTAGTGGTCCGCTAGAATGTTGGGTTCGGAGTCGATCAGCTAGACGCGAACAATGGACACCATCACCCACGGCATCGCCGGCGCATTGATCGGAAAAGCTATTTTCCGCGGCCAGGACCTGTTGGCCTCGCCGCCCATGAACCGCGGCCGTATCATCACCTGGTCGCTGATGCTCGGTGCCATCTTTCCGGATTCCGATGTAGTGCGGGATATTTTCTCTCACGATAAACTCCTGGTGATCACCTGGCACCGCAGCATCACCCATTCCTTGGTCATGCTTCCCCTGTGGGCTTTGCTTCTCGCGGGGATCACCCGCGTGTTTGCCAATTCGCGGAAGTGGGAAGCGCCATCCTTTGTCGCGCTGGCGGGCATCTACGCGGTTGGCATCCTGAGCCACATCGTGCTCGACTTGGTGACGTCTTTTGGCACCATGATCTGGTCGCCGCTCGCATGGTCGCGCCCCGCTTGGGATCTCATCTTCATCATCGATTTCACGCTCACCGCGCTTCTGCTTGTGCCGCAAGTGCTTGCCTGGGTGTATGCCCACCCCCAGAAATGGAAGCGCCGCGCCATGGGCATGTGGCTGGTGTTCCTGCCGGCCCCTTTTCTGATTGCCAGAATGGGTGAAGTTGTCGGCGCGCCGATCTCCGATCGAGTCGTGCTGCTGGCCATGGTTATCTCTGCCGCGCTCTTCTTCCTGCCCGAGCTCCTCGGTGGGGGCGGCAAGATCCAGCATGACACTTGGAATCGCGCTGGTTTGGCCGCGGCAGTGATCTATGTCGCGTGCACTTGGTATACCCACCACAAGGCGCTGTCGCGCATTCAAAAGTTCGCTGAACTGGGTCGCTTGCAGGTGGACTCCATCGGAGCGCTGCCGCTGCCCCCATCGCTGTGGCACTGGGACGGGCTGGTGCGGTCGGAGCACGGCGTCTACGAACTACGAATGGACCTGAGCCAGCAAGCGGTAAGCAATGAGGAATTGCTCGCGCTGGAGCACCACTACTACCCCGATGCACCGCCAAATTCGTTCATCGAGGTTGCCAAACGCCTCCCCGAAGTGCAGAAGGTTTTGTGGTTCTCGCGATTTCCGGTGACGCGCTTCCACCAGGAAGGCGACGTAGCGGTGGTGGAAATCTCCGATCTGCGGTTTCCCCGGGTGCGTCCTGGCCGTCCCGCATCCTTTACCTACCGCGTTCGCTTGGGCACTGACGGCAACGTTCTGTCGCAAGGCTGGGCCACGCGCTGACTCCTGGACCGTTTATTTTCGCGCGGCAAATTCAGGACTGGCGGGAGGGTTTGCTGTCCGCGGGATGGATGACCACCTGGCGGTCTTCGCCGACGCCGGCGCTTTCCGTGCGCACCCCGGTCATATCCTTCAAGGCCATATGCACGATGCGGCGCTCGCGCGAAGACATGGGATTCAAGCGGAAGGGCTGGTGAGAAGTTTGCACGCGTTCGGCGGCCACCCGCGCGGTCATGCGCAATTCCTCAAAACGCAGCGCGCGGTAGCCGCCGCAATCGATATGGATCTTTTCATGGTAAGCAGGTTCCAGCCGTAGCGCCCGGAAGGCCAAATGCTCGAACGCTTTCAGAACTTCCCCGCCGTGCTCCAGGAGCATTTCTTTGTCCTTGCCGTCCATATCGGCGAGCACTTCCGCGTCGCTTCCTGAAACGGGGCCTTCCACCGAGACCGTTCGCACGCTCACCTGCAACTCCAGCCCGGAGACCAGCACGATATTCTCCAGAAAATGGCGCAGCGCCTCGGCCGCCGCTTGCCGGTCGAGCTTCCCATCGCGGATGAGCTCTTTAGCCATTGGGAGTTCAGCCTTAGGACCGCGCTCCGCCTCTCTGGAGGGAATTGTCTACTTAAGACTTCTTCCCGCGCACGGGCTTTGCAGGTGCGGGCACAGGATGCGCGCGGTTCAAGTACCACTGTTGCGCGATACCAACCACGCTGCTGGTGAGAATATACACTGCCAAGCCGCTGGATATGGGGGAAATCATGAAGATGCCCGCCATGGTGATGGGCATGATCTTCATCATGGCCTGCTGCTGGGGGTCCGTGGCGGTCATCGGCGTCATCTTCGAAACCAGGTACATGGATAGGCCCATCAGCACCGGAAGAATGTAATAAGGATCTTTCGCGGAAAGATCCGAGACCCACAGCCAGGCAGCATGCCGCATTTCAATCGCGCCACGCAGCGCGGTGTTCAACCCGAACCACACCGGCATTTGCAGAAACATCTGGAAGCAGCCGCCGACCGGGTTGATGCCCTCGCGGCTGTAGATGGCCATGACTTCCTTGTTCATCTCCGCCTTGCGCGGATCGCGCATCGAATATTTCTTGTATTTCTCCTGAATGGCTTTGATTTCCGGCGCCACGCGCTGCATTTTCAGCGTCGTCTTGTAGCTCGAAATCCTCAGCGGGAACAACAGCATATTGATGATCAGCGTCAGCACCACGATCGACCATCCCCAATTGGGGACGTAGCGATGCAGCCACTTCAGCCCGTGGAAGAGCGGCTCGGCGATGAATTCCAGCCAAGTGAAATTAATCAGTCCGTGCAGCGGCGGGTTCATCTTCTTCAGGTCGTCGTAGTCTTTCGGTCCCACGTAAACACGTAGCAAGAGAGGCTCGGTTGGTGTGGCCGCGGCCACCTGCGGCACCGGCTCGAGGGTGTCTTGTCCAGCCACCTTGGCGGTCCGCGAACTCTTCCAGTAGCGTGTTTCGAGCGTACCCGGTGTCGCGCCGTTCGCGGCCAGGAACGCCGCCGTAAAATAGCGGTCCTCGATGCCCACGAAGTCTTTGCCGCCTTGCCAGAGCCCCGGGCCCCATTTGTCCGGCCCATCCAGCTTCTTATGCACGAAACTGGTGATCTTGCCGCCTTCGCTGTAATAGGTCGCCACGGTTTCCACTGGCGCGGGGTTGGTCACCGTCAAATCACCGAACCCGCCGAGCCACCCGAGCCCGGCGGTCATGGGCCGGCCGTTAAATTTGACGGAGGTTTCCACGCCGACTACATAGGAATGAGCAAACTTGAAATGCTTGGCAACTTCTAGGTGGCCATCGCTCCAGTTGAGGGCCACTTCGGCGGGAGCCTCCAGCGCCGTCGTCGGGGAAGAGAGCTGATAAAGACCGCCATTCGCCGCATTCTGCAACTGTTCATCATCGAGCACCACAGAAAAGGGCCAGCCGCCGGTTTGCTGCGAGATCTCCGGGTGTACGACGTCCAGCACGCGCTGCGGCTTGGCATCATCCTTGTAGTTCTTCAGCTGCCAGCTCTTCACCACCGCGCCACGGTTCGAGATCTCCACACGGTAGAGACTGTTTTCAACGACGATGGTGCGTTCCTCGGAATCGTTCTTCACCGCGACGCCGGCCGCGGCCGCGGGGGCCGTCGCTACGGGTGCCGCGGGAACTGGCAGTGGATTCGCCGTCGCTGAGGTCGCCGGGCCCGGCACGGGCGGAGCGGTCACTGCCGGACGGTTCGTGGGCATCGGCTGGACGGATGGCTTGGGCCCGAAGAACTTCGCCCACAGGATGATCACCCCAAAAGACAGCAGCGAAGCTACGAGAATTCGCAGCTCGGGTGTGAACTTGTCCTTTTGCCCAGGCGCGGTCATGAGCGCACCTCAGGCTTCAGAACGTTACTGGCGGCTGAACTGGTCGGCATCTCTTCCCATTTCTCCGGAACCGGGTCGTAACCAAATTTGCGCGAGAGTGGATGGCAGCTGAGCAGCCGCTTCAGCCCAAGCCAAACTCCGCGCGCCACGCCAAATCGTTCAATGGCCACGTAGGCATAACGCGAACACGTGGGCTCAAAGCGGCAACTGCCCGCGAACAAGATCGACAAATACGCTTTGTAGAACTGCAGAGCGACGAGAGCCGTGCGCCGAGCGATGGATCGATCTTTGCCTTGTGGCCGTGCGGGGGTAGGTCGGCTCTTCTCGTTAGCGTCCATGGGAACCAAGGGCACACTCAAGTGCGCCGCTACAGGCCTTTCAGCAGACGCAGCAAATCGGTTGTCAGCGCTAAAAACGGCGCGCGCGCCGCCGTGCCCTTCGGGTGAATGACGATGTCCCATCCTGCGGGTATCTCCAGCCGGTGGCAGCGCACGACCTCGCGCAGGCGCCGCCGGATACGATTGCGCACTACTGCGCCGCCCAGGGCCTTCTTGATGCTGAAGCCAAAACGGCTCTGCGGCAGTTCGTTGGCGCGGAAGAAAACTGTGTAATGGGAACTCGAACGGCGCTTTCCGGCGCGGTAGACAGCATCAAATTCTCCGCGCCGCACCAGCCGCGCTTCGCGCGGAAACAGATTCCCGCGCGCACTCGAACTGGCCGTGGGCAACGGGTTCCCCGCCTTAGTCGGGGGTAAGCCGATGGCGTCCCTTCTTGCGGCGCGCCGCCAGCACTCTGCGGCCACCCTTGGTTTTCATGCGTACGCGGAAGCCGTGCGTCTTGGCGCGTCGGCGTCGGCGCGGTTGAAATGTGCGCTTTGGCAAACCTTCCCCCTTTGTAGTACGCCATCGCGGGGCAGTCTCTTTCACCCGCAACGGCAGAACAGCCCGCTAGCCTCTTCAGCGGCTGGTTTCGAATTCCTTAGTGTATTCGACCCTTCGGCACAGGGTCAAGAAAGTGGGACAGGCGGTGGTGTGTCAGCTTGCGGGTCGCCGACAATCTGGGCCCCCGGGCAGCCGCGAAGGATCGAATCAATCCTCTGCCCAAAGTGTGCGAAGGACCAGTGCCATGACAAAGAATGCAGGCACGGACGCAGCGGCGATAAACAATACAGGCGCTGGCTGATTTGAGCCGGTCGAGACGGCTTCACGCCAGCTTGTAACGCCCGAACCAACCGAATACCAAACAGCCATTGCAACTACCAACCCCGCTAGGAATGCGAATCGTCCGACCATCTTCAAGGGCAAGGTTACCGTCGCAGCTGCTGCGCGACGCCTCCTCATGTCTGCTTGAAACAAACTGACCCGCCACCGGACAGGCGGTAGTGGGTCAGTTTTCGGTTACGCCGTCACACGTCCACTTTGAGCCGATGTTAACGTTTGTAAATCTTTGCGCGTCCTTAGTTCATAGTACAATGCGTTACTGACGACTCCTAATAAGGGCACCTGGTGGAGGTCCTGCCATGAGGATGGCGCTTGCAGTTTTGCTCAATTCTTTGCTGATTCTGAGCGTCCCTACGCCGCTGCTGGCGAAAGGAAAGACAGTCAAGATCACAATCAAAGGAACCCACCTCAAAACACCAATTGAAATCTCCGACCCCAGAATTCTACAGAATTTCCAGGTTTGGACAGGTCCAGGAACAAGTGGGGCCGACAGGCAGTCACTCATCATCGATTGGTTTCAAGGTCCGGTTAGAAAACCGCCCGAGTCCCTTCGCAGGTATCAAGTCTCGTTCCACACGGATCCAAATGAACAAATCGTTTACGTGGTCTATTACGCGTTCAGTCCCGGCGCAGTGCAGGGTTATGTATATTTGCCCGGCGATTCCGATGAATGGGCGGGACTCAATGTGCGTTCGATTTGGCGCGGAGTCGAGGGGAAGTGGTTTCCCGCATGGAGCGCTTGGGAGCGCGTAGCAAGACCGCTTATCGAGAAAGTGTCACCAACAGATTCAATCCAACCCGGATAACTCCTTGGGAGTCGTTATCGGAAACTGACCCACTACCGGACAGGCGTGCAGACAAGCCGCCCGAGTTGGCGTCGTCTCCGAGAGGCACAGGAGCAAGAGGGAGCGCCTGAATGGAACACAGATACTTCTCGATGAAGGAGTTCAAGGCGTTCGTCGTCGAGGCCACTGGACAAGTCAAATTGAGATGGCTGGGCTTATCTGGTGATGTGCCGAGCGACACGGATTCCGCCGAATTGCAGCGGCTAGTTGAAGAATTCTTTCGCCAGCGAAAGCATCGCAGCTTACGCAAACACGGCTTTTAGATTCCGTTATAGAATCGCACCCCCGGCGAAGCGCAGACCCGGCGAGGAGGGTATTACGTGTCACTACCAGCAGGCGCTCCATCGGGAAACGCTTCTCGCCGGACCCGATTACGCTAGAACGCCGGCCGCGGCGGTCGATGTCTTTCGCATCGCTATCCCTCGATCTTGCGTTCGCTTTCGATGAACCGAGGAGTGGACCTGTGGTGTAGGCTTTTCGCGCGAGAGAAATCATGCTTAAGTTCAGAGTTCTACAGTTGCCGCTTCTTGTTCTGGCATTGATTTCCCAAGGAAGCACACAGTTCGCACACACCGACCACCAACAGATCGTCGATGCCACTGGCAAACCGCTCCTTCTTCGCGCAACAAGCCTAGGCAATTGGTTGGTGCCAGAGGGTTACATGTGGCTGTTCCAAGGTGGTCCGCAATCTCCTAGCGAAATCCGCGCGTTGGTGTTGGAGCTCCTTGGACCTGAGGGGTCGGCCGTGTTCTGGCAGAAGTACCGCGAGAACTACGTTACGCGTGAGGACATCGCGTTCCTCGGTCGGGCCGGGTTCAACGCCATTCGAGTTCCTTTGCATTACAGCCTGTTTGAAAGTGACGACGCGGAAGGCTTCCAGCTGCTGGATCGGTTGATCGTCTGGAGCCGTGCCGAAGGTCTATATGTGGTCCTTGATCTGCATGCCGCGCCGGGCGGACAGACGGGCACGAACATCGATGACAGCGCCGGATATCCTTGGCTATACCAGAGTCCACAAGAGCAAGAACACCTGATCGCTATCTGGCGGAGGCTGGCGACGCGCTATCGCGATGAGCCGGCCGTGCTCGGTTATGACCTGCTGAATGAGCCCATCCCGCATTTTCCCAAGCTGACATCTTTGAATTCTTCGCTTGAGCCCCTCTACAGGAAGTTGTCGGGCGAGATACGACAGATTGATGCTCACCATATTCTCTTTCTCGGTGGCGCGCAGTGGGGCGGGAACTTTTCGGTCTTCGGCAAACCTTTCGATGCCAACGTCGTATATACGTTCCACAAATACTGGACGGCGCCAGATGAAAGCGTGCTACGGCAATACATTGATTTTCGGGAACGTTATGATGTGCCGATCTGGCTGGGCGAATCCGGAGAGAATACCGACGAGTGGATCGCGCAATTCGTGAAAGCGCTCGAAAAAAACAACATCGGATGGGCCTTCTGGCCGTATAAGAAGATGGAAAAGTCGTCGGCGGTGGTCAGCATTATCCCACCTGCTGATTGGGGAAAGATCGTGGAGTTCGCAAGGCTTCCGCGCGGCACCGCGCACGTGGAAGAACGGCTGAAGGCCCGCCCTGAACAGCAGGCTATCACCCGTGCTTTCGCCGAGTTGCTGGAGAGTGTCCGCCCGCAAAAGTGTCGCGTGAATGAGGGATACTTAAAAGCGCTGGGGATGAAGCCAGATATTCGGCCGGTCGGTGTGGGACGATCGGCGAACTGAACGATTCTGGCTCGTCGTTTCATGTAACTTTTAGTGCCACCAATCCCGGGCGAATCACGGGCCACTCGGCGCAAGTGACGCTTCTCAACTATCGAGCCTTCCTGCGCCTTCCGTACTCGCCGGGGAAGGACCGATAATCACATTGGGAAAACCGGTAGGAAGCCCGCGGTGAGCCGAATCTCACGAATCACGCTGGTCGTAGGAGTAGCGCTGATGGCTTTGTTTTTGATGGCCAGACTTCGCTATCCAGGAAGGTCGCCGGTAAAGTTGCGACCTGAAAACTGTGATCTTAACCTGTGGAAACATGTCAACCAGAAGGACAGGCTGCATGTAGTTGAGGAGTGTACCGCCGTCGAGGGTCGCGTGGTCTCCCTGCACCGCGCCTCGGATGGCGACTTGCATATCGCGCTCGATCCAGTGCACAAATCAGTTTTGAACCTGGTCAACGTGATGCACGCCCATGGCCAACTCGTGGTGGAAGTCATCTGCGAGCACGCCCCGGCCGATGCCGGCGACAAAGGAGCATGCGGCGATTTTCATCCGCAGATCACGATTCCCAATGTCGGCGATCGTGTCCGCGTCACTGGCGCCTACGTCACCGACCGTGACAACGGTTGGAATGAAGTTCATCCCGTTACACGCATCGAAATTCTCCGCTAAACCCCAAGCGCTATCGCTCGCATTCGAATCCCATCAACTCGCCCATGGCACAATGAAATCTGGTGTCTACTGGAGCGTGGACTTGGCGGCGGGCATTCGCCGGGTTAAAGCGGTCAGAAGAACCTGGGCATGCGCCTCGAGAATTGACGGCTGTGGAACCGGCGCCACCGGCTTGGTTCTAACTGATATCATTCAGATTGAATAAGATTGAATTAGACTAGCTGGCCATGCGTTTCGAGCTAGACCATTTGTTCGTGTGCACCGCTCCAGGCGCTCCCGAGGCAGAAAAACTTGTTGAGTTCGGCCTGCATGAGGGACCTCCAAATCGGCACCCCGGACAAGGCACAGCGAATCGACGTTTTGCTTTCGCCAATGCCATGATCGAGTTGCTATGGGTGAGTGACGCCCATGAAGCTCAAAGCGAACGCGCACGACGCACCTTGCTCTGGGAGAGATGGTCTGGTCGGGAAGCCGAAGCCTCTCCTTTCGGGATTTGCCTGCGCCCTGCCGATTCGAGTAGCACAGAACCACCATTTCCAGCATGGCAATATCGGCCGACCTACTTGCCAGATCCCCTCCTCATGTATATCGGCGACGCGGGAATCGAGGAGCCGATGTGGGTCTATCTGGATTTTATGCGGCGCTCACATCGTGAGCACCAGTTCCATGAGCATCCCACTGGTGTTCGTGAGATCACCGGGCTAACTTTGACTACGCCCGTGCCGCTTCGCTCGATTGCGTCTCAAAGAATCGTCAAGAGTAGCGTGTTAGCAACTCAAGAAGGGCCAAAATCTCTCCTCGAAATTGGATTCGACGGCAACCGCCACCAGCAAATCGTGGATTTCAGGCCCCACCTGCCGCTGGTGTTTCAATTGTGATCGGGCTCGGAAAGGCTGAAGAGTCGATGGCACTTGTCGCAGATCGCGGGCACACGACGGCAAGCATGCTCGAGAATCGCGCTTGCCAGCCGATTGTGGGCCGATGACGCCAGTGATTAATCGGACGTGCGTTTTCACCGAACGTAAAATCCGGCAGGACGTTCCGCGCGAGAACGAAACGGGCACCAGGACCACACGTCCGCCACTGGTCGTGGATGTGGAAGCAGTTGCTTCGGGGCTCCAGCGCCCGAGAGGCCAGACGCTACCGATTGGCAGCCGCGTGAACCGCGGCGTCGGCGTCGACCAGTCCGAAATTGAAGAGCTCGTCGTAACCATTCTTGCCGATATCCTGCGCCGTACGCTGCAAGATGGTGCGAATCTGCGCCGGACTGAGTCCCGGATTGGTAGATTTCACCAGTGCGGCAACTCCTGCCGCTAGCGGTGTCGCGGCGCTTGTGCCAATGGTCTGGACGTACCAAGCGTGCTGCGCTAGACCCGCAAAGCTGAAGCAGCCGAAGCTGGTTCCCGCAGGTGGCGGCCCAGCCGCTGGGAAGGTGTCCGGATCCGGCGGGACCGTCCCAGGTAGTCCGGAACTGCACGCACCCCGGACGAACCCGGTTGGGTTGCATGGATTGCCGCTGAAGGCGCATCCCCCTGAGGGTAAGTCCCCGCCCGGCGCGGAAAGACCGCCCAGGTTCGTTCCGAAGTCGCTGTAAAACGCCAGACAGTCGGCGCCATTCGCGCAAGGCTGCCGCGCCGGGGGAGTCGGCGGGAAGAGCGCCGGGTTGGTCGTCGCGATCACCGGAATCACGCCAGCAGCTTGACCGGGTAGCTCAATAAATGCCCGAATTCGGTCTAGGTTCAGCGCCGAGTTGCCCGCCGCCGCAAAGACGATAGCGCCATGGCTCGTGGCGAAATTGCTGACGCGGTTGAACGCGCTCACAAGAGCAGCGTCGCCGCGCACGTTGCGCGGCACAAAGCCCCCGAGTGACATGGAGATGACGTCCGCGCCCTCGAGGGTCGCAACCACCATTCCTTCCAGCACCCAGGAGAAGAATCCGCTTCCACCGCGAAGCAGGCAACGATTGAAGGGCGTGTCCGGAATTCCGCTGGCAGCAAGCTGGGCTGGAGTCGCCGCAATGTCACGCAGCACTTTGATGTTGAGGATTTTTGCCTGTGGCGCCACGCCAATGAGCAACCCGCCACCGATCTCTCCTGCAGCCAGCGATGAGGTCCAGGTGCCGTGGCCGTTCTGGTCCGCCGGTAAATCAAACGGTGCATTGGACGGATCGGGCACTTCGCAATTGGGCGTGCCGAACGCCGCGGAGTAGGACGTCAGGGCAAGGTTAAACACCAGGTTATCCTTCACATCGGGATGAACCGGATTCACGCCGGTGTCCAGAATAGCGATTTTGGCGCCCGCGCCGAACGTCACGTCCCACGCGCCTGAGGTCGGAGCGCCCGGCGGGGTGGCGATTCCACCTCCCGCGGCGCCGATGCGCTTGGCCGGCCACTGCTGAGGCGTCGAGGTGTAGAAGAAATCTGGTGGAAGGGCCGTGGAAAATGTCGGCAGCGGGTGAGTTAGCATGTCCGGCGAGACGTCCGCGGTATCGTCAGGGGCAATTTGGGTTGGAGCGATGAGCCCCACCATTCGGTCGTAGTCGGCGTCCAGAATTGTGGAGTCGTTGCGAAGGTTTTGCATCAGTGTCGCGGCGTCAGTCGTGGTCGGAGTGGCTACTGCAATCCCTACTGCCCCGATCCCGCGAACCATCTGTCCGCCGGCTGCGGTGATTCGGGCATCCGCATCCGCGGGCAGTGAATTCCCTCTGAAGAGGACCAAGAGTCTGTCGGGTGCGATCGGCGCTTCCGCCAGGGTTCGGTTTTGCTGCGCGTGCGTGGCCGGTATTCCGACGCTTCCTGCTAACACCATTACAACGCCAGCTCCCCCCAAGAGAGCGAGAGCTAGCAACATCTTGCCTGTTTTTCGACTGGGAAAAGGGCTCATCTAAACCTCCCGATGAAGGATTAAAGTTGCAGGAACGGTGATGGCTGGACGAGCTGGGACCAACTCGCCCTCATCATGAAGCCACCCCGTAGCCGCGCATGCTATTCTTCCGCCAGCTCGCTGTCAATGCACACCTGCGGGCGCGAGTCCCTTCAACTCCGCGATACGCTTCGCGGTAAGACGAGCGCAGTGCCATTGGCTGTGGCGCAGTGCTTCAGGCCAAGGTGACGTAGCCGCGGGGTACCGGAATGGAACGGCAAGTGCTGCGGCCAAATCACAAAGCGAAACTAGATTTCCCTAGATGAGTGGCGGAACCAAAACGGTTTCGCCCTGTGGACTACGGAATGCGGCTTGGTCGCAGAGAGAAGACTCAGGGAAAAACATGAGGCCAGCAAGGGTCCTTACGCGGCTCGCGTCCCTTGATAACGCGGACCCCTTCTGGACGGAATGACACGCACGCCTTAGGACTGATCTGCCGGGCGGGGGCATTTCTACGTGTAAAGCCAAAGACACCCCGTCGCCAGGTATCAAAGCGGCGCGCTCCAGGTGCACGATATACTCGCCTGATGCTGAATAAATGCGAGCGTCGACGGCCGATTTGTACGGTTTTGCTGCTCGCGCTGTTCGTTATTTCCGCTGCATCCCTCTTGGGCTTCTCCGCCGCCGACGTTTCGCTGGACGCAGCCCGGCATGACTACGCGCTTAACTTCTTTTCAGTACAGGCGCATGTCCGCTTGACGAAGGCGCTGTATGACAAGGGCCAGCGGCTGCAAGCTTTCTATCTTCTGGAGACTGCCCGGCGCGCGCGAACATTTCCCGCAGGAGGAGTTCGACCGCGCGTTCCGGCAAATCTTCCGGGGCGAAGATTTCGATAACAGTTCCGGCAGTGAGTCTGCCCTGCGCGCTCGACTCGTTGAGGCTCTGGATGATTACGATCTGCTTAGCAAGTCGGCTGACGTCTACATTTCGCGTGGGAAATTCGAGAAGGCCACTCCGCTGCTTGAACATGCGAGTCGCATCCGACCCAATGAGTACACGCCAGTGGAAGCTCTGACGGAGATCTATCGGCGCACCGGACGTGACGGGAAAGCGAAGTCGACCAAGTGGCTATGGGTAAGCGCGCATCCCGTCAGCGTCGAAGCGTATACCACGCAAATCGAGAAGGCCAAGCCCGAGCGTGCGCTCGCTCTCGTTGCGGAAGCCTTAGAAAGCTACCCCAATAGCGCTGTGCTCCACTACGATCGCGCCGCGCTCCTGCATAGCGCCCATGACGTCCAGGGATCAGAACTCGAGTTTGCGCGTGCTGCGAAGCTGGCGCCCGATTCGGCCGTGATCACTTCTATGACACCGAGTATGCGGAGGGGCGAATCTCGAAGCTCGCAAGGCAGTTGTCACAGGAAGCCCTGGAAAAAGGGCCACCTCTGGAAGGCAAGGATGACCTTTTGCTCGACGAGCTGCGTCCGGCGGTGATGGAGTTGATACTGGAGGGGCTCAGACAGAAATGGGACGCGGATTGGCTGTCGCCGTTGGTGGACATGTTGCACGACGATGATGAGCAGAATCGCTGGAACGCGATGCAATTGATCGCCCAGCACGCCGACACCAGGTTCGACAAGCAGCTGGCCCAGCTGCTCGAAGATCGCGATCTTCGCGCGCGAGGTATGGCAGGTTATATTGTGGTTAAGCGCTGGCATAAGCGCGCGCTGCCGATCATGGAGAAATGCCTGGAGGACCCCGCAGTTTTGATCCGTTGCGATGCCATCTCCGCGCTGCGATGGACGGTGGCAGCGCCGGCCGCGACATCGTGCAGCGTTACTCGCAGAGTGGCAAGGAACCGGATCCGCACCTCCTCGAAATCATTCCCAAGATCTTAGCCGAGCAGAAGGCCAACCTAGCGACTTCGGCGCGTGAGACGCGTTGATGAAACTTAGAAGCACTTTCGACGAAGGAGCTGCAAAGTGGAGCGGAAAAACAGTGAGCGATACGGCAAAGAATTTCGGCGATACATGAACTTGGGAGAAGAGGAGCACGAAATATCGCGTTTCGCGGCGGACAGGGGTAACCGAAGACCGCGACGGTGTACAATCAAACGCCACAAACCGCCGGATATACGGAGGCTCCCCATCATGCACCGCAAAATAAACACTTTAGCCCTCATCTGCGTGTCTATCGCGGCCGCCGCGTTTGCACAAGACCTGCCCATGGCCAAGCCCGAATCCGTGGGCGTGTCTTCGGAACGCCTGGAGCGCATCGGCACGGCCGTCCAGCGAAGCATCGATGAAAAGCGGATTGCCGGTGCGATTACTTTGGTGGCGCGCCGAGGGCGCGTGGTCTGGTTCAAACCACAGGGGATGATGGACCGGGAGGCCAGTAAGCCGATGCGTCCCGACACGATGTTCCGCATCTGCTCGATGACCAAACCCATCACCAGCGTGGCGGTGATGATGCTGTACGAAGAGGGCCACTTCCTCCTTGAGGACCCTATCTCGAAATATTTGCCAGAGTTCAAGAATCCAAAAGTGCTGATTCAGCCTTCGTCTGGCGCGGCCTACACAATCCCAGCGGCGAGAGAGATTACGATTCGCGATCTCTTGAGGCACACGTCGGGGCTCACCTACCACTGGAATGACAGACTTGGACCGATGTACGCCGCCGCGAATGTTGCGCACGGCCTGCTGCCGTACGACGGCACCATCGAAGACAACGTCAAGCGCCTGGCGGCGGTGCCGTTGTTTTTTAATCCCGGGGATCGCTGGGAATACAGTTTGGGAGTAGATGTGCTCGGGCGGCTTGTCGAAGTGGTCTCTGGCAAACCCCTGGACGAATTCTTCCGTACCCGCATCTTCGAACCGCTGGGAATGAAGGACACCTACTTCTATCCTCCGGAAAACAAACTGGAACGGCTCGCTACGGCGTACACGTTCTATGCGGAGAAAGGTCTCAATCGCTTCCCTGACACCCCGATCACAGAAGGTTCTTTCGTCTATTCCGCAGACTATCCGTACCGGGGACCTAAGAAGCTTTTTGCCGGCGGCGCCGGGCTTACATCCACGGCCGTAGACTATGCGCGCTTCTGCCAGATGATGTTGGATGGCGGAAAGGCGGGGAGCACGCGCCTGCTGAGCCGCAAATCCATCGAACTTATGACCCAGGATCAGCTCGGAAAAATCAGTCCCGATCAGGGCTTTGGACTTGGCTTTGGCGTGGAGGGCGTGAAAGTTCCGCTCCCCGAACTAGGGTCGCCAGGAGAATTTAATTGGGGTGGATTTTTCTATACCGCATTTTCCATTGACCCAAAAGAACAGATGGTCGTGATCTTTATGGCGCAGCTGCATCCGACGGGGGATTTGAGTCTGGACCGCAGAGTCAACGCGCTAGCTTATCAGGCGATTGCCGACTGAAGCCGATTTCGTGCGCTCATGCTATGAGCTTGGGCAACCAGGTTTTAGTACGCTTGCGAATCTGAATCTGTCCAACGACTCCGAGTTGCCGTTTATTAGCGGCCAATTCTGCGAATCACACCCTTAAAAAGTCATAGGCGAGAAGCTGTATTCTCTTCCTTCAGGACGCGGATCAAGAGAACGAAAGAATTGGAGGCGTCGGACGAGTTCACACACAAAGGAATCCACGGGGACCATACGTTCTGTTTTGAGTTTCCCGAGTGGCACGTGAACGGCCCATTGATTCGAGCCGGTAGAGTGCAGGCAATCGAAGGACAGATCGGCACACTCACCGATGCGTGGGCCCAGCGACGGAGCGTAGAAGAATCGGGCGTCCGATTCGGCTTCTGGCCCGTCCGCGTTCTAAAGAGGCACTCGTTCGTCAACTCCGCGATTACTTGCATCAAGTCTGTCATGCGCTCGGCCTTCCCACCCGCATCGTCCCGCACCAGTTTCGTCACACCTATGCCACAGAGATGCTTCGCGCCGGTGTTAGTTTTCTTCGCCGGGCGCTGCCAAAAGTGGGCAGAGATTGGCCGCTAATGCCGATTATTCGCCCACGAACGGGGACTTAGTTAGCTTCTCAGAACGCCGTTTGAACGCAGCCCCCATCCGGGATTTGATCGGTTCGGTCAACACTAGGCTAATGATAATCTTCCATTTTGTGGTTGATTATCATCCGTGCTCTGATGTCGGTCACCTGTGTGATTCGCCGGAACATTACGGATCATCTTCTCCAAGCCCTGGCCGACACTCCCGTGGTGCTGATCAATGGGGCCAGGCAGACCGGAAAGAGCACTCTGGTGCAATCTCGGGAGGTGGCTGATGAGCGCAGCCGCCAATACTTGACGTTCGATGACCCTGGGGTGTTGGCGGCGGCCAGGCGCGATCCAAACGGCTTTCTTGCTGGCTTAACTACACCAGTCACGCTCGATGAGATTCAGCGCGTGCCCGAACTCTTTCCCTCAATTAAAGTAGCCGTAGATCGCAAGCGAGAGCCAGGGAGTTTTCTACTCACTGGTTCGGCAAATGTGATGCTCCTGCCTAAGCTGGCGGAGTCCTTGGCTGGCCGGATGGAAGTGCTCACGCTTTGGCCATTTTCACAAGGCGAGATGGCTGGCGTCCGCGAGGGGTTTGTGGACGCTTTGTTTAGAAAGCAAGTGAAATGGCCCGCAGGGAAACCGATTGCTTCTCGGCGGGACCTGTTTGAAACCGTCTTGGCCGGTAGCTATCCGCCCGTAACTAGCCGACGCTCAGGGGCACGCCGCAGAGCTTGGTTTCAGTCTTATCTGATGACCATTCTTCAACGCGATGTCCGCGATCTCGCTAACATCTCAGATTTAAGCGCTGTGCCCCGACTGCTTGCGCTTGCAGCCAGCCGCGTCGGCGGTCTCCTAAATTTCGCTGACTTGTCGAGAGGCCTGGCACTCCCACAAACAACCTTGAAGCGATATTTTGCGCTACTCGAAACTACGTTCCTTGCGCAGCTCTTACAACCTTGGTCTGGCAACCTGGGGCAGCGGCTCATCCGGACGCCTAAAATCTATTTGAATGATACTGGCCTGCTCGCGCATCTGCAGGGGCTCACTTTGGAGAGGTTGGAAGTAAATGCGGGAGTGATAGGCGGCATACTGGAAAACTTTGTTTTAATGGAACTGAAAAAGCAGTCGGCCTGGAGCGATACCCAGCCGCAACTCTTCTACTGGCGCACAGCTTCGGGAC
>QHYZ01000301.1 GCA_003225295.1 Acidobacteriota bacterium | reverse complement strand
CAGAATCAAGGTGATCGCGATCTCGGCAATGACCAACGCGTTGCGAAACCCATGCCCACGTTTGCCGGAGCCTGACGTCGGTGAGCCTTCCTTGAGTGCCGTGATGAGGTCAACCTTCCCGGCATTTAAGACGGGAGCAACTCCTGCCAGCAATCCGACAAGGATGGAAGCCACGGTGGCGAAGAGCAACACGGGAAGATCCAGCGTGGCGTCCGTGAGGCGGGGAATGCTGCGCGGCCCAATCAAGATTAGCGTGCGCAAGCACCAAGCCGCCAAGAGGAGTCCGAGTGCTCCGCCAATCACGGCGAGGAGCAGGTTTTCCGTGAGAAGTTGGCGAGCGAGACGCGGCCGGTCCGCACCGATGGCCACGCGAACGGCGATTTCGCGTGCCCGCGCCGTGCTGCGCACGAGCAGCAGGCCTGCGACGTTGGCGCACGCAATGAGAAGCACGAGGCCGACGGCGCCCATCAGAATGAGCAGCGTGGTGCGCAGTTCGCCGCCCGTTATGTCTTCTGCGAGGTAGCTCACGTAGCTGCGATGGTCATCCTCAGGGCCAGGATCGCTGAGCGCCAGCCGCTGCATGATGGCGTCGAGGTTAGCCTTTCCTTCTGTGGCCGTTATTCCTGGTTTGAGGAGGCCAAGCCCACCGATGGAGCGATGCTCGCTTCGTTTCTCAGCGGGGTTTTGCGTTCGCCCAAGCGGCAAATACACTTCAGCGGATCGCCACAGGAATCTCCGTCCTGGACTTAGCACGCCGATGATCTCGTAGGGTGTGCCGTCCAACTCCAGCGATTCACCAATCACATGAGGATCACCGCCTAGCCTGCTCTGCCAGAAGTCAGCAGTCACGATCGCGGTTGGCGCGTCGCCGGGCTTGTCGTCGGCATCTGTGAAAAGACGCCCCAACATCGGCGTCATGCCAGTAAGCCGAAACGCGCTGCTCGTCACCAGACGGGTGTTCACGACGACAGCATCGCCGCGACCCGTAAAAGTCATCCCTGCGCCTGTGATCGCCGCCATGTCCTCAAACGTGGTATTTTCCGCCCGCCAATGCTGAAAATTGACCCACGTCACCGCGATTCCAGAGGCCTGCGCCGTGGACTCACCTAATCGAACGAGGCGCTCGCCGTGCGGATAGGGCAGCGGTCGCAACAACACGGAATAAACGACGCTGAAAATTGCGGTGTTGGCGCCAATGCCGAGCGCGAGCGTGAAAATGACAACCAGGGAAAAACTTGGGGCTTTGCGAATGCCACGCAGACCATAGCGAATGTCTTGTAGGAATGTTTCGAGTCTCGAGAACTGCCAGGCTTCGCGCGCCCTTTCTTGCGTGCGCGTCAGGTTCCCGAAATGACGGCGAGCAGCAGCGCAAGCTTCGCCGGGAGGCATACCGCGTTCGAGATTGTCGTCGGTCATGAGCTCGAGGTGCGCGCGCATCTCGTCGGACAGATCGTCATCGAGTCCGCGGCGAAGATGCAGGGCTCGAGCGAGTTTCGACCACCATTCGCGCATGGTTCACCTCTGCGGGGCCAGGATGCGCCCCATGGCTTCAACGAAGCGCAGCCATCTGGATTTTGCGGCGACCAGTTGCGTGCGGCCCAGAGCCGTCAAGCGGTAATACTTGGCGCGGCGTCCGTTGGGGGATTTTTTCCATTGCGACGCAATCCAGCGCCTTTGCAGCAGGCGTTGGAGCGCGGGGTAAAGCGAGCCATTGTCCACGAGAAACTCGCATTCGGATTGGCGCTCGAGAAATTGCGAAATGCCGTAGGCGTGATTCGGTGCAGCCTGCAGGCTGCGAAGAATGAGCACTTCAAGCGTGCCTTGGAGCAGTTCGAGGGCGTCCTGTTGATTGTCTACCGTAGACACCCTACCTATCTACGCTCGCAAGATGTTTTTGTCAAGTGTCTGGATATCAGATCAATCGCGGCGAATCGCGATGAAACCAAGCATTCGGCTCTCGACCCAATGCGCGGCACGCAACTTGGCGAGTAGGATAGGAGATACCATATTCAGCACTGGTCTTGAGTATGGTATGATGAGATACGATGGAGACAGCGCGTAAGATCACCGTGGAGGTACCGCTCGAGCTTCTCAAGAAAGCGCGACGAGCCAGTGGCACTGGTATCACCCAAACCGTCCGTACCGGGCTGCAGCTAGTTGCGGCATCGAGGACCTACGCTCGCCTACGCCAACTCCGGGGCAAGGTTCGCTTCACGCGCACGTTAGCAGAACTGAAAGCCGACCGATGATCGCGGCCGATACGAGCACATGGGTTGCCTTTTTAGAAGGCGGCGCAGGCGAGGATGCACGGCTCCTCGACAAAGCACTGGAAGACCGGCAGGTGGTTATGGTCCCCGTTGTGCTCACCGAGCTGTTAAGCGACCCGAAGCTCCCTACAGGTGTTGCCGAAACGCTCTCAGAAGTGCCTCTGATCGAGGTCGGATCTGGCTATTGGCAACGAGCGGGAGAGTTGCGAGCGGAGGTGCTGGCGAAGCGCCGCAAGGCACGCCTCGGCGACGCTCTGATTGCCCAAAGCTGCATCGACGGAGGCGTTCCTCTCCTCACTCGAGACCGGGACTTTCGAGCGTTCGCCGAAGCTGCGCGCCTCGATCTTGTACTTGGGTCGTGAACGGACTGACCGGGCCCCGTCCAGTAACAAGAGCGAGTACGTCGGTATCGTGGAGTGCTTTCGCCGTTCGGGTATTATCCTCCCAGTTGATCTCTACCACCTCCACGACAATCGTTCTCTCATAGACTCACATTGCGATTGCGTGATGTTTGGCAACAGCTAGAAATTGTCCAACTTGTCTATCGTTCTTTGCTGAAGCGGCGAAGCGAACCCTGAACAAACTCCCTCTCCATGTCCCAAAGATGAAAGAGGTCTCGACGCCGTCACAGGTTTGAAGTCAGGGCAGTGCGCTGGAAAATATGTCTTACCTCGTGGCAGCGTAATATCGACGCCATATCCGGTTGTTCCGGGAAGACCACGAACTGCCTTTGGGCCAAGCCATCGTGAATGGCTGCGCGATCGTTACCGCTTGCAGTGGTGCGATAAGGAATCTAGCAAGATCGGAGGTTACGTAATGAAGGTAGCTTGCTCGTGGTCAAGACCGCTCTTGTTGAGAAAGCCTTGCCACTGTCTGGCCCTCTGCGCGTCTCGCGCGAACTCATCCGTTAGGGCCAGCGGCGTGTTGGATGGCACTTGAGTTCCCCTTCGCTGGAATGTTGCTTTGATGGCCTCGGTCAGAAGCGCGCCATCAAAATCGACTTGCGACAGTCTCCATAGATCGTAGAAATCCTTCATCCGAGTGTTAGCCATTTCCAGTTTCACGAGGGCTTCGAGTTTTTCCGCGACAACTGCTTCCCGTGGGTATGCTCGCAGGCGCGGGCTTGGAAAATTCAGTAGCGTCGGGTATTGAATCTCTTTTGGCAGGGGCACGATCACGTCGCCGAAGCCAATGTCAATCTGCATGTGAATTCTTGCGCGCTCTAGGCGAGCCACGAGATTGACGCGGAGACCCTCGTACTCTTGCTGTTCCTTAATCCTCTCGACGCGAAGGGATTTAGGATCGAAAACCAGACCGTTATCCTCGACAGCCTGGCTCATGATTTCGGCGAACAGGCTTGGCGGCTTGCCAGAGTTCGTCCGAAGTCACTCGGCGCTTGCGTCTGGATTCGCGAAGGGCTTCATGCGCAACGTCGAGCCCGATTTTGTTTCGATATCTGAAGCAATCCGCGACTGTTTTTGCCGGGGAGAAGATGCGGACACTGACGCCATCGATGAGGTGTTCTTGAACTCCGTAGGCGGGCATTTTTTGTGAGAATCGAACTATGCGCAGCGGCGGGCTGTCGGTCTTCGGAAGTCGAGCCTTGTCACTGATTGCGAGCCACACTTGGAACAGGCCACTGTGTTGTGAGGTCGTGAAAACGGAGCGTCGGTAGCAGACAAACGATCCCGTGAGGGACACGCTTGGACACTTGTGCAAGACTGTGATGTTGGGTTGGGCGCGAACCGCGAGCGACGTAGAGACCACGTCCTACTCGCATGACGAGGCCTTTGTCAGCAGCTATGAGGCGATGCAAGAATCTGGCAATCCTTGGCTTGACGAGCAGGCTACTACGCCGTACGTTATTACGCGAGGCGTAGTAACCATGCAAGATCCAACCATTCTCATTCTCGCAAGCCTAGCCGATGGGGATAAGCACGGCTACGCAATCATGGAAGATATCCAGGTCTTCGCGGGCATTCGGCTCGGCCCGGGCACGTTATATGGCGCGATCTGCCGTCTTGAGCAACGCGGCTGGATTCGAGCTGTCAAATTCGAGGCTCGCAGGCAGCCGTATCGGATCACCGCGGAGGGTAGTCAGCATTTGAAGGAACAGCTGGCGCTGTTGGGACATGTTGTTCGGACCGGAAACCGACGAATGAGAGAAGCATGAGAACCTTGGTCCGATGGGCGGCCCGGTTGTACCCGCCAGCATGGCGCAACCGTTATGCCGCTGAATTTGACGCGCTTCTCGACGACATCTCTCCCTCTTTTAGAGACGTGTGCGACGTACTTGGGGACGTGCTCCGAGTGCGCGCGACTACCTCTATTCATGCATGCCTGATGTTGGCACCAGTGTCCCCGATGAATTTGCGCCTGCCCGTCGTCGCTTCTCTTACCGCACACGCAGTGATGATAACCATCGTCCTGTTTGCAGTCTGGGGTCACGTAACCACGATGCCGTTGCATGTAGTTGCGCCGTTGCCTCCGCCTGCCCCGGAACCACCACCCCA
>QHYZ01000214.1 GCA_003225295.1 Acidobacteriota bacterium | reverse complement strand
TATGCGTACCGGCGCAAACGGACGATCGGGCGTAGGGTTACGCCCGTCCACGAGGACGCCGTCGTTGTCACTGCCACCGCTGCCGATGCGTACTTGCATAATCGTTGCGGAGTCGACTCCCGGTAGCGCACGCATGCGCTCCAGCAACGCGGTATGAAAGCGGATGGCATCGGCATCGTTGCGGATGTTAGACTGCGGGCTGATCCCAAACACGAGCAGGCCGGCGGTGCGCATCCCGAGGTCGCTGGATTCCAGGTTGCGCAGCGTCCGATACAGTAACCCCGCGGAACAGAGCAGGACCATGCAGAGTGAAATCTGAAGCGCCACCACCAGTTTACGTCCCCATAGACGGTTTTGCCTTGTACCGGACGTCCCGCCGGCCGACCGCAACGCAAGATTCAATGGCAGCCGGGTAATGAGTCCCATGGGCGCCAGCCCAAACGCGATGGCAACCACCGCGGAAACACCTGCGGTAAACAATAAAACTCGTCTGTCTGGCTCAATAATGATTTCAATGCCTGACCATGCTGCGAGCGCCTGCGTTGCCGCTCCGGCGAACAGCCAGCCAAGTGCCGCTCCCGCCGCCACCAGGACCACGCTTTCCCGGAACATTTCGAGGAAAAGGGCGCGCTTGTTGGCACCAAGCGCTTGGCGCAAGCAGAACTCCGGCAGCCTGCTGGCATTCCTTGCCAGCAGTAGCATGACGACATTTGCGCATGCGATGAGCAGCACCAGCGCCACCATGCTCATAAGGAACCGCAGCGGGTGCTCGTAGTCGTCGCGCAGATTCTCCACACCACGAACTCCCGAGAGGACCAGGACAGGTTTCTGTTCATGAGGATCAACTGGCGAGGCGTTGGCTAGTGCATTCTGAAACGCCGGAGTGAGTCGCGCCTGCGCTTGTTCGGGCGAGACTTCCTGACGCAGACGTCCGAGCATTTGCAAGGCCAGCCAACCCGGCGAGCCATACAAAGTGTGATCGGTCGCCGGTGTTCCCCAGGCGTTCAATTCGGGGCGTTCTTGCAGCGGAATCCAAAAGATTGTCCTACCTACAATGTCCTTGTCGCCGACGAATCGGCTCTTCCACCAAGCGTAATTCAGCACGGCGATAGGAGCGTGAGTGGATTCATCTTTCAGTGTGAACCCGCGCCCTAGAATCGGCTGGACTTGCAGGCCGGAGAAGAAATTGCCGCTCACCATTTCTCCCCAAGTTTCCTCCGGCTCGGGGCCAATCCGCACGGCAACTTTTTCAAAGGCCAGCGGAGCAAAACCGATGACGTCGGTGAAAACATCCTGCCGGATGCGCATGGCTTCGAAAACCGGCAATGACATGGACATGTCACCGTAGCCTGTTTGTGAAGTACTCAGAGGCTGGTTTTTCAAATGAAAATAGACAAGCTGTTGGGGATTCGGGACCGGAAGAAAATGTAAGAGCACGGCGTTCATGACGCTGAAGATGGCGGTGTTGGCTCCGATCCCCAGCGCGATGGTTAGGATAGCAACGGCGGTGAAAACCGGCGATTTTGCCAGTTGGCGAAACGTATAGCGAAGACCCTGTGCAACTCTTAACACGGAAGTACCTCAGCCTTCGGGATTTTGCCTGATTTAGTAACAGCAGGCCGCGTACCAAGTAGCGGCAGGGACAAGTCATTGACATGCCGGAAGTTACGCAGATATCGAGAGACTAACCTCAGTCAAGACTGTCCGAACTCAGAGAATAGCGTTCGAAAATGGACAGGTAGATGCGCCTTGCCGCAGCTTGTGACGGAATTTTGAGAAGGATCACGTCGTCAGCTCCCCGGAGTACTGAATACGGAAATAATCCACTTGAACGACTAACAGCGATTGCGGAGAGGTCCGCCGCGAATGCTGGCCGATCAAATTGACGAGGACGCCCACTAATCAGATGAACGCTTTACTTTTTCCGGAGCTTGTCCTGTGCGAGTTTCTCCGCTGTCACCAATGCATCCGGAGCTCTCACCTTTACATCGGGCTCAATGCCGATCTCTGCCCAATCGTTCGTGGCAAAAGGATTAATCGCTTTCGTTTCAGGGATCCCCATTCCGAAGTGATCGTCAATCCGATGCCAAACTCCTGAGTGCGCGCCACCCCCTGTTGTCTCACCCACAAGCGTGGCCCGTTTCAGCATCTTCAAGTCATAGGAGAAGTGCTCTGCAGCGGAGAAGGTCGATCTGGAGGTCAATATGTAAGCAGGCTTGTCTGCCAGGCTGTTTCCTGGAACTGGCGAGCGTGTCCAGGACCGTTCCGTCGTATTTTCCCTGGGGTTGTACATGTACTCGGGATGGTCAAAGAGGTAGGCGGCAATCAACATGACCATCGCTGGCTCGCCCCCACGGTTGTCTCGCAAATCAAAGATGATCGCGTCTGCGCGGTTTAGAGAAGCCATTGCAGCCTTCGCCGTCGACTGGCACACAGAAGGATCAGGAAACGAGTTGAGCTTCAAATATCCGATATTGTGCGGCAGGATCTCGACTTTTTCAAAGGTACAGTTTAGTTGTTTCATGGCCGATCTGTAACGAGCAAGGGCTTCCGGTGTTTGTCCTGCAGGGTGTTCAGGTAAGGGGTTTTGGCTGTAGTCCAGCGTCAGATGCCTGTCCGGGCTCAGGTCCCGCATCTGTCGAGTCAGCAGAGCGGCAAAAGCGTCACCAGCCGTCACGTTGTCATCATCACCGCGCTTCTCGTGGGCCAATAGTGCATCGGCCATCTTCTGTGCATTCTCGCGCTCAACGTAATACTTTCTGAGAATCACGACCGCCGCATCAATCACGCGCCGGCGCTCCACCGCGTCCATCTTGAAGACCTCCGTATCATTCGTTGCCCGGATAGCAGTCTGCCGGTCTGTTTGCGAAGCATCCAGTTGAAAGAACTTGGAATCATTCTGCAACCGACCAGTCGCGGCGATCCCTAGTCCCACATAGTTTCCGACATGGTTGAGAGAAAGCCAGAATGTAGCGAGAGCAAGACACGACAATACGCTTCCGAAAAGCATCGCTCCAGGGCGGGGCGGTCCGACTTCAAGAACGTAAAATACAGGCACGCTGTTCAAACGCTGTGGGGCTGAAGCGCCGAAGGATACGGCTTGGGCATATCCGTACTCTCGTGGGATGGAAATTGCTAAGTCAACTATCAGGTCAAGCCAAAGCCGCAAGCACGGGAAGAATCCTTTTTCGTCGCGGACGCGGTCTCGGAAGAGTTGCAGGGCTTCGGTGCCGTAAGCCTCGCGAAATTGAGAAGGATAGAGATGCAACAACCAGGCGTAGATCTTCTCAGACATAACGCCCCCTCAATATCTTTTTGGCGCGAGCGACTCGCAATAGATCGGCAAGTCTCTCTGCCTCTGAGCGTGCCAGTTTGCGTCCAGCCGATGTGATCCTGTAATAGCGCCGACGTCCTGGCCCGAGTCTCGTGTCCTCACGCGAGTCAACCTGGTCAATGAGCTCCGCTTCGAGCAGAGTCTGGATGGAACTATAGAGCGTCCCTGGGCCTAGGCGCATGCGGCCGTCGGTCTGGTCCGCAACCTGGCGCATGATAGCGTAGCCATGGAGGTCGTCATCCACCAGCGAGAGGAGGATTTGGAAAGCGGCCGAAGGGAGTGGGTCGAGTTTTCGTTTTGGCATAAAGTAGTATCGATAATCAGTATATCGATGAACGACTATACGCCAAGTGCTACCACCTCTGCAACCCTAATCTGGCTGCATCACGCGCCGCGATGGTGCTGGGCACTCTAGTCTATTTGTTACTGCGGCTTCCCGTTTGCCGATGTTGCGGACGCAGCGCCTTGGAAGCACGTTCGCTCGATATTGAAGAGGCTCTTGCTCATCGGATTGGTTTTCCCAGCTCTGCTCGGCTTTGTTTCTGTTTCTTATCAAAGCTGCAACCGGCAAACGTATGCAAAAATCGTTGAGAGTCGGGACTATCTCACAGCGAAGAATCGGGAACAGATTTCTTCGACCTTGTTGTCGATTGTCGTAGCGGTCCTCGTTTGGGATGCTGTCATTCTCCTGCTGACAAAACTCGCGCAAAGAGGATCCAAGTCCCATTAGGTTCTGGAAAACAGCGTTCGCGTCCAGATGGAATCCACCGCGAAAGGCTGCCGGTCAAATGGAGGGTAAGCTGCACCGTTAGAGCCGGTCGGTTCGGCGGGAGACAAAAAATCTACTTTCACTTTATCGCGGATGGAACAGTCGCTGCGCTAGAAAAGAAACGAAAAGCATAACGAGCACAATTGCAATTAGGCTCTTTAGCGCGACGTCCTTTATACGCTTGCGGTTCATGAACAGAGAATAGCAGCATCCTCGACAGGACCCAGCGCCGCAGGGGTTCGCTCCAGTAGTTAATTAGGACTCAGTAACAAAATGGCGACTTCCAAATCTGGTCGTTCGAATCCCGCCAGATGTACTTGCCGGAATGGTCGATGACGCCGTGTTTGCCCTCATATCGTTGTGTCCGGCAGATGCTTGAGTCAACCCCTATCAAGCGGAAGCTCTCAACCTGAGCAACGCCAGCACAGAACGGCATGGCGGCATCATAGATGGGAGGCAGGACAAACCCTCCGGTTTTGTCAATGTATCCCCACTTCCCGCTATCACTGAGTAGGACTGACGAAACCCCTTCAATGAACATATGAGCAATTCGATACTGAAGCGGGACTACCAGGTTGCCACTCTTATCGATATAGCCCCACTTGCCGCCGGAGGTCACCGACGCAAGGCCTTCTGAGAATGGATATGCATCGTCATAGGAGGGCTTCACGATAATCGAGCCAGTGCTGTCCATGAAGCCGACCTTCCCTTCGATGCGGACCGCAACCAATCCCTCAGAAAAGTCGATGCCGCTGGCTCCTTGATGAATCGCGGGCAAGGCAAATGTCCCGTCCCTGCGAATGTATCCGATCTTATGATCGACCTCCACAGCGGCCAGGTCTTCACTAAAATCGAACGCTCCATCGAATTCCGGGGTGATTCTTTCTCCCTTGCGATTGACAAAGAAATATTTGCCTCCCTGGCTCACTCGCGCCATGCCACGCTCGAAATGACCGGCGTAGCTGAACAGTGGAGGGATCACGACATTCCCGGAGACATCCGCATAGCCCCATTTGCCATCCTTCTCCACCGCGCCAATTCCTTCGGAATACTTGCTCATCATTACGGACGTGTGTGGATCATGAACTGGGGAAACGAATTGCCCTTTCGTGTTGATCACTGCGCACCCTTGTAATGTGCATGCTGTAGCGAGGCCGCCGGAAAATGGACCTGCTGACTTGAACTGCGGAGGAATCACAATTCCGGAGGCAGTCAGGTAACCCCAACTATCTCCAACGTTGAAAGGAATCGGGGTGCCACTCTGGCAATCCGGAAAGATCTCGGGCCTTTGCGCGTTGGCAAGCGTCGCAATCATCAATGTGCCTAGGAGCAGCCAGCATTTCATCCCGTGGTTCGTCCTCCCACCAATTGTGTATTGTACTGCTCGCAGTAGAAAACTTCTCTAAATGACACTCAAGCCGTCGTTGCGAACACTCCTTTTGCGTCGGAGTTGCAACTGTTGCCAGCAGTAGCGGCGACGCGAGTCCCAAACACCAACGCGACGCGGCGCGGTATATTTCTCCGACTCAGATTAGCCGCAAGAGGTATGAAGCATCCGCCATTCGCACGCCAAGTCGTGGTAAACGCGGTACTCGTCAATGTGGAATCCGACGCGAAACCTGTGGACGGGAAGGCATTGTGAGAAGTTTCGCGGTTAGCACCGCTCACGGACAAGCAGGAGGCGGAAATCCAGTGAGTGGTCGGATCTTGGACTGTTCTTCGGTCCCGACAAAAAATATAAACATTCTCATTTTCCCGCCACGAGAGCCGGGGGTCTCTCGCCAAATCATTCCATTCCCGTTTCGATAGTCCGCCGCCAAGTTTCGCTCGGAACCATCCGCCGCGTAGGAAAAGTACTGCCGTTCGGCTGCATCTTCAGGCATCGGAGAGGAAGTTTCCAACACGTTGGAACCGGCAAATCGAAGAATCCTCACTCCATCCTCGACAGGGATCGAGGGAAAACACGCAACATCATACTCAACACGTAACCAACCAATGTAGCCCTCGGGAATCAAAAATTTGGAAACGAGAAGTCTCCGATCGTGCGCCGGTTTCAATTGTATCTCCAGATGAATTTCGGAACCCGGGTCCATACGTAGAACTTGAGATGGAATGGCAGGGTCGGGGTAAACCCAATCCTCATACCCCGGTGCAGAAACTTTCACTTCCATTTCTTTCGTGGACGGAATCAACACCCGAAAGTCCGCCGCTGCCGAAGTACCCATCCATTTGTTGCGGTCCTTCGCCTGCACCAACCAAAAACCAGCGGGTATTGGTTTGCCGGTTGCCGAATCACTGATCGTGCCCGTCAGTATTCCTGCTTTCGGTCCCAGATTTATAACCACATCCGCAACTCTGTGCTGATCGGAAATCTGAGCTGTGGGGACAGGTTGGTCGTTGAAAAACGAAAATCCAGTGTCCCCGTATCCTTCCTCCTCCTTCTTTGAGGCAACATAATATGTGCCGAATTCCAATTGGTCGATTAGGAAAAGACCGTTTTCGTCGGTTTCGACGTAGCGAATTGCCTTGGCCATTGGGACGCCTTTCAACTCGGCGTGCACCTTTGCGCCGCGAACTGGCTGCCTTCCTTCACCCAGGACCACACCTTGGATCACACCTTCCCCAACTTCCGTCCCTTGGGCAGGAATCAGAAGGGAAACTGCCAACAGTGGCAGCCAGAGTCTCCGCAAACTGTCCATCCCTTTTCCCCTGCGATTAGCACAGTGAAATAGTTTGGACGAACTGATCGTGCTCATGATACCGCCACGGAAAACTGACTTCGAACAATTTAGGAGGTTCTTCGCCCAAGGAAGGCACTGAGTTCAAGCATCTCGTACGCCAGCAGCATTTCTACTAGTTGACAGGCTTAGAATGCTTCATAACAATCTGCAAACGACTTTGGGGGTGGACGTGGACCGATTGGAAGCACATCGACACTTCTACGCAGACTTGGTCACCACGAGCGCAGGGGCAGCGAAGAATGAACGGCTCAAAGAGGCGTTTGCATCAACACCGAGGGAGTTCTTTGTCGGCCCCGGTCCATGGAAAGTATTTGCCGGGGGCAATTACGTCGAGACTCCTAGCGACGACCCTGCATTCCTGTATCAAGACGTCGTCGTGGCTCTTGCGCCCGAACGCCGAATCAACAACGGCCAGCCTGTTCTTCACGCAATTAATCTTGCGGCGCTCAATGTGAAGCAAGGGGAGAAGGTCCTTCATGTCGGGGCCGGGACCGGATATTACACGGCAGTGCTGGCGAGGCTTACAGGCGCGACGGGGACAGTTGTGGCATACGAGATTGAACATGACCTAGCGCAGAACGCTATCCAGAACCTCGGCGATTTTTCAAATGTCACTGTGCAGGAACGCTCGGGTTCAGAAGCACCGTTGCCCGGTTGTGATGCGATTTATGTGAATGCCGGGGCGACAGCGCCCTTGAGCGTTTGGCTAGACGCTCTGCAATTGAATGGCCGCCTGCTATTTCCCCTTACTCCTGCTGACGGCGCCGGAGGAATGCCCGGCATGGGAGACATGCTTCTTGTGACCCGCAGTGACACCAACCGCTTTGATGCGCTATTCGTCTGCCCCTCAATGTGGGTCCCGTGCATGGGAGCACGTGATGAGGAGACTGGACAGAAATTGTCTGTCGCATTCAAGCGTGGCGATTTCCGAAACGTGCGGTCGCCACGGCGCAATTCAGAACCTGATGACACCTGCTGGTGCGCAGGCAATGGCTGGTGGCTTTCTAACGCCTGGTAAACAGCTCGGTAATTTGAAACGCCCGCCAAAGCCGGTGCCAGACGCCCTGCAAGTCTCCGGGCTCGCTACTTTATTGGGCAGGTAGGATTCCTTCCGGATTGCTCATCACACGTTCACAACGCGCCACGGAGGCGAGCCGCATCTCCGAGATGTCATCGACGCAGCTGGTGAAGCAGCTACAATCAAGTCATGACTCTGAAAATCCCACGCGGGCTCGCGGCTAGCTGCCACAAGACTCCGCTGCGTGCGGCATGGCTCGAACGCCTACCCGACGTGCTGCGAAATTTGGAGCACAGATGGTCGCTGACGCTTGACGCCCCTTTCGATGGCGACGAAGTGAGTTGCTCGTACGTGACACCAGTCGTACGCGCAGACGGAACCCCCGCCGTATTGAAAATCGGAATGCCGCACATGGAGGGAGAGCACGAGATTCACGGGTTGCGATTTTGGAACGGAGACCCGACTGTGCGACTGCTCATGGCAGACGATGGTCTGGGCGCCATGCTCTTGGAGCGTTGCGAGCCGGGGACGGCACTACGCGCTCTACCGGAGTGCGAGCAAGACGTGGTGATTTCAGGTTTGCTGCGTCGTCTGTGGCGCCCGCCATCAACACAGCATCCCTTTCGACCTTTGTCGGCTTTGACAAAATATTGGAGTGACGAGACGCTGGCGCAAATCGAGCAGTGGCCCGATCCGGGACTAGTCCGCGAAGGTTTGCGCCTCTTTACAGAGTTGCCACGCACCGAACCGATGGAACTCGTGTTGGCTACCGACTTGCACGCAGGCAACGTCCTCCACGCGGAACGCGAGCCCTGGCTCGTCATCGACCCAAAGCCCTTCGTCGGAGACCCAGCCTACGACGCGACGCAACACCTGTTCAATTGCTCTGCGAGATTGCGATCGGACCCGGACGGAATGATCAGGAGATTTACGGACCTGCTCGGCGTCGATCACGAGCGCGTCCGGCTGTGGACGTTCGCTCGCGCAGCGGCGGAGCCGCGGGGCGATTGGAGCAACGGCGATTTCGTGGCACTCGCCCGAGCAATTTCTCCGTAAGCTACCAATCCTCGTTAGTTGGCCGGACCTGATCCTGACGATAACGAAACATGCTGGTCGAGTCCCGGTAACAGCGTACGCGTATATGTGGAATCGGCCGAAACCACTTGTCCGCGAACCCCACTATACGTCCAGGTGAGGAAAATTGGGTCCAAGGCTAACTTCCGAGTGGACAACGGGAGTTGGCCAATTCGGCCAACTCCGCTGTATTTTTCGCTATTAATTCACTTAGAGTTGAGAGCGCCCAGCTAACCTTGAGCATGGGTAGCTGTCGGTCCACTGCAAGACGGGCCAACAACCTCTCTGTTCCCATGTCTTTATCGGAATCACGCACGTTGGTTTCGCGTGATTTGCTCCGCGTGATTTTCCGCGGCTTATCGGCAGAGTTGGCTCTTCGCCCGGCATGGCGTTTCTCAGCGAGCCGAGACTGCATGCGTTGTAAAGCCGCAGCGTCTTAACAGATCAGCGAAATGAGCATCGGCTCGGAAAGGATCCCATTTTGGATCCACCGGAGGAAAAACCCAATGCACGTCGTGCGCGTCGTAGGCCCGCTCGAGCCACTTCAAGGCCGAATCGTGTTGACCCAGCCCGGCGTGTACCAGCGCCATCGCGTACGGTGGAACGTATCGTTCGCGCGACACCGCTTCCAATGTGCTCAGCACCTCGTGGGCTTCTTTCGTTTTTCCCAGCTTTCCGCATATGTAGCCCCGAAGAGCTATCGCCTTACTGTTTCCGCCACTGAAGCGTCCGGCATTGTTTAGTGCGTTTAGGGCTAGATCTGTGTTGCCCAGCTGCTCGTATACCTGGGCGAGTTGTATGTAGCCAATCCAGAATTCGGGATCGATAGTGATCGCCTGTTGCGCGAACTGGACTGCGCCGGAATAGTCGCGCGCCGCGAACGCAACCTGCGCTGAGAGCGCATGATTAGTGGCGTTAAGCGGATCGAGGTCGCGTGCATGACGAATCGCCGATGACGCCTCTTCGTGTCTTGCCATGTGCGCGAGGACGATACCCAGGAAGCGATGTGCAAGGGAATAGCTCGGATCCAGCGCAATGGATGTGCGGAATGCTGCCTCAGCAGCCACCCAGTCCCAGTCGAGCCAGAATTTGAATAATCCCAGCGAAGTTTGAACCTCAGGTAAGCCGTGCCCGGAGGCGGTCGCATGAGCAACCGCGTCGCGGGCGCGTGGCCAAACCTGGAGGGGGGACAGGTCGGCGTTGATCGGGCTTCCCGAGTAAGCGTCGGCCATGCCGGACCATGCCAGCGCGTACTCCGGATCGCGCTCGGTCGCGAGTCCGTAGTACTCCATTGCCCTCTTCGTCGTCACTGCCGAGAGCTGGTTCCAGAAGTAGCGACCGCGCAGATAGAAGTCGTAGGCTTCCACCTTTCCTGTTTGCCGGACTGCGAGCGCGCTAAGACGTTCGGGTACCAGTTGCAGCCCAACGTGCTGTGCGATGGCAATGCTCAGTTCGCGCTGTATCGCCAACACGCTAGTAACATCCCGGTCATAGTCAGAAGTCCAGACGTGCGTCTGGTCTTTAACTCGAATCAGCTGTGAGGTGATCCGGACGCGATTGTCTTCCCGACGCACGCTGCTTTCCAGGATGTAATCGACGCCGAGTTCGGCCCCAATCTCCCTGACGCTCTTGCTGGTGCTTTTGTAAGCCATGCTCGAGGTCCGCGCGATTACACCCATGCGCTCGGGATTCATGCGCCCCAGATAACTGATCGTCTCCTCGGTGAGCCCGTCGCTGAAGTACTCCTGGGAGGGTTCCTTGGAAAAGTTTTCAAACGGCAAAACGGCCAACATTATACGGGATTCTGATTGAACAGAATTCTGTAGTGCAGTATTCGCTGCGGGAGTTGTGACAAGAGCGATGAAACGATAGCCCTTGCCCGAAATTGTTTGAACGAATTCCGGAGACTCTCGCGAATCCTGCAGAGCCTGCCGCACCTTACGGATCGCTGTATTGACTCCCATTTCTACGTCAACGAAGACACCCGGATCCCACAACCGCTTTACGATGTCAGCCCGCCAGACGACCTGACGATGGCGTTCTACTAAAAGGATGAGTAGGTCCATAGGTTGGCGCTCAAGGTGTACCGGCTGCCCGCGTCTGCGTAGCTCGTAGGCCGATATATCGAGCTCGAACTCACCAAATCGAAATGTTGAGTGCGAATCTGGCTGCGACATGGGCCTGGATGCCATCCCTACTTGACCATGCTATGCGCCGCTTCAGAAAAACTCCAGATTAACTTCAGGCGCTCTCTATGGTCATCAATGCCAGCCAATGTCAGTATGCCGCTGGTGATCGCCGCAGCTGTGGAAGTAAGCCAGCGATATTCAAAACAAGAAGGAGAATCCCTTTGACATCAAAAAATTTGCAGCGTTTTGCAGCTTCCTGTGGGGCTGCAGCAGTGGTATTCGCAGGCATTCTGGTTCTGGGGTCCGGACTAACAGCCAAGCCTCGGTCAGTGGACACGGGGTCTGACAACGGCCTCCAAGGGGCATGGCGCGTTCAACTCACGGTCCGCGACTGTCAGACCGGCGTGGCTCTAAGGACCTTCCCCGCCCTGTTTACCTTCGCCAAAGGGGGCACGCTATCCGTGACGACCGCAGGCCAACTCCCGGCGCTAAGCACTACCGGCTTGGGCGTCTGGCGGCACACGGACGGCCACGCTTACAGCGCGGTGTCCGAGGCCTTCGTTTTTAACACTGCCGGCGTCTGGACGCAGACACACAGGCTCACGCGGGCCATCGAGATCGGTAATAACGAGGACGAGTTCACCGATACAGTTGCGCTTCAAATCTTCGACACCAACGGTAATGTGATTGTGACGGGCTGTGCCACGAGCGTCGGGAGTCGCTTCGAATGACTCGGGGAAAGATTGGTCGGAATAGAGGCCAATGAGCGTCCATTTCCTGACGGCTCTGGGTAAGCAGTGATATTCGCTGAAATTCTAAAACTCAATTGTTCCTGTAAAGTTGAGAATGGGCGCTCAACTCCCTCGCAGGGGCGCATTGCGTTCTCTTTACATCCATGTGGAAAAGGATTTTTAGAGTCATCATGTGCAGATTTACAGCTCTACACTCATGGGTGGGCAGGAGAGGGAAGGAAAAATGTGTGAAGAATGCGCTAGAGAAGCGTTAGTTTTTCGATTTTGCCGCCGCCGGAAAGGCTCTGTACTCATGGAGCATTGTATGCTGACGAGGCCGGGTGTACGTTATCGGTCGGGCCGAATAGTCAAATTGGAAATCCCGGCTTCATTTTTTCCGACGGCCGGTCAGCAGGGTCTGGTCATCTTGACTTTCGCGCAAAGGAGGGCCAAACGGTATGTCGCTGAAGGGCAAGTACGCCTTGATCACGGGATCTTCTCGGGGAATTGGCAGGGCCATTGCACTGAAGTTGGCAGAATGCGGCGTGAAGATTGGCGTTCACTACTATAAGAATATTGACGCTGCGAATGACACGCTCGCAAAAGTACGGGAGCGCCGCTCTGACGGGTTCATCGTTCGGGCGGACGTGAACCGGACCGATGACATTCGGGGAATGATGGATCATGTGAAGAGTGAATTCGGGAAACTCGATATCTTCGTCAGTAACGCCCGGCCAGAAATTCCCGAGTTCTACAAGCCGCCCATGGAGATTCAAGTCGAGCAGTGGCAGCAAGCCATCAATTCGCAGGCAACTGCTTTTTTGTTAGGGGCCCAGT
>QHYZ01000228.1 GCA_003225295.1 Acidobacteriota bacterium | reverse complement strand
CCTTTACATCACCGGCATAGAGGCTGTGGAATCGAAATCCATCCAGAACGTCGGCCTGCTGAAGTTGACGTTTCATCCCGGTACGGATATGAGCCAGGCGATGGCGCAGACGGTCGGCTATGTGGATCGCGCGCGTGCGTTCATGCCGCCGGGAACGGTCGCGCCGTTCATCATGCGGTTTGACGCCGGCAGTGTCCCTGTCGGGTATCTCGTTTTTTCGAGTCCGACGAAGAGCGTCGCCGAGATTCAGGACCTCGCGCTGAACCGCGTGCGTCCGCTCTTCGCGACGCTCCCTGGCGTTTCGGCTCCCCCGCCCTTCGGCGGTGCGGCGCGAACGATTGTCGTGAGCGTCGATCCCGAGCGACTGCGCGCCTACCGCATGGCTCCGGACGAAGTGGTGCAGGCGCTAAACACAGGGAACACGATCGTGCCCGCGGGCAACGTGCGCACTGGAGATTTGCTGCGCCTCGCGCCGATCAATTCTGTCGTCTCGAACATCAAAGACTTGCAGAACCTACCGATCCGCACCGGCGCGGGCCCGACGGTATTCCTGCGCGACGTCGGCACGATCGAAGATTCGAGCGACATCATCACCGGCTATGCCGAAGTGAACGGGCGCCGCACTGTCTACATTCCGGTTACGAAGCGGGCGGATGCTTCGACGCTCGCTGTCGTCAACGAAGTCAAAGCGAGCCTCGCGCAATTTCAGTCGGTGGTTCCGCCCGACATCAAGATCGACTACGATTTCGACCAGTCGCCGTACGTTCGAAATTCTCTGCAGTCGGTCGTGAAGGAAGGGCTTCTTGGCGCGGTGCTGACCGGTGTGATGGTGCTGCTGTTTCTGCGCGACTGGCGAAGCGCTCTCATCGTCGTCGCCACGATTCCTTTCGCGTTGCTGACCGCGGTCGTCGCGTTGTGGGGCGCAGGCCAGACGGTCAACATTATGACACTTGGGGGCCTGGCTCTGGCGGTCGGAATTCTGGTCGACGAGTCCACGGTGGTCATGGAAAACATTCACAGCCATCTCGGCGCGGGGCGTGGGAGAGCGGTCGCGGTGCTCGAAGCGAGCAAGGAAGTGCAGATTCCGCGGCTCCTCGCGATGCTTTGTATTCTCGCGGTCTTTGTTCCGTCCTTCTTCATGACCGGAGTCTCACGCTCGCTCTTCGTCCCCCTCTCGCTCGCGGTGGGCTTCGCCATGGCCGCTTCGTATCTGTTGTCGAGCACGCTTGTTCCTGTGTTGTCCACGTGGATTCTGCGCGAGCACGCACCGGAAGCGGAGGATGCGCCTTCGCTGCTGCATCGCGTGCGGGACACACTTGGCCGGATTCTGAACCGCCTGTTTGCCGTCCGAGGCCTCACGGTCGCGGCTTATGTTGTTGCTTCCGTGCTGGTGACGGCGTTTCTCGGTCCGTATCTCGGACGGGAGATTTTTCCGCGAGTCTCCTCCGGCCAGCTGCTTCTGAGATTCCGCGCACCGGTCGGGACGCGCGTCGAGACGACGGAACGACTGACGCTCGGCGTCCTGGACGCAATACAACGAGAAGCCGGCGCGGGGAATGTGGGCGTAACGCTGAGCTACGTTGGCGCGCCACCGCCGAACTATCCGATTAATACGATCTATCTGTGGACGAGCGGCCAGCATGAAGCGGTAATGCGCGTGGCACTCAATCCCGACTCAGGCATCCGCGCCGAGCAATTCGAAGAGCGCTTGCGAAAAGTCCTGCCGGACAAGTTTCCCGGTTGTCAGTTTTCCTTTGAAGGGGCGGACATCGTCACGCAGATCATGAACTTCGGCGCTCCGACGCCTGTCGAAATCAACATCGGCGGCCCGGACCTCGGCGCCGATCGCGCCTTTGCCGCGAAACTTCGCACCGAAGTCGCCAAGATACCGGCGTTGCGCGACTTGCAGTACGACGAGCCGCTCGACTATCCCAGCATCAACATCAACGTGGACCGCGAGCGCGCGGGACAGTTGGGAGTAACGACCGCCGGAGTGGGCCGTTCGTTCCTGGCGGCAACTTCCTCGAGCCGGTTCGTGGCGCCGAACTATTGGGCCGATCCCAGGTCGGGGGTCGCGTATCAGGTTCAGGTGCAGCTTCCGCAATCCGACGTAACCTCGATCCAGGACGTCGAGCACATTCCCGTGACTCTAGGCGCTGCTTCCCATCCTCTGATGGGGGACGTGGCGCAAGTGGGATA
>QHYZ01000213.1 GCA_003225295.1 Acidobacteriota bacterium | reverse complement strand
CGACCTCATAGGCCACAACCGACCCCGTCTCGCCCGTAAGCCTCGCCAACAGCGCCGTGTAATAACCGGTTCCGGCCCCCACATGGAGGACCTTCTCCCCTTGTTTCACGTTTAGCGCCGCGAGGCTAATGGCGTGAAGAATAGGCTGACCGTTGTTGATTCGGCGTTCCGGCGCAAGAGCCACGACGACGTCTTGGTAGAGGAACGCAGGGTCGTCTGTGGGAGTCTCGACGTAATTGCCCCCGGCAAATACTTTCCACGGTCCGATACCGATAAATCGCTCTCTCGGCGTAGATGCAAACGCGTGTTTAAGCCGTTCGTTCTTCGCTGCTCCGGCGCTCGTGGTGACCAACTCTGCGTAGAAGTGCCGATGTGCCTCTAATCGGTTCACGTACTACCCCCCAAAGACATTTGCAAATTGTCGGGCCTACTCGCTACGTCTTTCGCCACCCAATCCTCCAGCACTTTTACCATATCAGACATTTGTCAAAGCCGAGTCGGGCACTCAAAGTCTGTCCAAGCGGCGTTTTGTGCTCTCGCCAGAGGGTTTATACTTGACGCGGTGTTCGCATGGAAGAGCCGGACAAAGACTCCAAAAGCCGACGTTCTGCGACACAAGCGTTGGAATTGGTCGCGAAGGTTACTGCTGGAATCATAGGACTTATTTATCTCTGCGGTTTTATCGTTGTCTCAATGCGCCTATCCGAATACGGCGCCTTATCAAGTGCCTTATTGCGCGGACAATATTTGGTGGCTGGAGTATTTAGCCTTGGCCCATTTTTTCTGACCGCATTTTTCGCCGCCCTTTTCGAGATGGAATTTAAAAAGTTTCCGTTCGGTGTTTTGCCGAGCGCAGGTTGGCCTAGGGTTTGGGGAGTCTGTCGCGCGCTGGGGCGGAGCGTATGGGGCTTGCTCAGTGTATACATTGTTCTCGGCGCTTTCGTAGCGGCGGTCGTTTCAATCTTCGTGCCGACGTTTAAAGGTCTCTTGTGGACTCACTGGCGCACAATCTTATGGCTCATGTTGCAGTCTGGAATGGTTATTCTCATGTCTAGCAAGACATGGGAAGTCGCGCTACAGCTTGGAACTGGCGAGATGCAGGGCGCTCTACCAAAGGTGTTTCTTTTGATTTTACGAGTTGGTTTCTGTTTGATTCTTTTCCTTGGTTATCTCAGTTATTTCACCTTTCGCGTATATTCCCAAATCCCGTTTTGGGCGGGAGGGGGAAAAGCCCAGACCATTGCATTCCTTCTGAAAGTGGATTCTAAGGCCGAGGTTTCGCCAGTGAGTCCAGACAAGGCCACGCAGGACAGGTCAATTCCCTACAAGCTCATCCTAGAAACGGACACCAGCTATATCGTACTTTCCGAAAATCCAAAGGAGAAGGCCATCAAGGTCAATCGGGATGCCGTTGCGGGATTTGTTGTCTTGGAATAGACACTTCAGTGCCTCATAAACTTGCCAAAGATGAATCAACGCGGTTTCCTCATGCCCAAAAATCAACCTGCACAGCCTCAGGCGACCGGGAGCGCATCGCTGTCTCTTTATGAATGGCATGGGGAAAGTCTGCCAAAACTATGCCCGAGAGGAACCAAACGTGAGCGGGTGACTGATAGGGGAGATGGGTGCTAGGGATCACGTCCCGCAGGTCGGAGAACCGCGAACTTTTTGACGGGTGCCGTCAAATAAGCACGACGAACCCTTTGGGGTAGAATACGTTGGGCCATTGGCATCGAGCAAAAGGCAGATTCCTACTGTTGGAGCTTCATCCTGTTGATCGTCGGAGAATGGAGGCTAGGTCTTCGTTTTTCCCACAGGAGCGGGAGACACATGTAGGAATGAATGATTGGGTGATGATTGGGGCTCCGGGAGAACTGGCGCACAAGGATGCCAGAGAAATCAACACACTGTCCTTTGAAATGCGAGCTATTTTTGTAGACACCCTGACGAAGCGGGGCGCAACGGGCTGGATTTTCTTAGGGGGCTCCCATATCAAGACCTGAGTAGCCCGGTCCAAAACTATGAGGGAATGAGCGGTGCGAGGTCTTTTTGATCGGGGTGAATTTCTATCAGGACGGCAAAGAAATCAGATGTTTGGGCCGTGGATGCGTAATACTTCCTCCAAATATTCGCCATCTATTAACGCGAGCCCTGATAATGACCTGGATGTTGTGCGGTAGAGCGTTCCAGTTGCTTCCTCCGTCCTTTTGGGTCAACACTCTCGGTTACGGCGCGGGCCAACGGACCTGACGCACACACGATCAAGGGCCAACACCAGAAGGGTCTGAATTCTCTTCCTCAACTGAGCGACCCGACTATGGGTGACCAAATTCTGGAGCCGAGGGTGGGAGTCGAACCCACGACCTGCCAATTACGAAACGGCGCCCTGCCTCTCTAAACAAACGACTTAGCAATCTTTTCAACAACTTAACTGTCCGTCATTGCCAGTCGTTGCCCGCCATTTCCCATCGTTTAGCGCAAGTTTAGCGCAAAAGGTTTTCTTGCGGTTTTCCTTGCGCTTATGAGCTTCGCAGCCCCCAAGACCGCCCAACAGTCTCCAGTTGTTCACGAACTTCTCTATCTGGAGCTAGGAGACCCAAGGTGCAGACCTCCAAGCTTTACGTTCAAGCGCACTTCAATGGAAGGCTTCACAGCGAGCCGGAGACGAGCGCGGTTAGAACGCTGCCCTCTCGTTGGTTAGAATCCCACACTGTCACGGCCCGTTTGAGTCTTATCCTCAACATTATATGCTTCCAGGCCTGACCGCGCACTCGGCCCGACCAGAGCCGCATTCGACTTTCCCGAAGGCAGGTTTAGCCCTAACCTGAAGATGACGAACCCAAGGAGCAACAACACCATGACGATTCGTCTCATGCCGGAACAGGAGCGCCGGATTCGAGCGGTCCTCAGCCGCGGTGCTTACGAATCCGTTGATCAAGTTGTCGTAGCTGCTTTGACGGCCGTTGAGCAACGCACAGTGCCGGGTTTCGCCGGAACGCCGGAAGAACTCGACACGTTGCTGGCTGCAGGGCTTGCATCAAAGGAACTCACGGAAGATGAGTTTTGGAGTTCCGTAGGCGAACAAACGGATGCGCTCCTTGCTGAGCATGAGACCGGCCCGCGTTCGTGAAGGTTCTCTATCGACAGACCGCCAGCAACGACATCGTACGTCCAAAAGTTAGCCAGTTGACGGTCACCCATAAATATGGGAACATGCAGGGCATGAAGACGACGCTCGAAATTCCCGACGCTATTTTTCGCCGCGCCAAATCCGTTGCTGCCGAACGTGGGATTCCGCTTCGGGCGCTCATCTCGGAGGCTCTCGCTGACAAACTCCGGACTGACAACGGCAGCGGCAAGCCGTGGATGGCTGCTTTCGGCAAGCTCCGGCGCCTGCGCAAGGAAACGGCCAGGATCAACTGCATTATCGAAGAAGAATTCGAGCAGATCGAAGCCGAGGATCGGCTGTGATCTTGGACACGAATGGGCTTTCAGCCGTGGCAGATGGCGAAGGGGCGCTGGAAACCATCCTCCGCAAAGCCGCTCAAATCGCTATTCCCGTTATTGTCTTGGGCGAATACCGGTACGGCATTTCGCACTCCCGCGACCGGAAGCACTACGAAAAATGGTTGACCGAATACCTCCCGAAATTTCGAATCCTCGATGTCGACGAACGGACCACCATCCCGTACGCTGCGGTTCGCACGGAATTGAAGAGGGCTGGAACGCCGATTCCATCCAACGATGTTTGGATTGCGGCGCTCTGTCGTCAACACTCCCTTCCGCTTTTAAGCCGCGACCGTCATTTCGACGCCGTGCCCGGACTCAGAAGACTGGAGTGGTAATTCTGCTGTACCGCGGGAAAGAGTGCCTGCGCACTAACTCGGCGTGGCGATCGGCTGCAGGTAGCAACCTGCGGCAGCATCGGCTTCACGAACGGCCACAGGCCGTTGCCAAGGACGACGACCGCAATCCTGCGACCTTCGAGGTTTTGCTGAAAACGGATGTTTTTGTCGGTTGTGAGCAGCAGGTCAAACCCAGCCTCTTCCGCGACACGCAATAACTCACCGTTGGCCAGGGTGCTCCATCCTTGCTCTCTTGACGTCTTGACGGTATGAGCTTCCAGCGAGCGGCGGATTTGTACTGGGGTTCCCTGATCGAACAGGATACGCATTTACCGGGCCGATGCCGAAGTCTCCAGGCTGCGAGCGGCGAACTCCAAGACGGCCTCGATGTGCTTCCGCGTGAGTCCGTCATACGTCTCTATCAATTCATTGATGGTCATGCCCTCTTCCAATCCCGCGAAGACGGTGGCAACCGGCATTCGCGTGCCGCGAAACACCCATGCCCCGCTCACCTTTCCGGGTACGCTCTCTACAGCAGGACATTGCGACCAGTCAAGCGCTGCCATCGTGAATCTCCTTTGTGATTTTAGCACAGAGTCCGGGCAGGAGATTTGGAACGGGAACAAGACAGCTACGGAATCTGCCGTCAGGGATGATTGGGAGGGCCCACGAGATTCGGGTAGAGGACCTTCTTGCCGCGTGGAGCCGTGCTGCCGCCTGGAGGCTCGACGGTAACGAAAACGGCGTCGATGCAGGATAGCACGTCAGGCCGATTGACGGTAAGAACCCACCGGCTAGCCCCGCATCGTTTAGCGCAAGTTTAGCGCAAAGGTTTTCTTGCGGTTTTCCTTGCGCTTATGAGCTTCGCAGCCCCCAAGACCGCCCAACAGGCTCCAGTTGTTCACGATCTTCTCTATCTGGAGCTAGGAGACCCAAGGTGCTCAAGGCGAACGGCCTAAAGTGAACTCGGAATCCCGGACAAGGTGATTCAAGCAATCCTGCGCCACGAAGATGTTAAAACGACCAGAGGAGCTACATCAAGACGTTGCCGAGCGTGGTGACCGAGGCGATGAAGCGGCTGGAACAGAGAATTGCTTGTGCGGCAGATGTGCAGCAGGTTTCGGTCAACTGATCGCTAAGCTATTGAAAGTATGGAGCCGAGGGCGAGAGTTGAACTCGCGACCTGCCGATTACGAAAAGACCCGACCTTGCGTATGTTGTTGTGAAGTATAGGTGTGATTACTCCACGGACGCAAAAGATAACTTCTGTTTTGAGCGCGTATTAAGGTACCGCTAGATGTGCGCAAAGAGGTACTTGCAATGTGCCGCATGTGGTTGTATTCGGATGGCACATGAGCCGTGCCAGCAATGCGCAAAGGGCCATGCGCCTCAATCACGCGCGCGAACTGTTGCAGCGATTCGATCATCTGCCGGATGCCGTCGCACAAATCAGGAAAAATTCCGGCCTTTCGCGTCGGCAAGCGTATCGCTATCTCCAGCAAGCCGCGCATCTGAAACAACCCCTTCTCGTTGGCGACACCAAGATCGCTTTTACCGTGAAACTTTCGCAAGCCTTGGTTCGGCGCCTTCGCGCTTTCGCGAACCGCACAGATTTGCCGTTGAGCGAGATCGTGAGTCGGGCATTACTTGCGGCTTTGCCGCAGAGAAAAAGACGTGGCTAAACGGCCTGCACTCGACGGCCACGCGATTCAATTCGAATATCGCTTCGATCGGTTGCTCCCTCAAAAAATCGAGCAAGCCTACGAATTTCTCGTGCCTCCCCTACGTCGACCGATTGGATCTGCGGAATTAAATCCGTTGCAGGAGATAGCAAATGAACAAACCAGCTGCGATTTATACACGGGTTTCCTCGGACCGTCAAAAGCAGGACCACACGATCGCCAGTCAGGCAGCGGCCCTGATGGAATATGCGAAGACCAACGGATACGTGGTGCCGCCGGAATGGGTCTTCCAAGACGAAGGGTATAGTGGTGCGAGTTTACAGCGGCCTGGTCTGGAAACGCTTCGTGATTTGGCGGCACAAGGGCAAATGGCCACGGTGTTGATCTACTCGCCCGATCGGCTCAGCCGCAAATACGCATACCAAGTTTTGTTGACGGAAGAACTATCGCGATGTGGAGTGGACATTGTTTTTCTGAAGTCTCCCGCTGGTGTCAGCCCCGAGGATCAATTGGTCGTGCAGTTTCAGGGAATGATTGCAGAATACGAACGTGCGCAGATCGCGGAACGGAGCAGAAGAGGAAAGCGACACAAAGCGCAGCAGGGAGTGGTGAATGTACTTTGCGGAGCTCCGTACGGCTACCGTTATATGAAGAAGACGGACACTTCTGCCGCTTACTATGAAGTGCTGGAAAGCCAAGCCGCCGTGGTTCGCATGGTGTTCGAGATGTATACCAAACAACAGCTCAATATCCGAGCGATTACACGTTTATTGAACCAGCGCGGAATTCCGACAAGAACAGGAAAAACACGATGGGAACGATCGACGGTATGGGGCCTCCTGCGCAATCCGGCATACCAAGGTAAGGCCTGTTACGGAAAAACCGAACAGCGGCCGCGGCAGCGCATCACGCGAGCCCTGCGTCAGCGGAATGGAATGCCGAAAAGGAGCAACAGCTCAGGTCACGAGCGTCCTCGATCGGAGTGGATTACCGTGCCTGTTCCGGCGTTGGTGAGTGAACAGACCTTTGCTTTGGCACAAGAACAGTTGGAAAGAAACAAGCATCATGCCCAGCGTAGAACGTTAGAGCCGACGTTGTTGCAAGGGATGCTGGTCTGTCAGAAGTGTGGCTATGCATTGTATCGGTGTTCTGTACGCACAACCAGACGGAGGCTGTACTACTATCGGTGTAGCGGCTCAGATGCTCACCGTCAGCTCAAAGGGGCGTTGTGCACGAACCGACCGATCCGCCAAGATTACTTGGATCCATTGGTATGGAATGAGATCATCGGCTTGCTGGAGAATGACACGCTGCTGCAAGCGGAAATAGATCGGCGAAAAGAGGCCATACGAAACACGGATCCTCGACAACAGCGTCAAGAAACACTACGACGCGAACAAGCGCGTCTCGGGAACAATAGCGAACGACTGATCACGGCTTATCAGGAAGGCTTGCTCAGTTTGTCGCAATTACGTGAAAGAATGCCGGAGTTGAATAAGAGAGCAAAAACGGTGGAAGCAGAACTTCAATCGCTTGAGACAGGAGCAATGGACAAAGCGAAATACTTGCAGCTTGCGGAAAATCTAAGTGCATTCCGGAAAAAACTGCATGCGCGCGCGAAGACGTTGGATGTTCGTGAACGCCAACAAATTCTGCGGTTGCTGGTTAAAGAAATTCTGGTCGATACGCAAAGCCTTACCATTCGCCACTCCATCCCGATTTCGCAAACACAAAAGAGTCCTGCCACGAGCGGATCGCCAACGACTCAAACCCTGCCTTCGGCGGCCCCTCAACCACCAAGTTATCTATTGCGTCCGAGGAGTCATGCATCCGTTTTGGTGCATTTCAGGGGGTTCAGGGAAGCGTCTGTGCAGCAGTTTGTGCAGCAACCCAGAGGTGACGTCTCACGTGATTACCTAGTTCCTGACTGTCACGCAGGAGGTCGTGGGTTAGAGTCCCGTCGCTCCTGCCACTGCCGATCCGACAGCCAACGGTGTATCCTTTCGTTGACTCGCGCGTCTAATCCGCCTAGAGTTGAATGAGCATGTTGGGCAAGAGACTATTTGCAGTTTTGGCCGTGGTCGCACTGTTGGGCCTGCAATTTGCGGACTGCATGTCCGCGATGACGCAAGACCAACAGAGTATGAAGTGCTGTGGTTCCATGCCCTGCGATCCATCGAATCAGAGTCACGATTGCTGCAAGGGGATGGTTTCGGCGCAGTCACCGAATGTGCTCCCCGTTCCGCACGCGACGCTCCACGCGCCTGTGCTGGTTGTGACCGATATTCTTGCTTCACCTCAGGCAATAACGTACCCCGAAGCATCTCGCTTGGATTTTGAGGCTCCGCAGCATTCGCCTCCGGAGCTGTACACTCTTCACTCTTCTCTGCTGATCTGATCCGCTGCTCAACGGTGCGGCAACGCACCGTCTTGTCTCTATTTGTGTCTCCACTGTCCCTCTGATCCGCCGACGTCTTCCGGCTGTGACCCTGTTGGCTGACTCGCCGATAGTCCGCGGCTTCGTTACACACGTACAGGAGAAAAAGATGTTTTCGATAGCGAGAAAGAATCCCGGTGCACGATTGTCTTGCGCAGCTCTTATTCGAAGTCTTTGTGTGATTTTGCTTTTCGCTGTTTCGGGGGGAAATGTTTTCGCGCAGGAGTCCATATCGTCGCACGCGGGAACGGTCACTCCGCTTTCCGATTTGCTCGTGGAAGCGGAGAAGAACAATCCGCAGATTGAAGCGGCGCGGCAAGGCTGGCAGGCCGCGAAACAGGTGCCGTCGCAGGTTTCCACGCTGCCCGATCCGCAATTCAATTTGCAGCATGTCAGCGTCGGCAGCCCTCGCCCCTTCGCCGGCTATACCAACAGCGACTTCGCCTACCTTGGCCTCGGTGTTTCGCAAGATATTCCGTATCCAGGCAAGTTGCGCTTGAAGGGCGAGATTGCGAAACGCGACGCGGACGTTTCGCAGCAACAAATCGAGTCCGTGCGCCGCGCCGTCCTCGCTGAACTCAAGGGCTTCTATTTCCAGCTCGCGTATCTCTCCAAAACACTCACAATCCTCGAAGAGGACGGCGGGCTTCTCAAGCAAGTGGAACAGGCCGCCGACGCCCGCTACCGTTCCGGCTTGGGAACACAGCAGGACGTCCTCCAGGCGCAACTTCAAAAAACGAAGCTGCTTCGCGAAATCGCCATGCATCACCTTCAAGTTGGCAAGCTCGAAGCCCAGCTCAAGCAACTCCTCAACCGTTCACAGGAATCACCGGACATCGAGCCGGCCGATCTCCTCGAAACACCTCTTGTGCAAACGTACGCCGATCTTCTGGCCGCGGCACAAGTACAGAATCCGGAAATCGCCAGCGCACAGAAAATGATCGACAAGCAGTCGTTGCAGATAGACCTCGCCCGCAAGGACTTCTATCCCGACTTCAACGTGCAGTACATGTGGCAACGCACCGACCCCACCCAGTTCCGCGCCTACTACATGCTGAGCGTTGGCATCAAGGTCCCGATCTATCGCAGCCGCAAACAACGCCCCGAACTGGCCCAAGCCGAATCGGAGCAGCTTCGTGCTCGAAGCGAGTTCCAGGCGCAATCGCAGCAACTCGCTGGGGACTTGCGCTCGCAATACGTGATCGTGCAGCAGACCTCGGAACTGCTCAAGATTCACCGTGAAGGGCTGTCACCGCAGGCGCGTTCCGAATTTCAAGCGGGTCTCGTGGCCTACCAATCGAACAAACAAGAGTTTCAGGCGCTGCTAACGGCGTTTCTCGATGTCCTGCATCTGGACGAGGACTACTGGCAGAACATGGCCGAATACGAGACTGCCATCGCGCGGCTCGAACAACTCACTGGACTGTCATTGCATGAAGAAGGAGCGAAGTGATGAGAACGTATCGCATCGGATTTTTGCTGGCATTGATTGGAAACATCGTTCTCGCCGTCGTCCTTGTTGGATTGTGGTTGCATTATCGCACCGCGAAGCCGATGCCGAACGTAGAAACCAAGGCCTCGAATTCCACCACGCAGGATTCTATGGCCAGCTCGATGGCCACACCCCCCGCATCGACAGAAGCGCCGCTGGTTCCGATGCAGATCTCTCCGCAACGGTTGCAGAGCATCGGGGTGAAAACTGGCAAGGTCGAACGGAAATTGGTCGCAGACGAGATTCACACCACTGGCAGTGTCGCTGTGGACGAACAGCGACTGGCCTACGTCCAAGTGCGGTTTTCCGGCTATATCCAAAAAGTGTTTGCCGATGCCACGTACCAATACGTCCGGAAAGGGCAGCCGCTATTCACAGTTTACAGCCCGGAGCTAGTGGCCACCGAACGTGAGTACTTAGTGGCCAAGCAGAATCAGCAGCAAGTGGCGCAGAGTACGGTGCAAGGTGTCGCCTTCGGCGCAGCATCGCTGCTCGACGCGGCTGCGGAACGTCTCAAGCAGTGGGGCGTTCCGCAAAAAGAAATCGCTCGCCTCGAATCCACCGGCGAAGTGCAACAGGAACTGGAAGTCGATTCTCCGGTCTCCGGCTACATCACCGAACGCAATGCACTCCCCAGCGTTGCCGTTCAGCCGGAAATGCGTCTCTACACCATCGCCGACCTTTCCACAGTTTGGGTTCAGGCCCAAGTCTTCCAGAACGATCTCGAACGTATAAGGGTTGGCGCCCCTGCAACGCTCACCGTGAATACCTATCCGGGCCGGACGTTTACTGGCCGCGTGGACTTTATCTATCCGCAAGTGGACATGGATACGCGGACGGCCAAAGTGCGCGTCGTCTTTTCCAACCCTGGGTTGCAACTCAAACCCGGCATGTTCGTCAACGTAAGTCTGAAGGTCCCGATGGGGAACCAGCTTGTTATCCCCGCAACGGGCGTCCTGCAGTCCGGCACTCGCGCGATTGCTTTTGTCGAGCGTAGCGACGGTTACATCGAACCACGCGAGGTGCAGTTGGGCTCCCGCGTGGGTGACGATCTTATCGTGCTGAAGGGGTTGAAAGCGGGGGAGCAGATTGTTACCTCCGCAAACTTCCTGATCGACTCCGAGAGCCAGCTTCAGGCTGCGCTCGGTTCGTTTGTTCCCCCTCCGCCCGGCGCGGGTGCGGCGTCAACTACCAACGCACCGCAAGGAATTGTCGAATTAAGCTCTGATCCGACCACACCGCGGAAAGGAAGCAACGTATTCCGCGTAAAACTCACAGATGCGAGTGGAGCACCTATCTCCGGCGCGGAAGTCAGCGTGACATTTTTCATGCCGGCGATGCCCGCGATGGGCATGGCATCGATGCGTACACCCGTCACCCTCAGCGACAAGGGCAACGGTCTCTATGAAGGTTCGGGACAGCTTGATAGCGGCGGAACATGGCAAGTCACCATCCTCGCAAAAAAGAATGGCCAACTCATCGCGAGCAAGCAATTGAGCGTGAATGCCACGGGAGGCATGTAACGTGATCTCACGGTGGATTGATTGGTGCGCGCAAAATCGTTTCCTCGTTTTCATGGGAACAGTCCTGCTGGTGCTCACGGGAATCTGGGCTCTGCGCCATATTCCCCTCGACGCGTTACCGGACATTTCCGATGTGGAAGTGATTATCCACACGCCTTGGGCGGGTCAGCCTCCTAGCCTCATCGAAGACCAGG
>QHYZ01000211.1 GCA_003225295.1 Acidobacteriota bacterium | reverse complement strand
CGGCCAGCTGTTTGCGGCCAGCCGCCGTGATCTTGTAGATCCTCGCCCGCCGATTATTCGACGTCACGCCCCAGACACCGTCGATCCAGCCGTTTAGCTCCAGCCGCTGGAGAGCGGGGTACAGCGAGCCCTCCTCGACGAGGAGCTCATTGTCGGACGATTGTTGAATGTACTGGACTATGCCGTATCCATGGAGGTCGCGCCGCGACAGCGTCCGCAGAACTAACATGTCCAGTGAACCGGGCAACGAATCGTTCTTTTGCGCTTTACGTCCCATACTAAGAATTCTTAGCTTACGGCGACGGATTACGCGAGTCAAGTTCAGATTGGCGAGCCCTCGCGCCGCAAGAAGATTTCGGGGTGCTCACGCGCGCCGGATGCGAATCACTGTGGCGCGCGTTGCCGCTGTCGACAACGGGCTACGTCCGATCTCAACTGGCGTAAAGCCTCAGAGCGCTCCGTCCTGAAGTGATCGTCGGACTCGTTTTGCTTCGCCATCAGTCGCCAAAGACCATCCGGCGTAATTCATCACCAAGCCGCTTCGCTTCCTCTGGGTCGGTGGCGTTGCGGAAACGCTCTGCAAGTTTGAAAAACTCCTGCTGCTTACGCTTCTCAGCCTCGATACCGTTTTCGATGAGTTCCGCCAGCATTCGGTTGGAACTGAGCTTGCGCGTCTTGGCTAAGTTGCGAACCTGAGTCGCAATGTGTGCTGGGAGGCTGATGCTTTGGCGCACCGTTTTGTTTCTGGACTTCATAGCACCAGTATGCACCATAATGGTGCGTCAAGAAATTAAATGGCATTTAACCCAAGCCTCGATATCCTGCTTTTTCGCGCAGGATTCAGGTTCAACTATGCTGTAGCGCGATCCGGTGCCCCGGCACCATCAGATCTCCAAACCGGGTCGGTGGGGCGGGTGGGGCTTCATCCTGACTTTCGCAGTCGAGCATCGATTTTTGGTTTTTTCGGGGACTCACGCCGTGTAAATCCAGCCACTGCAACACGCTCTTCGCAGTGAAGCTTGCGGTGAAGACCTACCCTCTTTTCTATCGCGACAGATTTTGGCATTGTGTCAGTGGATGTTTCTGCGAAGCACAAAGCGCAAGAAAGACGGGAAAGTTCACCGCTACTTCAGCGTTGTGGAGAACCGGCGGTTGGCAACGGGTGGCACGGCACAACGAACGGTGCTGTATCTGGGAGAAATCAACGACAAGCAAGAAGAAGCATGGCGAAAGAGCCTGGCCGTATTCGACGAAGACCAGAAGCAGTACGCCACGATGAGCTTATTTCCGGACGATCACGCCATTCCCACAGGTGTGAGCAATGGGATTCAAGTGCGGCTCGGGGAATTGGAGTTGAGACGGCCGCGCGTATTCGGGAACTGTTGGTTGGCCTGTGAGCTGTGGCGGGAGTTGGGACTGGACCAGTTTTGGCAAGAACGTTTCGCCGAAGGACGCGAATCGATCGGTTGGGAAAAAGTATTGCAGTTGCTCGTCGTGAATCGGCTGATCGCGCCGGGCAGTGAGTCTTATTTGCACCGGCATTGGTTTCTGTCCAGCGCGATGGATGAGTTGCTGAGTACGGATTTCGTCATCGCCGACAAAGATCGGCTATATCGTTGCCTGGACCGGATTCTGGAGCACAAACAAGACGTCTTCACGTACTTGAGAAAGAAGTGGGCGGATCTGTTTCAAGTCGATTTCGAAGTCTTGCTCTATGACCTGACCAGCACCTACTTCGAAGGCGCGATGGAGCAGAATCCCAAGGCCAAACGCGGCTACAGCCGTGATGGCCGGCCGGACTGCCTGCAGGTCGTCATCGGATTGGTCGCCACGACCGATGGCTTTCCATAAACAAGATTGCAGTAGCAAGCTCTAGGGTAATCTTCATTTTCCGAAACGTATTCACCAATTCCCCTTTACGCAGCAAGCCAGAAAGAAATACTTCTGGGCTCTGGTTGCTTGCACGAGCAGCTCTACCGAAGGCGCTACCATAAGCAGCAGCACCGCCTGTGGTTTTCCGGAGGATTTCAGAAATTCGATATTTCGCTGCCGCAAATCTGCGCTGACGAGACGATTTTCATGCAGATCATCCAAAGCCTGCAGGCCGATCTCTGCAATCCGGGACAAGTTATGCGAAACTGGCGCCAAGTCTTGGGTCAAGTACGATCGCCTCAGTAATGGCTGCAGCTTGGCATCGTTATCCCGCCACAACCCGAGCCATTCTCGGGCCTGTTGCCACTCCTGGGGTGTCGCCTTTCCTGAAGCAATCCGCCTAGCAATCTCGTTAAATTCGCGGGCTGTGTCGCTTTCCGGTGGCACCGCATCATCAAGACGGTTGAGCGGCGTAAAGTCAGTAAAGGTCCGCAGTTCCTGACGCTCATACAACCTGGGAGGTTGTACTACGGCCGCAAGCACTTTCAAGGGCGCTGGATCCAATTCGCCGCTCATGCGCTCCAGCATTTCATCCGTGATAAGTCGGTGCCGCAGACCGTAGTAACCGAGCTTCCGCGATATGATCGCGAGCCGCTGGTACATTGAATCGACATCCTGAACCTGTTGGGCAGACCATAAGCGCTCAGCAATGGCAGCGGAACGCGGCCATATGCGGTTGTCCATGTTTTCATCGGAGACAATATCTGTCCACATGGTGGCCTCTCCGCCGAGAACGAGGGCCTTCTGATCCGATGTGAGCGTGGCAGCGCTGTCCCCTAACGGGTCCACCAGGTAATGCTCCGCTGCTGACTGGTTCAAGTCGATGTAGTAGCCGGACGAGAGCACTCCGCGGTAACCGTTCCGTGCGGCCTCGGCCAGCGAGTTTGGCCCGCGCCAGGATTGAATGACGACATCTTTGGGTGTATCGGGCTGAAGAACTTCGTCCCATCCCACCATGATCTTCTTGCGGCCCTCGATAATCTTCTGAATTTTGGCTGTGAAGAGCACTTGCAGTGCCGCGCCATCCTTAATCGCATGCGCCCGCATGAAGTCCTGAATGCGCAGGTTGCCCTCCCACTCCTTGGCGTCGCATTCATCTCCTCCCGCGTGAAAGTAGGAATCGGGGAATAGAACAGCCATCTCACCAATGAATCCATTCAGAAACTTGTACGTGTTTTCGCGTGTGGGATCTATCGCCGAGCTGTGGGAGGGATCTTGACCGCTGGCCAACTCGGGGTAGCCAAGGAACCATGATGTTGTGTGGCAGGGCATGTCAAACTCTGGGACCACCCGGATGCCACGGTCGCTCGCGTACGCGATAATCTCCCGGACTTCGTCCTGGGAGTAATAAAAGCCGCCGGAACCTTTTTCCTGCAATAGTGGAAATTTCTTGCTCTGGATGTGGAAGCCCTGATTGTCCGCAAAACGCCAATGGAAGACATTCAGTTTGACCGCCTCCATGCCGTCTAGATTCCGCTTGATAGCGGAGATATGTACAAAACGATGTCCAGAGTCGATCAGAAGTCCACGCCAAGGGAAGCGTGGCTTGTCGTCAACAGTAACGACCGGAACGCTGAAGCCTCTCGGGGTGATCCTTACTAATTGGAGAAAGGTCTGGAGTCCGCGAAGCACCCCGATCGGATTGGGCGCCGTCAACTGGACATCGGTGGTTGAGATCTCGAGGTGGTAAGATTCGTCCTCACCCAGTTGCTGGACGGCTGCACTCGGTCCCGCAGTTTGAACTGTGAAGTGCGGTGGGTTGAGGACTGCTTGGCGCCAGAGCGGGATCCCGGTTTCCCGCGAAAGTGTATCCAGGAAGCGCTGCTGTGCTCGTTCAAGACGAGCTTCCTTATAGCCCTTCAGAGCAATACCAAAAGCTCCGTCGATGAGGAATTCGCCTTCACGCTGCACAACATGTGCGGGGACGGGCATGACAAGAAGCGAACCTTCTCCTTGTGCGCGAAGATTGCTGGGAATGACGAACGCGCAAGAGGCAAGCAAAAGAAAACCGATAAAACCTGTTAGACGAGAATTTGCCACGATAGCTCTCCAGAAAATGAATATCTTGAGCTGGTGTAGTGCTGATGCCATCGAGGTGCCTTTCTTGTTGCGAAGAACGGTCTCTTGTTTCGTTATCAGTTCTTAGGCGATGCCACGCCCGCTATCTGCCCTTCCGAAACAATCGCTCGACAGTCCCCATAGGCAGGAAGAGTCGTTTCTCAATTTTGGGCAATTCAACGAATCCGTATCTCCTGTAGAATCCAGCCGCGGACTCATCCCTTGCGTCTACGATAACGCCAGCCGATGCGATCTGCTTGCTCGAATCAAGGCTGCGGTGGAGGGCATCCATGAGCAAGATCTCTCCGAGGCCTCGCCCGCGAAATTCGGTACTCACAGCCAGACGGCCAAGAAGGGTCGCAGATACCATCGGATACTTCGGCAGCCTTTTCGCAACCTGTTCGGGAATTGCGTCTAGCCCTATGGCGAATTGGGAAAGCGTATAATAGCCCGCAATCGTCTGGCCGTCGGTGGTCGCGACGAACGGTACCGCCGCGCGCTTTCTCGCGTCCTGCCCGGCTTGCTTGTGCAGGTAGGAATCAAGTGCTTCCACGTCACATGAAAAAGCCGCCCGGTGCTGTTTTTCTCCGAGCGGCTCAAGGGCGAAGCGAGGTTCTTGCTTCTTGGCCAATTAGAGCCCCATCTGCTTCTTGTAGCGTTCTGCAGCTGCGCGAGCAGCATCGTTCGGTGCGGGTGGATTCAAAACCGCATTTACAAAGGCGTCGCGGGCTTCCTCCCGCAGATGCAAAACTTCGAACTCCTTGATCGTGTTCGTCGCCGCTTCCTGAGCGCTTCTAACTACGAACTCGGTTATCGTTGTGCCACGCAATGTTGCTGCGCGCTCGATAAGACGTTTCTGCTCAGGAGTGACCCTGGCTTCCAAGCGCTGTTCCTTTCGCGAGTGTTGCTGACGTCGGATACGTGCCATGCCTGTCCCCCAGCCTCAAAGTGTACGGCGAATAGGCGGACAAATCAAGATAGATGTACAGCTGTTGGCCGTACATCTATCTTGAACCATCTACGGTAAGCGTCTGGTCACGACTGGTCACGGTCCGTGCGGAGGGGGCTGCACCAGGGCCCCGAGGTAGGCCCCACCGTCCACGCCGCAGCAAAGCTCACCGTTACAATCGCCGCAAACCCAAGGTATTGACCTGCCACAATCCGTCGCGTGGAAACGCGGCGCGCGAAGACCAGCGTGAGCAGAAAGATGTCGTCAACATTGGTGGCTGCGAGCGTCGTCGCACTGGCTGCAAGGGCCGCCAAGACCGGGCTCATCCTTCAGCAATCCCGCCGCAACACTCGTCGCAGGCTTTGCCCTGTAATCCCTCGATTCCCTCTTTTGCAATGATGGGAACCATGATGAACGCCGCTACCGGATCGGCCCACCACAAACCGAAGAATGCATTAAGCAGTAGTCCCACTAGCAAAATAGCCGACAGGTAGGTGCAGAACTCCGTTTGTCTCGCATCCGCATGCATGGCAGCGCTGCCTAAAGCGCGCCCTACCTTTCGTTTTGCTCTTGAGAGCAAGGGCATCACAACCAACGAGACGCAGGCCAGAACGATTCCCGGAATGCTGTGTTCGGGAGCCCGACGGGACCACAGCTCCAATACGGATTCGTAGGTGATGTAGGCTGCCAGCACAAGAAAGCAAACGCCGACAATCCTCAGGGCCCGCCTCTCATTCAATTCTCGGCGCTGCACTTGTGCGTCAACGGACATCCTCCACAGCAAAACTGACCCGGATGTCACTTCGATGAAGCTATCCATTCCAAAACCTACGAGCGAAATGCTGCCGGCGATTGCACCTGCGACGACGGCCCCCAGGCCTTCCATGGCATTCCAGGCGATGGTGAAGTGTTCGAGCCTTCGGCCGCGGCGCACGACAGCAGTACGTTTCAAGATGGCGGTTTCGGCCATACCTGCAGTGTACAACGTCGTCGACCCGCGTCCTGGTTGCGCTTGCCGCGAATTTAGCTTTGAGTGCTGAATATCGAAGACTTGGAGATAGAATTCATTAGGAGGCGCCCATGCATCGCTTTTGCCTATTGATCCTGGGTCTCTTGCTTATTGCAGCGCCTGTTTTAGCTCAATCCGTCTCAACCGACTCACAAACTTTGCAGGCTCTGCTGACGGAGGTCCGGCAACTCCGCCACGATTTGCAGACCACGACGATTGGCGCGCAAAGAGCACAAACTCTTCTCTATCGCTTGCAGGGCCAGGAAGTAATCGTCGCGCGCGCCTCGCAAAGGCTCGATGACACCCGCGCAAGACTCGCCGAGACGCAATCTAATCGGACTAATCTAACATCTGATATTAAGCAGGACGAAGATTTCGTAAGCCACAGCGAGAACCCTCCTGCGGAACGGAAACAGATCGAGGATTGGCTTCCCCGGCTTAAGGCAAAACTCGCCTCGCTGGAGAATGAAGAACAACAAAGACAAATAAGAGAAACGGAAGCAGAGGACCAACTGCGAGCAGAGCGCGTCAAACTGAGCGAACTCCAGGATCACTTGGATCGACTGGAAAAAATCCTGGAAAGCTCTAGCCAGCAGTCGGACACGAACCCGCGTTAGGCGGGCAATTATGGATCCAAAAAGCCATTGGGAGAAAGTTTATGCAACAAAGGCGCCAGACGCCGTCAGTTGGTATCGCGCCCATCTTGAAACCTCGCTCGCTCTGATAGAGCGTTCAGCTGATACATACTCAGCATCCATCATTGATGTTGGAGGCGGCGAATCCACGCTCGTCGACGATCTCCTCGCGCGCGGCTACCAGAACATCACCGTCTTGGACGTTTCGCAAACCGCGATCGACGTGACCAGGAAGCGATTGGGGTTGGCCGCAGTGCAAGTTTGTTGGCTGGCTGTCGATATTACCAAAGTTCAGCTCGCCCCAAACACGTACGACGTGTGGCACGACCGCGCGGTATTCCATTTCTTGACGGGATCGGAAGAACGCCTGGCTTATGTTCGACAAGTCGCTCATGCGGTCAGGCCCGGAGGCCATGTGATCGTCAGCACATTCGGACCCGAGGGTCCCACAATGTGCAGCGGACTCGACGTGGCGCTCTATGACGCAGAGGCACTGCACGAACAATTCGGCATTCGTTTTCGACTGGTGGATAGTTCAAAGGAATTGCATCAGACTCCGTTCGGCACAACGCAGCAGTTCCTCTACTGCTACTGCAGAGTTGAATGAAAATGCGCCTCTGCCGTTCGGCGTGAAGCAGAACGTCCAATCGCGAACGCCAGGTTGAGCAAGCGTAGTGACGGGGTTTTGGGGGCCTGTTTCCGTTTCGTCGAGAGGTTTCTATGGCATGCTGCACTCGTTATTGCGCTGCGGAGGCACAGTTCGGCCGGAAGGTCGCAGATCGCGATTTGCGGCGCTACCGGCGCCATGGCGCGGAGGGCATCACCCGAGTCATGCTTGGAGAACTCCGGCACTGGCCGCTCACGGGACAAAGCCTCGTGGATGTCGGCGGCGGGATTGGGATCGTCAGTGCGGAGCTGGCCAACAACGGCGTTGCGAGCGCTACACTTGTGGAGGCGTCGCCTGCTTATCTCGAAGTGGCGCGGGGAGAGGTAGAGCCGCGCTACGCGTCACGTCCCACGAAATTCCTTCTCGGCGACTTCACCCTGATCGCAGACGGCCTGCCCGACGCCGACGTGCTAACACTCGACCGCGTGGTCTGTTGCTACCCGCATGCTGAGGCATTGCTCCATGCAGCAGCAGCGCGGACACGCCAACTGCTGGCATTCACGTACCCCCGCGATCGCTGGTACGTACGCGTCATGATTGGGATGCAGAACTTCTTGCGGCGGTTGAGAGGCAATATGTTTCGGGCCTTTGTTCACCCGCCACAGCGAATGTGTGCCACACTAGAGACTGCTGGGTTGGTTCGCGCCGCCCGACGTGAAACGCTCGTGTGGGCGTGCGACCTCTATCACCGAGAAGACGTTATTAATAGCCCGGGTCTCCCCCGCGTCCCCGGATAGCTCCAGCAAGCCCCGTCTCGGCATCGGATACTGGCATCGACCATGACGTCATGGACAGATATGCGAGTTGGCTGGTGCTGTCAGTTGTCTTCTTCTTCGTCCTTGTTAGTCGTTGCGACGAATCCGTGCGTATGCGATACCCCTGAGGCGTCTTTAGATACATAGAATCCGACGATGTCACCCTGAGGGTTGATACCGCGTGCTCGTGTTGAAATCACATCTGCCCCTGGAAAGTCGATGGTAGTGAACTCGGTTTTTCCGCGCAGGAAGCCATGCTTATTCGCAGAGCCGACAAAAAATCCGACGATCTCGCCGGAGGGATTAACGTCTCGGGCATCCGACGAAATAAAATTCCGTATGTCGAGAAGTTGATAGTCTCCGTCCTCCACGTTGTAGGCGTAGAAGGTGGTGGGGGTCGGAAAGACCACGCCAACGATAATTCGGCCATGCCGTGTGATTCCGTTGTGCATGGTGCCAGGCACGGCGAAGGATGGGGATGCGCCGCTCTGATACAGGTACTCATGCATTGTACCGCCCCCGGAAACCGCAAAATCGCTACCCTGGTGGTGGTAGCAGCCCACGACTTGGCCTGTCGGTGAAACTTTGATGGCGAACGTGTTTTCTGCGCCAGGGAAGTCAATCGCGGTAAAGTTGCCGGACGCATCCCGAAGATAGGCGCGGGTTCGAAAGGCGTCGCCGCCGACGATTGTGCCGTGACCCGTATAGAGTCCGACGACAACACCCTCCGGGTTAATTCCATGAGCCTGAGTAGTGCCGCTGATGCCGCCTGGGTAGTCGATCGTTGTAAACGTGCCGTCGCTCAAAAGAAAACCGTGGCCTACGCTTCCTACTTGGTAGCGGCCAACGATATCGCCTTCATCATTGATGCTTAAAGCTTGGGTTAAGATTACACTGGGCAAATCCACGTCGATCGCCTTGAAGTTCAGATGGTGATTAGATAACGGCGAGAACCGTCCCGAATGGTACGGCCAGACCCAGACTCCTGCCTCTGCTGGCATAGCTTCGCCGCCCGGGATTACGATGAGGCAGGCCGCCTGCCGGCAAAGTTCCTGAAATCGCAACCTGACGATCCATGGGAGCGTACCATTCTCGGATGGACCTACGAGCAAAAGCGAATGCCCGAGCAGGCTGTCGCGGAATTCAAAAAGGCCGTCGAGGCGACTAACGGCGACCCATTCTATGTCGCGGCGCTAGGGCATGCATATGCTCTCGGTGGCGATCGGCGCGACGCGGAAAAAGTCCTCCTGACGCTCTCCGATTCTAAGTGATTGCAGCAGCGCCCTTTAGCTTAGGAGCGCCTTGTTGACGTCAAGGATATCCGCCTGCCTGTGATACGGAGGTCGCGAGTTCGAGTCTGGTCGAGTTTCTCCTCTCTGGAGACGGTTACTTTCTTCCGATAATCTCTCGAATGAATTCAGCTTCCTCTTGTCTGTAAGGAATGCCGTTGGTCCGGAATATTTCGTGAAACCAAATGGCGGGCTCGCGGTCCGTATACGGATGCTGCCAGGAGTCCCATGGAAGATAGGTCTGCGTTTTTCCAGCTACCAATCCCCAATTAATGGCGGCGACGTGATATTTCTTCGCGATGGGCAGGGAGCCCTGGAACGTGCTGCCATTGCCGCGTGCCATATACTCGGTGCAAAGAATCGGCCGGCGATAGGGTTGCAGCCAGAGAATGCGCTTTTCGAAGTCCTCTGGCTTGTCGTAACTGTGGAAGGAAATCACATCGGACATCTCGATCTGGATTTTCTCCATGGCGTCGAGTTTGTCCGGCGAGGACCAGCCGCCCTTCCACACTCCGCTGGTCAAAGGCTGAGTTGGGTGCGCCCCGCGAGCCCACTCGAATACCTTCGGTAGAAGCGCTAGAATCAGTGCGACCTTGTTCTTCGGTTCCAAATCTTCGTAACTTCCACGGTTTATGTTGTCTGGCTCATTCCATACGTCCCACGCGAGCACGCGCTTATCTCGTCCAAAAGCGCCGACAATGCCTTTCACGTACGCTTCCAGCCGGGGATATTGTGAAGAATCTCGTAATGCTTCCGCTCCCGGACTTTGTACCCACCCGGAATTGTGCACCCCTGGACGCGGCTCGCGCTGTTTGCCAAGCTGCGGGTTGGGGTCCCAGCAGGAATCGAACAAAACGAAAAGCGGCTTAATGTGGTGCTTTTCCGCAATCTGGAGGAAGGTGTCTATACGCTTCTTGAAGCCAGCGGGATCCTGCTGCCAAGTCAGGTCGTGCAGAAAAACACGCATGGTGTTGAGCCCAATCGATTCCGCCCAACTGAGTTCCTTATCGATACCCGGGCGATCAAACGTGTCCGCCTGCCACATCTCCAGCTCATTGATTGCCGACGCTGGCGTGTAGTTGCTTCCAACCAGCCAAGGGTGTTTCGCATACCACTCGTTGGCGGCTTTTTCCGTCCAGCGTTCCGCATGCGGCTGGGATTTCGCTTGCGCGCCAGTCGCCAGGCCCAGCGTAATGGCCAAGCCAACCCACCAATATTTCAACATTTGCATCCTCATGGTCTTCCTCCCTCCCCTTCGTACGCTCGCCGCAGCAACAACGGAGTGACAACGCTTCCGATTCATTCGGCGTCACCGATCACAAGCACGCGCTCGGTTCATGAATTTCCTCGGGATACCATCACCGTCAATGCCTCCGGCATGCTCAACTTGGCCTCGGGCATTCTGGAACACCACAGATCCGAGACGGGACAGGCTGATGGGGCCCTGCCCTCAGATCCCGTTGAACCTCAGCACCTGTTATCTGCTCTGCTGCTGCTCTGAAAATAGCCACATTCTATGCCGCTTTCTGTTCTAGTGTGACGGTATAGCCTAAACGTTCCAAGCGATGAACCAGGTTTCGCGTGAGGTGGTGCTTGTTGAGCTTATCCAGATAAACATCTCCGAGTTCGTTGTAGCAGACTCGGTCGGAAAACATGTGATAGATGGCCACCAAGA
>QHYZ01000212.1 GCA_003225295.1 Acidobacteriota bacterium | reverse complement strand
CGAGCTGGCGCTCGCCGCCTGCCCGCGGACGGCCAGGTTACGGTTTAGTCCGTCGAAGTATCCGAAGAGCGTGGAAAAGACCGGATTCCCCTCGCGAAGCGTCTCGAACGCGGCGTATGGGAAGATCCCGCTGACCAGGGTGCCTTTGTCGCCCGGCCAGAACAAGCCTTGTAACCCGTGTATGACCCATTCCCTGCTGCCTTCCTGGGGCGGCCGGCTATGCCAATTCAGGACCACCAGCGACTCGGGATCGGCCACCGGCAGCGAGCGCAACAGAATCGACTCCATGAAGCTGTAGATCGCAGTATTGGCCCCGATGCCGAGCGCCAGCGACAAGACCGCCAGGGCGCTGAATGCCTTGTTGGC
>QHYZ01000210.1 GCA_003225295.1 Acidobacteriota bacterium | reverse complement strand
GCAATCAGCAGGTGGGGTCTCTTCTGCCCCGCGATTCGCATTTGCGATGAGGGCGTGTACGACTGCGCTCTGGATATCCAGCGCGATCGAATCGAAAGATCGCGATTTCAATCGAACTGGTGGCACCGTCAATCGTCTTGATCAATGGACTTAAGCTGTCGTCGGGTTGAAGGATGAGCTTCACGTTTGCTGTCGGTTCGATACGCACCTTTCGTTCTGACTCAAGCCATTGCACATGGCGGACCAAATACGCACGAGTGTGAGTGTTGGCCAAAAACTCGGCACGGAATGTAAGGACATTACGACAGATCGCAATGACAGAATCGCGAGTTGCGGCGGGATTGATCCAATCAGCTGTCGAATGCATGGCGGTGTGACATCAGGATGCCTTCTTGGCGCGAAGTGTTCGCGTCAGTGCAATTGAAAGTCAGTGGTCCCTTCCTCCTAATTGTTCTATTCCCGCCAGTTGAGCGAAGTTGCTACGCGCAATTCTAGAGCGGTGCCGCCGAAATCACTTTGGCCAGCGGCATGCATTCCAGTAAAGAGACACATTACCGAGGAGACAATTCCTATGAAACAGACATGGCACGGCCGTTCCGCATTTCGCATCGAGGCGGGCGAGGCCACGATTTTGATCGATCCGTTTCTGTCCGATAACCCGTCCAGGGACAACGGATGGAGCGGCTGCCTTACAAGCAAGAACTCGACACAGGGAGGCGACCGATGAAGGCGATTGTGGTGACGGATCAGGCTGCGGGAATGGCTGGGGTGAAGCTGATGGAGCGGCCCGAGCCGCAGGCGGCGATAAACGACGTCGTTGTTCAGATTCATGCGTCGGGATTCACTGGGGATGAGCTGTCGTGGCCCTCGACCTGGACGGATCGCGTCGGCCGTGACCGGACGCCTTCGATCCCCGGACACGAACTGGCCGGAGTGGTCACCGCCCTCGGCTATGGCACGACGGGGCTGTCGATTGGACAGCGGGTGTTCGGCCTCACGGATTGGTATCGCGACGGCACGCTGGCGGAGTATGTAGCCGTCGAAGCACGCAACCTCGTGGCGCTGCCGGGTGACGTTGACTTCACCGTGGGCGCGGCCCTCGTAATGCCAGGCCTGACCGCGTGGCAGGGGCTGTTCGAGCACGGCCGCCTTCGTGCCGGGCAGAGCGTCCTTGTGCACGGTGCGGCCGGCGTAGTCGGTTCGATGGCGACCCAGCTCGCACGTGAGGCCGGCGCGTACGTCATCGGCGCCGGGCGCGCCGCCGGCTGGAAGACGTCGGCGAAGTCGATCTGGTTTTCGATGTCATCGGCGGCGACATCGGGAAGCGGTCTGCGGGCGTGATTCGCGCCGGAGGAACGCTGGTGACCGTCACCGGCCCGACCGAGGCGCGGCCCGCTGACGGCCTGACTATCGATTTCGTCGTCGTTCCTGATCGCGCGCAATTGAGTGAGGTCGTCCAACGGGTCCGGAATGGTCGGCTGCGGACAAACATCGGCAAGGTGGCTGCCCTCGACGATGCCGTCGCCGCCTTCAACCCGACCGAACGGATCAAGGGAAAGACGATCATCCGCGGATCGGAGAGAGTGACAAGAAGATTAGCTGCTTAGAGCCTTAGCCGCTGTCGTTTCGTGCATCCCTGGGGACTCGGGGATTGCCTAACGCCCACGAAGTTGCATTTCACGCGCCGAAGGAGAGTTTAGATGTCGAACACGATTACGCCGACCGTTTTCAATCGCACGCTTAACTCGAACACGATTACACCGACCGTTTTCTATCGCACGATAAACGTGGAGGAATTGGAAATCTTCTATCGCGAAGCCGGTCCCCGAGATGCTCCCACCGTCTTGCTCTTGCACGGCTTTCCGTCGTCTTCTCATATGTTCCGCAATCTGATTCCCATGCTTGCGGATAAATATCATGTCGTTGCCCCGGACTTCCCTGGATATGGCGAAAGCTCAGCACCGTCGGTCAATGATTTCGACTATTCCTTCGAGGGGTTAGCGGCTGTGACCGAAAAGTTCACCGAGAAGCTAAATCTTTCTTCATATGCGCTATTCCTCTCGGACATAGGTGCATCGGTTGGCTTCCGGTTAGCTGTCATGCATCCGGAACGCGTCACCGCTATGATCGTCCAAAACGGAGACGCCCATGATGAAGCCTTAAATAAGGAGTTCGCAAAGGGATTATTTGACTATTGGGAAGATCGGAGCGAAAAGAACGCTCAGGTTCTACTCGACTGGCTTCTGACGATTGAAGGAACCAAGTGGCATTATCTGCATGGCGCCAGCGATCCGTCGAAGATCAGCCCGGACAATTGGGTGATCGACCAGGCTTATCAGGACCGACCGGGGAACAAGGAGATCCAACTTTCAATCCTCTACAACGCAAAAAGGAATCTGGATGTCTATGCCGATTGGCAGGAGTATTTCCGTCAACAACAGCCCCCCACGCTGATCACTTGGGGCAAAAACGATGGAATCTTTACGGTGGAGGGTGCTGAACTCTACAAAAGGGATATTCCAAGCGCAGAGCTCCATCTTTTCGACACGGGCCATTTCGCGTTGGAAGAAGAAGTGGATCGGATTGGGTCGTTGATGCATGAGTTTCTCGACCGAACAACAGCAAGAAATAAGTATTGAAAGGGCGTTGCCAAGAGATCTCTCTTGATTTTGGGTGCTCTCCATCGGATATGCAATGGAAGGAACCCGAAATTGAAAGCTAGACGTTTGACGAAGTCGGACCTTACGGTTATCGCAGCACATCACCGAAAGGACAGAAGCGATGCATAACATGAAGAAGCTCATCCTCTCTGTATTTATCTTTACCTTCGGATTTGCCACGGCAGCGCATGCCCAGCAAGTGAATACGCTGTTTACGAAACAGCTTCCGGAAGCACCGGGTAAAGAGATTGAAGTCATTACTGTCAATTACGCCCCAGGGGCCGTCGACGCGATCCACCGGCATGATGCGCACGCGGTTGTCTATGTTCTCGACGGGGAAGTTGAGATGCAAGTTCGCGGAGGCATGCTTCAGCGGCTTGGTCCCGGGCAGGTATTTTACGAATCACCTGAAGACGTTCATACCGTAAGCCGTAACACGAGTAAGACGAAACCAGCGAAGTTCGTTGTATTTTTTATCAAAAATGAAGGAGCACCGATTCTCACTCCCATTCACTAGCTTCGGACGCGAGCATTGAATTTCTCCGATGAAATCATTTCGCCTAAAGCAATATTCCTTACGTGGAGGCACGAACTAACTTTGACAAGGGTTGCCACGGTTTCCGTTCCAATCGTGGCAGAGACATGCGCACGCAGAGGAGCTGGGTTTTCGCGATTTCTCCAGCTTGTCCCTGGTGAAGGAGAATCGCAGACAACTGGGAAACCCTGCGTGTTGCATTTCTTTTATAGAGGTCGGGTTAACATGGCGAGTCTTTGCAACGGACGAACGAAGCGAAAGTGGGGTGCAATGCTAAATCTTGAATCTGGCGATCGAATTGACCTGTTCTACGAGGATTCCCCGGAAGCGACAATTCGCGCGACCGTTAACCGTTTGTTGAGCGATCGGGACGAAGGAATGGGTCTTGTATGAATTCAAAAACCGCGGAACTCACTGAGAATGGGTCAGAGATTGTCCGTCTGTTCGCCCGGTTTGCGCTAGGAGCTTCCTTTCTATCCGCTGTGGCTGATCGTTTTGGCTTGTGGGGGCCAAATGGAGCAAAGAACGTATCCTGGGGAAATTTCGCTCATTTCGTGGAGTACACGGGCGCGGTGACGTCTCTTTTCCCCAGTTCATTGACGGTGTCCTTTGCATGGGCAGCCACCGTCGCGGAGACACTCTTTGGGATATTGCTTATCGCGGGCTTCAAAATGCGAATGGCTTCCGTCCTCTCCGGTCTTCTCCTTTTGTCATTTGCTATAGGCATGGCCACAGGTCTTGGCATCAAGACGCCATTCGACTATTCGGTCTTCTCGGCAGCCGCTGCAGCATTCTTACTGGCGTTCTGGGAGCCTGACAGATTCACGTTGGACAAGCTTTTGAGTCGATCACGAACCTAAGCGGGCACAAGACCGCATACAACACTGAGTTCCGGTGGCGGGAGTTCCACGACTAATACACCGAGTTCCACGGAGTGAAGCAATGGCAAAGATGACAATGGAGTTTACAGACGAACCGAACCTGCAGTTAAAGCGTCGAGCTCTCGGACCCGAAAGGCGTTGCGATCAGGTACTGAACAGAAGCGCCGAGTCAAAAACCGGTGGTATTCGGGAGACTCAGGATATGTTGGAGTTCTACGCTCTCCAGAAGATCAAGCGCCTTCTTGAACATAGCGCTTCGCGGTAGCGAGGCCCATACCGTGTGGATCCTCCAGTAATCACCGCAATTTTTCTCCGCAAATTTCTTCGACATAACCAACTCCTTGTGTGGGCGGCCCGAGTTGATGGCCTCAGCGTTCGTCCCCGTTCTGCCAGCTCAAGTTCTTTGCACGCATACCTCCAGTTCTCGGTGCTGGGGTTGTGGGCAGAAAAGAAGGCAAACGCTTGCTCCCTTACATTCCAATCTGTCGTAAAGTGGTATTCAACGTCAGCGCGATGACATGCTTCACCTGATCGGCACCAACTGCATGGGCGAGTTTCGGTCTCTGCTCCGATAGCCACCGGTCGTAACTCGTTGGAGTTTGTTTGAAATCGTCTCTTCTCCATCCACGCTCCACTGGGAGTACCGATTGGACAGAAAATGCTTCCGATACCAGTGATGCCGCTGCGAAGGAGCATGTCCGCGCGGCGAGAGAGGGGCCCGCCTATCACGTTGCCAAATCCATTATTCGAGTGAAGCTGGGTACAACCTTGCTGAGACTGTGTGACGAGCGTATGATTCTTCAAAATTTCCTTTCTCTGGGGTTGATTCGATTTTTGGCCTGAATCTTGGACAAGGTTCGCTCCTACAGTGGGCCGATTCGGGAGTTTGATGTGACTGTCCGCGAGCAGCCAACGGCGAGCATGCTAATAGATCGACGGCTTGCATGCGGGCTTTGTGTAGCGCTAGCTCTGGCTGTCATTACGATTTTCATTCTTCCCTCAACGCAAGGGCCCTATTCCGTCGGACGTGGCCCCGCCACCGTATTTCAGGCAGCTCGAGCCGCCCCGTGCGCGCGCTGTAGTGGTGCAAGGGCCATTGTGCCCCGTTTCCGCCTTTCCAATTTTGCCTTTCTTGTCATGTCATCCATAACCGTTGCGAACACAGAGTCCACGCTGGGAGCGCGAGAACGTGACACAGTCCTCCGCTGTTGATCCCCACGTGAGCCGATCTCATGAGTCCTCGAAAGCGCCCTTCGTCCGCGTAAGGGGTTCGGTTCAAGCGTTCTGCAAATGAAATGCATAATTCTCGTTTAACGCCGACATGGGCTCGGAGAACCTCAAATGAGTTCTCATCGGTACATCATGGAGTAGAACATGACCAACTCACCCAACTCGAAGAGTGACACACTATTGGAGACTTCGATTCCAGAAGCAGCTTCTTTACAGTCGATCCTGTGCACGGAGGAGTTGCAGCGCCGCCCATCGCGTCCACCCGAGTATGAAAAGGAGAACCGCGCACTCGTGAAACTAGCGAGCACGTTGGCCGATTCGCCGGGCACGATCTTTCAGACATTAGCCGAAACGATCCTGGATATTACCCAGTGCGACTCCGCTGGCCTTAGCCTCCTGACGCGGGATGGGAAAACGCCGGACGCTTGCGGCGAAAGGTTCTATTGGCCGGCTATCGCTGGTATTTGGAATCCGCACGTCGGAGGTGGGACCCCTCGCAACTTCGGGCCCTGCGGGGACGTGCTTGATCAAAATCGTACTCTGTTATTCAGACATTTCGAGCGGCGCTACCCCTATCTGATACCCGTCATTCCAGCAGCCGAAGAATGCCTGCTAGTCCCGTTTTACGTCGCCGGCGAGGCGGTTGGAACCATTTGGGCGATCATGCACAGCGATCGCCGCAGGTTCGACGCAGAAGATGACCGGGTCATGGCCTCTCTTGGGAAATTTGCCTCTTCCGCGTATCAAGCTCGGATGCACATAGAGGACCTCAAAATCCAGGTCGCTGAGCGCGAAAAGACGGAAGCAGCGGTACGCGAGCTGGCAAACGGGTTAGAAACGCAAGTTCGAGTTCGGACTCAAGCCTTGGAACGTAGCACCCGAGATTTGTTGGATACCAACGACGTTGCGGTCATGGCGCCATCTGGGGAAGTCGAAACCGTCAACAAACCGAATCTTGAGTACTTCGGCAAGACGTTAGAGGATTTGAGAAAGTGGGGTACCAGCGATGCCGTTCATCCAGATGACCTTCCCCACGCAATCGAGATATGGATGGAGGCAATCCAGACCGGCCAGCCCTACGACGTTAAGCAGCGCTTGCGACGCTTCGATGGTGTCTACCGTTGGTTCGGCGTACACGGGTTTCCCTTGCGAGATCCTGATGGACGCATTCTGAACTGGTGCGTCTTACTCACTGACATCGACGATCGGGAACGGGCTGAACAAGCTCTGCGTGTCGTTGTCGAGACGGCCACTGACGCCGTCGTTAGTGCGGACGAGAGCGGTGCGATTCAATTTGCCAATCCTGCTACCACGAGAGTCTTTGGTTATGACCCGGCTGAATTGATTGGAAAACCTTTGACGGTCTTAATGCCGGAGTTCATGCGGAAACTGCACGAGAATGGGTTCAGACGATACCTGGCTACCGGCCAGCGGCATATCAACTGGCAAGGTACCGAGTTTACTGGCCTTCGCAAGAATGGGCAGGAGTTTCAGTTGGAAGTCTCGTTCGGAGAACTGACCACGAACGGGCGCCGCGTATTTACTGGCTTTATCCGCGATATCACTGAAAGAAAGCAGGCCGAGCAAGCATTCCGGCTTCTCGTAGTGGGCACAGCGGCGACCACGGGCAGCGACTTCTTCCAGAGTCTGGTGCAGCACATGGCCCAGGCACTGCGCGCACGCTATGCCTTTGTCACCACTTGTGATGACCAGAAGCATGCCCGCACGCTGGCCTTCTGGAAGGGCGACGGCTTTGGGGAGGACTTCGATTTTGACATCGCCGATACGCCATGCGAAAAGGTGCTTCATGGCGAGGTTTGCCGTTACAGGCAAGGGCTGCAGGGCCTGTTCCCTCTCGATAAGGTTCTGGCGGATTGGCAAGCGGAAAGCTACCTCGGCGTTCCTATGCTCGACCGCAGCAATCGCGTCATCGGCCACCTAGCAATTCTGGACGACAAGCCGATGGAGGCCGACTCGCGCGCCATCGACTTGCTTAAGATCTTCGCTTCCCGCGCTGCCGCCGAATTGACCCGGCAGAAGGCCGAAGACGAGCTGCAGGCGGCGCTGCAAGAGCGCGAGAGAATGCGGGAAGAACTGGCCCATCTCGCACATCTGAACCGAGTGAGCACCATTGGAGAACTGACAGCTTCTCTCGCCCACGAAATCAAGCAGCCGATTACAGCAGCTGTAACTGACGCTCAGGCCTGCCTGCGATGGCTTGATCGCGACCAACCCGCTGTGGTAAAGGCTCGCGAGGCAGCTTCCAGGCTCATCGGAGACGCGAAGCGTGCATCTGACATCATCAGTCGCATCGGTTCGCTATTCAAAAAGGACATTGTGCACCGAGAGTTGGTTGACGTAAATGACGTCATCCAAGAGATGATCATGCTTCTGCGCAGCGAGCCGGCGCGCTACTCGATCGCAATCGATTGTCAGTTGTCCGATGGGCTTCCCAAAATCACAGCCGACCGCATTCAATTGCAGCAGGTTCTCATGAATCTCATGATCAATGGCATCGAAGCCATGAAAGACTTGGGCAGCAGTGGTGCGCTTAGCATCAGGTCACAGGAAGACGGGAATCGTCACGTGATGGTGTCGGTCCATGATAACGGCACGGGGCTTCCGCCAGAGCGGGTGGATCAAATCTTCAATGCATTCTTCACCACTAAACCTCAGGGTACCGGTTTGGGACTGGCGATTAGCCGATCGATCGTCGAATCCCATGGAGGCCGCTTGTGGGCCACCTGCGACAACCGGCCAGGTGCGACATTTCACTTCACCTTACCCATTGAAGCGACTGCACACCAGGCTGCATAACCGGGGGATTTGGTAAACGGTGCTGACGACACCGAATCTGATTAGGCTGTTAGTTGGTACTCCCTGTCCTCGTTGTCGGCGAGCTCGTTTGGGTCGTCTTTGGGGAGCGGTCGCGATATCCCCAGCCTCTTTATTATGGCACCTAGAGTAGTCCGCTTCAGTCCCAGCCGCACAGCGGCGCCGTGGGGTCCTCCGACAACCCAGCGTGTCGCCCGCAATGCCTGCAAGATCAAGGCTCGTTGGGAGTCCAAGTACGTTCTGGGCGCAGGAGGTACCGTTACGGGATTCGTGTCCGACAGTGGCAAAGGATTCCCAAGCACCCCGTCGTCCGACCGAATCACGGCCCGTTCGATCAAGTTCTGAAGTTCGCGCACGTTCCCGGGCCAAGAGTACGAGGTGAACGCCTCCAGAGTCTCTTTCGGCACATGATCGATCCGTTTGCCCATGCGCCGGGCGAAAATCTCGACAAAATGCAAGACCAACTGAGGAATATCTTGACGGCGTTCCCGCAGGGGCGGCAGTACGACCGGATATACGTTTATTCGGTAGTAGAGGTCACTGCGAAACTCTTTCCGCCTGACCATCTCGGTTAAATCGCGATGCGTCGCCGCAATCAGACGGACGTTGATGCGATGTGTTTTGCCACTTCCCAGGCGCTCGAACTCTTGCTCCTGCAGCACCCGCAGCAGCTTCGGCTGTAGCGCCAACGGAATATCTCCGATTTCATCGAGGAATAGGGTCCCGGTATCAGCCATTTCAAAGCGGCCGATCTTCTGGGTGAGAGCTCCGGTGAAGGCGCCCTTCTCGTGACCAAACAGTTCGCTTTCCAATAGCTCAAAAGGAATGGCCGCGCAATTCAGCTTCACGAACGGACGTCCGCAGCGTGCGCTCAGATGATGAATAGCACTGGCGATTAACTCCTTGCCAGTTCCCGTTTCGCCAAGAACCAGGACGGTGGAATCGGTCGGTGCTACGCGTTCCACCTCAGCGAGCACTAATTCCAGTGGAAGGCTATTTCCTATAATGTGGTCAAACTCAGGATGACCCCGCTCGCTTGCCCGATCTTTGTTGAAGCCTTCCACGGACTACCCCACAGAAATGCTTCCCGCGAAACGAGAAGCTTAGCTATCGAGTGCCACTCGCACACCCTCGAGCAGTACTTCGTCATCAAAAGGTTTGGTCAGAAACTTTACTGCTCCCGCCCTTAAAGCTTGCATCCGCATCTTTTCGTCACCTTGCGCAGTAATGAAGATTATGGGAATTCTGTAATGCTCCTGTTTTAGCTTTGTTTGGAGTTCCAAACCTGACATTCCCGGCATACGGATGTCCGTGATCAGACACGCAGTATGCTCTCGTTCGCCGGAGTTCAGGAATTCCTCCGCCGATGCGAACTCCAAGCTCCGGAAGCCAGCCGACTCCATCAGGTCGTGAAGTGAATGCCGGACCTGCTCGTCATCGTCAACGATCGCCACCACGTTCCTCTTCTCCTCTTTGGCCACACTGGCAAGAAAATAATCCAACGCAAAAGAAAGCGCAATCACACCTTGGTATTAATGTAAGACGGGATGACGTTGCCAGAGATTGAGCCGACATCGCTATCGCGTGCGGAAAAGCAGGAGCTTCTCCGCCATTCTGACAAGCTCGGCAAGAGATCGAGCCCCCATCTTGTGCATGACCTGGCCGCGGTGAATCTTAACGGTTACTTCGCTGATCCCGAGTTCGGAAGCAATCTGCTTATTGAGCATTCCCGAAACCACAAGTCCCATCACTTCATGCTCGCGCGGACTCAGGACTTCATAGCGTTTTCGTAAGGCAGCAAGCTCCGCTTGCTCGAGCCGACGTGCGGAGTCGTGAACTAGAGCTCGCTGAACGGCCTCCAGCAGTTCCTGATCTTCAAATGGCTTAGTCAGAAATTCCAGCGCGCCTGACTTCATTGCTCTCACCGTCATCGGTATATTGCCATGCGCAGTGACGAAAATGATGGGAATCTCGAGGCCTGTGTTCCTCAGCTGCTGTTGAAAATCCAGGCCACTGATTCCAGGAAGGCTCACATCCAATATGAGGCAACTGGGACCATCCCAAGGCGTTCTCTTTAGAAACTGTTCCGCCGTCTCGAAGCATTCGGATCGTAAGCCTGCCGATCCCAACAAGTCCTGTATCGAGGCGCGTATGTCGGCATCGTCATCGACGACAAAAACCGTTGGAATATCCGCAGACACCATTTCAGGCTCATTGTAAATGCCCTGACTCCGCTGGACTGCGGAGAGTTCGAATCGTCGGCCTCATCGGTTTTGTTCTGCTACGAGTCCAAGCGCGCTGCTCGGCAAAATCAAGAGCTAAGTTCGGCGCGGGAAATCCACAATGTGTGTAAGCACGCGCGAGAGTTCCGATAATCTCGCTGATTAAGATTGCCGCGAAATTACATTGGCGGGCATGGTGCAGAAACTGAGCAATTTGAAGTCCTTACGTTCGGTTTCTTTCCATTGCGGAAAGAGGTGCAGCCAGACAATGGCGTTAATTCCCGACAACGAGTGACAGTCGTGCGTCACGACCCTGACAAAGCTGGCATCGGGGTGACGGCTGGCACGGTCTCACTTCTCGACATTCGCCCTTTGTTGCAATGTCGCAACAGTCAATGCACTCGACGCGCAACCTTTCCTCGGTAGTTTGAGATCCCGGAATGCGAAGATTGGCTGATGGCACCTCGATTGCTCCTGAGGTAGCGTCCGATCGAAATGCCGGATCGCATCTCGGTTGATGTGCGGGAGAATGAATCATGACGAAAATCGCAATTGTCTGGCGGAATCCGGAACCTGTGAAACAAGCTCAGAGAAAGCAGAGTCTCGAGGAAAGCAGCGACCACGCGTTGTACGTCGTACAGGAATTTGTAGAAACCGGATGTCTCAGTTACTGGACAACGATCTGCGATTTCGAGGTTCTGGCCGGCGGCCGCGCCGCCTGATCCGGCATGCGGCGCAATAGAGCAAGTCCGAGCCCCTGTGGTGACAGCCATTCTCATCTACTACTCAGTGAACGCTGCGCCCGAATAATCCAGGCAACTCCCGGCTTCCGTTTAGTTCTTCAATCATGAAGTGATTCGCAGAGCGCATCTAAACGTGAAATTCAATCGTACTGGGCTACACAGACTGGTGCTAAGAAGAAGGACAACAAGATGACCAAGGCCAAACGGACCGCCGATAAAAAGGTTAAAGAGAAACACACCCCCCACAAACCAACTTCCAAAAAGGCGTCAAAGAGGGAGAGAAAGAACACCCGAGCGAAAAAGACGACTGCAAGCATCAGGAATCGGCCAATGTCGAAACGCTCACCTGGGCAAGAAGAGGCTGAAGTATTTCCACAGGAAACGGCGAGAGCACATTCTGGCGAACTATCGGGCGACTTGCAGGGACTGCCCGAGATCGAACATCTCGATTCAGAGAATCTCCATGAATTACTCGAAGAGGGGAACGCATTCGAGGCCAACGTGCTAGTTGGTGTTCAAGATGCAGAGGACAACGAGGGGAAGGAAATCCACACACACGAGGTGCCGGAGGATGACGTGCCCGGTGAATACGTGGATGAGGAGTGACGCGGGATCGATGAGCTGACTTCTTGCTCCTTCATGTCACACGGAATGAGGTTGCCGAGCGACCGACATCGGACGGGGATGCCCCGCACCAAATGCTAGGTGGAGGGTGCTAGGTCGACACTGTTTTTTTAGAAATCGGAGTCACCACTGCGTTTTTTGATCGTTCTATCTCGATGCCCAAAATACGTGATGCCGGCACCTCAAGGCACACCCGCTGGTGAACATTTACAGGATGAAGGGAGTATGCAATCACAGACTACGCACCACGCTCCGATGCAAGAACACCGCTTGTATTAGTGGGGCTTCAGCAAAGCGCTTTGTTGTGCGCGGCTGTGCAGCACCGTTCCTTTGCAGCCGTGACATCCAAGGCTGAACACCTGATCGAGTCACCCGCGGCAGCTTTAGCGTCAAGATAGTCGTAAGTATGCGAGCTCATTTTCGACCTCCTGTGGGGCCAAAGCGCTCAGTCCTGATCCGATCACGATGGTTACCTGAAGCGATGAGGAGGTTAGATGCACTTTCGACAAACGATGTAGGACCACAGACGTAGCAAGTTGGAGCGAGGTTCGCGGGCCAGGTTGCGTTCGCGATTAGAGCAGCATCGATTCGACACGGAGGGCGCGGCCAATCCTTTGGAGCGACTTGCGTGTACGCGTAGGTAATGACCACAGAGCGGTCTAGATCTGAGAGCGCTCGCAATTCATCACCGTAGAAAACCGCTCCTGGTTCGCGTACGGAGTATAACAATCGGAACAGCGCACTGTTTCCCGACGCAACACGAGAGCGAATCATAGCCATGAGCGGCACAATGCCGGAACCTCCTGCTATAAGTTGGATCGGCTCGGTCTGGTTAGACCGCCACACGAACCACCCCCCGATCGGACCGCGCAACTCCAGACGATCGCCGACTATGACTTCTTCGGTGAGATAGGGCGAGACCTCGCCGTTCGGCAGACGGTCGACGGTGATGTCAATGTGTCTTTCGAAGTTTGGCGAAGAGGCAATCGAGTAGGATCGGACGGCAGCGTATCCATCGGGAGCCGTCAAACGTACATCAACATGCTGGCCGGCGAGGTGGCCCGGCCAATCGGGAACTTTAAGAGTGATCGTCCGGGCGGTTGCTGTTTCGTCGTGCAGTGCAACAACCGTTCCAGTTCGCCACATCACTCGCCCGAGTATCGCTGTTCCTGCCATGGGTCCCCGTACATGTGATAGCCAAGGCTTTCCCAAAAGCCTGGTCTGTCGCGGGGCATCAGCGTCATGCCCCTAACCCATTTGGCACTCTTCCATAAGTAAAGATGGGGGACAAGCAGCCGCGCAGGACCGCCGTGTTCGGGGGCAAGATCTGCCCCGTCAAATTTGAATGCGACCCACGCCTGCTTGTTCATCAGATCCTTGAGTGGGAGGTTCGTCGTGTAGTCGCCGTACGAACGCATCATTGCATAGGCAGAATCGGTTTTCACGCCTGCGAGTAGCACATCCAACGAAACGCCTTCCCAGAATGTGCCGAGTTTCGACCATCGTGTAACGCAATGCAGATCAACCCTGATGTTCTCGGTAGGCAACTCACGAAACGATTTCCAGTCCCATCGCCGTAAAACGGCAGTGCCGTCGTCGACCTTGAATTCCCACTGGTCGAGCGCCACGTGCGGCGTCGGTCCTGCGGACAAAACGGGAAAGTCAGAAGTAAGGTACTGCCCCGGCGGCAGCTTTACATCTGCCGCGCTGCGCCGGCCGACAAAGCCTCGCGAGAAGATGGCCATCTGAACGCTCCTTAGCGAGTGAAATGTCGCGCCGGCGTTTTGACAGCACGACGATGCCCAACAGGCGGAACGAATATCAAACGCTGAAAATGGTACTCGTCTCACGGGGTCTCGTGGCGCAGTACGAGATCATTTGGGAACGTGAATTCGTGACATCCTAGCGCCACTGAGACATCTTCTCGCCACTCGCTTTGACACGTACACAACTCAAGCTGTCGATTAATGGTGGCACGGCACTGGAAAAGCAGCATTCCGATCTTGGCCCCGTGCGTGCAATGCACCGGAGGGAGATGAAGGCGATACACCAATTCAAACTAGAGGAGTGGTTTATGGGGTTCCGTATCTCCATGTTGTTTCTCACCGTCGCTGTGTTGGCTGGCTATCAATCGGCTAGCGCGCAAGCTAACCACAAATTCAACGGCTATGACCTTGTCGATAAAACCGGCAATATTCGCAAGCCGGCTGACTATCGAGATCTTTATCAGCTACTTGGAACATATACAGTTCTCGATCCGAAGGGAGACCAAATTCACGTGACCTACGCCACACCGGGCACGGCTGAGTATTACCGCAAGACTGGAAAGTTTCCCGATGGTGCAGTGTTGATCAAGGAAGTATTCGGAACGGATCACGCACAACTGACGACAGGTGATTCGCATTGGGCTTCGGGAACAAAAGTGTGGTTTGTCAAGATCAAAGATGAAAAAAACCGCTTTCCACAAAACCCATTGTGGGGCGATGGGTGGGGATGGTTTCTTTTCAAGGCCGACGCACCTGACAAGCAGGTGGCGACTGATTACAAGAAAGACTGCCTCACCTGTCACGTCCCAGCCAAGTCGACGGACTGGACCTACGTGCAAGGTTTTCCCGTACTGAAGTCAAAGTAGGGTTGGCATCGAAGACTGTGATTGGAACGGACAAAATGCGATCAGGAATTGTATGGACGATCGTCGCGCTTGCGGGATTACTGATTGTGATTTCGCTGATGCGGTTCAATTTGACGGCCCTCCCGGAACCGGGCCATGTTGAAACGCGAGCCGCGAATCTGGCCAAGCGCGCCCTCATTTACCGTGCAAGCCGTCAAGCAATCCCTCCGCGCCCGCTCGACACAAAAGCAAGTGTCGACAACGGAGGCACTCACTACGGCCTAGAATGCAGCATATGTCACGGTACCGATGGCCATACCCAAGCGCCGCTGGGCCGATGGATGTACCCACGCCCAGCGGATCTCACCGGTAGTCAAGTGCAGAGCTATTCCGACCAAGAGCTGTTTTGGATCATTCAGAACGGAATTCGCTTCACCGGGATGCCGGCCTTCGGTAAGGTCGAGTCGCCAGATCACATTTGGGATTTGGTGAATTATGTTCGCACCCTGCCCGGCGAGTTGCACGGAGAGAATTCGACTGAATCTGTTGGGAGAAAAGATCCCTCGGTCTCGGTAGCACGTCATCGTTTGGGACGGCATGTGGGGTGCGCTCACTCTGGTTCTTGCGCTTAGCACCGATGGATTTGGAGGCCGAAAATCGCAAGGAGCCTGAGATCCTTTTCACCCATTTGATGGAAGGGATCGGCCTGGCTTTGGACCTGAAGGGCGGTCGAATGTTCATTACCGACTTCGGCGGCTCGGTCTACAGCGCCAATCTCGACGAGTCGAACCGGAGGACGTTGCTGTTTGCTGAAGGAAACCTCACGGGAATTGCATACGCGGAGGTGCCCTCTGGATATTGAGCGACAATGCCGTTAAGGGCGGTCACTTTGCAGCATCCGTAGGTTAAGCCAACTGATTAAAGTCGATTTCGACATCGGGCTGACGTGCCTTAGCATCGAACATACGCCTGTGTGTTCCCAACGAACAGAAGGAGGATTTCAATGACTCGACCCGAGACAAAAATACTTGTGGACGGCGGCGACCCGCAGGAGACCCGACAGGTTAAGGAGCTGCTCGGATTTGTCGATGGCCAAACTACTAACCCTTCGTTGATCGCCAAGAACCCTCACATCAGAGAACTGGTTGCATCAGGTCACAAACTTTCCAGTCGAGACGAGATGGACGAATACAAGAAAATCGTTCAAACAATCTCCCCGTTGGTCGGCGATGCTGGGGTGTCTATCGAAGTTTTCTCGGATGAGAAGACGACGCCGCAAGAGATGTTCAGCCAAGGGCAGGAAATGTTTTCGTGGATTCCCAATGCGTACATCAAATATCCATGCACGGCTGAGGGGCTGCGAGCGGCAGAGATGTCGGTGAAACAGGGCGTGAGGGTCAACATTACCCTCTGCTTCTCACAGCAACAAGCAGCCGCAGTGTATGCGGCAACGAAAGACACGAAGGAGCCTGCATACGTCTCACCTTTCGTCGGGCGTTTGGACGACATCGGTCAGAGCGGAATGGATGTCGTGAAGAACATTAAACGGATGTTTTCGAAGGGTGATGGTCACGTTCTGGTCTTGGCTGCCAGCATCCGCAGTCTCGAACACCTGCTCTACTGTTTCGTCCTTCAAACCGAGCTTGCAACCGTGCCCGCGCAAGTCTTGGAACAGTGGGCGAGTAAGAATTTCCCGATGCCCGACAAGCAGTTTAAGTACAAGTCCCCCGGTAAACCGATCCCTTATGAGGATCTCGACTTGGAACGACCGTGGGAAACGTTTGATATTCAACACGAGCTCACACGCAAAGGCATTGAGAAATTCGCCGCTGATTATCGTGCAACACTCTCCCGACCTGCATGAAGGTTGTTCGTGGAAACGTTCACGGCCACTGAGGAGAGTTGGCCAATGTCCTGTAGGCTACCCATTACGGAGGGTGATTTGGTGAAGGAGGCGGCGAACAACACCGGCCTACTGAGCGCACCGGAGGCGGCATCCGTAAGCGACAGCTTAGGCGTCGCGGCCAGCTTGCGTCTACATTGGCCCGAGTACCTTAACGGCACGATCAAAACAAATCACAGGAACTCACAGGAGTTCCAGAGGATTGGAACAAGGAATATGATCGACGCCTCATAAGTTGCTGTGGGCGTCTTCAATTCGCCGTATCCAACTCCACGACAATCTCGCCAGTCTGGATCTGGAACTGTCCGCCGAACAGTTGAAATCACTCAACGGAGAAAGCCAAATCGAACTCGGATTCCCCCAGAGTATTTACGAGAGAGAAATGGTTCGTTCAATTAGGTATGGCGGCACGTGGGATCGCTTGCTGCTCTAAGTGCGGCACTTCGGGCAGAATAGTGATGCAGGTGCAGGCGTTTAAGCTCCCTGCGTGAGGAACGGACTTGCCATGGGTCGTTCGGCGAGGTAACGCGCGTGTGAAGAACTGGTGGTCGACACTCACGATGCGTGCGTCCGCAGCCGAGTATCGGAGTTTGCCTCTTCGTGGACACGACCTTCTTCGTGACGTTCCGCTCTATGACGTGTCGTCTGTAGATCTTCCTGGAGGCGGCAGCGGGCGGACCGTCGCGGACATTCGTGCGCTCGAGGCCGAGACGGCTCCGAGCCACATTGCGACTCTCCTTTACGGCCTCCGATATTTTCTCGGCCGGGTATTCGGTTGGGATCGAGAACCGATGCGACCGGAAGACTCATTTCTGGAACGCCTGTCGGAACGCGACCGACGCGACTCCGAAATAACGCCAGGTACTCTGGATGGCCAATTTTGGGTCTTGTATCAATTTCCGGGAGAAGCGCTTCGTGAAACCCGCAACAGGACGGTCCACGGCTTCATCTGTACTGCCTTGGTGAGCTGCCCAAACGGGTACCGGTTGTACTGGGGAGTCTACGTCCGCCGGGTGTCGTGGCTCACGCGACCGTACCTCGTGGCGATCGAACCATTTCGTCGCGTTCTGTATCCAGCCATGCTTCGCCGCATTCGTCGCGCGTGGCTTGTTGCTTACACCGGCATGAGCCGAATCGATACCACCTGATGGACGATTGATCGAACTCAGCATGGTATTCCACCATCGCAGAGTGGAGAAGAGGCTGAATCCCTGGAGCGAACGATGACCGATGCCATGGAGGTGATGTGAATGATGCAGGTGGAAGAACAGCCGTTGCCGCCTTATGGCGCAAATACCGAACTAAGCAACCAGGATTAGCTATCATCCGGAACGGAAGAATTGGATTGCATGAAGAAAATTGGGTTCCTCTCATTCGGGCATTGGACACCTTCGCCGCAGTCACAAGCGCGGTCCGCGGCTGATGTGCTTTTGCAGTCCATTGACCTCGCCGTGGAGGCCGAACGCCTGGGAATAGATGGAGCCTACTTCCGTGTTCATCACTTCGCGCAGCAACTGGCATCACCGTTTCCGCTACTCGCGGCGGTTGGAGCTAAAACGCGAAAGATTGAAATTGGCACCGCAGTGATCGACATGCGGTATGAGAACCCTCATTACATGGCGGAGGACGCTGGGGCTGCGGATCTAATCTCTGGCGGGCGACTGCAGCTGGGAATCAGCCGCGGTTCCCCCGAGCAGGTCATCGATGGTTGGCGCTATTTTGGCTACCGCCCAATTGAAGGAGAGGACGATGCAGATATGGGCCGGCGGCATGCTGAAGAGTTTCTTGAGTTGCTGCGCGGCAAGGGCTTTGCTCAGCCTAATCCACGTCCAATGTTCACCAATCCTCCCGGACTGCTACGACTTGAGCCATACTCTGCAGGATTGCGTGATCGAATCTGGTGGGGGTCTGCTTCCAACGCGACCGCAGCATGGGCCGCGAAGCTAGGAATGAACCTGCAGACCTCAACCCTCAAATTCGACGAGACCGGTGAGTCGCTCCACATCCAACAAGCCGCCCAGATTCGCGCCTTTCGCGCAGCCTAGAAGGAAGCTGGTCACACGCGTACTCCGCGCATTTCCGTTAGCCGCAGTATTTTTGCGTTGATCGATGACCGCGATCGTGGCTATTTCGGACGAGGCTCTCAGGAAGGAGACAAAATCGGGTTCCTTGACGAAAACACACGGGCGATCTTCGGCCGCAGCTACGCTGCTGAGCCAGATATTCTCATCGAGCAGCTTAGGAAAGACGAGGCGATCGTGGAGGCCGACACGCTATTGCTAACCATCCCAAATCAACTAGGTGTTTCCTACAATGCGCATGTCATTGAGGCAATTCTGACTACGGTCGCTCCAGCCCTCGGTTGGCGCTAAATAGTCGCCACATTCGTTGAAATAATAGATTGCTTTCGAGAAGCTCCGCTGCTCTTTTGAAGACCGTCTCGCAGCGCGTTCAATACAACGTCATCGTCTGGGATGAATTCAACGGTGCAGAGCCAGTCCATTTGAGTCGGCTAACGAGTGTCATTCTTCATGTAACGATGATGTAACGATAAGCTGTTCCTACTGCTCCGACGGGTGTCTTAGAGGCATGTACAGCACCACCTGCGCCCTCTAAGTTCTTGT
>QHYZ01000288.1 GCA_003225295.1 Acidobacteriota bacterium | reverse complement strand
TGGTAGGGCGCAGGGATTTGTTTGCCAGAATAACGACGCTCGCGATTCCCGCAAGCCGAATCTGCATTTCGACTTCTGGAATCAAGGGTTTATCTTCGGATGAGAGCACTCTTGTTCGGGTCGGATAGCTCTGGTTCGGCCACAATTGTGCAACTACTGTGCAAACCCGAATCAGTCTCCTCTCAGCGGAGAAGTTCAACTCCGGCATGTGCTGCCCCATTGCGCAGTCGATCGTCAAGGGTTGCCAGCGGTAGCCGTTCGCGTCGTGCGAGATCCAAGTAAACCGCGTCATAAGCCGATAGCTGAAAGGCACGTGCTGTCGCTAGGGATTGCCGCGCGGAAACGACAATACTGTCGGTGTCCACTGCCTGAGCTACGATCTGTTCGATGTCGATCATCGCTTGATCAACATCTGCAGTCGTCAAAATGGATCGCCGCTCAGCAACGGCTAGACCGTTGCTCATCTCCAGATGCCACAGTGCTGGTACGACGGCCCGAACCCTCTTAAGAAAGAACTGTTTCACCCGGTTGGCATAGACCGGCATAGGATGGCCGAGAAACCAGCGAAGTGCGACGGAAGCATCAAGGACAAAACCGCTCAACTCCGGCCCTCCTCGATTAGGTCTCTCACGTTTACGCCTCGGCCCAGTTTGGCCCGCTTTCGAATCTTTTCGATATCCTTAAAAATATCTTTCAAGCTGGCTGCGGGGGCGGCCGGAACAAGGACCGCTGCCAGTTTCCCACGTCGAGTAATGCCAATCTTCTCTCCCTCCCGGGCGCGTTCTACAAGCTCTGAGAGTTTCTGCTTGGCCTCGAACAGTCCGACAGTGCGCATGGGGTGTTCCTTTCATCTAGATGAATAGTCTAGATGGATAGTCCGACGGAGTCAAATCGAAGTTTTCCCTATTTCCCTATGTCCATTCAGAATATAGGGTAGGCGTTCGCCGCAGGAAGAGACTTCTTGGATCCGGCCATGCCTCAATACTCTTGGATAGAAGTGGCGGAGAGGGGGGATTCGAAACCCCGTTAGCGTGTTTATTCCCTAACTAAACGCTTAGCAAATGGAACTAACTGAACCGTCCTAGCCCCGGTTGTTCGGATTCAATGACTTACAGTATGTGTGGAGAGACGGTCCTTGTTCGGGCAGAAACGCCCTTGTTCGGGAACAATTGTGCTGCAACTGTGCCACAAATTAAAGTCTGGCCCGTTCTGGAAAATGACGGCCAGGCGGAGGTTTGCTAATTCTTCCTGCCGACTCGGATCCACCGTTTTTCACGCATTTGGTTGGCATTAGCGGATCCCCATCTCTGCCATTTGGCTGGTTACACTTGACAGAATGGCAGGATCCCTCTATGCTCCTATCATGAGCCAGACACTTACTCACAGATACCACCTGCCGACACCGCGTGCTCGCGAATTTCAAATCGGCCGCTATAACCGACCGGGAGCTAGTTTGGGCCTGTCGGCGGATCGGACCGATGAGCTTATTCAGGAGGTGCGAAAGGGACTTTCCTTCAAGACGCTAGAGTCGCTTTCGTCAAAGAGTGGAATCTCGGTCCCCGAACTTGCTGCCATCATTGAAATCCCAGAGCGGACCTTAGCACGACGCAAAGCAGCGGGTCGGTTGGCGCGGGATGAATCCGAACGATTGCTACGGATTTCTACTATTTTCCAAAAGGCTGTTGAGCTGTTCAACGGTGATATGCCGGAGGCCGTCGCCTGGCTCCTGCGCCCAAGGAGAGCCCTCGCCGACCACACGCCGCTGGCCTATTCGGGGACAGAGTTGGGCGCCCGAGAGGTCGAAAACTTGATCGGCCAACTCGAGCACGGCGTCTTTCCGTGAGTGTCGTCGCCTGGCGAATCATCCAACGCAAACTTGCGAAAATTGCTTTCACGGGGGAGGGCGCTCGCCGCTTTGGTGGGCGCTGGAATTCGCCTGGGCGTGCCATCATCTACACAGCGCAATCGCTTGCTCTTGCGACGCTTGAAATCCTCGTTCACGTGGATTCACACCAGTTGCTGCAAGACTACGTCGCGATTCCGGTCACAATCCCTCAACACCTGATCGTTAAAGTTGATGATTCCGCGCTGCCAAACAACTGGCGTGCTTACTCAGGTGCAAAAGCAACGAGAACGATCGGCGACGCGTGGGTCTCTCAAGGTGTTTCACCGGTCTTGCAGGTGCCGAGTGCGGTCATTCCCGCCGAGTGCAACTTCCTGTTGAATCCATCACACAAGAATTTTGGAAAACTTCACATCGGCAAATCGCGGCGCTTCCAGTTTGATCCACGCCTGACACGCCACGGGTCAGCCAGATGAGTATGGACTAGTTACTAGTGCGCGCCGCTTTTCTGGTAGTTGGGATAGGGCGGATGCAGGGGCGCCGCCGGAGGCGGGTTCTTCTTCAGCAGCTCCATCACCACCTCGACGGCCTTTTCCAACTGCGGATCGTGGCCCATACGCACCGCCTTCGGATCATATTCCACTTCAATATCAGGTGGGACGCCGTGGTTCTCCACGTCCCAGGCGCCGTTCGTGTTGTAGAAGGCCAAGTTTGGTGTGCCCGTGAAGCCACCATCCAACAAGTCAGCCGGATTCGTGTAGTGGCCAACCAAGCCGCCCCACGTACGCTTGCCAATCAGCGGACCGATTCCTGTTTTGCGGAACATCCAGGGCAAGGCATCCCCGCCGGAGCCGGCCATTTCATTGGTGATCATCACCTTGGGGCCAAAGATGGCCTCGATGGGAGTGGTGATGTCTTTGCCTTCGCGCATGGTCCAGTAGCTCAGAAGCGGCCGCCGCAGGTAATCTATGATGTAGTCGGCGATGTCCCCGCCCCCGTTGTAACGCTCGTCGATGATGGCAGCTTCCTTGCCGACCTGCGCAAAGTAGTAGCGGTTGAAATTCGTATAACCACCGGCGTAGGTATCGGGCAAGTACACGTAGGC
>QHYZ01000209.1 GCA_003225295.1 Acidobacteriota bacterium | reverse complement strand
CCGGTTGCAACCAGTAGCGCCGCCCACTCGCAGTTCGCCGGGCGGGAAGTACGCCCGCCCGATCCATGGCCTGCAATGTCTTGGGATGCCGGGAAATATACTTGGCCGCCTGTCCGGTCGTGAGTCCTTCGTGCAGCATTACTCACATTTACACACATCCTACTCACCTAGGTCAAGCTCCCTCTTGCCAATCGCGATCACCGTCCGACGTGCCTCCAGACCATCCCCTGTTATTTTCCGGAGCATCCGAGGAAGACGTACGACAATATCAACGCCGATTTCATCGAAGGGCTGCGATGCCTGGCGAAGTTTGCCCGGAGCGGAGTCGTAGGGTTCGGGATGACAAATCACCCATCACCCCTCGCTCAAGAAGGCGCTCGCTCCGGTCAACGCGCTGGCGTTCCACGTCAACGAAAGTTGCCTACAGCCCGTGCTTCGCGTCATTTCCACCCACGGCCGCGACCGAAATCCATACTTCTCCCTAATTCGCGCCACGCGTTCCGAGGCCTTTCGCCGGTACTCTTCCGGAGCGTACCCATTTCTTGCATACCACTGTTCGTACTGCTTCGCCAGGCGCGGAAACTTTTCCCGCACAAACGGCAAGAATTGTTTCGCCGAAGAGGGCATCAGGAACAGCACGCCGGAGAAGAACCACTGGGCCCCGGCTTCCCGCGCAGCAGCCGCAACTTCTTCCAGCTCCCCATCGCGGTCCGTGATCCCGGGTATCAGCGGCGAAGCGGAAACTCCGACCGCCAGCCCCGCCTCGCGCAACTGCTTCACCCCCGCCAGCCGCAAATCCGGCCGTGGCGCGCGCGGCTCCAGCAGTCGGGTTAAGCCGGGGCGCAACGTGGTAATCGTAATGTCGATCCCCAGGTTCGACCGCTCCGCAATCCGCTGCAGCACGTCAATATCCCGCACGATCTGGTTTGACTTGGTGATGATCGAAACGCTCAGCCCTTCCCTCTTCGCCAGTTCCTGCAAACAAGCCCGCGTCACGCCGTACTCGCGTTCCGCTGGCTGATAGGGATCCGTCGCTGTGCCAATCGCAATATGGTCCGGCCGCGCCCCGCCCGATGCTTCCGACGAGTACGAATATTTGTGCGCCACGTCCCACGCCAGCAGCGGCGCCGCATCCTTCTTCACGTAAATCTTTCTCTCGAACTCTGACCCGTCCAGCTCCATGTACTCGTGCGTGTATCGCGCGTAGCAATACTTGCAAGCAAACTCGCATCCCCGATAGGGATTGATCGTCCATTCAAACGGTACGCGCTTCGAATCGCACCGGTTCAAGATCGACTTCACCGGCAACAGAAAATACTCCGGCCGCTCGGCGGATTTCCGCCGCGTCTCCGCCGGCGGAGACGATGCTGCGAGACGGGCTATGCCTATCAGTCGCGCGTGAGCGCGTCGAGGGGGCACCACGGCATCATTTCGGCACGGACCTGGTTCACGGTTTGGGGTTCCGTGCTGGGTCCTGGACGCCGGGGGGCAATCCGCCGTCGCTTGATCTGAAATGCTGCCGCGTTGGCCCGCAACCCGGGCAGGACTGCTGACCGCTTTTCTTGGGCCTACGACACTAGGGCACTCAGGAAAGAGTCCTGCTGTGGTTGGTGAGACGTGGCGGCGTCGAATCCGAAGAGTCGGCGCCGGTTGGGAGTGAACTGGAGACATAGCCCACCTCGAAGCACCGCGGATTATTTCGCTTTTTCTTCGCGTTGTCAAGAATTAGTTTCGCTTTTTATTCGTATGCGATGCGGATCCGCCTCTCCTCCCTTTCATCGTACCTCCCCGGATACGACGTCTCCTCGCGAATCCCTCGAGACAATTGCCTCCCACGCTCTCACGGGGTATTCTCAATGCCCAGGAGAACCGTCATCGGCATGCCTGAGAGATCCAAACGCCTGCTGCTCGTGGCAGCTGTTATTCTTGCTAGTCTGCCTACGCTCACCTCCGGCCAGACACCTGCGCCAGCGAAGAAGCTGCCTGCAGGTCCCCCCTCCCCTCAATCTACCCACTATCCGATTCTCCTCCTTGCCGTTGGCAACAATCCCATGTGGAGCCTGCGCATCGGACAGAAAGGCCCTGAGCGCCTAGATCGGACCGGCTATCCGCCTATTCCTCTTGAGCCGGCGGAAGTCACCCATGAAGCCGCGGCCGATTCCTGGACCTATCATGCTAAAGACTCCGCCACCGGCGCTGCCGTAGCCGTTCACCTGACACGAGAAGCCTGCAGCGATGCCACCGACGATACCCTGAATCCCGCGCCGCCCCCTGCTGCAAAGTATTCCTTCCGCGCCTCCGTCGACCATGCGCAGATCGGCTCTCTGACGGGCTGCGCTCGCATCGCCGCCGAACTCTTCCCCAAGATCAACAATCAACCCGACGACGAGGAAGACGGCGACAAAAAGAAGCCCCCCGTTCCAACCGTCGCCAACTTCAAGCCCCCCATCGCCGTCGCCTACCTGAATTCAGCGGGGAACGTTGTTCTCAGCAGCGGCCCGAAGAAGAAGATCGCAGCCCAAGCCGGAATCGAGCTGGCCCTCTCCCACGACGGCAAGAAGCTTCTTTACACACGCTCGGATTCAAAGAGCAGCCCCGACCGCACTATCGTTCTCTACGATTTTGACTCCGGCAAATCGCTGGAATTGATGCACGGAATGGTGCGGCAAGCCTTCTGGTCACCCGATGACGGCCGCATCGCCTTTCTGAAAGCTGTGGATCGCTCCTGGCAGGTCTGGTCTTTTTACTCCTCCATGCCCGAGGCCGCAGCACTGTTTTCTTCGCAGTCCGTGAATTCTCTCCATGGCTGGGGCGACAACCACACCGTCCTCGCGACGGACATGGAAAACGCTTACTGGCTCAGCGAAGACAACCAGCAACAGTCCGTGGCGCTCAAAGATATTTACGGTCCGGCATTTCAGATCAGGAGTTCCGACACGCTGCGCGTCAATCCCGTCAATCCAGACTTGCTGCTGATCTCGGCAGATTATTTGTCTGCACCGGCCGGTGCTGCAGTTGACTCCATGGGCTTGGCCGCAGGCTTCTTCCTTTACGAACTGCGTTCGAAGCGCCGCGTCACGCTCTGTCCGCCTGAGCAGTCGGGTCACTCTGCAGAATGGTCGCGCGATGGCTTGCAGGTCTTTTTTACAGGGAGTGATTCCTCGCATCGTCCAGTCACCTACCGAATTTTCTGGGATTCCACGGGTTTGCAGCGTTCTCTCACTGCCAGTGACTATGTGATTGGACAGTAAAGTACTTCCCCCATGGGTGCCGATAGAAGCTAAGGCGAGCAACCTTGCCCGATACACCGCAACCACTCGATTCCACCCCTCTCTCTGCCGCTTCGAGGGTATACTGTGTATTGTGAGTACTAGTCCCACCCCTCAGCACGTCGGCATCCTCGTTCTCGACGATGGTGCCCCCGGTGGAAGTGCCGTCAAGCAGATCTTGGACTCCGAAGGATGGCGTGTCCGCCTCGTCCCCGACACGCAGATGCTCCTGGCCGAGCTGAAAACCGGGGAATGGTCTCTCGTGATTGCCAATGTAACTCTGACGGGAGTTGAGGGTCCCGCTTTCGTCACCCTGCAGGAGCTTGCCAGCGTCCCTGCGGCCGAGGGTGGCCGCGTTCGCGTCTTGTTCCTCATCCCGGAACTAGCCGGCGATCAGTACATCGGCCAGCTGGAAGCCGCGCGCCTTCCCCATGTGCTTCGTCCCTACCATCTTCACGACTTCCTCGAAAAAGTCAGCGACCTGCTTGTCGAGGTAAAGGCCATCACGGGTCCCATCCGACAGGTCCGCCACGAATTCGGCGCTCTGCAAAAGAAGAAGAAACAGGCCAGCCGTTCCAACTCCATGTTCGCCTCGCGCGACTCCTTCTCCTACACCGACGAGGAGCTCGCCGAATACGAGAAACAAGAAGGGGAAATCTCCAAGTCCAAGCGCAACAAACCCCGCGTCAATCTCGGCGACCCCAATCGCTGAATGGGGTGGTGAGTGATCTCACTGCTCCGTTCTCAGTCCATAGTTCTTAGTCAGCAGTAGGCAGTGTGGTGCTCCGATTTGTCCCTCTGCGTTTACCTCCCCTTCTTCCCGACGAAGACCTACAAACTAGTGACTATTTCCCCTGCAAGGACTCCTAGCGTCCTCGTTCTAATCCTGAGTCGTATCCCCGCTGGGTTCGCTCTTGACCGGGTCGGGGTTCACACACAGGAGGATTTCATGGAACGTTCGATTTTCGCCGCCCTGATCGGCGGACTTATCAGTATCAGCAGTCTTGGCGGCCTGGCTTTTGTCGGCTCAGCACCAGGCTCCCCTGCCGCCCTCCCGTCTCGACCTGAGGGTGACTGGCGGCTTCTTGATCCCGTCACTTATGAGAACATCTCCGTCTTCCCGGTCGTCAGCCCCTACAGCCAAGACACCAGTCTCTTCCTCACTCTCGAAGAAGGTCTCGCCAACGGCGACGTGGCGGTGCGTGAGCAAGGTTCTGAGAGCATGGTTCGCGGTCGCGATGGCCGGCCTGTATATATTCCCCAATCCGCTACCGGCGCTTCGGTGAACCAGCTTGTCCTGATCAATCGCAGTAAACGCCCGCTGTTGCTCCTCGCCGGCGAGCTCGTGAGCGGCGGCAAGCAGGATCGCGTCATCGGCAAGGATCGCATCGTTCCCGTCGGCGCGCCTCCGCTTCCTCTCGACGTCTTCTGTGTTGAGCACGGCCGCTGGACCGGCAGCTCGCAATTTGCAGCTGCAAAAACCATCGTTCATCCGAGCGTCCGCGAAAGAGCAGCGGTCGACCAGAAACAAACGGAGGTCTGGGACGCGGTCCGCAGCGGCACCACTCTTAAAGCTGCCCCGGCCGCTCCCGCTGCCCGCATGACAATGGGTGACATTCAAGGTGCCATCGCTTCCAACGGACGCACGGAAGCCTACGAGCAGATTTACCAGTCGCGTGCCCTCGGCGTTTCCATTGATGATTTCGTTGACGAAGTGCAGCGCCGATTCGCGAACGCCACCGCCGGCCTAAAGGGCGAGCGTGTCGTTGGAGTAGTGGTAGCTTACGGCGGCGAAGTCGCCTGGAGTGACATCTTCGCGTCCGGTGATCTCTTCGGTCACTACTGGCGCAAACTTCTGCGCAGCTACGCCGTTGAAGCCCTCACCCGCCCCTCGTACCGCCAAGTCGCGTCGCGCGACAACGCCAACGAGTTCTTGCGGCGATTGAACGGCCGCGAAACTCAGGAAACCGAGCCGGGCGTTTACCGCTGGCGCGAAATCAAGGAGGGCCCACTCGCCCAAATCGAGCTGGACGCCCTCCAACCCAAAGCGATGACCCTTCACCGTTTGCTCTTGCATCGCACCAGTTGACGCGCTTTATTTGGCGGCCACCGCGGGGGCATGACATATCATGTCCCTACTCTATCCGTCGCGCCATGCTGCGATCGGGCGTTTCCTCGAGCAGTTGTTTTACTGTCCTTTTCAAACTCGCGTGCATCGCCTCCGGCGCAATCTCCGCCAGCGGTACCAGCACAAACCGCCGCAGATGCATCCGCGGGTGTGGCACCTGCAATTCCGGCGTGTCAATCGTCTGCGCGCCGTAAAGCAGGATGTCCATATCAATCAGCCGCGGCCCTTTCGCTACCAGTTTTTTGCTCCCCATTCGCAATTCAATCCCGCGCAGGGCTCGCAACAATTCCGGCGCCGGAACCTCGGTCTCTCCCTCGACCGCACAATTCAAGAACCACGCCTGCTCCAGGAAGTCCACCGGCTCCGTCTCATAAAACGACGACACCCGCGTCACGCGCACACCTACATCTCCCAGCGCGGCAATCGCCCCGTGCAAATTCTCCTTGCGGTCCCCCACATTTGAACCCAGTGAAAAATGAACCGTCATCATCTTTCCACTCGTTGGTCTTCTCGGCTTGTCGGCACAATGTCTTTTCTCATTTTGTCGGCAAGCACAGCCTATGATACCGTCCCCGCCGATCATCTCGGGTCGACCGGAGGATTCTCGCATGCCCGCCTGGATCGAGCGCATGCTCCGGCGGGAATGGAGTCGCCACCTCTTCGCCTGCCAGCTCCGCCGAACGCTACTCAAAAGTTGTCGACACCAGGCTTCAGGAAATCGAAGTCGAAACCAGGAAGGGTGTCGAGAAAACCGCAAAGTTTCTTGCGGTTACTACGCACTCCTCGTCGGCGACCGCTATCTCATGGTGAAGAGTTCCAAGCCCATTTCCGAAACAACTTCCGGTGAACTCGTTCTTATCTCCGCTGACATTTTCAACCACATGTGATCTTCGGCGGGACCTCAGCGCTTGCAGCAGCAGGCTAACGGTTTTGGGGAGGATGGATTTGCAGCCTTCGGCTTTGCTGGAGTTGTTCCCGTCGGCCTGTTGTTGCTCGCACGCCCAGTGTGGTTCCGGCTGTTCTTTCTTCTCGTACCGTTCTTTCTTGAGGGCCAGTGCTTTGTTGCACGATATGCTGGAATATGCCGTCGCCCGTGCTCCGCAGGCTATCTTCAGCTATTCCCATCAATTAAAAGGCATCTCAAGGCAAACCCCGCTGAAGTTCTATGCCCAGATGGAAGCTCGGCGCCAGCAGCTAAGCGCGAAATAGAGCTGTTTCACACTCATATATGGCTGCGTGCCGGCTATTTCACGAGGTCCGCACCGGCTTTAGCGCATTGCGCGTCCTGCGCGCTCGTCGCGCCGGAGACTCCTATGGCTCCCACAATCTTCCCGTCCAGCACCAGGGGAATCCCGCCTTCGATAGCCACCACGCCCTTCAACGTGAGAATCCGTAGTCCGTCTCCCCCAGCCGCCACGGCATCCTGAAACGCCTTGGTCGGCCGCTTGAACTGCGCCGCGGTGCGGGCCTTATCAATAGCCACCTCGGCGCTGCCGAGCTGCGTGTTGTCCATCTTTTCAAAATAGACAAGCGTGCCCGCCGGGCCTACGATGGCCACTGCCACTGTCCAATGATTCTTGGCCGCCTCCGCAAGCGCCGGTGCTGCCGCCTTCTTGGCGTTTTCCAGAGTGATGGCCGGCCCATACGGATTCGGCATTTGCGCGACAGCGCTGCCGAGGCCACCGCACACAACAAGCAAAGCAGCGAGAATCTTCACCATGCTTTTCCGCGACATGTTTCCTCCTTCTACTATTCAACCGATCACCGCGTTGGCGTCCGCACGCACCATAGACCACCTCGAAGCTCACGCGCAATCCTTTTCCCCTATTTGCTCTCCACCGCGCAGGCAAAACTGGCTGCGTCATTGGGATTGCCTTTGCCCTTGTACTTCGCGATCTGCGGATACGGGCAGAGCAGCCGGGTCATTTTCGCAGGATCGCCGCCTTCGTCTTTCGTCGCGACGATCGCGGTAGGTGCAATTCCCTTCTCCACCCACTGTTCGAGCGCCACCGCCACGTTGTGTTGCGCATCTTTCGCTCCTCCGCCGCCCTGCCCAAACGAATCCGGTCCTGGACCGCCGCCGCAATGCTGCATTCCCGGCACCATGTAAAGCATCGCGAATGCCTTTGTCTCCTGCTCGCCCATCTTGCTCACCACTTGGTTGTAATAGTTGATGGTGTTGACCGCTGAAATAGCCGGATCGTTCCAGCCGTGGTAGAGGATCAGCTTCCCGCCCCGCGCCTTGAACGCCGCGAGGTTGGTCTCCGTTGCATTCAAGACCTGCGCAGTCTTCTCGTCGGCCGCCTTCAGCGCTTGATCGACACTGGTTTGCTTATAATTCCAGTCCGCCTTCTCATAGACCATGTTGGAAAAATATCCGCCGGCGAAGGCGAACAGCAGGCTCTTCCCTGGCGCAGAACCCGTAATCCACGCTCCCCATCCCCCGGATCCCTCTTCCGCCCCCGGCAAGTAGCCAGGAAAAATCTCGTGCCCTTCGGAGTCTGGCGGTCCCTGATACAGCCTTTTCAGTGTGATCACCTGCGCCGTCGTCAGACACTTCTCTGAATCGCCGTCTTTACAAACGATTTTCGCCGGATCAAAGTGGCAATTCCGCGGGTCATTCAGGATGCCGTCGGCCACTCCGTCCGGCGCGTCGCAGGCAGCGTTCACTGCGCGAGCGATTGCTGGCAGTTTGCTCGACGGGATATAGCTGGACGGATCTAGAGTCGTTGCCTGCGCATCGGCAAGCGCTTTGGTCAACAGGTGAGTGAAGAAATTGGCCGGCGCTCCGGCAAGGATGCCGTCGTAATCTCCCGAGAAGCGCTGCGCTTCCATCAACGCTTGCCGCCCGCCGTTCGAGCAACCCTTAAAATATGAGTGTTGCGGATCTTTGCCGTAAAACGCCTTGATGGCAGCTTTGGCGACCAGCGTCATCTCATGGATTCCTCGGTAACCGTAGTCGGTCACCTTTTCGGGATGTTCCAGCGCCCAACTCGCATCCGTCCCCGCTCCGGAGTGCCCGGTATCTGTGCCCACGGTTGCGTAACCTTGATGCACCGCGATTCCCATCTGGTGGTAACCAATCTCTCCGGCGAATCCTCCGTTGCCCTGGCCCTGCAGTTTCCCGTTCCACGCGCTGCCATTTTGATCATTGACCGGCATCCACACCTCGACCTGAATCGAGGAATCGGCGCTCGGCATAGCCACCGCCATGAACCGGCAGAACGCCCCGAGCGTCTTGTAGAAGGAAGCATCCACTACCGGCCGGGGAGTGGAGTTGGATGGCGGCGTGAATGCTCCGGCCGCAACCGTCTGCGCCAAGAGAATTTTCGCTCCGGGTAGTTCGAGTTGCGCCAGACGCTCGCAAGACTGTGGGCTGTACGGCGTATTCTGCCCGTAAGCTGCGCACGACAGCAAAACCGTGCCAACCATACCGATAACCATCTTTCGCATTAAGAATTCCTCCCATCAGGCTTTCCATACCTTCGCGCCGAGGCGCACCTTAGCTCAAGGCCAATCTCCGAGCAACCCTTTTCGCGTCGGCCGCAAGCTCCCATCAATGGTCGTCGATCTTCCGCTGACCACCGTTGAAGCACTTGCATCCGTCGTTTAGAATGCCTCATGCGCAAGGTCGTCCTGGGCCTCGGCATCAGCCTCGACGGCTACATCGCGCGACCCGATGGAGCGGTCGATTTTCTATTCATGCCCAAGGACTACTCGATGGGCCCATTCTTCGCCACCATTGATACCGCCGTCATGGGGCGCAAGACCTACGACGTGGCCCTCAAGATGGGCGGAGGCTCTTACGGCGGATCAGGGATGAAGAGTTACGTCTTCTCGCATTCCCAGCCGCCCGGCGAGCGCGGCGGCGTCACCTTCGTCAACGATTCCTCGAAAAGTTTCATCGAAAAGCTCCGCAAGCGCTCTGGAAAAAATATCTGGCTCATGGGCGGCGGCGAACTCGCGCGCTCCTTCCTCAAAGAAGATCTGGTCGACGAGCTTTATATCGGAATCGTTCCGGTCCTGATTGGCGAAGGCCTTCCGCTCTTCCCCAGCGGCTTCCCGCAACGCGAGTTCTCTCTGCTCGAAAACAAAACCTTCTCGCAAGGCCTGATCGCCCTCAAGTACGCCCGCGCCCGGAAAAAGTCCAAGCGCAAGTAAGCGCAAGGGGAAAATAGCTTCGAGAATGTCTGGCGGGCCGACCAGCGGGGAGTTGGTATTGCAAAGTCTGCGGAGGCCCCCGTCTTGCGAGTAGTGCGCCGCGCGTGCCAGGCTTGCCAATCACTCCTTCTGAGGAGGCCTGGCCCCGCGCGTATGTCACCCCTACTACCAGAGGGGTCCTATCTTTATGGCCTTGTGCTTAAGTTCCAACAACCTTCCTCAGAACAGTCGCGGCTGCCGCTTCGGCAGGTCGCGGCCGAAATATTCGTAGGCGCGCTGCGTGGCCACTCGGCCCCGGGGGGTGCGGTCGATCAATCCGATCTGCATGAGGTAGGGCTCGTACATCTCTTCGATGGCGTCTTCTTCTTCGCTCAGGGCGGCCGCCAGCGTGCCCACGCCGACCGGCCCGCCCGCGTACTTGTCGAGCAGCGCGATCATCAGGTTGCGGTCCACTTCGTCCAGACCGCTCTCGTCGACGCCCAGCATTTGCAATGCTTCCTGCGCAACCGCGCGGGTGATGCGGCCCGCCGCGCGCACTTCCGCAAAATCGCGCGCGCGCCGCAGCAAGCGGTTCGCGATGCGCGGTGTGCCGCGGCAGCGACTCGCGATTTCTTCGGCGCCGCCTTCCTCCATCTGGATGTTTAGAATTTTTGCCGAGCGGTGAATGATGATCAGCAAATCCGCAGGTTCGTAGAAATCCAGCCGGTGCACAATGCCGAAACGCGAGCGCAACGGCGCCGTAATCAGCCCCGCGCGCGTCGTCGCGCCGATCAACGTAAAGTGCCCCAATTGGAACGGATGAATCCGTGCCCCCGGCCCCTGGCCAATGATCAGGTCCACGCGAAAATCTTCCATCGCCGGATACAGGACTTCCTCCACCGCAGGCTGCAAGCGGTGAATTTCATCCAGAAAGAAAACCTCTTTTTTTTCGAGCGAGGTCAAGATCGCGGTCAGGTCACCTTTGCGTTCCAGCAGCGGCCCCGCGCTGGTCTTGATCGGCACGTTCAATTCGTTGGCAATGATCTGCGCCAGGGTTGTCTTTCCGAGGCCCGGCGGTCCGTAGAGCAGCACGTGGTCCAGCGCTTCGCCACGGCTGCGCGCCGCGTCGATAGCAATCTGGATATTCTCTTTGACGCGTTTTTGCCCGATGTATTCATCCAGGCGCTTGGGCCGCACGCTCACGTCGATCCGAGCGTCTTCGTCAAACGCCTGTCCCGACACAATCCGCTTGGGCTGTCCCTGTGGCATCATGTGCTTTGCCGTTCCATCAGCAATTCTTATCTGCGTTTCCCTAGCGCGATATCCTCCTTCGTTTGGTCTTTCATGCCCCACGCGCGGCCCGCCCTTTTGGGGCGCTCAACGACTGCAATGCGCCGCGCAGCAACTGCTCAAAATTTCCAGCGCCCGCTTGGCTCTTCGCTTCTCCGACGGCGGTCTCCGCGGCGCGGCCGTCGTATCCCAGGTTCACCAGCGCCGAAATGACATCGGCCTCGATTCCCGCGGGCGAGGAGGCCGCCGGTTTTTCCGTTTCCATGGCCACGGCTTCCAGTTTGTCCTTCAACTCGACCACCATGCGTTCCGCTGTCTTGCGCCCCACGCCGGGAATTCTTGTCAACCGCGCCAGGTCGCTGCCGCGAATCGCCGGCACCAGCTCTTCCACGCTCATCCCACTCAAGATTTTCAGAGCCAGCGTGGGTCCCACACCGGAAGCCGATAGCAGCATCTCAAAAAAATGTTTTTCGCGCGCGGAGACAAATCCGTACAGCGCCAGCGCATCTTCGCGGACGTGGGTATGAATCAGGAGGTTCACTTCGGTGTGCAGCTCGCCGAGCGCGGCGTACGTCGACAGCGGCACTTGCACGAGGTAGCCCACGCCGCCCACGTCCAAGAGCACTTGATTCGGTCTTTTTTCGGCAAGGCGCCCGCGAAGCTGGCCAATCATCGCTCGCCAGTATTGCCGCTTTCTCTTCGCCCGTCAACGCGGCACTGCGAAGGAAGGGTAGGGAGGATTTGTGACTTGAACCGTCGTTTGGCCGCTTTTGAACCATCGCTTGGCCGCTGAGAACAGCAGCGACTCGCAAGTCCTTTAGATACGCACTCCGTCGCCAATTCCTGGCTTTGAATCATCGTTTGGCCGAAAGTTCAAATTCCAACTGCAACGAAACCGATTGAAAAAAATCTGTTGCTTTCGCGGTAGTATGT
>QHYZ01000208.1 GCA_003225295.1 Acidobacteriota bacterium | reverse complement strand
GCTTGCTGCGGAGTATCGAAGGGTTGACTCCAGCACCGCTTGCCTTGTGCGTCTGTGAAGCGAATATGGAACTTCGCGCCCTTCGGCGGGCGGCCTTTTCCAACCCTTTGATACTCCCATCCCTGGGGGCCTTTGAACCTTGCGTAGACGCTGGCCATGCTGGACACCATCCCAAATAAATGATGAAAAACGGTAGCACGGAGGTAGCAAGGAGTCAAGAATGCAGTAATGTGCAGGGAAGAATAGGTATGGCGGAGAGGGTGGGATTCGAACCCACGGTAGGGGTTAACCTACACACGCTTTCCAAGCGTGCGCCTTAAACCGCTCGGCCACCTCTCCCAGCGATGGAAACAACTCCACTAATCTAGCAGAAAGCTTGCTTTCACGTACACCGCCGGACAGCGTAAACTCCGGGCTGATCAGCTGATTTCTCTTGTACTAAGTTCGTGTTTCGCCATAGGGCGGCGGCTTCGCAAATCCCCCGCCCGGGCACGAGGCAAGCGAGGCACGCTCCCGCGCAAGCAGGTTATTCTTCATTCGTCGCTACTGACACACGATTCCCGTACGCAAATATGCACGCAACGCCTGATAGCACCGACATATGGATGATGTAATTGTCCCGCGCGGCTGCGGCTCTGGCATAGAAAAAAACAGGCAGTTGTCATTCGGGCGGGTGTGGGATAGGCTACCTGCGATTCCCTTGGCGGAGATGCCCTCGACCAGGTTCCTGATAGACCTTAGATTCCCACTGAAGGAGTTGCTGGCACTGGCCGGAAGGCAAAGGGACAAGTTCTAATTCGACACAAGGAGTTCACCATGAAGAACGCATACCGTAAGGTTGCCCTGCTGTTTTTCATGACCCTGACATGTTCGGGACTGCTGTCCGCGCAGTCGGACCTCGGTAGGATTTCAGGTTTCATCAAGGACCCGTCGGGCGCAACGATTGCGAACGCCAAGGTCAACGTGCAAAACAAGAGCGGCGTCGAACGCCAGACCACAACGAACGAATCTGGCTATTACGTCATTACGAACGTCCCGCCCGGCTTTTACACCATGATCGCCGAGGCCGCCGGTTTCCAAAGATTCGAGACCAGAGACAACAAGCTCGATCCGAGCGCGGATCTGGTCATTGACGTGACGCTGACGGTGGGTTCCGCCAATCAAACAGTTGAGGTTTCGGCATCGGCGGTCCAGCTTCAGACGGAATCAGCAGCGGTGCAAAAGCTGATCACCCGTGAGCAGATTGACTCGCTCGAGCTGAACGGGAGAAACCCGATTGGCCTTGCCGCGCTGGTGCCTGGTGCTCGCTCCGGAACGCTGGCGAACCTTACCTTCGCTTTCAGCCAGGGTCCAGCGAATTTTAACGGCTCGCGGAACCCAGAGAATCTGATCACCTACGACGGTGCTCCGGCTACCCGCACGCGCTCCAACGGCACCAGCCTCGGCGCAGCAGATGTGGACTCCACGCAAGAGGTCCAGATATTGGGTTCGAATTACCCCGCAGAGTACGGCCGCACATCCGGCGCGCAAATTCGCATCATTACCAAGACCGGCACGCAGACCTTCCACGGTGCCGCCTATGAATACCTTAAGAATAACGCTTTCAATGCCAACACTTGGTCGCGGAACTCTAACCCCGCTACCCACTTCGCCGCGCCCCTTCACTACAACCAGTTTGGGTACAACATCGGCGGCCCGTTCTTCATCCCCGAGAAGTTCAACACGAATAAAAGCAAAGTCTTCTTCTATTGGGGAGAAGAATGGGTCAAGTATCACTTTTTGGAATCAGGCTCAACGGTTGGATCGGCTGGTCTGCTAACGGTTCCGACGCTCAAAATGCGGCAAGGGGATTTCAGCGAACTACTTAACCCGAACAACGCTTTCGTCACTCGTAAGGATGCTTCCGGCACCAAGATCCCGGTGCTCATAAAGGACCCGCAGTCGGCGAATGCGTGCACGGTGGCCGACCAGAGCGGATGCTTCCCCGGCAATATCATTCCGTCAAACCAGCTTAGCCCCAATGGCATCGGTATTCTGAATGCGTGGCCGATCCCCGACCTCACTACCTTCATCGGCGGCAATGGCAACTGGTTTGCCGCGAAGCTTCACACTATTGACCAACGCAAGGATACCGTGGGCGTGGATGTAAACCTTACGGAGAAGCAGCGCCTCAAGTTTCGGGCGATGAATTACGCATATTTGGAGTACCAACCACTCGACGGCAATACCGACCGCACGCCGAAGTTTTTCCATCGCCCCAATAAGACCGGCTCCCTCAACTATACGTGGACCCTGAATCCCAGAATGGTGAATGAGGTTCTGGTCACCGCCAGTGAGGACGTCGTGCTGATACCTGTGGACACGGCGAACTTCTTTGATCGGACCAACGCGTGCGCACAATCGACAGTGCCATGCGGCCTCAATTATCCATACATATTCCCGCAAGGGAAACTGATCCCGAACCGCATCCCAAGCGTGAATTTGTCGAACTTCTCGGGTCTGAGCGGCGGGCCGTATCCGTCGCACTCCGCGGGCCCTATCTATGACATATCCGACAGCTTTACCTGGATTAAACAAAATCACACGCTGAAATTCGGTGGTCTTTGGGAGCGTTCTGGCGAAAACGACAATGACGAGATCAATGTGTCAGCTTGCCCGACTTGCACGAACAACCAGAATGGCCAATTCCTGTTCACCGATGGCCGTGCCGGCGGGACGGGCGTGGCAGTCGCCAACGCCGCTCTGGGACTGTTTGACACCTATTCTGAAATCGGCCACCGCGCGTACACCATCTTTCGCGCCAACATGTGGGAGGGGTTCGCGCAGGACTCCTGGAAGACTAGGCAGAATCTGACTATCACCTTCGGCGTCCGTTACTCCGTGATAGTTCCCTACCACGCCTTGTGGGGCAACATGATCGTCTTTGACCCGCGGTTTTACGATCCAGCCAAGGCGGTTACCATCAGCCCGACCACCGGTCTTATCCAAGGCACCATCGATCCAAAGACTGGGCTTGTTGTGGGAACCGGAGCGGATACTTATAACGGCATGGTCATCCCCGGCAGTGGGTTCCCCTCTTCGGCCCAAGGTCGTGTCCCCGAGGCCGACCCAGCTCAGTTCGATTTCAGTCGCCTGTTCCGGGGTGTCTCCGACCATTACTCGGACATTCAGTGGGGCGAAATCCAGCCACGTCTCGGCATCGCCTACCAATGGAACAAGAAGACCGTGTTTCGCGTCGGCGCGGGGCGTTACACGACCCGTTTGGGTGTGAGCGACTCGATCTTCCTCGGCGGGAATCCGCCGTTCCAGCCAAACGCCAGTGTTTCCAACGGCTTGGCAGACAACCCCGGAGCTGGCGGCGCAGCCAACATTCCGCGGGTGGTCACAACGCAAAGCCGAGCGTTTAAGCCCCCTGAATCTTGGGCTTGGAATGTCACTTACGAGCGCGAGATGTTCTGGAAGTCGCTCGTGAGTGTGGGATACGTGGCGCGTCGCGGCTTGCATCTGCAGCGAGAGGCCGACATCAACCAGCCGACCACGGCAGTTGTGGCAGCGAATCCTGGCGTCAATATTAGCGCGCTCCGGCCCTACAAGGGCTTCGGCTCTATTCGACAAACGGATAATGTGGCCAACTCCATCTACAATTCACTGCAGATCTCGTGGAATCGCCGCTACTCGGGGGGGCTACAGTTCGGCGCCTCCTACACGTTGTCCAAGACCATGGACAACGGCTCCAACCAGCGCGACGTCGTGCCCAATACTTATGATGTGAGCTCGTTGTGGGGACCGTCAGAGTTCGATGCTCGGCACATCTTTGTGTTTAATTATCTCTACGACCTGCCGGTCTTCAAGGACCACTCGAAGTTGACTGGCAAGCTTTTAGGAGGGTGGCAGATTAGCGGCGTTACGCAGTTCCAGACCGGCTTGCCTTGCAGCGTTGCCGAAGCTAAAGACTACGCGGGCGTGGGCCTAGACTCGAACTTTGGGTGCGGCATCAACGGCCAGCTTTACGTCGTCAACGGCACTCCCAAAATCATTGGGACCTTCGGCACCACTGGCCAGTGGTTCGACACCTCAGTTTTTGCCAAACCGGCTGCTGGAACTTTCAACACTCAGCGCGTTCGCGACCTTATCTACCAGCCTGGATACCAGAACTGGAACCTCGGGCTGTTCAAGGCTATTCCCATTAACGAGAGGTTCCGCTTGCAGTTCCGAGCTGAGGCGTTCAACTTCATCAACCACCCGAATTGGGGCGGCGGCAGCGGCGGCGGCGTGAACTTCAACCCAACCAGCTCAACCTTCGGGAAAGTGACCACCAAGGGGGCCGGCGTTGGTGGCGGCGAACGCAACTTACAGCTCTCGCTTCGCTTCGAGTTCTAATGCTGGGCACGCCGAGTAGCCGTTTGCCGTAGCAGGCTCCAGTTTTTCCGGAGCCTGCTACGGCGTCATCCACGCTTTCTTACGACCTGGAACGGCGAAGAAGCCATTCCTCAGAAAATAGCCGTAACGCCTTTACTTTCAATGAGAATGTTGCGGCTATTTTCATGATTCGCTTGTGACGCCGAAGGCGGCATGATTTATTCGTAGCGGAGGGCCTCGACGGGATCGAGGCGGGCAGCTTTGATGGCAGGATACATGCCGAAGAAGAGGCCTACGCTCATGGAAACGCCTACCGCGAGCAGCACAGCCCAGAGCGGAATCGATGACGGCAGACTGGGTACGGCCAGGTTGATCAGCAGGCTGATGCCGCCGCCGAGCAACACGCCGATGACGCCCCCCGCGCCGGTGAGCACAATCGCTTCCGTCAGAAACTGCCAGATGACGTCGCGGCGGCGCGCACCAATAGCTTTGCGCACGCCAATCTCGCGGGTGCGCTGCGTGACGGACATGAGCATGATGTTCATGACGCCGACGCCGCCGACAAGAAGTCCGATGGAACTGATGACGGAAATCAGAAGCGCCACGGACGCGGTAATCTGACGAAACTGATCGGCGATCTGTTGCGCGCTGGAAATTCCAAAATTATCAGGTTTACTGTAAGGCACGTTTCTGCGGCGGCGCAACACGCCGCGGATTTGATCCTCGGCTTCCGACATATGGCCCGGGTAGGCGACGGCGCCGATCATATTTTCGTCGTCCTGAGGAACGTGTTTGTGGTAAGTGCGATAAGGGACCATCACCGCTTTGTCCGCAGATTGATCCTTGACGAGCTGGCCCTTGCGTGGCTCAAGAACGCCGATGACTTCGTAAGAGACGCCATCGATTTGGATGGGTTTCCCGAGTGGGTCCATATCCGGGTAAAGTGTCTTGGCGATATCGGGACCAATGACGGCAACGTCGGCGCGATGCATGTTTTCCGCGTCGCTGAAGAACCGCCCGGTCCTCGGCCTGGAATTGAAAACCTCTTCGTTAGAAGGGAGCGTCCCGTTGTAATCGATCCCCGACACTTCCTTGCCGCGATAGCGCGCGGTCACCGGCCCGCGAGCGGGACCTTCATCTTCCCAACGGGGATAGACGCTGGCCGTGACCGCGCGAACCGCAGGGCAGAATTGAGCGATGGCTTCGGCGTCTTCCAAGGTGAGCGGCTTGCGCGCGCGTTCATCGGGAGTCAGCCTGCCGGTATGGATGCCGGGATCGAAGCGGAAGATAAAGAGGGTTTCAGATCCGTAGTCGGACAAATAGGCGTTGACGTCACCGTAGACGCCCACGAGGATCGAGACTACGGAAAGAAGAGCGGTGATACCGATGACCACGCCGAGGACCGTGAGAAAGGAGCGCATCTTGTTCTCACGAAGAGTACTGAGCGCCATCCGAGCGTTCTCGCCGATATTCATGCTCATGGTGATTTCCATGGCCTTCACAATTCCTGGCGCAAGGCTTCGATGGGCTGCAGGCTTGCCGCCCGCCGCGCCGGATAAACGCCAAAGAAAACGCCGACGGCGGCAGAGATCAGCTCTGCGAGCAAAACGGCAGCAATGGGTACATTCATAGGTACGGACGTCGTTGCGGTTGTGAGGCCCGCTATTCCGTAGGCGACGCCGACCCCGATGGCGCCGCCCACTGCGGCCATGACCGCCGCTTCGACCAGGAACTGCAGGAGAATGTCGTTGTGGCGGGCGCCCAGGGCCTTACGGATACCGATCTCGCGCGTCCGCTCCGTGACGGTGGCGAGCATCACGTTCATGATAACAACGCCGCCGATCACCAGGAAGACAGAGACGACGCCGACCATGGCCGTAGCGATTACACCCGTCAATTTTTTCCACAGTTCCATCAGCGTCGCCTGGTCGAAAATTCCAAAGTTATCCTTTTCGTTGGGAGGCAGATGGCGCCGCGCGCGCATCATGGCCCGCGCTTCGTCCTGTGTCTGTTCCATCCACTCCGCTCCACGCGCCTGGATGTTGAGCCAGATAGTGTCGTTGGTCCCATACATCTTGAAATACGTCTGGATCGGTATATACGCAAAGTTATCCTGCGATTGTCCGAGGGCCGTGCCAATGGTTTTCGCAATACCGACGATCAGGAAGGGCCGACCCTCAATCAACAGTTCATGGCCGACAGGGTCGACTCCCGGAAAGAGCTGGGTGGCCAGGTCGTTGCCGATCATGGTGACCTGGGCGCGGCTCTGGTCGTCGCCCTCGGAGATGTAGCGTCCGTCCCGGGGTGTAACGATGTCGATATCCACCATATTGGCGGTGACGCCGCGGATGTTCGTGTCATTGAGAGCGTGCGAGCCCGCGCGCACTTTCCCATCGATGTGTAGCTCCACGCCTACGCGCAGTGGCAACTTCATATTGTCGCGCAGAGCTTCAAAATCGTCCCAGGTAACCTTCTTGTTGCGCCTGTTCGCCTTCACGTATTCATCGACGTCGGTGATGATGGGAAAGCGAGTCAACAGAAAGACATTGGAGCCCATATTGGCAACGCGGTCTGCGATGTAGCGGTTTACCCCCGAAATAAGGGCAATGACCACGATTAGCGTGGAAACCGACAGGATAATTCCGAGGAGCATCAGGAAGGAGCGCATCTTGTGAACGCGCAGGGTCTCCAAGGCCACGCTGATCGGTTCCCGGAGCATAACCCGACGCTTCATGCGTGCATTTCCCCTGTCTATTCTACGCGCAAGTTATTGAAAAGGTTTCGAGCGCGCCACGTATGCCACGTATGCCCGGTAGGACGCAGGCCAGCTTAGAAACGTTATCACCGGCTGCCCGAGAAAGGCACGGAAAATGAGCCGGCCTGAAATTCAGTGGACTGGCGGCGCTTGGGGGCACTTGCGGGCGTCTGCTACACTAGTTGGACCGGTTCCGGGATCGTCTAATCGGTAGGACATCAGCCTTTGGAGCTGAGTATCCTGGTTCGAGTCCAGGTCCCGGAACCAGCTTTACCCTCCAGCTTTACCCTCCAGCCGGAACTACCTACCCCTGGTCAAACTTTTCAACTGAGGCATGGAGCGCTTGAGATCCTTGGCTTCGCTCGGGATGGTACCTGCTGGGAATATGCTCGATTAGCGAATCACATTTCGCGATAGTTCAGCAGGACAACTCCGATCAGCGCAATACAAAGTGGCCAGAGGCGGGCCAGGACGTTTCGCGTTTGATTCTCGCAGGGAAGGCGAAGTTCCAGCCAGCGCGACCATCCCGCGGTCACAGCCAGAATCGCGAGCGGAATGTGGCTTAGCTCGGCGAGGACTTCTTCCTTGAGGTTTCCGAGGCTATGGGAATGGGTGAGGAGCAATGCGCCGGAAACAGCGATCAGTACGGGAAAGACCAGCCGGGCTCGGCCGGAGACCACGCGGCCCGTTTGTACGCGCCATTCAAATGCCGCCAGAGCGATTACCAGCACCGCAAAGAAACGGTGCAGAAGGACTTCTGGATCCGCAAGAGTCGCCCAGAAGCCGACGGGCCCGAGCGGCCAGGTCTCGGGATCGCTGCGGAGAAATAGAAAGGCCGAAAGGCCGAGGAAGGCGAGCGGCCAATTGCGGGCCCAGGAGCCTTTTCCCGCTTGCGCGACCAGGGCCATCAGTCCCATCGAGAGAACGACAATGCCTGCCCAGTGATGGTTGTACTCGGACCAAGCCTTTTCGGCAGGGGTGTTCGGACGTGTGCCGGTTTGGCCGGGAACGTAGGATTCGGTCGAGAGCGAGCCGGATTCGAAGGCTTTTTTCTGAGCGGCGTAAGCGTCTTCGGGCAGCTCTTGAACAGATGGACTGGCGAATCTTGGTGAGCGTGGAGACATGCGGGCGAAGATTTCTTGACCGCTGACGCGGTCGTGAGTGAGATCCGCGGCGGGAGGGAGTGAAGTCAGCGAAGCGGCAGTAAGGATCACGGTGATGCCGATGCCAATTTCGGCTTCGCCGAAACGCTTCAGGCTGGCAAGAATGGAGCTGGCCGGTCCGCGGCGGACGAGTTGAAAATTGAGCGCTCCGAGAAACAAGAGAAGGCCGAAGAGAAGCACTTTGGTGGCGACCATGGCGCCGTAGGAAGTTCCGTAGACCGCCTTGAATGAGCCAACGTAGGCAAAACCCAGCACCAAACCGGCAGAAGCGAGCATGGCCACGCTCGCCAGCGCGAGTTGCGAAAACCTGGCGCTGAGCTGGCGCGCGAAGTCCGGAGTCGCGGCTCTCCGGATCGCGATCAGTAGGTACGCTAAACCGCCAAGCCAGGAGGCCGTCGCCGCTTGATGCAGGGCGGTGAAAGCGACCAGCGGCACACGATAATCCAGGCGAGCCACGGAGTGACTGGTCATGACCGAGGAGGCCATGATGGCGACCGCGGGAAGAAGCAAAGCAGTGTAGCCGGATGAGCGTCTTGCGGTCGTAAGTGCGATGACGTTCAAGGCCGCCACGAAACCAATTGCACCAGCGAGAACGAAATTCGCGCCGGCGATTTCGCGAACGGACATGTCGGCGGACTGCCTCAGAATCAGCGAGTTGGCGAGGACGTAGGAAATCTGCATCACCGCCAGCGCGATCGCCGAGCGCCGAATCGAGCGTAGACAGGCTTCTTGTATCGCCACCACATCGTCGTTGGCGCGACGGACGACAAAAATTAGAAAAACAATGCCGCCAACCGCGAGAGACTGAAACGTCAGCGTCGCCCCGCGGAACAGGACGGAGAGGAAGCCGAAGACTTGAAGTAAGCGAGCCATGAACGTCGATCAGGAGGGCGTGACCGTGAAGGGGATTTCACCACGGGTAATGTGACCGTCGGAGGCCAGTACTTGCCAGCGGAGGCGGTAGGCGCCGGGAGCCAAGCCGGTGGCCTCGGCCGAGAGCGTGTCCGCCGGAGTCTGCTTGTTGATTTCGAGCGCCTTCGCGGAGCCGTCCGGATGGATCAGCGTCAGTCGGGAGCGGGGCGCATCGATGCGGACATTGAAGCGGAGCTTGATGGGAACATCTGGTCCCGATACCGCGCTCTTCAGAGGAGGGTTTGATTCGAGGAGGATTGCATGCGCGACCGCTGGAGCAACGATCAAAAAGGCCACGACCGCGGCAAACAAAATGATTGCGCAAAGACTTCGGCGACCTGGCGGCATGATTTCCTCTTCGCCAAGATTGGCGAAAAGCTCCGTGAAAGCTGTCTTCGACTGCTGAAGAAAATTATACAGAAGCCAGGATGGATTGCTAATTCATTCGAGCGCCGCTGCAGAGACAGCACTGTCCCTGCATCCGGCCAATGAGAGAAGGAATTTCACCGGGCGAGGCCCAGGCTGAGACTCGGCAAAGTCACTCGTGTGAAGTTATCTCGTTGCTGTGATTCCAGTCGATGGTTGGATCGGACGCGGGATCATGTTCGACTTCCGGAGCGTTGGTCTTATCCAGCTTTCGCTGCGCGCGCTTTTCTTCCTTCATCTTGCGCTTCTCGATGCGCTTCATTTCTTTCTGCCGCTTCTGGAATGTCGTGGTCATAAGCCTCTCCTAAAGCAGAGTCCGGCGAGGGCCCTGGTCCCTGCCGTCCAGCCTATTCATGGAAAAGAAAACTACCAGCGCGGTTCGCGGGGCTGGCGTGCCGACTCACGGTAGTCTTCGTTCGAAAAACGGTCTCGTCCGCCGCCCTTGCCGCGCCCGCCGCCTCCGCCCGGGCCGCCAAAGTTCTTCGGACCGCGTGGCGGGCCGCCTTCGCCCTTAGGGCGCGCTTCATTCACCTTCAAATTGCGCCCGCCAACTTCTTTCCCATCCAGGGCGGCCATGGCCTGCGTCGCTTCCGCGTCATTGGGCATTTCGACGAAAGCAAAACCGCGTGCACGCCCGGTCTCCCGGTCCATGGCCAAGTGAACGCGCGTTACCTGGCCGAACGGTGCAAACAGCTCGCGCAATTCGCTCTCCGAGGTCTGGAAGCTCATGTTGCCCACAAATAAACTCTTCATCTTTAATTCTCCCTGTACTCTTCGAAGCACTACGAGCGCAGGATCTTGGTAAAGTGCCACTTCCCAGACACTACGAGGCGTTAGCCTGAAATTGGCTGAAATCAATGGAGGGAGAACGGCAAAGCTCGCCCTTCAAGGAATTCAGGCAATTCTACTTCGGGAGTCTACTTAGGGACATTATCACACTTCTCCGCAAATGGCCGCATCTTCATTTCGAGCCGAGCCTAGCAGCGGAGATGACGCCTCGGACGACCGTACCGAAGCGGCGGGGAGCGAGAAATTCGCGAACGGGCCGACGGTCACGGTGGACCTCACCCCGGCCCGTCAGGGTCGGCGATGCCGCCATTTCGATCAGCATGCCAAAGATACTGCTCCCTTCCGAAAGTGATTAGGCTTACCGGACCGGCGAAGGTTGCCGCGGTCTTCTTCTCGGCGTGATCAAACGGAATGTTCACCGTTTTCGTGTTTCCTGGTCGTTGATTTATGATGGGCAGGGACGACTGTCCATCCCACAAATGTGCCCTTTTTCATCACTGAGTCCAATTGCTAGCCGCGAAGGAGTTCGGGTGAGACCGTTGACTTTTCGCCGTCTTTTTATCATGGTGGGATAGGAGACACCCTTCCTCCTGGTTCAATGAAGCGCTCGGGCGCTGTTGGACCAAGTCACTCGATCACGAGCTACAAGCGCGAGTGATAACACATTGGGGTCGGCAGGGTCGAACTGCAGATCATAGTAGGAATTGAGAAACTGCCGCTGGATCTTAAGAGATTTGAGGACGTCTGCTTGTGACGGGGATAAAAGGTCCTTGATTCTTGTTCCCGAATCAATGAACTTGGTTTTTCCGTTCAACTCTACCTTGACCTGCGGGGTAAGCGTAACGAACCCTTCGAACCCAAAACAGACGGCTCCGTAGTTTGCTGCGGTATTTTTGCAATCCTCATCAGGATGGGCGCGAAGTTCTTTGTCCAGTTCATCTAATTGGCTGGATTTCGTTGCTCCAACGATAGCTGTGGAGCGGGTGTGTTTTTGGGGCACGAGATATGTCTTGAAAAGAAACCGGAAGTAACGTTCCTGCGGAATGGAACTGATGGCGAGGTCTGAGATCTCATCATGTACCCCGTGAACCAGAGATGGCGGTGCGTACTTGGCAGTCCCATTTTGACGGAAGCGAATCCTGCCATCACTGGTCAACTGCAGGTTGAAGTACGCGGTGCTGATCCCAAGGAAAAGCTTGGCGGTGTGCTCTTCCTCTCCTGCTTCAGCGGGTCGGAAATAGGCGTGCTCGACCTTTAAGTGCATCCCAGGCTTGAGGTTCAGTCCACTGTGATCTGCGAGGTAACCGTAATAATTGAATAGGCTGTCGGTTGGCTTCATGGGGAGGCTTTGCAGGATGAAATCACGAATCGAGAGTTTGGTGTCCGGAAAACACCCTGCTTCCTGCAGTTTGTCTAAATCACCCAGAAGTGCGAACAG
>QHYZ01000207.1 GCA_003225295.1 Acidobacteriota bacterium | reverse complement strand
GCCACTTATGACCAAAGCAATCAGCCTGATCGCTGCCGTAGCGCTACTGTCAGTGCCACGCATCACTTCGAGTCCCGCCACTATTTCGCCCGAGTCCACCAGTCTGAGTATGCGTTTCCAAGAGAAAAGTGGTGAACCTTCGCCACAGAATCGAGCCGCGTCCGCTGAGGAAGAGCAGATCAAGATTCTCGTAAAGCGGTTCGTACAGGCAGAATCAGAAAATGATGCTGATACATTGGAGAAAATTACCACGGACGACTGGGTAATCATGAATCCCAATGGACCTGGACCGAGCAAACTTAAAGTCATCGCAAATATACGAAAGGACGCCCCTGCTCGACCGCACTATTCAGTTAAGAGCGAACGTGAGAGTGTTTATGTATTCGGGAACACTGCGGTGGTGACTTACACGAAGGTTTACCTGAGTTCTCAAGGCCAACGAGAATCATACCGACGTTCTTACAAAACGAGACGGTAACTGGAAAATATGTTTCTCTCAAGCCTCTTTATCCCCACAGACAAAGCCATAGTGCCCAGGAGATTGGCGTTGCAGCTTGCCTGCCGCCTCCAGCTTCTCCATCTCGAAGAGGGTTGGGTTGCGAATCGGTCCACTTTTGGACGCTTTGGATTAACGGCTCGGAGAGCCTAGCACTCACATCGTTTGCATGGCAATGACAGCTAAAGCCCGTGCCACCGCAATCCTACTTCTTCATAAAGCCTTGCAGGTCGAGCCATTCGGCGAAGCGGTCGATCCAGTGATCCGTCGGCAGGTTTTGCTTGCGCATGCCGAAGCCGTGGCCGCCCTTTGCGAACATGTGCAGTTCGACGGATTTGTGAGCGGCGCTCCATTTTTCGTACAAAAGAATGCTATCGAGTGCGAGGCCGAGCTGATCGTCGGTTGCCGTGACAAACATCGGAGGTGCATCCGCTGGTACGGCCGTGTCTTTGAATCTTGTGGCGGCCGCGTAGATCGGGGCTACGAACGCGGGTCGCCCTTCCGGTGTGTATTGGAAGCCGGCTCCGGCTGCGACCTCCCCACCCGCAGAGAAGCCGATGATGCCCACACGGTCGGGAGAAATGCCCCATTCGGAGGCGTGCTGACGAACGTAAGTAACCGCAGCAAGGCCGTCAGCGTTGGACTGCGGAATGACTTTACCGATGATCTCCCCAAACTTTTGCCGGTCTGCAATCAGCGTCGAGAATTCCTGCGTCGCATCCTCGCCAGTGTGCACAAGGCGGTACTTCAAAACAAACGCGGTGACGCCCTTCGCTGCCAAATACTTGGCCACGATGCTGCCTTCACTCGTGATGGAGAGAGCCATAAAGCCGCCGCCCGGGCACACCACGATCGCCGTGCCGTTCCTTTCTTCGGGTGCAGGTTTGAAAATCGTGAGCGTGGGCTTCGTCACGTTGGTGACGACTCCCGTGTTCCAAATTTTCGAGAAGTACTCTTTCTCCGGATAGTTCTCCGCAGCGGAGCCAGGAGGCGTGCCTTGATAGAGAGGAATGACATCCTGCGCGGATGCGAGCGACGCCGCAGATCCGAGCGATGTTGCAAAGAGTACGAAGCCGACGGCCCGCAACAGAAGTGTTCTCATGGGCCGATAGTCTAACAGATAGGCGACAGCGGAAGTCGCAGTCGGCCCATGATGTAGTGGCGGTCCTTAGACCCGTGCTTTTTCTAAGAACAACAGTGGAAAATGGGAAAAGCGCGGAAGTGCCGGGCAGGTCGGCTTAATCGAGCCCTTCCAGCACGTCGTCGACGGATATGATGAATTGACCCTCTCAGCTCTTCTTCAGCTCAATCCCGCCGTTCGTTGTCGCTACCTTCAATTCTCTTCCCCCTCCGCCCACCGTCCCGGAGAGCGCCTTCGAGCTGAAACTCCCCTGTACGGTAATCGAAAAGTCCGTGTGAATCCCGCCATTGGTCGTGGCCGCATCCACCTTGAATTCCGCTGAAGCTGGCAGCGTGACATCCACGTTGCCATTCGTAGTCATCACCTCCAACTCGCCACTCCATTTAGCGCCGCCCATGGACACGCGCACTCCACCGTTGGTTGTCTTCGCCGAAGCCCACTCGCTCGTCGAAACCTCCACGTTGCCGTTCGTCGTCTCCGCCTGCACCACGCTGTCCAAGTTCACGCAGTGCACGCTTCCATTGGTCGTCATCGCATTGAACCGGACGCCGCGTGGCACTTGCACGTCGAAGTTGATCTTCGCTCGGTGCCCGCGCCAGCTCCAGTTCATGGGCTCCGAAGAAACTCCGCCGTGATGGCACCGCCCCGGCGTCTTATCCTTCGCGTACACGGCGCAAATCGTGACGCCATCCGGGTACTCGACCACCTCGATGAACAATTCGCGGTCGTCATCGCTCCTTTTCCTCGTGCCTTCTACACGCGCGGCATCCCCGGAAGCACTGCTCGCTCCAATCTCTCCATTTCGATTGACCACTTCCAGGGTCTGCCCAGCCTTCAGGCTGCCTTGCCAATGAAAATCGCCCTCCGCGAAGACCGTCCGCTTTTCGCCCTCCGCCCATGCGGGCACACCAGCCACCAGCGAAATCACCGCCACACAAAGTGCACTGGGTATCCAGCCCCGTACTAAACTCTCTATCTTCTTCATGATTCCTCTCTCCTTAACGGCTGTCTGTCTCTCTCGAACAGCTGTCTGTTTCTCGGACCAGCCTGCCCCACTCATTCTGTACGCAGCCCGACGCACTTTGGTTCCGCGGCCCGTTTTTCCTCTCAGCCTGTGTAGGGGCGTCGCTTTAGCGCGTCCCCTCTTCCACCCGCCAAACCGCGGCCATGTAGTGGCGCGTCTTCAGACTCGTGTCTCTGACACCGACGAACCCCGCCAATGTCATCCTGAGCAATCGCACTTCAACTGTAGTGGCGGGTCTTCAGACCCAGGGTGTCCCTGCCGAATTGTTATTTCGGGTAACCACAGGGCATGTAACATTGTTCGTCCTAGATGCCCGGCTGATGCGCCCCTATGTTCATTCTCTCAATGTCGCTGATTTCAAAGGCATTCGCGCCGGATAGCATTTTCGGTAGGGACAACGGGACAACTGCCGTCGGTACTTTACTCCTCCGGTCCCCGTCAACTCTCGATATTCAAACCCGGTGGCCCAAAGCGAAAGGCGCCCGGTGTGGAAGAGCCGGACGCCTTCTCAGGTTTTTTCCTAGTTAACCGCGTGGTTTCCTACATCACTGCTTCTCCGGTGGTTTCGCCGCCTTTGCAGCTTCCATCTTGCTCTTCAACTCGGTCTGTTGCTCAGGTGTCAACACTTCGTTCAACTTGACCATTATGCCGCTGTGGAGTTCCTTCATCTTCGCTTTTTTCTGCTCATCGCTCAGCGTAGTATCACTGGACACCGCCTGGCCCTTGGTTTTCGCATCCGCAAAGATATCTTTCACCTTGACCTTCTGCTCGTCTGTGAGATTCAAGCTCTCCACCGCGGCCTGTAGTCCGCCCCCGTGCATTCCCTTTTCCTTACCTGCGGCTTGGGCTGAGGGCGCAGCCTGCGACTTTGCTAGGGCCACGGGTACAGCCAGCGCCGCAACCAGGCCCAATGACACAAATCCGCCCCATATTCTTTCGATCTTCATTTGCGAATCTCCTCAGTTTGATTTTCTGTGTGGAGTTGAGGGCAGGAACTCAATACACTCTTACCACATTATTTTGGCCCCGGCGACAAGAAAATCCAGAAGAACATGTCCGGCTCTGATGTCTTTACTGGTGCCTACCGAGAACTCCGTTCAGCTAGCTTCACCAAAATGTAAAGTCTCATTCTGCCCTGGCTAACTCTCGCATCAGTTTCATCGTTTCATTTTCTTGAATGTCGTGACGGTCTGTAAAGAAGTAGCAGAAAAGGTAGGCATTGGCTTTGAGCTCCCGACTCAAAGCAGCGTTGTTGCACCCAATGCACCCAACAAGTCGACCAACCTTCAGTAGTGAGTGTGCCCTAGGTGATTGAAAACTTGAGAGAGAAGCATGCCGCACCCGGGGGACTCAAACTCCCGACCTTCTGGTTCGTAGCCATAAGAGTAAAAATGCTAAATGCCCTATTTGGCATCGCTTACGGACTGGAAACGCCATTCTTCCCTCAATTAGCTGCACCCAATGTTGCACCCAAAACCGAATTATATCGGCCGAGTTCGGCCATGCCGTTACTGCTAGCGCTTCAAAGCTGCCCCAACAAGTCTCGGTGCATTCGGAACAGTTGGCGGGTTCCGGCTGGCGAATAGTCAACCGATTCCCCTCGTCTAAACCTGTCTATGGCGAAATAACAATTCGCCAGAGACAGGTCCCGATGTACAATCCACGCAGGTTCCCACCTTTTCGGTCGAGGCGTTCGGGCCCACAATTCCGGAGGCATCATGACCGGTCACACGGTGAAACTCTCTTTGTGTATCGTCGCGCTTTTGCTCTGTCCTGCTATCGCATCCACGCAAGCGATGACCAACATGGCGTCCAAGACCGGCGGCGCCTCGCCCCAAATCTCGCCTGGTCGCACGCACACCTACTACATCGCCGCCGACGATGTGACCTGGGACTACGTTCCCGGTGGCGTCGACGTCATCACCGGCCAGCCGTTTAAATCCTTTGGCTCGTTCCAGGTTGCCGGCAAACACGTCGACCGGCCCGTCCCCACTACCTACCTAAAGACTCTCTACCGAGAATACACGGACGCCACGTTCAAGACTCTGAAGCCGCGCACGTCCGAATGGGAACATCTCGGATTCCTCGGCCCGCTCATCCGCGCGGAAGTCGGCGACACCATTCAGGTCATCTTCCGCAACAACTCCAAGCGCCCCTACTCCATGCATCCACACGGCGTCTTCTACAACAAAGACTCCGAAGGCGCGCCCTACGAAGACGGAACCTCCGGCGCCGACAAAGCCGACGACGGCGTCCCTCCCGGTGGCACCCACAAATACACGTGGCAAGTTCGGGAGCGCGCTGGCCCCGCCTCCGGCGACGTCAATTCCGTGCTGTGGATGTATCACTCCCATGTCGACGAGCACCGCGATCCCAACACAGGGTTGGTCGGACCGATGATCATCACTGCGCGCGGCCAAGCCAAGCCCGACGGCACTCCGCAAGGCGTGGATCGCGAATTCGTCGTAATGTTCGTCCAGGATCACGAGGAAGACAGCTGGCACGCTGAAGAAAATCTCCCCGCGAACATGTCGACCGAACCGGCCTTGCTCGTGCTGATGACGCCATTCAGCGCAACCGGCACATACCCTTATTTTGTCACGTTTTCTCTAAACGGCTACGAGCACGGCACCATGCCTCTGCGCGCGCTCACCATGCATAAAGGCGAGCACGTCCGCTGGTATGTATTCGCCGGCACCAACGACTTCGACGCCCACTCGCCGCACTGGCACGGCAACACCGTCGTCATCAATCAGATGCGCACCGACGTCACCTCGCTGGCACCCATGCAGATGGTCACGGCAGACATGGTGCCCGACGACGTCGGCATCTGGCTCTTCCACTGCCACATTTCCTTCCACAGCGCCGGCGGCATGGTCGGCCGCTACGCCGTCACCCCTTAGCCCCATTTGACGATCTGCCTTCATGGTCGTGGCTTTCTTTTGAATCAACGCTCGCGAACGAACTTCGCCTTTGAAACTCCTGCAAGTAAAACTTCGAGCTGGTGTTGCATCGACCTATAGAATCCACCGCGTACCTGTTGGTCATCAAAATTAAATCTGTGCCGCATAGATGGTCCCGGTTGAGTAGGCCGGCGGAATTTCACCACCGGCCTCTCGCAGAACCGAGCGTGAGACTCTCGCCTCACTCGGCTCCCATCAGGCAAACATGCCGACCATACGGCTTGTCTGTCACACGCATCGAGGTCCTCCTGTTTCCAGTTGCTTCGGGCATGCGACCGCCTGACCCGACCCCTTCGCTCCAGCTCCATTACGAGCCTTCTTCGCTCCTACGAGTCGGTCCGCCCCAGGGCTCTGCATCGGTACGCTCGCCTCGCGGTTGTCGCCGCTTGGGCTTCTCCCTTCGCATCAGAGCGACTGGTTCCTGCAGTTCCGCGCAACAGCCTGCATCCGCTTCACGCCCCCTCTACGCGGTCGCCGTCCGCTCAGTCATCAGGCCTCCAGCGGACTTGTCCCAGGTGCACCATACGCTCCTGGTTTTGACGACGCTTAGAGTTCTTAACGACGCGTCTTCGAAGGGTTCACTTTCGTTCGTCTCTCGAATGCTCACCTGCACGAGTCTGTTCTCGCGCTTTTCCTCCAACGCTCACCACCGTGGCTCTTTACCGCAGCAGCTTGGAGCGGCTCGAGATCTGCTCCTGAAAGCCGATCCCGAGGGGCCTACCCTCATCTATTGCGCAGCTTGTGATCCACACGGCTATTTAGTTCATGTCGAACTCCTTATCCGTGCGCACCTGCAGCACACTATGGTGAAAAAACTCGTCCTGGTCGCTGCCCTGAGCCAGCACTCATTGCTCTGCGCACGTTGATGATAAATCGGGGCCGGAAGCGCTTTTGCCAGTGACGATTCCCTGCATCCTTAATATATGTGCTGATTGAGAGCCGCTGTCCCGTCGACTTTTATGCCGCTTCCCTCTCGTAGTACTTCAGCAGGCCCCCCAGTCGTTCTCGACACCGCACTGCTCCTTTGTTCCTTCTTGCTTCCGGCGGCGAAGGAGCTTGGGCTAAATCCTAAGCCACTCCATTTCAAGCCGTTCGAGTATTTTGACCACACGGGATGTTACGTCGTAACGCAACGGTCAAACCTTTTCTGGTCTCACTGGTCGAACCAGTGGCCGGCGAACCGGCCCTCCGAGGTTTCGATGGTTGTGGCAGTTTCTAGAAGAAAAGCCGCAGACCGAACTCAATCTGCCGCGAGTCGTTGAACTGGCCGCTCAACACGCCAAAAGAGGTTGGGCTCTGAAGATTCAGCCCGCCAGACCCGTATTGACCTGGATCGCTGAACTGCATATGGTTTAGCGCGTTGAAGAATTGAGCGTAGAACGTGAACCCGGTACGCTCGGTGATTCGAGTGACCTTGGCGATGGTAAAGTCCAGGTTCCAGCGGTGCTGCCCGTAGAGCGGCCCGAGATCATTGGCCCGGCCGTCACGGCCCAGGATTACCGGCCGGAACTGGTTATACGCCGCGGTAGGATCGGCGAAGATATTGACCCCGGAACCGCCGTTGCTCGTATTGCCGTCGCTGCCGATAAACGGTGAGTTAACGTTGTAGTGAGCGGTGCGGCTGAAGCTGCCCGCACCGACTAGAGGCACCATGCCGGAGCACCAGGCGACGTTACCTTGCCCGAACTCCTGGCAGGAACCAGTGTACGTCTCCTGCACCAGCCCGCTGTTCCACTGGAAGATCGGAGCGAAAGTCCAGCCGCCGATCACCCGGTCCAGGACGCCGTTGTGGGCGTCAAATCTCTTCCCTTTACCGAAAGGCAAATCGTAGGTTCCGAGCATATTGAATACCCAGCGCGTGTCAAAGGGAGCTGGTCCGTAGTCGTACTGCAGGTCGAAGGGAACGGACGGGTTGGCCTGGGTATATTCCTGGTTGATGCCCACGGTTGAGAGCGTCTTGGACCAAGTGAGGTTAGCGTTCAGCATCAGCCCGTGCCCGGCTCGTTTCTGGACCCTGAGAATGCCGGCCTGATAGTTGGAGAATCCCGACGTGGTGTTCGCGATCATCGAGTTGTAGCCCTGGAGAGTGTTAGGGAGGGCCGCTGGCAAACCCCACGGGCAAGCTAGGCTGCAATCGAAGCCCCTTTCCAGGTTCTGCCACATTGTATATACACTCTGGGTAGAGATGTTTGCGGTCCCTGCTGCACCTTCCGCCGCCAAAACAGCCGTCGAGCAGTTCGCAAAGCCCGCGCACAAGGGCGAGCCGGCGAGTACATTCTCAAAGAAGGGTTGGGCGGCAACAGTCGTCTGGCCAGCACTGTCGGCATCATAAAGGGCGGCGTAAGCCTTGGCGAAGCTTTGCCCGCCCTGCGTCATCATCCAAGGAACGTCGTTTAAGTCGAGGCCCTGGTAAAGGTGTTTGGACCACTTGCCCACCCAGGCCACTTCCACGAGTATGTTGTCCGGTAACTCGCGTTGAATGCCGAAGGTGACTTGGTCGTTCGCTCCAGGCCGCCAGTTGTGATCGAGAAACGAGATGTTGGAACCGGCGGGGGAGTTGATGCCCGGCTCCGCGGGGATGGGAAGTGTTTGCTGGACTGTCGGGAAGGGCCCGGTGCTGCCATCCACTCCGACACGGAATCCGTTGGTTGGATCGGTGCCTGAGCCACCTAAACAGCTACCGGAGATACTGGCGCCGTTACACCGGATCGTTTGGCCAAAGCCGTATCCCAGAAGCGGCACAAGCACCAAGTCCACTCCATTGTTGCGATCGTAGATGCGTGTGTAGCCGCCGCGAATCACGGTCTTTCCCTGACCAAAGAGACGGGACAAGATTGCAGACTGGAACCTCGGATTCCACGCGACCGAAACGCGAGGGCTAAAGCCGCCGTAGTATGGGTCAAATGGATACTTGGGATGGCCGCCCACGGCGCCGATGGGCTCGAACCCAATGACCGGGTTATACACCTGCCCCTTCAACGCCATGTTTACCGTATTCTCCAGATATGCTTGGCTGCTGATGGGATTGCCGCTTGTATCGACTGCAACGTCCTGCACGCCGTTGATTTCGTAAGGCGGCATTTGCGTTCCCCACTCCAACCCGTAGTTGAGCGTGATGCTCGGCCGGATCTTCCAGGAATCGTTGAAGTACAGGCTGTAACTATTGATCAGCGAAGTGTCCGCGAAGGTCTTGGCCCCGGTCAGGTGGAAGTTATTTCCGCCTCGGACAAAGAGTTGTGCAGCCGTCCCGAGAAAGCCCAGAGTTCGGGCGTACGCAGTATCCCAGTTGCCGTTTTGGCTGCTAGGAAACCCTGTCGGCCTGTAGGTCGTGGAGGGCGTGCTCATCTTCAGTCCACTGGCTTTGGTGAGCTGGTAAACCATTTCCGGCAGGCCCGCAACCACCTGGTCGTCACGGACGTGGTGGTCCCACCAGTGGACCGTGCTGCCGCCGAATTGCATATAGTGGGTGCCCTTCACCCAGTTGAGGGTGTCGCTGTACGTCCAGTCGTGTCCGTTCCAGACACGGCTTCGGGAGTTCTGGGTGTCCATGTTCACGGGGCACATGCAGTTGAAATGGGAGTCGGCGAACTCGATTCCCGCCGGCACGCTGGAGAGCGCGTTCGTCACTCCTTGCCTCTGCCAGAACCACCTGTTGAGGAGGTAGCTCGCGTGAAACTCATTGGTCAGATTGGGCCTGAGGGTGCCGGTCAGGCCGGCGACCGCATAACGCGGAAGGTTCGGATTGCTCGAAACAGCGCTTGGAACGCCGAGCTTGTCACCCGGCAGCAACCCTCCGATATCGATCTGGTTGGTGCTCGGCAATATATCATTAAAAATTCGATAGGAAAGAAACAGCTGCCACTTGTCGCCAAAGTCGTGATCCACACGCAACGCACCGTAGTCTGTCCTCTCTGGGAGAGACAAGGGGGCACGGAAACCCTGAAAGTTCAGGGTGTCGCCAGAAGAATAGCCTTCATGGTTGGGAAGGGGCATGAATTTGTTCCACATCGTGGACACAACCGGGCTAATACCTATGTTGCGCGGGTCACAGGTGGTCGTACCGCACATTGCCGTCGGGATCATCGTACCGATTAGGGGGTCGTTATCACCTGACCCGACAGAAGGGTCGAGTGTCGGAGTCGGGTTGAGGTTGTAAGCTGTAACGATTGAGTTACCGGTCACCGGATCCTTAGTTCTAAACTTGATGATACCGACCCTCGCAGCAGCGCCCGGCACCAGCCACTCCTGGACGGCCGCTGTTCCCGGAAAGCGTCGGCCCTCATAGAAGCCATAGAAGTAGGTCTTGCCGCCCAGGTGCTTGCCGGGGATCAAAGGCCCGCCGACGCTGCCCCCGAAGCGGTTATCGTGATACTTCACTCTCGGAGTCGGACTCGACTTTCCGGTCGAATCAACTTGGCGATTGTTGTCCCAAGAGTTGGCGTCAAACAACTGGCTTCGGAAGTATTCATATGCCGAGCCGTGGAACGAGTTCGTGCCGCGCTTGGTCACCAGCATCACCTGTCCGCCGGCGGACGAGAAGAAGTCGGCGGTCTGATTGTTGGTGGCTACTCTAAATTCTTCAATGCTCTCGATCGGGGTGGGGATCCCGCCCATGCCCGAGTGCTGGTAGCCATTGTCGCCCTCGAGGTCGCTGGTAAAATTGCCACCATCCAACATGTAGGTATTCTGGTCGCTCAAGGAGCCTGCTACCTGGCCGCCGTAGATGTCGCCTCCGCCAACGCTCGGGGCAGTGGCGGGTTGCAAGGTCAGCAGGGACGTCGCGTCACGGTTGAGGCTGGGCATGGTGAGCATCATATCTCCCGGCACCACGCTCCCCATGGTGGCGTTCTCTGTCTGCAGTTCCGCGCCTGTCGCGACTTTCACTTCCACGGTCTCGGCCATGGCGCCTACTTCGAGCGTGACATTTACGGTGAGGGTCTGGCCGACACTGACATCCTGCCCGGTCACCGCTGATTGCCGAAAACCCTTCATTGTGACCTTGATGTCGTAAGTGCCGGGGTTGACGTTGGCGAAAATGTATCGGCCAGCCTCGTTCGAGGTTGTCGTTCTTGGGGTAGATGTGGCCTTGTCGGTAAGAGTAATCGTGGCGCCGGCAACAGCACCCCCGGAGGAATCAGTAACGAGGCCGACAACGGTGCCAGCGGTCTGCGAATACAGGGCCGACGAACTCAAAGCAAACAGACAACACAGAGCAACCGTCGCCAAAACCACTCGCTTGCTTAACATTCAACTACCTCCTGGTTGGGCTATGCCTGGCCCAACTGAACTGTGCACACCCGGACCTGCAGCCTGCCGAGAAACACAATAAAGAAGAGATTTGGAAAACCCCATAGATTAGAAATCCACTCGCAAAACAGGAACTTGCTGAAAAGTGAGAGCAAATTCCGTACCACCACAGCCGCGTCAGCCAAACTCTAAATTCTTCGTGATTTACACAATTTTTAGAACGAGTGAAGGTGTGCCTCACCTATGCTTGACCGTAGTCTTATACGGACTTTCATAGATGGTGCTCTGTCGGCACAGATTCGTTCCTTCCATGCTTCGGGCCCACTGCATAGCATCGACCGACCCGTTCAAAACACGCACACATCAAATCGAACTAAGGCAACCACCGTGTAACCACAAGATTCTATGCGGGCTATATATTCCGCGTGCGGATGCTTTGTCAACATGTTTTTACTTCGCACTCGAAATAAACTTTAGATGGAGTGAATCTAAATGCAAGGTGACTGTGAGTACTAGACGCATCAGAGTGACCTTCTGTCCCGTCGTACCCGTCCGGCGAACGCAGGTTACCGTCCGCAGATTTCTTCGCTCCTTCTTGCTGATAGCGGGTGCCCGGCGATATAGTTACTCTCCATGGAGCTTCACAGGGATTTTCACAAGATCTGGCAAGAGCAGTGCGCCGCCACACGCACGATTCGGGAGCGTTTCGGTGTTGAGAACGCCCTGGACTACCTGATCGGGGAGAAGTTGTTGAATTTCGCCAAGGCAGCAGACCAAGACTCCGAGTTCGCTGCCGAGCTACCGCGCTTTCAAGCGGCGGTGTGGGAGATTTTCAACCCTTATGAACTCCGCGGTTACATCGCCAGCCTTAAGCCTGCCGCCAGAAAGAAGCTCCAGAAGCTCCTTTACGTTTCTTCGTGAGCGCCTGAGATTTTCCTCTGCGCAACGAGCCACTTGTCGGGAAGCAGTTCATCGAGGCGGCTGTTTGGGTGAAAAAAGCCAGTTATTGCGACCAACCACGATGGGTCGGAGACTGCGCTCGCCGTTGTTGTTATCGATTTCTAGCTCGCCGTCTTCCGTGTAACGCAGCAGTGCCTCACAGTTGGACAGGGTGTAGTCGATGGCTTCACCGATCGCACTTTTCGGTAATACCTTCAGCTTTTCCGTCTGCAGATAATTTTTGATGTCCTCCAGAATGGGACGCGATTTCGTTTGGCGTAATTCCCGACGCTGCTCGGGATTCAGGTTGTCCTGGCGAGCTTCCCGCTCAACTTCGTACAACAGTCGAATGTAGGCCAGCATCACCGTGGCTCGACACAGGTCGAAAGTTTGTGCCTCAAAAAAGTATCGCCTCGAATACGCCCAACAGCCGACCTCCGTCAAAGTACTGCTTGCGATTCTTGAACATCGCGTCGTAGCCGCGATAGGCGTCCGCCTGCAAGTAACCGTTGTACCCTTTCAAGAACACTTCCGGTCCTTCCCGACTATGATTGCCCGTGTAGTCGTAAACGATGTAAGGACGGTTGCGATCTCCCACATAGGTCCAGATCCGGCCGGTGCGCGTGCGGGTCCGCTCTCGATCCAGCACCGGCACAGGTGTGTCGTCGGTCTGTACGGCTTTCGACGTCAGCACCACCTCCTTCATCCGTTCCCATACCGGACTGACTAACTCAGCGCAAGCAGCCATCCAATCGCACATGGTCTTCCGCGACAGCTCCACCCCGTGACGCTGGAAAATCGACTCGATGCGGTTCAGCGGAAGGTGATCTCCATATTTGCTGACCGCCACCTGCGCCAACAGACCCGGCCCCGGCAGGCCCTTCTCGATGGGCGCCGCCGGTTTCTCCGCTGCCGCCACACCGCATGCTTTTGCACAGGCGTACTTGGGGCGAACTTCTTCAATGACCTGCAAGGAAGCGGGAATAAACTCCGGCCGCTCCTGACATCTTCCCCGATCTTCTGCATGGGCGTTTGGCGGTGCTGGCATTGCCGTTGCGACTCCTCCAAGTCGAACACTACCCGGCGACGCTCCAGTGATTCCGGCAGCGGCTTGCGGCCGTGCACGCGGCGCTCTGGCTTTTCTTTCTTTTCTTTGCTGTCAGCGCGGGAAGCGCGTCGTAGCCGCGATAGGCGTCCGCCTGCAAGTAACCGTTGTACCCTTTCAAGAACACTTCCGGTCCTTCCCGACTATGATTGCCCGTGTAGTCGTAAACGATGTAAGGACGGTTGCGATCTCCCACATAGGTCCAGATCCGGCCGGTGCGCGTGCGGGTCCGCTCTCGATCCAGCACCGGCACAGGTGTCTCGTCGGTCGGTCAGTTCCCGAAAGCGCTTGTAGCTGGCGATCTTCTCCCGTATCCCGGCCAAGCGCTCGGCGCGCACGAAACGAGTACGGCTTTTGCCCCGCCAGGTGAAACTGAGCTGGTAATAGGGTCCGTGCTTCTGCGGATCCTTGGGGTGTCCCTGGCGAATTGTTCTTTCGACTCCCTGTAACATTGTTGCATTGGTTGAAAATTGCTTGATGGAGTTTTTGCGGAGCACCAGGGCAGATCATACGCGTTGAGCTTAACGGTTGGATTCCTGGAGCAGGACGACGTCGGAGTCGGTATGGCCGCGGAGTATGCAGAGGCTCTTTCCCTCCGGCGACCAACGGAAAATTGAGAACTTGCTCTGAATCAAAGTTTGTGATCTGTCGGCCACGCGAACCGTCGAGCGGTTGCACCAGATATTGTCCACCTCGTTTTCGCGGATCGGGTAGGCCACCGCCTTGCCCTCCGCCTCGAATAGTCGTAGGGAGACGTGACGTTCCGCGAACAAGTAGCCGAAAAGGTGGGCATTGGCTTTGAGCTCCCGACTCAAAGCAGCGTTGTTGCACCCAATGCACCCAAAAAAAATCGACCAACCTCACTGGGAGTGTGGCCTAGGTGATTGAAAACTTGAGGGAAGAATGCCGCGCCAAGGGACTCGAACTCCCGACCTTCTGGTTACCACGCCAGACGGTCAAGGTGAAGTTCACGCTGATTAAATCATTTAGATTCAAAGAGTGGTGCGCCCGGGGGGACTCGAACTCCCGACCTTCTGGTTCGTAGCCAGACGCTCTATCCAACTGAGCTACGGGCGCGCTGTGGAACCCCTTCATTCTAAGCTACTTTCCGATCTTTTCCAACCAGCCCCAAAGCGGGACTTGGGACAACTTGGGACAACCCAATCTTTTCCGCCATGGCTGACAGGGAGTCCCCCGAGCGATGGGTGTAGCCGTCAGTGACCCTGAGGCTGCTGTGACCGACCCACCGGAGCACGACATCGTCGGGAATCCCCGCTTCGCGCAACGCCGTTACCCGGCTGTGGCGCAGGGCATGGAACGCCGAGCGGGGCGGCTGCGGTATGCCGAGCCTAGCGATGAGCGGGCGGAACCAGCGGTTCCTGAGATTGGTGTCGGACAGGTATGTGCCGACCTCAGAAGGAAACACTATCCCGCTGCCTTGTCCATGGAGATGGGCTTGGAGTACTTCCACGGCCAGCGAGTTGAGATTGATCAAGCGATAACCTCGCTTGGTTTTGACGGGTCCGACCTTGCCATGGTAGATGCTTCGGCGAACCAGGATTGTCCGGGCTGCGAAATCTATGTCTTCGCAGTGGAGACCGATGCATTCGTTGATTCTCATGCCAGTGAGTGTGAGGACGATAACCAGCACCCTGTTCTGCCCGTCGCAATTGTTGACTATCTTT
>QHYZ01000287.1 GCA_003225295.1 Acidobacteriota bacterium | reverse complement strand
CTGCGCGGATGAAGGGGGATATCGACACTCCGATGGGATATCTGGTGGGCGTACGGCGATACTAACCCGCTCTGGATGACACCTCCTGCTTACACCGGCAGTACGTCACTTCGTTTTCGCGCCGCACTATTCACCCTCTTGGTCCCAGCAGGGTCTCGATTTCTCCGGTTAAGGGCTGGACATTTTTCTCGGGGTTCGCTACTCTGGAACTGGCATAGGAGCATCTGCGGTGGCGAACCCAGGAGACAGCAGCGGTTTCCGCTGCGGCGGCCGGATGTTCGCGGCTTCCGAGATCGCGTTGATTTGCGAGGTGGTCGCCACCTGTCGGGGCCTGAGTCGAAAAGAACGGGCCAACACTATCAGCGAGCTGGTGGGCTGGACGCGCGCCAATGGTTCGTTAAAGGAACCCGAATGCCTCATGCTGCTGGCGCGGTTGGAAGCGCAGGGACTGCTCCGCTTGCCCGCCAACAGCAGAGGCGACCGCTCGGATCAGTCACTGCGATTCCGCACACGGCCGCGGGCGAACCGGGCGTGCCGCTGAACGGGCGCGTGGAACCGTTTGCCCCGGTGTGCGTCGAGCGGGTGACGGACGCGGGGGCGCGGCAGCGGTTTCGCGAACTGGTCGGCCGCTATCACCCCCTCGGCTACAAAGGCGCACACCTCCAATATCTGGTCTGGATTACCCGGCCCGTGCCGACGGTGGTTGGGGGTCTACAGCTTTCCAGTGCCGCGTGGCGGATCCAGGCCCGGGATCGGTGGATGGGGTGGGACGACGCGACCCGCGCGCGCCATTTGCCGCAGGTGGTCAATAACAGTCGGCTCTTGCTGCTGCCCTGGGTCCACATCCAAAATTTGGCCCGTGCCACGTTGGCCCGGGCACTCCGGCGTTTACCCGCGGATGGGCAGGCCCAGTACGGCGTTACGCCGCGGCTGGTGGAGACCTTCGTGGACCCGGCGCGCTATACCGGCGCCTGCTACCGGGCGGCGAATGGGGTGGAGATTGGGGAGACGAGTGGGCGCGGCCGCGATGATCACCAGCATCGCCGCCATGGCACCCGGCCCAAGCGGGTGTTCGTGTATCCCCTGAGGCGCGATGCACAGGCGCGGCTGCGGGGAGAGAGCGGACGGCCATGAGCGCCCTGCCCTGTCCGCTGGCGGATCCGTTTGCCGCCGCGGACCAAGCCTATGCGACCATCACTGAGTTTCTACGTTCGGAGGAGGCGTGGCAGGTGAAGCATAGTGAGCTGGAACGACAGTTGGACGGGATGGGACGGGAGTTGATGCGGAAGTTGCTGCAAGCGCATCTGGACCTGCGCCAGCCGGGCCAGGCGATCGAACCGGTGCGGGATGCCGCGGGCACGGCGCTCACGCCCACCCCCGTACATGGGCGCAGTCTGGAGAGCATTTTCGGCACCGTGGAGGTGGCTCGCACCGGCTACGGAGCCGCAGGCACACCCAGTCTGCACCCGCTCGACGGTGCGCTCAATCTCCCGCCGGAGAAGTACTCGCTGGAAGTGCGACGCCGGGTGGCCATCGAAGCGGCCAAGAGCTCGTTTGACGAGGGGATCAAGACGCTGGAGATGTATACCGGCGCGCACGTGCCCAAGCGTCAGTTCGAACAACAGGTGATCGGTGCGGCGCAGGACTTCGAGACGTTTTACGCGGATCGCCAGACACGCGCTCGCGCGGATCCCCACACGGCACCCATCCTGGTGCTGACGGTGGATGGCAAGGGTGTGGTCATGCGGCCCGAGGATTTGCGCGAACCTACGCAGCGCGCCGCCGCGGCGCGGGCCAAAACCTTCACGGCGCGGCTGGGGGGGCGCGGCCGGCTACATGCCAAACGGATGGCCTCGGTGGCTGCCATTTATACCGTCGAGCCCTTTGCGCGCACGCCACAACAGATCCTGCCAGAATCTCCCACGCTGCAGGAAACGGGGCCCGCGCGGCCACGGCCCGAGCACAAACGGGTCTGGGCCAGCCTGGCGCAGTCGCCGGAGGCGGTGATCCGGGAGATGTTCGAGGAGGCGGCGCACCGGGATCCGACGCGACAAAAGCGCTGGGTCGCTCTGGTCGATGGCAATCTCCCGCAGATTGATCATCTCCAGCAGCTGGCGGAGGAACGGAACATCCCCCTGATCATCCTCGTCGACTTCATCCATGTGGCGCAGTATGTGTGGAAGGCGGCGGGTGCCCTTTTCCCCGACCAGGAGCTCGCACAAGATCGCTGGACGCGAGCGCACCTACTGGAGATTCTGCGCGGGAAGGCCAGTCTGGTCGCGGCGGGCATACGCCGCAGTGCCACGCTTCGGGAGATGGCCGCGGCGGAGCGGAAGCCGGTGGACGACTGTGCCGATTATCTCCTCCACTACTCGCCCTATCTCCAGTACGACAAGGCGCTAGCCGCGGGAGTTCCCATCGCCACCGGCGTCATTGAAGGCACCTGCCGTCATCTGGTCGAGGACCGGATGAATCTGACGGGCGCGCGCTGGAGCTTAACCGGAGCCGAAGCCGTGCTCCGCCTGCGCGCCCTGCGCTCCAGTAACGACTTCGATGCCTATTGGAAGTTTCACGAGCAACAGGAATATGAACGCCACCACGCCTCACACTACGCCGATCACCGTGTGCCGGAGACCGTCCCGTCCGCGGCCTCCTCATCCCGGCCCAGCCGTCGCGGCACCCTGAAAATCGTTCGCAAGGAAGGAGAGTCGTAGGGGGCTTTCGCACCCGCGAAGCTCCTTCATACCCAGAGAATCGCAAAATCTAAAAGAGCTGCACCCCTTCGCAAAGGAATTGTGGCCGGGACAAATCCGGACAAGCAGTCGATAATCCTCGACTGCCCGATTTACTTCGGTAACAGTGGCGGCCCAGTCCTAGAACTGGATAAGGAGACATTCCTAACCAACTTTAAGATTATCGGTGTGATAAATCAGTATGTACCGTTTGCTGACACGGGACGCTCTTTCATGATGCTGAGCAACTCCGGATACTCAATTGCTACGCCCATGAACTTTGTCATAGAACTGGTCAAGTAAGCACCGCTAGGTAAGGTGAAATTACCTGACGCACCCAATTGTGATGGGCTTGCGGGATGGCTGAAGGGAATATGCACGATATAAATATAGGCGCCGGAGATCCGCACCCGACTGGTGGTGAGATCGTGCCGAAATCCAAATCTCTACAATTTGGTCAGTACTCTATCCATCTTTCACGCAAGGTGCGAGTTGTTGTCTCATTAGTTGGCCTTGGCGCCCTCTGCGTACCAGCTTCATATTTCCTCTCAGAATTCAATCAAATCCGGGTTCGACGATGGCGTCAACGTAGGCTCTGGAAGCTGATATTCCCCACAAAAATATTCTTCATCGCGATTTTTCCATTCCAAATTTGAAGGCGAGCT
>QHYZ01000093.1 GCA_003225295.1 Acidobacteriota bacterium | reverse complement strand
TGTGCGGAGAGAAATGTGATCGGAGCTGCGCCGGTGATCTAAAAATGCTCTGCGTTTCGATTATCGTTGCTTCGATCGCATCCTGCTCCATGCCGCGATCCAACCCTTTCAACAGGAACAGCGGGCCGTCGGCTTTTTCTGGACCTATCGCCAGATCTATCCAGTCAGTCGGCAGGTGTTGCGCGATATCGCTACGCAGTACCACAACTGGGTCAAGAACCGCTCCCAGAAATGGGGTGTACCCATTCAAGAAGATCCCCCAGGCCGGCGCGATGACTTCGTGGAACGCTACTTCCGACATGCCCAACCCGATCAGGCCGTGGCCATCATCAAAGCGCGCGAGCCCGCCACCATCATGACCGCCATCGGAAAAGATGATCGTTGGCATCTGGAGCTGAAGTGGCGCTGGGTCGACCAATACAACTTCTATGTCCAAGACTCCCGTTGGGGACAAATGTTCGTACGGGTGTGCCCCTATTTTCCCTTCTCCGCTCGCGTCTGTCTCAATCAGCATTACTGGCTGGCCCTGCGCATGCAGGAGCGTGGCATTCGCTTTCAGCAGTGCGCTAACGCCTTCTTGCAGTGTTCCGATCCTGAGACCCTGCAGAAACTCGCCGATTCTCTCACCGCCGACGATCTGCTCACCTGTGCCCAGAAATGGCTGACCCGCTTCACGCCCTTTTTCACTGCCGAGGAGAGAAAGCACGCCGGCGTTCAGCACCGGCTGTTTTTTGCGCAGGTGGAGTTCTGCGACAATCTCATCTTTCGTCGTCGTGCTGCCGTCGATGCCCTCGAGCAACGGCTCCTCGACGCCAATCGCTCCATCGGTCAACCCAACAAACTCACCTTGATCTTCGGCCGCCGCATCACTCGCCATCACGCCGGCAAGCTCCAAACGGTAATCGAGGATATGAACCTACCCAACCCGGTGATCCGCAGCCACTACCGCAAGGGCTTCCTCAAGCAATACGTCCGCGACCGCTTCCTCCTCCGCACCGAATCTGCGACCAACAATATCTCCACCGATTACGGCATTGGCAAGGCCGTGGCGAATCTTCCTCAATTGCGGCAGAAGCTAAACGGCATCATCGACCGCTATCTGGAGGTGCAGCAAGATATTTTGGAAACCTTTGTGGACCACGAGGAACTTCGCCAACTCACCCAGCCCACGCTTCTTCCTAACGGCAGACGCATCCCTGGTCTGAAGCTGGATCAGCCCCGACAGTTGGCCCTCATGCATTCCCTGGTGCGTTTCTGCTACCTCGCCGCCGAAGGCACCTTCACCACCCGCGACTTATACCCGCAAACCCTGCAGGCCCTCCGGAGGACACCGGAAGAGTACAAGCTGGGATCTCTCCGTTATGACCTGTGGAAGCTGCGCGCCAAGGGTTTGGTGGAAAAGATCCCTCATTCCCGCCGCTACCGGCTTCTCCCCCACGGCTATCAAATCTGCCTGGTGTTCTTGAAGCTTTATGAAAAAATCTATGCTCCGCTGACTGCCGGCATTCTGCAGCCTTTTGTCGCTGACGAATCTATCCCAAAAGAAAAGATCAGCGATCTCGATCGTCGATATACTGCCGTCATTCAGGCGCTGGACGATCTCGTAGAGGCTGTCGGCTTGAAAGCGGCCTAAGAAGGAAAGCGCTACGAGAACAAAATCCTCGTTCGGGACCCTATAATGGGCCTAAAGGGGGGCACGCTAGTAGCGCGGCTGGCGTCGCTAGCTTGACATGTCGTCTACCCCTATGTAGCATTGCTACATAGAAAATGGACGATACCCCCAAACTGTCGTACACATCGGCGCTGTTGCTCCAGACCATCAGATCTGGATACAGCTATGGCTTCGACATAATGGACGTTACTGGTCTCCCGAGCGGTACCGTCTACCCTGCGCTTCGGCGCCTTCAGCAACTAGAGTTGATCAAATCCAATTGGGAAGGAGAACGCACCGCCTTCGCTGAACAGCGACCGCCGCGCAAATATTACAGACTGACCCGGGAAGGAAAGGAGACGCTGGCCAAGGCGCTTGAGCGCTACGCGCTCTTCGAACAACTCGTTACTGCTGAAAAGAGCAAGCGTCGCTAGGAGAGAGTGATGGGCGAGCGCCGATTAAAAAAGTTGCTTTGGTGTTGCAATCACGTACTCCGCTTAGCGAGCTGGATTGTTCCGCGTCGGCAGAGAGTGGAGTGGCTCCGGGAATGGGAAGGAGAAGTCTGGCATTGGTGTCACTTTCTCGTGGAATCTGGGCGGCTGAGCAAGCGCACCGAGCAAGAACTACTGCGACATTGTTGGGGGGCATTTGCAGATGCCACCTGGCACCGTTTCAATCGTGTTGCATTTCTCAGTTTCATTCATGAATGGCCACGGACGCCTCGATTTTGCATCTTCGCGATCCTGGCAGTGCTGGTGGTGTTCCTTGCCGGTGACCCAGCTTCAATCTTTTCCGAACTCATTGCTCCTCCTCCTTATACAGATGCAGAACACCTTATAACTGTCTTTGTCGTGGGCCGATCTCCCTGGTTAGCACCCGAGCTTCTGCGCGACAGGATCTTTCAACTATCAAAGGAAATTCCATTGATCACGGGGGTTGCTGCTTACGCATGGAGACCGAGCCTGGTACGAGGTCCGTCGGGAACGGAAAGCATTCTCAGCGCGAGGATTACACCTGGACTATTTGGGCTTCTCGGTGTTCGTCCGAGTCTCGGGAGAGGGTTTCAAGAATCAGAGTTGCCAACCTGTGGAAACTGCATAGTGCTGAGCGATGCGATTTGGAGGAGTCAGTTCCATAGCGATAGGCATGTTGTAGGGCAATCGTTGTTTCTTGACGGCCGGCGGGTCGAGATCATCGGTGTTCTCCCGCCACATTGCCGGCTCGCGGCGCGCGAAGTTGGCGTGCTCACTCCGTTTGGGACGGGTTCGCGTCCACTGCTTCCGATGTACGAATGGCCTGGTGCGTTGCTTCGCATACCTGCGGGCGTAGATCCGATAGAGGCTAAGAAAGTACTCGAAACCTCCATGAACCGAGCAAGTTCAATGCCGCTGAACACGAGGCTTGGAATCCTCTCAGTGAAGGAATTGGAGTACGAGTTTCTGGAATCATGTCTGACGTGGTTTGCCTTGGCATTCTTAATTCTTCTCATCCTCATGTGGCGGCCAGTTGCGCGCCTAGCTATCACTGGTCCGCGCGGGAATGTGCGTGATGGCTTCCACTGGTGGATGTTCTTTGCTCTCAAGAGCGCTCTCTTGCTGATGGTGATACTCGTCATTTGCCTTGACCTAGTTCACCTGGCGGGGCTCGGAAGCGGCGGGAGTACGCAGTCAGTTATGAGTGCAGGAGCGATGTGGCTCTTTTGGATTGGAACAACAATGGCACTCGCATGGTCCATTCGCGACCATCTTGGCCGCTGCCGCTCCTGCCTAAAACGTCTTGGAACACAAGTGAATTTGAGGAGCGCCGGAGACTTTTTTCTGGAAAGAAGTGGAACGGAGTTGGTCTGCGATGGAGGCCACGGCATTCTGCATATACCGCTCATGCAGCCGAGCTGCGTTGATTCAGAACGCTGGACATATTTGGACGATTCATGGAGCGCCCTGTTTGGAGAACGCGAAGAGGTTTTCTCCGGTTCTCAATTGACATTTCTTCCGCGTCGGACAAATTGGGAGGAAGACGACGATGACTAGGTTACTTCCATACGCTGCTGCCCTTGCCCTGGTAGTGGCGTTTGAGAAACCTGCAATGACAGAGCAGGCCGTAGACCAGCCTCGACCAGTCCCTCCTGGAAAGCTAGTGGATGTTGGTGGTCGCAAGCTGCACGTGTACTGCACTGGAGATGGCAGTCCAACCGTGGTTCTGAAAAGTGGTGCGGGGCTCCTTTTCGATTGACTGGGCGCTTGTGCAGCCCGAGGTCGCCAAGATTACGCGTGTGTGCTCATACGATCGTGCTGGCGATGAGTGGAGCGACGCCGGACCGGAATGGGACACGATTAAGCAGGTCAGCACGATCTTAATGCACGGCTCCAAAATGGTGGTGAACGCCCGCCCTACATTTTAGCCGGACAGGCAATCGCCGGGTTGTTTGTGCTATGGTACCACCACGAGCATCCTCATCAAGTCGCTGGCATTGTATTGGTCGATCAACTTGACTTGGTGATCGATAGCATTAAGGATGTTCTGGCTGCGCAGCCAGTGGGCCGCCATTTGCCGTGAGAGGGACAGGCGGGTCTACGAAGATGTGCTCCGTTGGCACTGTGACGATTGCGCCCGAGTGACGAGCCAACCGGAACCGCATTAGCTAGCTCCTGCTCTGAGCCGAAGTGAAGTGATCGGCCATGCGCTTTATAACGGCAAGTCCGCGCCCCTCACACTCCCCCTTGTGCGGTCATGGCTACATCGCCCGAAGAAGCTGTCAACTGCCTTCCGGATTCCCAATTTCATTCGCGACGTGCCTGTGATGAATGTAGTACGCTCACGCCGCCAGGGGAGAAGCGGCATGAGATTAGTCGTGAGAAGGCATTTGGTCGGGCTCTTGTCCGCGACGATTTTTTCGCTGGCGGCCAATGTGCAGGCAGCGCCGGCGCCACAATCTGCGGGAGAAAAATTCGAGGTGTCGTTTCCCGCATCGGCGCATGCCGGACCAATCACTGGACGCGTTTTTGTCATGATTGCGAAGAAAGAGACACCTGAGCCGCGAATACAAGGTGGAGGATTCGGGGACATACCTCCGATCTTCGGTTCCGGCGCGAACGCATTACTACCCGACACGGCTGCAATCATTGACAACGCCACGCCCGGTTATCCGCTGCGGAATCTGCACGAGCTCCCTGCGGGCGACTATTACGTGCAGGCGCTTCTGAACATTTATACTGAATTTCATCGTTCCGACGGGCACACGATCTGGGCGCACATGGACCAATGGGAAGGCCAGCAGTTCAACATCTCGCCTGGAAACCTGTATAGCGAAGTCCAGCGGGTGCATCTGGACCCGGCAGCCGGTTACGACATTCGACTAAGCTTGACGAAGGTAATTCCACCGGTGCAGACGCCTGCGGACACGCCGTGGGTCAAGCACATCAAAATCCAGAGTGAAATGCTCACCAAGTTCTGGGGCCATCCAATTTACCTAGGCGCGATTGTGCTGCTGCCGAAAGGCTACGATGAGCATCCCAACACGCACTATCCTGTGATTTATGAGGAAAACCATTTTAGTCTCCGGCCACCGTTCGGATTTTCCACCGAGGATGGATCGATCAGCGCCGGACGGCGTGCGCAACTGGCCGACCTAAACCGCGAGACGAGCTACGAGTTTTATCAGTCGTGGAATTCCGAAAATTTTCCTCGCATGATTGCGGTTACGTTCCAGCACCCGACTCCGTATTTTGACGACTCTTATGCGGTGAATTCGGTGAACAACGGGCCCTTTGGCGATGCGCTGATTACGGAGATGATTCCGTATCTCGAAGCGCATTTCCGGATGATCCCCAAACCGTTTGCGCGAGTGCTTACGGGCGGTTCAACGGGCGGGTGGGAGTCACTCGGCGTACAGGTTTTCTATCCGGACTTCTTCGGTGGGACATGGACGCTTTACCCCGACCCAATCGATTTTCGGCGTTATGGGCTTTCGAACGTATACGAAGACGAAAACGCGTTCTTCGAGCCGGAACATACTTGGCAGCAAGCGCCTCGCTACATAATGCGCAAGTCCGACGGCCAGCCGGAACTTACGGCGCAGGAGTTAAGCCAGCACGAAGACGTATTGGGCAGCCATGGACGTTCGGGGCAACAGTTGGAAATTTGGGAAGCAACTTACGGACCGGTAGGCGAGGATGGCTATCCAAAGCCGTTGTGGGACAAGCAGACGGGGAAAATCGATCACAGCGTGGCACTATACATGCGCGACCACGGGTACGATCTGACCTACAACCTCAAAACCAATTGGGCCACCCTCGGGCCAAAGTTGCGAGGAAAGATTCATGTGTACGTCGGCGACATGGACAATTTTTATTTGAACCTGGCGGTATACAAGCTTGAAGAGGAGCTGAAGGTGTTACAAAACCCGCCGTGCGATTGCGAATTCAAGTACGGCCGACCGATGAAGGGCCACGGCTGGCAGCCCACCTCGACTGCGAACCTAGTGCAGTGGATGGCGGAACACATTGTGAAGAACTCCCCGCCCGGGGAGAACACGGCTGCCTGGCACTATTGATTGCCAAATTTGAGCAAGTGATGAATACCTATCCACGGCCGGTCGCCTCCACTGGCGAAACGAGGGAACAGAGGCAAGTCAACACCTCCGCTATAGCTGATATTCGACTTTCGTAATAGGATTGTCTTGTCATGGCCTTTGGACACCCAGTCGCCTCCCGCCGAACCGGCATCTCCGCTCCATTACACTCGCGCTATCATTCGCCCCATTTGAGGTGCATCCGTGTCTCACTACACCAGACGTGAATTCCTGAAAACCGGACTCGCCGCCGGCGTCCTTGGCGTCACCGGGAGCCTCCCGCTGAGCGCGGCGCGCCAGACCGCGACAGATTGGGTAACGCTCGGAAAATCTGGAGTGAAGGTGACGCGGCTCGCGTTTGGTACAGGCAGCTTTAGCGGCCGGGTACAGCGCGACTTGGGACAAGACGGGTTTACTAGGCTGGTGCGCTACGCCTACGACAGCGGCATTCGCTTCTTCGAGACTGCTGAGTCTTACGGCGAGATGCACAGGATGCTCGGAGTGGCCCTAAAGGGCATTCCACGCGATAGCTATCGCCTTATGTCGAAGGTGACCACCCGACAAGGTGTGAATCCGCAAGAGAAATTCGACGAGCTCCGCAAACTCGCGAATACCGAATACTTCGACGTCATGCTGTTGCACTGGCAACATAATGCAACATGGCCCGCGGACACGAGCAAGTGGCAGGATGGAATTCTGGAGGCTCAGTCGAAGAAAGCTATAGTGAGTCACGGCGCGTCGGTTCACGGGCTTCCGGCGTTGCGCCAAGTCCCCGGAAACAGGTGGCTCGACATCGCCATGATCCGGATGAATCACAAGGGCATCAGAATGGACGCCGAGGATTACAACACCGACGGACTGGGCAACGTCACCGAAGTTGTCACCCACGTCAAGCAGGTACGCAAAGAAGGAATGGGCGTAGTCAGCATGAAACTTGTGGGAGAGGGTACGTTCAACCGTGAGGACCGCAAGGCGGCAATGAGATTCGCGATCAAGAACGCCGGTGTCGATTGCGTTACAGTCGGCTACAAGAACGCTGCCGAGATCGACGAGGCGATCGAGAATCTGAATCTGGCACTCGCCTAGTGGGCCGGGGCGACGCCGTCGTATTATCCTGCCGGCTGACGATTAAGAAGTAAACGATCGGCCTGTGAACGTGTGCCGGGTTGGCAAGCTGTCATCGCGGTCGCCAGTTTGTTGGCATTGTCGGAGGCTTTTTCTTCAGTGCAAACGCGGTGTGACTCCCGAAACGTGCGTTCTCTATCGGAGGTGGTCCGGCAGATAGAGTTGGATCGGGGCGATGGATTTCATTCCGGAGCAACCGACGCACCTATTCCACACCGCTAGACTCCGCTAAGATTCCTGGAGGCGCACACTGAAAATCCTAGCCCTCGGGCTTGCGCTTGTGGCCGCCCCTTTCACTGCTCGTGCCCAAGAATTTCCGCGGTGGGAAGCGTTCGGGGGCTTCTCCTATGCGAACGTCAATCTCGGTCCACAGGCGTCCCTATTCAGCTCCAGCAACAGGAATTACGACGGATTCGATTTGGACTTCAGTTTTAATCCACACCGAAATATCCGGCTGCTTGCTGACGTCGGTTTCCAATTCGGGAGAACTACAACGACCCCTCCGCCGCCGTTCACCAAGGTTCATCTGCAGACAACAGAGGCGCTTTTCGGCCCTCAATTCACTCTTCAGAGACACAAGGCTACCGCCTTTGGCAATATCTTGGTGGGTGTCACCAACACGCGATTGTATGGACAGGCTGGCACACTCTACGAGGACCTCATTCGTCAAAACAGTCTCACGTTGGGTCTCGGCGGTGGTCTGGACGTCAACTGGACACGACTTGTGGCGATTCGGGCGTTCCAAGTTGAATATCTTCCTACTCGGCGGAGCGCTTGGGAGACAACATACACGCTCACGGCCGGAGTTGTTTTTAGGTTTGGTTTCCGCTGAATTGGCGACAGCGAGTCGAATGTTCTGATGGTTGCAGGCCTTGGTAGTTGGGCCGACTTCTTGGAGTTCCGTAAGCTAGTCGGATCGTGAATGGTCGTAAAACTGATGAGATTTTATCGACCTGGCAATTTGGGTACGGAAAGTTTGGGGAAGATGAGTTTCGGGACTAAATCGGACGGAGATGATAGCCCCTTTTGCTTTTGGGCGGATGCGGTTGCGTCGGTTCCGTTTCTTCTTTCATCTCTCCGATTCTTGCGCGAGCGTAGGATAGGCCAAGCATCGTTCCAAACGCTCCCTCAGCTGAGCGGACGGTATGCGGGGCCACAAGAATATTTGACTAGGGCAACAGGGACAAACCGTGACGTGAATACACGCAGCCGCTCACCAAGGCAATCACAGACGGAATCCAGTCAGCGGCCTAGTGATAGGCCCCCCAATTCCAGACTCTGGTCCTCCACCTGGCATTGAGATAGTACAGGGCCAACTCAGCGACAATCACAAGCGAAGCGGGCAGAATCAAGAATAGCTGTCGCGAACAGCTAATCGTTCCTCGGTCAACCGACGGGTTTCTTCATGAGCTGTTCTAAGCGTTCGAACGTGCTGAGGTGACCGCATATTTTGGCGGCCTCAGGAAGCTCATCTCGCGCGATGCCTATTTGCGCAATGTCCCTAGCGAGTTGGGTATATATCCTGCTGTACGTGGGGTCTCCTTTGGGCGTGCCTTTCTTCTTCTGCTCATTCAGCGCGATCTCCAGGCTCCTGAAATACTCGACGACTTCGGGCTGAGTTTCCATCGCCGTTCCCTCCCGATGCGGGATTCTATCACGCACCATCAACGAATTCGGTATGGCGAGGGCGGAAGCTGGGCGGAAGCTAGCCGGCGGCGCGAGCAATTCAGCGGGCCGGGGCCGCCAACTCCATCGCCCAGCGCATATTCAGGATTTGATTGAAGGCGCTGGCATCGTCTTCGAATTGCCAACCGGACGGCATGGACCTAACGTTACGGCGTCAGCCCGAACTCAGCCGTCCTGCAAAGCGATCCTGATGGCTTGCTCGACGGGCGAGTACGCCCCATCCGTGCGGTTGAGAAGAAAGGGCCCAGCCGGCACAAGAGGCGGCTGTGCGAGAAAGCGCGGGCGGGAACCGCGATGCTGCTGAGCCGCATGCACCAGAAACGGATGGCACAGGTAGACGGTGCCTGCGTCGCCTGTCGCGAGTACCTCACGCCGCGCAGCCGTTTCAGCAAAACCCCCCGCAGCGGCTAGGTCTCTTGCCGATAAACCGTTGTCCCCCGCTGGGGAGAGAATCCTCGCGACATTGAGATGCGAACCGACACGAATGCGGGTTGGCGCATCACTTTCGCCGACATCGGAGAAAAGAAACAGCATCAGCAGGGCTCTTCCCTTAGAAAACACGTTGATGCGCCAGTTCAGAAAATCATTGGTATCGCCGAGATCAGGAGGGAAACTGCTATCCACGTGCCAGCCCGCGTCTCCTGGATCGTCGGGCGACGGAAATCGAATTGGGAACGTCCCGAGATCGCTTCGAGGCCTCACCGGCTTCGTCCAGGTTGTTGGGTCGGCCTCATCGCAGCCCGTGTCCCGCCAGAGGATGGAACAGCTCTCGTCCGCAAGCTCACGCGGAAAAGCCTCCTGGATTTTCACGAACCCATCACGGATGAACTGCCTGATCTGCGCATCGCCCACCACCGATGGCGCATGAGAATCAAGCGTTAGGCGATATCGGACAGCTTGTTCGTGGTCCACGGCGCGAACCTAACTCTGTTCAGTATAGGGTATGGGACAAGGTAGACCGAGTAGTCGATCGCCTTCGTCCACCATTCACAATTTCCGACCGGATAACAGACCACGCGAAGTAAATGCACATGCTTGATTACTTGCCGGACGACTGGAATCCAGCCGGCTTCCCCCGAAGTCATGTCGGAGGAAATGCGCCGCAGGGGAGTACTCTCGCGTCTCCTCGGACGCGGTTCTTGGATGACGGGGGCCACAAGTGTGAGATGCCGACTTGCCCTAGATCGCCATAGCCAGTGCGGATCGACTCCCCTCTCATGGAAGCGCTCCGGCACAGTCTAGTGTCACGAAGCGCTCAATCTGATTGACGCGACGTCCCGCCCAGGTACCACATCGACTTGCAAACTTGGATCGGCGGCCGGCACGTAGGTCACAGGCAGGCCAAGCTCGCGCCGAATGATATTGCAGCCCTGTGCGATCGCACTCGCCTTGTAGAAGGCGATCTCTCGGTTGCACCCCTGACGGCCAAAGCCGCAGTCGCTCGATACAATCAAATGTTCTGCCGGAATGAACCTCAGCGCCTTGCGGATCTCGGCGGCCACGTCTTCCGGCCGGTCCGCCTGCAGCGCGCGATGGCTGACGGCGCCCACAGCAATTTTCTTTTTCAGGCCTTGCTTGAATGGCTCAAATAGTTCGAGATCTTTCTGATTACGATCCCTCATTTCAAGCGTCCACACATCGCCCCGGCATCGCTCCAGATAGATCTCGATGGACTTCGCGTAACTCGTATCTTCCATCACGCGCTGCATGTTCGGATTGCCCCAACATGTATGGATCCACAACTCGACGTCATCCAGCCCTTGGACCTCGCGGTTGAACGCTTCGACCATAAACTTGACCTCTTCATGGTCTTTGCCGTAGGTGTTCGCCATGAAGTGGAACGTCGGCTCCTCGATTTGGATACACCGGCAACCTGCATCACGCAGCGCGAGCAATTCCTTATTCATCGCTTCTGCCATATCCCAAATCACTTGGCGCTTGTCCTTGTACTTGGGCGTGTGGATGTCCAGGAAGAGCGCCATCACCTGCGAGCAGCACGTGCCGAACTTTACCGGCTTGCGAGTCTTTCCCTGCGCCATCCGCCACAATTTTGGATAGCCGAGCGGCTTGTGCTCGATCTTGTCGACAACGTGCGGCCATCTCCAGCCAGTGTAGATCTCGTTCAGTAGCGTGCCGCATGGATAGTGGAGCCAAGGCGCGGTCGTCTGCTCCGGCTGCAGATAGTCCCCTTCAAAGCCGGCCCAGCGCTGGAGCGGGTAGTGGTGCCACGCGCGGCCTGCCATGTCCTCATCGAGGTGAAAGTCGCCGTGCGTGAGGATGTCGAGCCCCGCTCGCTCCTGATCACTTATCACCACCGCCAGCGCGTCTTGAAACTTCTCGCGAAAGCGGATATCGAGCATGCAGGTGTCCAGCGGGCGGCCCCACATACTCACGTCGAACCAGCGTGGTCGCGGAAACGAGCCTGTGACAGTACTTGGAAGAATCAGGTTGGCGGTGGCAGTGAACATGGGTTCCTCCGATCGGCATTGTACATCCACTCATGTTCGGTCGGGAGTCGACGCAGCTGCAGGCGGTAAACCCACGGTAAGCCTCTCTGGTAGTTCTAAACAGGCTTAGGAAAAAGTCTTGGAAAGATACGTCCCGATCAACGCGGTTGTCGGAGATCAGCCGGTGGCTGTTCGAGATGCAACCCGCCGAAATGCGGCCGCTGCGCGTAACCGAAGGCGGGCTTTGGCAGGCTTTCGATGCATTTTTCGGAGCACGCGTGCACCAATAGCGGAAGCACGTCAGTCGCAACTCTCAGTGAAATCCACGCCTGATGTGTTTTCTTTTGCGAGAACAGTCCGCCGCACACACTGCAGGTCGCCGGTGCGAGCGCCGTCGGAATCTGCGGCAATCTCGGAAACGGAGGTCGGTACTTGTAGTTGCCGTAAAGACACCGGGTACTGACACGACTTCGAGTTAGGCGCTCGCACCTCGTGATCTCGTATGGAAACCAATGCAGACAACGCGAAGTGTACGGATCGAACTCTTCTAAATTCGTCATGTCGCCTATCGCGGGAGGGATTCGCACAAGGTGTCCCCCATGCAGACTCAAAACTTTGACTGACTTCAGTGTGCCAATCGATTTGGGCAGCGTGACGATCTGCTCCCACTTTTCGGAACCGATTCCCACCATCGGATTTAGCTCATCGGACCCTTCCTCGCGAACCTTCGCGATGTACGCTTCCAGCGAATTCCATGCGTGAGAATCTGTCTCCTGAACTTCTGTATGAAACAACAGCTCCTGCCACTCGGGGCGAAGGCCATGTTCTCCGGCGCCCTCATCTTCCACTTCATCGGGTTCGTATTGCGCATCGAGGCAATGGCACGACGCGTAGCGCCGCACCGGGTTGGGTTTCAATTCGGCGTCCCCTGTTCCTGATCGCTGGTTAAAGCGGGGGCGAAACAGCTTCACGAGCGGATCTTCGGCAGCGGAGTTCTTCAGACCCTTGCAGAGAAGGATGGCTATCACGGCACCCGCGGCCACGATAACAAACAAGCCGAAGCGATCCCAGAATACGGGCACAGCCAAGAGCACTGAGATATATTGAAAAACCATTTGGAGCAACAGACCAGACTATAGACTAGACGATGCGCGTCTTTTTTACGACGCCCTCTACCACTTGCACCACTGGATGCCTTCGCGGAGATGTGAACTCACCGTTTCACGCCGTTCGCCGGTCTGCCTGCGCGGTGGCAAGGGCGAACGGACATAAGCGTTATTAAATTACCTTGACGTATGGCTGGGTGCTATTCGAATGTTAAGCTTATGGTGTCCTTCGACAAGTCGTTGTTGTTTGGAAGTTGTCTCCTCGTTGTTGTGGGTACTGGATCACTTCGGTCCCTTGCGCAATCCAGGACTGAGCCGAGGAAGCCTGCCGTTCGTGCCAGCAAAGAGCAGACAAAACTGTCATTTAACGAAACGATTCAGCCAATTCTGTCTGAGAACTGTTACGCGTGCCACGGGCCTGATCCGGGCGCGCGAAAGGCCAAACTACGGCTCGACCGGGCTGAGTTCGCCTTCGTGCCGCACGATAAGTTCGGCCCCGCCATCATCGCAGGGCAGCCCGACAAGAGTCCGCTGGTGCGGAAAATCGAGGCGAAGAATCCCAAGGATCGCATGCCGCCTCCGGAAGCGCACAAGACTCTGAAGCCCGAGCAAATCGCGCTCTTGCGCGAGTGGGTGAAGGAAGGGGCGGAGTACGAGGAGCATTGGTCGTTCCTCGCGCCAAAGGCGCAAGCCGTTCCCGTTGTGAAGCAAGCCGGGTGGGTGCGCAATGCCATAGACAACTTCATTTTGGCGCGCCTAGAAAAGGAGGGGTTGACTCCGTCACCGGAAGCGGATCGGAGGTCGCTCATTCGGCGCGTGACGTATGACCTCACAGGTCTCCCGCCGACTCCAGAAGAAGTCAAAGCGTTCCTCGAAGATAATGCGCCCGATGCGTACGAAAATGTTGTGAACCGGTTGCTGGCAAGTCCTCGCTACGGTGAGCATCGTGCGCACTATTGGCTGGACGTGGCCCGCTATGGAGACACGCACGGCCTGCACACCGATCACTTCCGCAGTATCTGGCCCTACCGCGACTATGTGATCAAAGCTTATAACGAGGACAAGCACTTCGATCAGTTCATCAAGGAGCAGCTTGCCGGAGATATGCTGCCGGACGAAACTCTGGACTCGATCGTCGCCTCGGCATATGTGCGTGCAGGAATCAGCACTGCCGAGGGCGGCACACTCGGTGAAGAGCTTCGCGTGAACAACAAACGCGAACGGACGGAAGCATACAGCGCGGCTTTTCTGGGTCTGACAGCCGGGTGCGCCAACTGCCACGATCACAAGTTCGATCCGATTACCCAGAAGGATTTCTACCGGCTCACAGCATTCTTCAACAACCTCACTGAGAATCCCTTCAACGACGAGCGAAAGGACTGGCCGCCGTTTCTGCTCGTTCCAAAATCGGAAAATAGGGCTGCTTATGAAGAAACGCTAGCAAAGCGCACGGCGTTGAAGCGCCAAATTCACGATCGCCGAACTCAGGCACGGGAATTGATCTCAGCATGGCTCGCCCGTCAGGAGCGTGCTCCGCGTCCCGTCAGTTCGGATGGCTTGGTCGTGCGCCTCCGATTTGACGAGCAAAGCGGAGACGTATTCGCGGACTCGGCATCTGGCGTGAAACGCAAGTTTGCGACGGCAACGGGCGCTCCCGTCGTGTGGGGCGAAGGCACCTGGTTTTGGCCGTACATGCGGATGGAAATCAGCACGCGGCTAGAACTCCCGGACGTTGGTGATGAAGAGGCGGCAAAGCCCTTTAGCGTTGCTACCTGGCTGCATCCGCATCTCCGTCCGCTCGAACCCAAGGACGAAGGCAAGCCGGACGGCGTGATCCTTTCTCGCGCAGAAGCGACCCAGGACGGTCGCGGGTGGCAACTCATTTCCAGCAAAGGAAAGCTGGCGTTTGTGCTCGCGCACAAGTTGCCGGATGACGCAATTCAACTAGAGACGAAGGGAAAAGTCCTAGCGGTGGGCCGGTGGAATCATCTGGCGGCTACTTATGATGGTTCAGGCCAAGCGGCAGGAGTGAAACTTTACGTTGACGGGAAGCTGCAAGAAGTAACGGTAATTAAGGATGCGCTCAACGGCAGCTCCGGCCCGACCGCACCGCTGGAATTCGGCCGCATGCATCCTGACGCCAACCCCTTGCGCCAATCTGGTTTTCAGGATTTTCGTTTCTATCAGCGCGCGCTTTCGAACGAAGAGGCGGCGCGATTGCCGTTTGAGGATTATGTGTCGGAAGTTGTGCGCAAGTCTCTGGCCGAGTGGACTGAGGACGAACTGCACGCGGTAAGTGAATACTACTTCGCGGAACTGGATGAGCCGACGCGTACGTTTAGGGCTCAAATTTCTCTGCTCAACCAGGAACTGGACCGTCTCTCCAAGGACGGAGACATCGTGATCATTAGTCAAGAGGCGCCTACTTTGGCGTATGCCGACGTCCTCACTCGAGGTGCGTTTAACGCGCGCACAGAGCGCGTGCGCCCCGGCGTGCCGCATTTTCTTCCGCCCCTGAAGGCAGGAGTGCCGCTGGACCGCTTAACGCTTGCGGAATGGACGGTCAGTCCGTCGAATCCCCTTACACCGCGAGTGACCGTAAATCGCATGTGGTCGGAAATTTTTGGTACGGGCCTGGTGGAAACGACCGAAGATTTCGGTGTGATGGGCGCGCGGCCGAGTCATCCTGAGCTGCTCGACTGGCTTGCGCTGGATTTTCGCGAACACGGCTGGGATGTGAAGGGCTTTTACAAACAGCTAGTGCTTTCGGCTACTTATCGGCAGTCGGCGCGCGCGACTCCCGAGCTAGTCGAAAAAGATCCAAAGAACCGGCTGCTGGCGCACGGACCGCGATTCCGCATGGACGTGGAGATGCTCCGCGATACCGCCCTGGCGGCCAGCGGTTTGCTTGTCGAAAAAATTGGCGGCCCGAGCGTGAAGCCCTACCAGCCGGCTGGCGTGTGGGAAGCGGGCAGTCACCAGAACAGTGATACAAAAGCGTATGTTCAGGATCATGGTGACGCGTTGTATCGTCGCAGTCTGTATACATTTTGGAAACGCATGGCGACCATGCCCAACATGGATGCTCTGGACGAGCCCGTGCGGGACGCTGCGTGCACAAGGCGTCAGCGAACCGATACTCCGCTGCAGGCGCTTGTGCTAATGAACGATCCGCAGTGGCTGGAGGCGGCGCGGCGCTTGGCGGAACGCTTGATTCATGAATCGTCGAACGCCGAAGGACGTCTCAATGCGCTCGGCGAGATTTTGCTGGCTCGTCGGTGGGAGCCAAGAGAAAAAGCCGCGCTCGAACGTGCTTTGGCGAAATTCCGGTCAACGTATGCGCAAGATGAGCCCTCTGCGGAAAAACTGGTTGCCGTAGGTGAAAGCAGGCCCGACATAGACTTGCATGCCGACGAGGTGGCTTCCTGGATGCTGGTTGCGAGCGCGGCCATGAACCTGGACGCGGTCTTGAACAAATGAGAAAGTTGAGAAACTAAATGAAGCCAGAAAGTCCGTTGATTCAAGGCCAATGTTGCGACCATGGCGGCGAAGGTCCAACTGTTTACGATTTGCCTGTACCGCTTTCTCTCCGCCAGGAATGGAAGCGCCTCGCCACGCGCAGACACTTCCTGGGCCGAATGGGAAAGACGCTTGGCTGGGCAGGTCTGACGAGTCTACTTGGCAATGCGTTGGTCGGGCGCGCGGCGGCGGCGGAATTGACTGGCGGGGGGGCTCATCGCCTGCCGGATTTCGCGCCAAAAGCGAAGCGAGCGATCTATTTGTTCATGTCCGGCGCCCCATCACAGATGGACTTGTGGGACTACAAGCCTGGACTGACATCTCTTTTCGACAAGGACCTTCCCGATTCCGTTCGAGGGAACCAGGCACTGACCGGCATGACCTCCGGACAGGCGCGTTTTCCGATTGCGCCCGCGCATTGGGGCTTTTCGAGACAAGGAAAGTCTGGCCGTTACGTCAGCGATTTACTGCCGTGGACGGGCAAGTTAGTGGACGACATCACGTTGATCCACACGATGCAAACTGATGCGATCAACCATGAGCCGGCAATTCTTTTGATCAACACGGGCAACATGGTGCCCGGTAAGCCTTCGCTTGGCTCCTGGCTATCGTATGGCCTCGGAAGCATGAACGAAAATCTTCCGACCTTTGTTGTTCTCAATTCACTTACGATTCCGGGCACAGACCTTCAGCCAATTTCGCCGAAGTTGTGGAGCAGCGGATTTCTTTCCAATGAATACGCCGGAGTGGCGTTTCGGTCGCAAGGCGCTCCGGTGCTTTATCTCGACGATCCAGCCGGAATGAGCCGCGATGTTCGTCGCCAGCTAATCGAGGCGGTGAACACGATCAACCAGATGACATTTGAAGAAGTAGGGGATCCGGAAACACACGCGCGCATTCATCAGTATGAAATGGCGTTTCGCATGCAGGCTTCGTTGCCCGAGCTCACCGATCTTAGCGACGAGCCTGCCAGCACGTGGACTTTATATGGCGAAGACGCGAAGCAGGTTGGAAGTTTTGCGTATAACTGTCTACTGGCCCGGCGAATGGTCGAGCGCGGCGTGCGTTTCACTCAGGTTTATCAGAGAGGGTGGGACGTACATTCGAACGTTGTGGGTAACCTGCCCAAGCTTTGCGCTGCTACGGATCGAGGATCTTATGCGCTTGTCGCAGACCTGCAACGTCGCGGCTTGCTGGACGACACGCTGGTCATTTGGGGGGGCGAATTTGGCCGAACCGTTTACAGCCAGGGCGGCCTTTCAAAAGACAACTACGGACGCGACCATCATCCGCGTTGCTTCACCACATGGATGGCCGGCGGCGGAACGAAGAAAGGTCACGTGCATGGGCAAACCGACGATTTCTGCTACAACGTGGTGAAGGATCCGGTGCACGTGCGTGACTTTAACGCAACTGTTCTTCACCTTCTCGGTGTGAATCATGAGAAACTCACCTTCAAGTTCCAGGGACTCGCGCAGAAATTGACAGGAGTTGTTCCGGCAAAGATCGTGCCGGACCTCATCGCATGAAATCACTTACTCGACGCAGGTTCCTTAGAGATGGCTCGACGGCGACAGCCGCCGCGGCGATGCTGCCGCGTTTCTTTCTGCAGACATCAAACAAGTCCGGCAGCCGCTTGCCGGTTGTCGGCTCTGGGGTACACACCTACGAGTGTGTTCACGACTGGCTGGTGCCGCCCGACGGCCTGGTTTGGGGGGACACCCACGGTTTGGCGCAGGATCAGCAAGGCCACATCTACGTGGCGCACACGGTGAACAAATCCAGCATGCGCGGAGAGGCCGTGGTTATTTACGACTCGTCCGGGCGCTTCGTTCGCGCCTTTGGGGAGGAATTTCGTGGGGGCGCGCATGGGCTTGGTGTCCGCCGCGAGAAAGGCGCGGAAGTTCTCTATCACTGCGATATCAATCAGTGCAAGATCGTGAAGACCACGCTGAACGGCGAATCGCTTTGGGCACACGGCTACCCGCGTGAAGACCCTGCCTATGCAGGGCGACCCATTGATTTTGTTCCGACCAACGTCGCCTTCGCTTTAAACGGAGACTTTTATGTAGGTGATGGCTACGGCTCGCACCATTTGCTGCGATTTTCTTCGGACGGAAAATTTCTTGGAGAAGTCGGGCGGCCGGGCCACGGTGACGGCGAATTCGACACGCCACACGGCCTCTTCGTGGATACCCGTGGCGCGGATCCCATCCTGGTGGTTGCGGATCGCGGGAATCGTCGCGTGCAAACTTTTTCCTTGGACGGCGCACATCTTCGCACCATTAAAGACGAGTCGCGGCTCCGCATGCCTTGTCACTTCCATTCGCAAGGGGACTGGATGGTCTGTCCGGACCTCGACAGCCAGGTTTGCATTCTCGACCGCGAGTACAAGGTAGTTGTGCAACTGGGAGACGGACGCGCTTCGAACGGGGAAGTTGGCTCACGCCGCAGGCAGTCGCGTAACGAATTCACTGCGGGGCAGTTCATCACGCCCCACGCGGCAATTTTCCTTCACAGCGGCGACATCCTAGTGGCCGAGTGGCTGCCAATTGGGCGCATCACGCTGTTGCGCCGCGTCTGAGTCTGCCCGGATGACCTCGCGCAAGAGCTTACCGCTGTGTGGTATCGGCCTATTTCTCGTAATCGCGCTGGCGCTCATTGTGCTAAAGGCCCCGCCCGATGGGCTTGAGCGTGGCCAGCTGAGTCAATTCCTGGGACGCTTTCATCCGCTAGTTGTGCATCTTCCGATCGCGCTCGTCTTGCTGGTCGCAGCGCTCGAATGCGCAGGCTTCTTTCGCAACGGAAAACACCTGCAAGCTTCCGCTAGCTTCGTTCTGACGTTGGCTGCCGTCACCGCACTGATGGCGGTCTTTCTCGGCTGGCTGCTCGCCAGGAGCGGTGGTTACGAAGGCCGCCTTGTCACGCGCCACATGTGGGGAGGAGTTTCGCTCGCGGCCGCGCTCATCCTCTGCTGCGCTGTGCGCGAATCGAACGCGAAATTGTACGGTACAGCGCTCTTTGCCACGGTCTGTCTCATGGCATGGACTAGCGACCAAGGTGGAAAGCTGACTCACGGTGAGGGCTTTCTGACCGAGTTCATGCCCGCGAAACTGCGCGCGGTGCTTGGTGTGCCTCCGCCGGAAAAAAAGCACACACCTACGAGCAGCGCAGTAGGTATATCACCAGTTAGCGCCGGAATGGTTTCGGTCACTTTTTTCGCTTCGCGCGTTGCGCCTATCTTCCACGACAAATGCGTTCAGTGCCATGGACCGCAAAAGAAGAAAGGGAAGCTTCGGCTGGATACGTTCGAAAACGTGATGCGCGGTGGCAAAGATGGCGTGATCGTGAAGCCCGGAGATCCAAGCGGCAGCGAGGTTTTTCGTAGAATCACTCTGCCCCGCGACGATAAGGACGCCATGCCAGCTGAGGGGAAGCCCGGCCCGACTGAAGCCGAAATCAAGGTAATCGAGCTGTGGATTGCTTTGGGTGCGTCGCAAAGTTTGGCTGCAGAGGAAGTCCGCGGAGCACCGCCGCTTGCGCCGCCAATGACGGCTTCGCCGCCTCTAACCGCCGACTACCGGCCGCGCTCAGACAAGATTCAAGCGCTGCAAAGCGAGCTCGGCGTGCGGCTCGTGCCGCGATCACAAAATCCGACGGACGGCTTGATTCTGCGCACCGTCAGTGCCCGGGAACGATGTGATGATGCGGCCCTCGTGAAGTTGGCGCCGGTCGCCAGTTTGATCGTTGATGCCGAACTTGCCAGCACTAAGGTCACCGATGGAGGGCTTAAGACACTTTCCACGTTTTCAAACTTGCGGTCTCTCGATCTTTCGCACACGGCGATTACCTCGGTTGGCGTGCGTCTTCTCAGCCGGCTCGACAAACTCGAGACGCTCAATCTGACTGCTACGGGTGTGGACGACACGGGGGTCGCTCTGCTTCGTCACAAGGTGAGGCTGAAGCGCCTGTATCTGTTCGAGACAAAATGCACGGTCCAGTCCGAGCTGCAAACAGAGAAGCAAAAACGATGATTGCGAACCGAGGGGCGTAGGCGAAACAAAGGGCAAGCGAAAGACAAAAGAAAAAGTCGGAAAAGGCGTGATGGGGGCCGAACGTAGACAGTGCCCATCGTGCCTTCTCAGTGGCTTAGAATTCCATCGCATTTCTCGTAAGCCCTTGGAATTCCTTGCGTTGTTGTTCTTGATCCCCAGTAGCCGCTAGCGGTTGCGGTGGATGCCGCCTGGTGGCTATAGGAACTGGCATGCTCGGTACGTTCCCTTTAAACAGACAGCTCAAGCCGCGACGTGTTAGCTTGTTCCTTGTTCCCAGGACCTGGGACACAAGAGAATCCGGGATCCTGTGCCGAATCCATGGGGGGAGAACAGGAATGCCTTCACTAACGTCAGGGAAACACGCGGGCTCAGGCGCGGTGAGTAACCAAACTGCGGTCGCTGAGCCTACGTTTGCCGAACGAGCGCGTACCTTGGTGTATCTGGGCCGAGTTGGGAGTCTATCGACACTCTCACGTAAACAGCAGGGGTTCCCCTTCGGATCCGTGATGCCCTATGGGTTGGACGACCACGCGAATCCTATCTTCCTCATCAGCACGATGGCCATGCACACTCAAAATGTGCAGGCAGACCCGCGTTCCAGCCTGTTAGTGACCCAGCCTGATACCATCGGCGATCCCTTGGGAGCGTCCAGGGTCACGCTGCTAGGAAATATTCTCCCGGTACTTGTGCCGGAAGTAGCCGAAGCACGGAAACTCTACCTGGCGCGTTATGCCAACAGCAAATACTGGGTGGACTTTGACGATTTTTCCTTTTACCGGATGGACGTGGTGGACGTTTACTACGTGGGTGGCTTCGGGGTGATGGGCTGGTTCCCTGCCTCGGAATATTACAGCGGGCAACCCGACCCGCTGGCTGACGCTGCACGCGACATCATCCAGCACATGAATACCGATCACGGGGATGCTCTCGTCCTGCTTGCCCGGGAATTTGCTGGAATCGAGTCTCAGGAAGTGGCGATGACTTCGGTCGACCGTCTCGGCTTTCAGGTACGCTTGAAAACCCAAGATGGCACGCGTGGTGCCCGCATCTCATTCGTGCGGGAGGTAAGTAGTCCGGCGGAAGCCAGAAAAGTTCTGGTAGAAATGGTAGGGCAAGTACGGCGAATGTGAGCAACCGTGCGACTCTCTAAGCCTTGATGAATGTCTAAGTGGATTTCAACTGCGGTAACCCTCCCAGCGACACATCGATCTCGTAGGGCCCGAGTTTGGTACCGGCCGGAAGACTCATTCCTTCTTCCCCTACAAGTACGTCGAACGACGCTCTTCGAAATCGACAGGTCAAACCATCTTTTTTCAGAGCGGGACGCGAAGCTACTTGTTCACCCCGGCGCCCCTGTCGCGAAAGCTCTTCTAGCCTCGCTGGGACCAAAGTCCTCCACCCTCCAGTCGGTTCGTTGTGCCGCTTACCCACACGAAATAGTACACGATGGCGGGACAGCGCAGGGAGTGCCGGAGAGGTCTTGAGCTTTGGCCGCCAGTCCGCGAGGCCGGTACTGCTCGGTCGCCAGTTCCCCATCTAGCAAGACTGACACCAGAGGTCGTAGCCGCTTTGCGGAATCGGACTCGGGTGGTGAGGAGGATAAGTTTGGAAGCATCGAACGTGGGGACAAAGAAATGGCCGCCACAGAGAAGGCGGCCACTTCGGTTCAGCGTTGTGCGGTTGCTTACGCCTTTACGGGCGTCCCTTGGCTTGCAATACATTGCCACTGTCCGCTCGGCATCTTCATCCAGGTATCGGTCCAGCGAATATCCACGTCAAAAGGCTTACCCGCTGCATCGGTCCCTTTACTCTTGAAGTCTCCCGTCGCTATGGCCGTATCGCCAAAAACGGTGACTTTCAAGTCGGCGTAGCCGGCAGTGTTCCATTTCATCGTCTTCAATTCGGCCAGCGTCTCGACCCTGCCAGTTACTTTCCCATCGCTGCCCGTACTCACGAACTTGTCGGCCAGCAACGGGGCGAGTAGGTCCGCATTATTCGTCTTTTGTGCCTGCAGCCACTGTTCTTCGAGTGCGGCTACAGTTTTTTCAGTCCCGCCGGTCGTTTGCGCTGGCGACCGTGCGGCGCTTCCCAGTAGGAGCACACCAATCAAACACCACATCCATGTTTTTTTCATAGCGATCCCCTTAATTGTTGAGATTTTCGAAAAGATTTGGCCTGAGCCTGGCAAATGAGGGCAAAGTAAACGAGGGCGCTGTACGTATGTGGAGAAAGGACCCGGGTGAGAGGAGCAACAGCTCCTTACCTAGTCGCTCTGCCAGTTTGCAGGAGCAACGGTACGCGGGAGTCTATGCGAAGTCAAGGTATTATACTGAAAATCGCCCGTCGCCGAGATGCCAGACCCACATTGCAAATGCGGTTACGCTCCCGACCGAAGGTCCCCAAGTTCGGATAAACGCTGATTTATCGGAAAATCTCGCTGCCCCGACACTTGACCCTCATGACGATAGTGCGAGTCCCTAAAAGGGTTTTGATGACGTTCGCAGCTAATTGCTCGTGGCCAAGAAGCTTTGGAAGCTGCTGACTGCAGCTGCTTCTGTATCGTAAACATCGAAAACGGTCAGCAACTTGGTCACTTGCATGACGTCATGGAATTTTTTGCCCAGATGGCAGAGGCGCACAGATGCACCCTGATTTTTGGCGCTGAGATGCGCAGCGACCAAAGTGCCTAGCCCCGCGCTGTCGATGTATTTGATCTCAGCCATGTTCAGAACGATCTTTTTCTTTCCTTCGGCGATCAGACTCTTCAGTCTCTCTCGGAGAGAATTGCTCTCCTCGCCCAGCACAATGCGACCGTCCAGTCCCACCACGGTTACGCCATCTACTTCGCTGTTCTTCATTCTTACCGTCATGCTAGCTCCTCCCTCGCCAATGACAGGCCCGCACGGCGAGTCCAGAAGTAGAACACGCGCGCGAAAGCCGATCTGTCCAGAAAAGCACACTTCCGGTGACGATTTGAGGAGGCTGCACAAGGTCCCGGCTGCCCGCGGCAGCTGTCTTTCCGTGTCTAAAATGAGCACTTCAGCGCCTAGGAATGGACTCAAATCCCCGATTAACGTTAGAGCGTTCATCATTGGAATCGCCCGCCAGAGCACTTCGGCAGATGTCCGGCGCGGGAGCGAAGATCAATCCTTACAACCGGTACTACGCCGAAAGTGCAAGCCGAATACTCCAAGCCGTCGCTCCGGGAGATTGTTAGCCTTTGCGGTTTTGCCCGGGAACCTCCCTTCTGACTTAGACAGTCCTCCCCTCACGCTCCTTCTTTCATGATATTCGATATGACGATATTGACGTTCGTACGCGTGGTGTTGAGCTTGGTAGGAATCCTTTTTGGATTCGTCGTCGTGGGCGGGTTCCTGACCGCGAAAACGACGCGACGGCTGGACCGCGCTTTTTCTTGCGACCACGGTTTGACGAGCGTGACCGGATTCCTGTTTCCGTTCCACAGATTTTTGCCTTCCCACGCCCTCTTTCATCTGGCCGGTCCATGGCGCCGCACTTATGTCATCGGTGCCGTCATCGCTCTCTATCTTAACGTTTTCGTTTTGATCGCCCAGTTTTTTATGAACATTCCCGGGCTCAAGGCCCTGGCGCCCACCCTTCAGAACCGCCGTTTCTCGGGACGCAGGTCATGGTCATGTTGATTTTCATTGTCCTAGGGGTGCTCGCGGCCAAGCGCTTCCCCGCGGAAGCGGTCCACGCAGTCTGAGCGCCGTCTTTGGTTTTGGAGGATTTGCTTGTATCCTCCTGGTCAGGCGAAGCATCAATTCATCCATCCCGCGGGAGTCGAAAACAGCGAACCTCGATTCCGGGGAAAGGTCTCACTGTCGGAGCAAACCATGAACACGATTACGAAACGCAAACTCTGGATAGGAGGAGCGCTCTGCTTGGTCGTCGCCGGCCTGATTGTCGGGGCAATGCGCCCAAAGCGGGTATCGGGGGCGCCCAGTGCTTCGCCAGACGTTGAGGTCGTGCAAGTCGAGCAGAAAGACGTTCCTATTTTTGGCGAGTGGATCGGCACGATCGACGGTTTCACAAATGCCGACGTCAGGGCGCAGGTCACGGGCTACCTACTGCGACAGGGTTACCAGGAAGGCAGATTCGTCAAGAAGGGTCAACTACTCTTCGAGATTGACCCGCGGCCCTTTCAGGCGGCGCTGGACCAAGCCGAAGGGCAGTTGGCGCAGGCCAAGGCCATACTTGCCAACGCCCAGGCAGTGCAAGGCAGGACCGAACTGGACGTCAACCGCTACACCCCTCTGGCCAAAGAGCAAGCCGCCAGCCAGCAGGATCTCGATAACGCCGTCCAGAACAACATGGCGGCAAAGGCAACGGTGGCCACGGCCCAAGCTCAAATTAAGACGGCTGAGGCTGCCGTTGAAACGGCCAAGATCAACCTCGATTTTACCCGCCTCATTGCGCCCATCGACGGCATCGCCGGGCAGGCACAGCTGCAGGTGGGTGCCTTGGTCAACCCGAACAGCGGGCCGGTGACCTCCGTGTCCACCCTCGACCCTATCAAGGTTTATTTTACCGTGAGCGAGAGGGAGTATCTCGATTGGAACAAACGGTTCCCGACGGAGACGACTCGGCAAGCGGCGGACAAGAGTCTGCGCCTCGAACTAATTTTGGCCGACGGCTCTCCCTATTTACATGAAGGCACATTCTACTTTGCGGACCGCCAGGTGAATCAAAGCACAGGTGCGATTCGCATTGCCGCGCTGTTTCCGAATCCTGGGAATATTCTGCGCCCAGGCGGCTACGGCAAAGTTCGGACAGCTGTCCGCGTCCAGAAAGACGCGCTGCTTGTCCCGCAGCGCTCGGTGTCGGAGTTGCAAGGCGGCTATCAAGTGGCGGTTGTGGACGGCGAGAACAAAGTGAACATCCGTACGGTAACAGTCGGCGATCGTGCGGGCACGGAGTGGATTGTTGCGAAAGGGCTAAAGCAGGGCGAACGCGTGGTCGTCGAGGGAGTGCAGAAGGTACGTCCCGGCATGCAGGTGAACCCCAAGCCATTCACCGTGGAAAGTAAGGAAAGGTAACCCGATGTCAAAGTTCTTTATCAACCGTCCCATCGTGGCCATGGTCATTTCTATCGTTATGGTGATTGTAGGCTCCATCACGATCCTCAGTCTGCCGATCGCGCAATTTCCCAACATTGCTCCACCAGAAATTCAAGTACTGGCCACCTATGTCGGCGCGGACGCGCAAACCCTCGAGCAGGCGGTCGCCACTCCCATCGAACAGCAGATGAGCGGCGTGGACAACATGAATTATATGTATTCGCTGAATGCAACGGGTAACTCGAACACGACACTGATCGTGAACTTCGATGTAAAAACCGATCCAAACACGGATTTGATTCTCACCCAAGCACGAGAGACGCAAGCCGCTTCGCAGCTACCCGCCGATGTCAACAACTATGGAATTACTGTCCGAAAGTCGGTAACCGCTCCTCTCATGTTAGTTGCCTTGTACTCGCCGCATGGAACGTACGACGCCAGCTTTCTGGCGAACTACGCGTACATCAATATCACCGATCCGATCACGCGCGCGCCGGGCATCGGCAACGTTCAGGTATTTGGAGCGGGCCAATACGCGATGCGTCTGTGGGTAAAACCCGACCAATTGGCGAAGCTGGGCATCACTGTCCCCGAGATCGTCAGTGCCATTCAGGCGCAGAATACGGTGAACCCGGCCGGAAAAGCGGGCGGGGAACCGGCGCCGAAGGGCCAGGAATTTACTTACTCGGTTCTCGCGCAAGGCCGTCTTGCGTCGCCCGAAGAATTCGGACAGATCGTGGTGCGGGAGACGCCCGACGGCGGGACCGTCCGGGTACGGGACGTTGCTCGGATCGAATTGGGTTCCCAGGACTACAGCGTTCTTGGCCGACTCAACGGACAACCGAGCGCGATTATCGCGACATATCAGTTGCCAGGTTCCAACGCCGTCGACGCAGCCGCAAACGTCAAGAAGCTAATGGCCCAGATGAAACAGCGGTTTCCGGAGGACATAGATTATGTCGTAGCGCTCGACCAGACTCGCGCGGTCACGGAAGGCATCAAGGAAATTGTTAAAACCCTTCTGATAGCCCTGGCGCTCGTGATCCTGGTGGTCTACCTGTTCCTGCAGGGCTGGCGCGCCACGCTTATTCCGCTCCTTGCGGTGCCCGTTTCGCTCGTCGGCACGTTTGTGCTTTTCCCGGTGTTCGGTTTTTCCATCAATACGCTCTCTCTCTTTGGGCTTGTGCTAGCGATCGGCCTCGTGGTGGACGACGCGATTGTTGTGGTTGAAGGCGTGGAACGGCACATCGAGGAGGGCCTCACACCCAAGAAGGCGGCTTTGAAAGCAATGGAAGAACTCTCCGGTCCTGTCGTCGGCATCGCGCTGGTTCTCTCAGCGGTCTTTGTGCCGACAGCCTTCATCCCCGGCATCACCGGCCGGCTCTACCAGCAGTTCGCCGTCACCGTCGCGATTTCGGTGCTGCTCTCGGCGTTCAACGCGCTTACGCTCAGTCCCGCGCTTGCCGCACTACTTCTCCGGCCACGGGCGCCGAGCCGAGGATTGCTGCGAAGATTTTTCGATTGGTTTAACCGCTCGTTCGCGCGTGCCACCGAGGGCTATGTCCGTTGGAGCGCGGTACTCATCCGCAAGACCGCCGTCGTAGTCGTTCTGCTCGTGGCCTTTGGCTTGGCGGGTGGCTTTTTTGCCAACCGAGTGCCGTCGAGTTTCCTTCCAGACGAAGATCAAGGCTATGCGTTCGTCAATCTCCAGCTTCCCAACGGAGCTTCCTTGGAACGTACGACCGCAGCCGCGGCGGATGTAGAAAAAATCCTTGCGAATACGCCGGGCGTTCAATACACGACCAGCGTCATCGGCTTCAGTTTGCTGAGCTTTGTGCGCACCAGCTATAACGCGTTCTTTTTTGTCACGTTCAAGCCCTGGGACGAGCGCACCGCACGGGCCGAACAATTTCAAGCCATCAAAGCGCGATTGAACGCGGGGCTGAGCAGGCTGCCCGCAGGTGCTGCCTTTAGTTTCTCGCCTCCGGCGATTCCAGGAGTCGGCACGTCCGGTGGATTCACTTTCGTCCTTGAGGATCGCGCCGGAAATGATGTACAGTTTCTGGCCAAGAACCTCACCACTTTCCTGGAAGCAGCCCGCAAGCGCCCCGAGATCGCGGGCTTGAGCACCACCTTCCTGCCCAGCGTGCCGCAGGAATTCGTGGAGGTAGACCGCGACAAAGTGCTAAAGCAGGGCGTGCCGCTCAACGACGTCTATCGGACAATCCAAGCCTTCATGGGCGGATATTTCATCAACTATTTCAACCGGTTCGGCCGTCAATGGCAGGTTTATATCGAGGCGGAAGGCGAAGACCGCGCTAAGGCGGAAAACGTCGGGCAGTTCTACGTTCGCAACAGCAAAGGGGAGAATGTCCCGCTATCCACGCTAACCAGCGTAAAGCCGCGGCTCGGGCCGGAGTTTACCATGCGTTTCAACGAGTACCGTTCGGCGCAGATTAACGGCGGCGCGGCGCCGGGCTACAGTGCGGACCAAGCCACGGCTGCTCTCGAAGGCGTTTTTAAACAGACGATGCCGCGCGAGATGGGCTTTGACTATTCGGGTATGTCCTTTCAAGAACAGAAAGCTCGGGAGGGAGTGCCCGCTTCGGTGATCTTCGGACTCTCGCTGTTATTCGTTTTCCTGATTTTGGCGGCGCTATATGAAAGCTGGTCGCTGCCGTTCAGTGTGCTGCTGAGTACACCGGTGGCGATCTTTGGAGCCTTTGGAATCCTGTGGTTGCGCCGCGCGCTGCTCGGCGTTTTCCTGCCGCCTTTTATGGTCCAGATCGAGAACGATATCTACTCGCAAATCGGATTGGTCATGTTAATCGGTTTGGCCGCCAAGAACGCGATTTTGATCGTCGAGTTCGCTAAGGAGCAATACGAGAACGGAAAGCCTCTGGCGGATGCTGCGCTCGAAGGAGCCAGGCTTCGCCTGCGGCCGATTTTGATGACCTCTTTTGCATTCATTCTCGGTTGCGTGCCGCTGTGGACGGCAACTGGTGCCGGGTCGGTTGCCCGCCAAATCATGGGCACTACGGTTATCGGAGGGATGCTGGCCGCCAGCGTGATCGGAATCTTCTTCGTGCCTGCGATCTTCTATCTGGTGGAGAAATGGTCAAGCGCCGGCAAGGAGCCCGTTTCGGGAGCGCTGCCAGCAAGGCCGGCCCCGGCGGAGGCGGACTGAGATGGGCTACCGCGAGAACGGCGCGAAGAAAGAACGGCGGAGCAACCTATGAAGAAACTAGCGCGATTCATGGCCTCCATCATGATGGCATCGGGTTTAGTCGCTGGGTGCAGGGTCGGCCCGAACTACCATCGGCCCACGGTTCAACCTCCAGCGGCCTTCCGTGATCTGAGCGAGAACCCACAGGTCCAGGCTCAAGCAGCGTCCTATGCTGATCTTCCTTGGTGGCAGGTCTTCCAGGACCCGCAATTACAAGAACTCATCCGCACAGCGCTAAAGCAAAACTATGACTTGCAACTTGCGACGGAACGCATCAACGCCGGGCGCGCGGAACTGGCCGTAACGCGGTCCAGTCTATTCCCGCAGGTCCAGGGCAATAGCGATTTCAGTGGAGGGAAAGAGCATAACTTCCAAACCAAATCAAATTTTCTCACCCTTACTGCTGACGCAGCTTTCCAGTTGGATTTCTTCGGTAAGCTGCGCCGCGCGACCGAGGCATCACGCGCCCGACTCCTTGCAACACAGGATGCGCGGCAGACGGTCATATTAACGCTGGTGAGCGACGTGGGGAGTGACTATTTCGCGCTGCTGCAACTTGACCTTCAACTCCAAATTACGCGCGAGACGGTAAAGACGCAGGAAGACTCGGTGAAGCTGACCAATCTTCGTGTGGAGCACGGCGTGGCCACGAAGCTTGACGTTTTGCAGGCTCAGCAAGTTCTCGATTCCGCGAACGCCCAAATCCCTGATTTGGAGCGGCGGATCGCGCAGGAAGAGAATGCCATCAGCATTCTTCTTGGCAACTACCCTCAGGCCGTGACACGCGGACGCCCGCTAGTGGAGCAGCCGCTTCCACCCGAAGTGCCGCCGGGGCTGCCTTCCTCGTTGATCGAGCGCCGGCCTGATATTCGCGAGGCCGAGCAAATCCTGGTGGCCGCGAACGCCGAAATCGGAGTCGCCAAGGCCCAGTTCTTTCCGCAAATCTCCCTGACGGGTTCCGGCGGCGGCGCCTTCGGACGGAGCAGCGCATTCTCCGGCCTAATGAGCTCGCAACTCGGAACCTGGTCTTACGGCGCCCAAGTGAGCCAGCCCATTTTCACGGGCGGAGCGCTCCGGGGAAATCTGCGGCTCGCCAAGTCGCAACATCAACAGGCTTTGATTTCGTACCGGCAAACCATTCAACGCGCGTTCGGCGACGTATCCGACGCGCTAATCGGCTACGAGAAATTCCATCAGGTCCGGGTTCGCCAGGAGGATACCGTCAAGGACTTGCAGGAATCCGTTCGCCTGTCCGACATGCGTTACAAGGGAGGCACGACAACATATCTCGAAGTGCTGGATGGTCAACGGTCCCTCTTTTCCGCTGAACTCACACTCGCGGAGGCGCGCGGCACCGAGTACCAGAGTCTGGTGCAACTGTACAGGGCACTTGGCGGAGGCTGGCAGCAACAACCGTAGAATTGATGAGCCGAATCACGGAGGATTTGCATGTCTACTAGCGTCTGGTTGGTGACGCAGCGCAAATGGATTGGGCCGAAGCATCGCTGAAGCTGTGCTCGCATGGGGCGATCGGCTCGTCGCAACGGCCCGCCATCCTCGCCGCCTTGAGAGTCTGGTGGCGAAATATGGCGATCGGGTGCGCACCGCTCCCCTCGACGTGAACAACGCGGGGTACGGCGATGTCGCACCGTTCAAGCAGTTGAACTCCGATGGATTCAAGGCCGTGGTGGACACCAACTGCTATGCCAGGATGACCCTGTTTGCCCTGGTCGACCACAGCGGACAAGCGGAAAAGGTAGGAATGAAAATGCGATCCACCAAGCTGCTGGTCTTCGGCAGCCCCAAAGCCGGAACGCGTCTTATGCTCGCCGCTCCCAGAAGGACCATCGACCTCCCTTTGAAGATTCTGATTTGGGAAGACAACCAGGGGAAAGTCTGGGTTTCCTACAATAGCCCCGATTACTTAAAACAGCGCCACAGTCTGCCGCAGGGGCTGCTACAAGACATCGCCGTCGTCGAAACATTGGCGGCCAAGGCTGGGGAGTAGCTCGGAACAAGCACTCTCCCTAAAGGGAGAGGATTCCTACGGAACCGGATGTTGGGCCAGTCTCTTCGGTGGTTCCTCCCACAGGGCCCTTACTTAAGGCGAGGACAACCGAGAGGCTTGACTTTTGGGCTATTCGCCCATAGGTCTTTTGGACGCGAGGATGACAGAACAAACCGCAGAAAACAGCCTTATATCCCCGGTCTGAACGCCGGAGCTTTACGGCTAGGATGGGCAACTACCGGTAGTGGCCCGACTTGAGCAGCCACGATTGGTCGGGACCGTTCATCGCAGATAGAAACCGTCGATAGCAGCCATGAGACCACCTTGCGACGAGGCCGTAATCCGTCGGGAAGTGTCCGAGTTCCGTGTGCAGAACAAGCGAGACTGTGGATACTCGCCGCGACAATTCTCGGCTCCAGCATGGCTTTCATTGACAGCACAGTCGTCAACGTTGCTCTGCCCGCGCTCCAGGCAAGCTTTCGTGCGACGGTAGTCGATATGCAGTGGGTGGTCGAGTCTTACGGACTATTCTTGGGAGCGTTGATTCTGGTCGGCGGCTCGCTCGGCGACCTGTTTGGCCGTCGTCTGGTGTTCGTGGTGGGCGTAATAATTTTCGCCCTGGCTTCTACTGGTTGCGGAGCTGCTTCAAACATTCATCAATTGATAATCGCGAGGAGTGTACAAGGCGTGGGAGCTGCGCTTCTCGGCCCGGGAGCCTTGCGATCATTGGCACATCGTTCGACGAGAAAAGCCGAGGACAGGCCATCGGGACGTGGTCTGGTTTCACGGCTATCACCGCGGCCATTGGACCGGTTCTTGGCGGCTGGCTTGTTGAGCATGCGTCCTGGCGCTGGGCATTCTTCATCAATCTCCCTCCTGCGGCGGCAGTGATAGCCATTTCGCTTTGGCGTATTCCGGAGAGCCGCAACGCCACCGTTGCGCGTGTCGATTGGTTAGGTGCCACGATCGTCACACTCGGCTTAGGCGGCCTGGTTAGTGGATTCATCGAATCTGTCACCCGGGGTTGGAGGCATCCTCTGGTTTTCGGGAGTTTGATGGTAGGCTTCGGCTGCCTTGTTGCGTTCGTGATCGTCGAAGCCAGCGGAGCCTGGCCGATGGTGCCGCTCAGGCTGTTTGCGTCGCGTAGCTTCACTGGCGCCAACCTGCTCACCGTCTTCCTCTATGCCGCCATGGGAATCTTCTTCTTCTTGTTCCCGTTGAACCTGATCCAAGTCCAGGCATACTCGGCAACCGCAGCAGGTGCGGCCACCCTGCCAATGATTCTGCTGATTTTCCTTCTTTCCCGTTGGTCCGGCGGACTCATCGCGCGCTATGGCCCGAGAGTTCCGCTGATCACCGGCCCGCTCATTGCGGCATTCGGGTTCGTCCTGTTTGCGGTGCCGTCAGTTGGAGCAAGCTACTGGAAGGCGTTTTTCATTGCCGTCGTTGTTCTGGGGTTGGGGATGGCAATCACGGTAGCCCCTCTCACTACGGTGGTGATGAATTCGGCAGACCAAGAACGCATCGGTGCAGCCTCGGGAATCAACAATGCAGTTGCTCGGGTCGCGGGCGTGCTTGCGATTGCGGTCCTTGGGATAGTGATGGTGAACGCCTTCGGTGCTCGCTTAGATTCCAAGCTGGCGAACTTCTCGCTGCCTCCCGAAATACTCCGCGACATGGAGAGGAGCAAAATCAAACTCGCCGGCCTGGAGCTGCCGGCTAGTCTCAACCCAACTATCCGAGCCGCCATCAGAGAATCGGTTCGAGAAGCATTTGTGTTTGGATTCCGGCTTATTATGCTGATTTGCGCAGGTTTGTCTGTGGCAAGCGCCATGGCCGCGCGGTTGCTGATTCCTGACAACAGAGGGACACTCCCCCATTAAAATGGCCTACACTTGTGCGAAACCGCCATCCACAAATAATTCCGTTCCCGTGATGTGGCTACTGTCGTTGGATGCGAGAAACACCACGGCCTTGGCGATCTCATTGGGTGTACCGAGCCTGCCTAGGGGAACATTGCTCGAAATCATCTTCACGCGTTGCTCGCCCGCGCCTGTGGAAGCTACCAGGTCGTTCAGTCCGGGCGTGTCGATGGGCCTGGCCTCACGGCATTCACGCGAATACGGCGATCCTTTAGGTCGGTTGTCCATGTCCGCGCGAAAGAGCGCACGGCGGCCTTTGTGGCGCTATAAACACTATTGGCCGACAATCCTTTACTCGCGACCATGGAGGCATTCAGGATGATCGAGGCACCATCCGGCAACAGCGGGAGGGCCTTCTGCACGGGGAACAGTAGGCCTTTCACATTGATGTCAAAGATCGAGTCATAATCATGCTGACTGTCAATATGTTCGAAGGGGGATTGATGGTAAGCCGGCCGCAACGCAGGGACGACGCCCTCGGTTTTGCATGCTGTCATCTCGAGGAATATCTCGAAACGAGTATTCGCGTGAAGACTCGGGCGGAAAAGTCATGAGTATTCCGGAGGCCCCCTTGAAACCCGACTTTAGGACGCGGGCGAAGACCAACGACGTGGCGGTGGCCCGTCTGATTGGATTCGAAGCCGAAGAGATTGCCAATGGACGAGCTACGGTCATCTTGGCGGCTGGACCACAGCACGCCAATCCCATGGGGACGCTGCACGGCGGGATTCTTTGTGACATCGCTGACGCCGCGATGGGAATGGCGTTCGCGAGCACACTTGCGCCGGAGGAATCGTTTACGACCGTGGAACTGAAGATCAATTTCTTTCGGCCCGTTTGGGAGGCTCGCCTGCGAGCCGAGGGCAAAGTCGTGCGGCGCGGCAGCGTTATTGGCTACGTGGAGTGTGAAATCACGGATGAGGGCGGTCACCTGATAGCCAAGGCATCCTCGACTTGCATGGCCCTCAGAGGTGAGCGCGCCAAGGGACGCTAAACTACTGTGGTGCGAGAGTAGACAAGTGGTGCTAACCATCTGGTGAGAGCGACGGGCCTTGAATTAGCGATCTCCGGCGTGATGGCTAGGAGCGCCTCGGAAGTCGCACCTGGCTGGTGATCCCACCGCCTTGCTAGTATTTCTAAACAATGAGTCAGTACCGAGCGAGCTGAATGAAAGATTTGCTCATATCCCCATCGTCGGCAGCACCAGATCTGTTCTCGGCGTCCGGGAGGCAGCGCGTCTGCCTCCCAAGCGGGTGTGCCAGTTGCGCGGTTCCTGGAGGAGCCAACGTTTCCTGTAAAATTCCATAGAGCATTTCGGCTCGCGACCGAAAAACCTGCCGCATCACCGTCACCAATTCTAGGACTTTTTTATTACAATACGTTGCTGGAGAGTTGGATTCCACTGGCTGCCGCACACCTGTGCGCGTAGCGATACCGCTTGGGGGACACGAAAGTGAGAGAACTTCGCATTCTGATCGCTGATGACCACGGATTGGTGCGGCGTGGCGCGCGAGGCGTCCTCCATTCCCGAAACGGCTGGAGAGTCGTTGGCGAAGCAGCAAATGGCCGGGAGGCAGTAGAGAAGACAATAAAATTCAAACCGGATGTGGCCATTATGGATATCAGCATGCCAGAACTGGATGGCATCGAGGTAGTGCGCCAGGTCCGGGAGGCAGTTCCGGATACCAAGATTATTGTGCTCACCATGCACGAGTCAGACCAGATGGTGCAGCGGGCATTGGATGCAGGGGCTCACGGATACGTCTTGAAATCCGACCTCACGGACTGCCTCGCGAAAGCCGTGAAAGCCGTTTCTGAGGGCCAGCGTTTCCTCACCCCCAAGGTCTCCGAAATCGTGCTAGAGGGATTTCTCAAGCCAAGAAGTCAGCATCCGCGAGAGGGGCGGCCGGGCGCTAGAACAACTCCTCGCGAGATTGAAATCATCCGCCTCCTAGCCCAGGGAAAATCCAATAAGGAGGTCGCAGCGGGGCTGGGAATCGCCGTAAGAACCGTCGAGACCCACCGCGCTAAGATCATGCTCAAACTTGGCCTCCACTCCTTGGTCGAGCTTATTCACTATGCTATCGGATACGGGATCATTTCAGCGCCAAGCGCCGCAGAATATCTCGGTACAAGAAGTGAACCGAAGTCTCATTCATCCACGAAGTGAGTCAAAATGGAAATTTCGGCTTGAACCCAACTATGAGGAAGACAATGTAAAATCTCTCAAGGAGGGAATCAAGGGTAAGCATTTTCGGCCCATGTTCGTTCCCCAGGCACTGCACGCACCCCTGTTTGGCCGATTCAAATCTCTACAATATTTGCGGCCGCCGTTCGTCTACAGGAATGGATGGATGAGCCGTCGAGCATCACCTCGATGACCGAGCGAGACCGTCAAATCTCCGAAATCATCGCGGAAGAACGATCCCGGCTGCGCAATTTCATCCGCCGGCGTGTGCCCGATCCCGCTGACGCCGAGGACATTGTGCAGGAGGTCTTCTACTAACTGGTAGAAGCCAACCGCCTGCTGATGCCAATTGAGCACGTGACTGGCTGGCTTTTTCGCGTGGCCCGCAATCGCATCACGGACCTTTTCCGCAAGAAGAAGCCCGAGACCTTCGGCGACGCAGCGGTCGAGGACGAAGACGGCCAGCTGCTGCAGATCGAAGATCTTTTGCCATCGCCCGATGCCGGGCCGGAAGCGCTTTATGCCCGCAACGTGCTTCTCGATGAACTCGAGTCCGCGGTCGACGAGTTGCCGGAGGAACAGCGCAAGGTGTTTGTGGCACATGAGTTGGAAGGGCGCAGCTTCAAGGAGATCGCCGCCCAGACCGGCGTAGGCGTGAATACGCTGCTTTCACGCAAACGCTACGCGGTGCTGCATCTGCGCGAGCGGTTGCAAAGCATTTACGACGAATTTAGGAAAGGGTGAGGGATTGAACATGAGTAGGGGATTGAAGAGAGTGATTTTCATTGCTCCGCTGGCGATTCTGGGGATGTTGCTATTTGTCGTTATTGGCGGCGAAGTAGTGCTGCACCTGTGGAATTGGTTGCTGCCGCCGCTCTTCGGCTGGCGCGAGATCACCTTCTGGCAGGCGCTGGGACTTCTGGCGTTGTGCCGGATCCTCTTCGGCGGATTTGGATTTCACGGTTCCGGTCGCTCCAGTTTCCGCCGTCGCATGGAAGAGCGCTGCGAGCACCTGACCCCCGAAGAGCGGGAGCGATTCCGGCAACGCATGCGCGAGCGTTTCGGCTTCGGCCCTTCGACCAGCGAGAGCAAGGGGCCATGAAGCCGTATCGATAGGCGCTCAGAGCGGTGCTGCATCCCTCGATAGCGAGGTAAAGAATATGAGCACAGCTCAATCGAGCAACGGGTCGGACAGGTCGGCGATGACACGCCGCACCATACGGCCGGCACAACAGACGGCTGCACCAGTCGCGGGATTTGCTTACCTGTTCACGCTGGCGACCGTGGTCTTGCTCAGTTCGGTCCCCCCGACCGTCTGATTGTCGAGGGCAACGCCGCAGAAAGCACTCAGAATCTCATGGCCCACGAACGATTATTTCAGTTCAGTATCGCGTGCGATCCAATTTACTGCGCAGGTGTTGCAGTACTACTCGCAGCTCTTTCCATGATTCTCAAGCCAGTAAATCGGAGCCTGGCCATGCTTTGGGTATTCTGGAGGCTCGTATATGCCTTGATGTGGGTTCGGCGAAGCCGAAGAACGTGACCTTTGAGCAAGCGGCAATCACAAACACTCCCGACACCCATCACCCGGGCGAGGGAGGGTCGCAGATTCAGATCATGCTGATCGTAACTGTCACCCACTTGCCCGTGGGAATTGTGGTCACCAGTTTGATGACGTAGGGAACCTCTTTTGTTATCCAGAAAATACTGTGGCTTTTGTTGGCGTAGTTTCCCTCAGTGTCGATGGGCCAAGCCATGACCTGTTTCCCGGGTCCGGCCTCCACGAGCTCTTGCCTGCCCACCACTACACCGATCCAATCGATTTCGTCGTGATCCTCCGAGAGACTGGGAAATTTAGCCTTGAATCCCTCTTTGAGGGGCAGTGCCGCCAAGAGAATTCCGTACATTCCCCCGTTGTAGTCGAATATAGGTTCCTTCATCTCAAATTGACCAGTCTCCGTCTTCGCCTCATCAGCGGCGTTTCTTCGCTGATACTTCACCTGGGCCTTCTCGAAGTCACGACGTGTCCATTCTCCCGTGTCGCTTCGCTTGAACTCCATGTAGATAGGGGCCATTGTCTTGGGGTCAAATACGTTTACATAAGTCGTCACGATGTTGTATTTGGCGTAATCGGCCATTTGGGTGCGCTTGAGCAAATGCCGCCCGTTGATCTCCACGGCCGCGAGTTCATCGGTCCAGGTGCCAGCTAAGAACGGCTCTTTCCCCGGAAACGCGTAGACCACCTTCCACGCATTCTTGTAAGGCTTCAGAAACGATCCATCAACTCTCGGATCTCCGACCATCACAGCCTCCGTCGGCGCTGACGGCGGCGATTGGGCATAGAGGAACGTGGGAGGGGTAAGCAATGCGACCAAGGCTAGGGCGACCCCGCGCACAGGTCGATTGACTCTGTCGATCATGCCCGCTCCTTTCCCCGAAGCGGTGCATTTCGGAGAGCTTGGCAGGAAGCTCGTTCCCCTCCAACCTGGATGGGGGCTGCACCCCCGCTGTTGGGCTTAGATTCGCTGAGTAGAAAACAGTTAGCCGGATGGTGGTAGGCGATGGCGTCCGGCGTAGAACAGAAAACAACGCGTAAGTCGTTTGTTTTCTTTCACCACATCGAGTGTGCCGCTGTGCCCTGGTATAGAGCTAACCACTTGTCAGCGCGGAACCTTGCTCTTGCCCTCGAGGTGAAACGCAAAGAAGTCGTCCACGCGGTGCCAAGCGTCCAGCAAGACATGCGCTCTGGTGAAATAGTGGAATTCGCCTGGATACATCATGTAGGAAAGGAGATCACCTTTGCCCTTTTTGAGTGCTTCGTCGATGAGCCAAACGGACTCGAGGTACGGAACATTGAGGTCGGACGTGCCGTGAAGCACGAGCAAGGGGCGCTCCAGCCGATCGATATGCGAAATCGGTGAGGCATTCGCATAGACTTGCGGATTCTGCTCCGGCGTTCCGATGCGACTTGCTGTCCAATCGCCATGATAGGGGTCGGAGTAATACATCACATAGTCGACCACACCGGCTACGTCGACACCAGCGCGGAACAACTTTGGTTGATCGGTCATGGCAATCAGAGTGAAGAATCCGCCGTAGCTCAATCCCCAGACCCCGATCCGGTCGGCATCCACGTAAGGGAGGGTCTTCAGATAATTCGCCGACATCCAAGCGTCTTTGGCATCTTTGCCGCCGACGTCCATGAACACGCCATTGCGCCAATCGCGTCCGTAGCCGATGCTGCCGCGATAGTCCGGAGCGAAAACGACATAACCCTGCTGCAGCAGATACTGGTGAAAGCTGTAGTAAACGGCGTAATTTCGCTGTACGTGCCAGCCGTTGTAGTTCTGATTCACGCCGTCGCCGTGAATCCAGATGATGGCCGGATGTTTTTTGACAGGATCCAGATTTTTTGGAACAAACAGCCAGCCCGGCACCAGCTTGCCATCCGCTCCCGGGAAATGCACAAACTGGGGCTCGACGAATCGCGATTTGTCGATACCGGCCGGCATGGAGTCGGAGAGACGAACCGGCTTCGAGTTTGGTTTTGCTTCGATCGCGAACAAGTCCGCACTGTTGCGCGTATCCGTGTGTTGGTAGACGACGTATTTATCATCGGCGGACCAATGCGGTTCGATGTTGGTGCCGTTGCCTGACGTGACGTACGTTACTGTCGCGTGCGAGAGGCCGCCGCCAATGCTGGCGATGCCGATGTGGCGGTCGCCGGGCCGGTCTGGCTCATTCGCGTCGAAGGCGATGCGGGTACTGTCGTGCGACCAGGCGGGGCGCCAAGCTTCGAAGTGTCCCATGGTCAGCTGAACGGCGTCGCCACCAGCGGAGGGCACGACGTACAGGTGATCCCAGCCGTCTCGATCGCTCAGGAAGGCGATCCACTTGCCGTCAGGCGAGGGCCAGGGTTGGGCTCCCGCCTCTCCCCAGTCCGGAATGCTCCAAAACTGCTCCTCGGTGATGTCATGGATAACATGCGGCTTTCCGTCGGCAACGTCCACGACATAGATCGAATATTTCTTGAAGTCTTTCGATTGCCCATCGTACACGAGCCGCGTTGGGTCTACCCACGCAAAGCCGCCGTATTCTCCGGTTGTGCCGATGGCAACCGGCCGGCCCTCCGCGAGCTTAACGGCGTAGATCTGCCCTGAAACGTATTCCCAAGTACGGTAAATAATCTTATCTCCGGAATAGGCGGGTGTTTCATCGTGATTGATGGTCTTGAAGCCCGCGGTGTAGGCCAGGCTTGCGCCATTGGGCGACCACATTGGGCGCGTAATGCTTACCTCGTCTTGCGCTACAACGGACTCGCTGCCCTCGGCCAGCGAGCGCACGATGAGATCGCTTTTGTGAGGAGTGCCGTCGGCAGCCCCGACGGCGTGACGGACGAACGCTACGCGAGTAGCGTCGGGCGAAGGAACGATGTAGGATTCGCGCGCAGCTGTCGTCCACACCGGCTTCGCTGCACCTCCGGCGATTGCCGCCTGCCACAGATCGCCGTCATGCGGAAAGTAGACCTTTTGTGAGTCGCGGCTCCAGAACGCCCCCTGCACTTGGCCTTCGGGAAACGAAGTGAGTGCTTGGGGTAGGCTATGGCCGTCAGCATTCGCCACGAATAGATTCGCCACTCCGGCGCGATCCCAGAGGTACAAGACATGCTTGCCGTCGGGTGACCAGATCGGGTTGGACGGATGCTTGATATCAACCAAGTGCTCAATCGTCAGCCGCGAGGGTTTTTCGTTGTTCTGCGCTGCAGCAGGGGCCGCTAACGTCACTGCTACCGCGATAACCATCCCGATCGATTTATTGCCTCTCCACATAGCCCCCCTACGTTGCACAAAATGAGAAGTCAATTCCAACACGACACCGGCAGGGCGCGATCATCGGCAACCCGCCGGCTAGGAAAGTGGTGGCCTCAAACGAGGCCGGCTGGGTTAAAAGGTGAACCGCAGACCGAACCGGGTCACGAATGGATTGATTGTGCTGTACGGAAAAAGATAGCTCGATCCAAAGGTCCCCACCTGTCCGATCACCGTTTGCGCATTGGCCACATTGAAGAAATCTACGTTCGGTATCAGGTGCCACCGATCGCTCAGAAGAAAGTCGCGAGATATACGCAAATTGAGCATGTTCACGCTGGGGAGCCGCAGGACGCCGGCGGGCTGAAGAATGACGGTCTCCCCGACCGATACGCCTTGCCCGTTAGGTACGCCAAAGGTCTGGGTCGTCTGGATCGGGAAACCCGTATAGTGCTGGAAATTGACGCTGGTGCCGATCTTCCATGGAAATTCGTAGCTGCTATCCAATTTGAAAACAAATGTCGCATCGTAGTTGAGATAGTTATTCGCGCGATTGATGTCATTGTTGGGATCCGTGAAGTTGTCGCTTAGAGCGTCATCGGAAGATCCCCGACCGAAAATTCCTTTCTGGCGTTGGATGGTGAATCCCGTGAGTAGTTGCCACTTCCGGGACAGCCGCTTTACGGCCGTAAATTCAAGGCCGTGATAAGCGTTGTCGTCAAGCTTGGGGATGTTGGTGACCACGAAGTTGAACTGCCCATACTTAGTCGGATCGGATGGCTGAAAGCTAAATAGCGTCAAAGGCTTTCCAGTAACTCCGTTTACGATCGGCTGGCCGGCAATTGTAGTGACCGGCGCGTAATCCGAAGCCTGGACCGCAGTGTTCTCGAGTCCGATCATGTTTTTCTTGGTGCGATAGTAGTACGTGACTCCGACACGGAGATCTCCCCACAGCTGTTTTTCATAGCCTGCGCTGATCTGTTCCGAGTAGGGCCGGCTCATGTTTTCGTTGATGTGCGTGCTGGAACCGCCAAACGCAAATACCAGCTGACTGGGGACCAACCATTCGCTTTGCTGCGGGATTCTGTCCCCATTTCCATCGATCCAGGAATAATACTGCCCGGCAAATCCGACTGGATTAGAGGTTTCGGCTAGACCCGTGCCTTGCATCTTGTAGTACCGGCCATAGCTGAAGCGCACAACCGAATCACCCTTTCCGGTCAGATCGAAGGCCAGGCCAAGACGGGGAGAAATGGTGTTCCAGTTCACCAAGTTTCCCGAGGCGGGATAGGTCGTTTGCGGGAAAAGTTGAGGGAACGTCACTGCCGGATCGGTCGTTTGCTGAGGGTAGTAGGTATTGAAGTGGTTGTAGCGCAGTCCAAGGTCTAGCGTGAGGCGTCGGGCGATCGTCCAGGTATCTTGGAAATAGGCGCCAGTGTCGCGGAAATAGTTTTTCTGTGTCGCGGGGGTATCGAACGCTGCGACCTGATATGGAATGGGAAGATTATTGCTGTCAAGTCCGTTGAAGAAGATATTTATTCCCTGGTGAACCTGATAGATGTAGGAGTTATACGCTTTTCCTGATTCAAAGCCGAACTTGAGGTTATGCGTGCCGCGAAGATTGCCCTTGTACCAGGAGCCACTCACCGAGTACTTGAGCACCCAGGCAGGGTTCGCGAAAGCGTAAGGAGCTGCACCGGTTTCCGTTCCGGTGCCAACATTTGTGACGTTCACGTCGTTAGCCGTAACACCGGACTGATAGCTTAGAGGAAATACGATCTTGTTCCACCCCACGCGAAAGTCCAGCAGGAAGTTGTTGGTGATCTGGCTGGTCCACAGTCCTTGAAGAATATAGGCCGGTTCGATCTGTTTCCAACTGGCTTCTTCACTTACGAATGCATAAGACGTGTCGCGGCGGAAGAAGCGATTTTGTTCGTTGTAGAGCCAGATGAAACTGAATTTGTTCGTGGGATTCACCTGAAAGTCGCTTCGCAAGTCTGTATTGGTTTGATGGTTGACGTCTTTCACGGGCGTGCCCGCCTGGTTCGTGATGGAGAGAATCCGCTGGCGCAGATCGTAGCTGCGGTACGATCCGAATAGCCACCATTTGTCCTTGATGAGCGGGCCACCGAGACTGGCGGTAGCGTCTCGTGTCATATCAAACGGGGAGCCAGAGGTGACGGGTTTGCCGTTGTAGACTGGAAATTTGACTCCAGCTTGGAGCCCGGCGGTCAAGTAATAGAACCCCGCCTGCCCGTGCAGTTGGTTAGACCCGGACTTCGTCACCATGTTCATATACACGCCCCCGATGGGCACGGAGGCGGGGGCGTTGTCAGCAACAACCTGAAACTCATCGAAGGAATCGTGGTTGGTATAGAACTGCGTGTAACCGCCATTGGCTCCAGGCCAGTTCAGATCCAAGCCGTTAAAGCTATAGATCTGCTCCGCCGGAGTGCTGCCATGTACTTGCATGGCGGACTGCTGATAACTGTTGTTGCCGGCGACGTCGAAGGTGCCGAGCGTCGCGCCCGGCATCTGCGCGACCGTGGACCAGGGGTCGCGGCCGCTAGGAATGTCTTGCAGCAGATTCTGGTCAAATGTTGTCGCGGTCTGATTGCTCTGTAAGTCGAGAACCGGCTCGCCTTCCACCTTTACAGTCTGCGTAACCTCTCCAACCTGGAGCTTGGAGTTGATCGTTGCCGTGAATCCGGCGGTGATAACGATGCCAGTCTGACTAAATGTGCGGAATCCAGCCGCAGTCACGGTCAGCTCATAGGTACCTGGCGCTAGCAAGTCAAACTGGTAGCTACCGTCCCCTTCCGTGTGTGTGCTCCGCGGAGCTAAAAGCGCCGTACTCTTCACCGCAACAGAAGCGTTCGGCACGGCCGCGCCCGAACTGTCCGTTACCGCGCCTGTAATCTTGCCGGTAGTTGAGACCTGGGCGGTCAACGTATGCGGCACTATGAGCGAAAATATCAAAAGGTGCAAAGAGGTGAGGATGACCGACCGAAAACCAGAGTTGTGACGGAAAATGACAGAAAAGGACATGAGCCACCTCGTACCTAGAAATGCTGCCCCAGAGGTTCTTGTTTCTCCCACCCCGCGTGAGAGGTAATTCCAGAAGCTGGCAGCTAAGAATCGTGGATATTGTATGCACTGTTGACGGCCTGTCAACGCAGGAATTTGGTTTTAAGTGGATATTTCAGGACTAGTGTGCGAGTCGTAGGTCGCTGTCACCCTCCGTGACGCATCGAGAGATTTGCCTGTAGCATCCGGATGCTGACGTCGACTCAGAAACAGTCCTCGCAAGTATTTCGCCGGCATCCATGACCTACTTCCAAAGTGCATTCGCAGCTTCATCTGGGTTTCATTTCCGGCAGGTATCGAGAGGCTCCCGGCGAGCCTTACCCGCCCTGTCAGGTCGCGAGCAACGACGAGATGGAGGTCTCCTACCAAAAATGCTCGAATTGTGTTAAGACCCGTGCTCAGGAAACCCTCGGGCCGCCGCAGAGAACGTCTACGTTGCGGCCAGAGACTTGCCCGTTCGCTGGCCGCGCATTGGCGGCAAATCCGCCTAAAGGGTGCTCCAATTTTTCCGAGAAGAGAGGCGACTGCCATGATAAGTCGGAGAGAGTTTCTCGCAACGACCGGGGCAGCCGTGGCGACTTCAAGCGTGGGCGGAGTATCCGCAGCGAAGGGTGAACCGGCAACGGGCAGCGAGAAGTCGGCGAGGCTTTTTTTGCCCGTGGATGATCTAAAGCCGGCTACGTTTGACCGGCTGCCACTCGAATGGCACAAGCAACGCGCGCAAAAGCTGTGCGAGAAGCTAGCCGAGGATGGGTACACGGGAATTCTTTTGACGGATCGGTGGAACATCATTTACTTCACCGGTTTGTGGCACACCACCACCGAGCGGCTGGTGAATGTATTTCTGCCTTTGAAGGGCGATCCGGTCTGGTTCAATTCGGCGCTCGATCGCGACCTCGTCAAAACGTGGTGGTACAACGACGGCGAGATGTACTTCGACTGGTTCCACGCGGAAGGTGCTTTCCCAAACGAAGGGAAGGTACAAATGGGGGCTAAGGTAGATTTGTTCGAGTGGATGCTGAAGTCTCTCAAGAACCGAGGGTGCGCAGGTCAAAAGCTGGCGGCAGACATCGAGTTTCCGCCTTCGGCGCAAAAGAAAGTGGTGAATGTGCTGGGGAAGGAGATGACATCCGCGGAAGAGACATGCATGGGCATGCGCATGCGGAAAACGCCGGAGGAGTTGGCGCTTATGCGCCGTGCTTACAACTACTTCAACCAGTTGCATTCGTTTGCCCGCGACATGTTGCTGGAGCACGGTACGGATCTAACTGACTTCGACATTGCGAGCGCAGCTACCAAATACGGTACGGACCTGATCATGTTAGACATCAAGCGTGACGGCGCACCGCACACCGCAGTCGGAATCGAGATTGAAGTGGGCTGCCGCACGGGAAAATCGACAGCCTATCCACATCCGAACCAGTTTCAGCACAACAAGGTGGCGCGAGGACAAGCACTGCAGATCGAAGGTGTAGTGAACATAGCGGGCTGCGGGGGAGAGCTCTACCGCGCCATGTTCATTCATCCGTTCACCGAGCAAATGAAAAAGCTCTGGATGGTGAGCCGCGATTGCTGCCAGATTCAAAAGGAAGAGTCCGTCGCCGGCGTGACCTGCTCGACTGTGGCCTACAAGGTTCACAAGTACCAGGTGAAGAATGGCGTTGCACCTTATATCTATCACCGACCGGCGCACGGCCAGGGCTGGGAAGGGCACCAGCCGCCGTATCTGGCGTTGGGGGATTACAGGATGCTCGAGCCGGGAATGTGCTTCTCGGTCGAACCGGGCTTGTATGATCCCGAGCACGGGATTGGTGCGAATTTCTCAGACGGTTTCGTAGTTCAGCCGGAAGGGCCTTCACGACAGATGTCGCGCCTGCCGTGGAGTGAGGAATGGTGTTTGGTCAAGCTCTGACTGATTGTAGACGCTCAATGAAGCTGGCGCAGAGTCCTCCTCGGTCAACCCCCGCAGGAACTTGCCCGGATCCCAGGGAAGGATTTGCGGCCACGTCTCCCACTCGCACCAGGGACGATTCGCAGAAGGACTTCATTTGTCGGGGACCTGGTCTATATGCCGACATATCTGCGTATGGCGGTCCACGTGACCGGGCGATCTTGGAATTTCACGCCGATGCAGTAGCGGTCGTCCGGAAGCCTCTGAGAGTAAATCACCTTGGCCCAGGCCAAGTCTGCGTTCAGCGGAGTAACTCGGACCGCGTCGCCAGGTTGCCAGGCGTGCTTCGAGAATATGCGAGCGCCGTGCGGACTGATGTTGTCGGTGAACGTCCTCTCTCCATCGGCAGCCACACTTACTGCTGCTGCGAGACGCACTACGACGATGATCGGCAGCCGCCTTTCTATTCTGCCATTGGGCCCGTAATCCAAAGGGTTCACGCTCAGACCCTGACTGGGCAAACCTGAGGTGTGGCGGCGCGCTGATTCGGCTTGAAACCTTCGTCCAGGTCTTCGTCGGGAAGCATCCTCATTGGCGCGGCGACGGTTCTTCTGCGTCGATCCGGTGCTGGGTCACTTGATCCGTTGCCTTGGAACCCCCGTCAGCTACCTCATCCCCCTATTGCGTAGCATTTAATTCTCCTGGTAACAATCAAGTGAAGACCTTAGTACTTATCCAGAGATTGCCGTAGTGCCTCCGAATCCGCTGATTTGCTTTTCGATTACCATCATGCTCGAAACTGGGGTGTCGCCAACGGCGAAACTCGATGAGGCTGCTGGTCATTCTTTTGCGCTGGAAAAAGGATTCAGCGCGCCTCGCAGCAGAATGACGATGGGTTTTCTACTGCCGCCATGGAAAGAAATCTCCAGATCGCCGGAATTTTCAACCTCACCGCGAAACTCACCAAAGTGATTTGTCACCGTGTTGACAATATACTCGCGGCCATCCGAGATCATGACCTGCACGCCGCGGCCAACCATCTCCGGATGACTAAGGTCCACCAACTGTCCAGTAACCGCGAGGCGATTTTGCACCTGCTGCAATTCGATCTGGAGATCGATCTGATAAGGGTCGGCCCGATAGAGCACTTGTCTGACGCGCATGGCGGCCGAGCGTGTTCCTGCCGGAGCCGGCCGCGAGAAACTGTCGTATAGCTGCTGGATCAGGCCGCCTGTTTCCTGCCGCCTGGGCATCAGGCCAGCCGGTGTGAACGCTGCCTTGACCATGCGAACTCTTTCCGCGGCAGGCCGGTAACTAGCCTCCTGCGCTGGCACTTTGGCTACTTTCCGCCACAGCGCACCTGTTTCCAGGTAACGTTTTCGCCACGTTCCCCGGTGTTTCGGCACGGCCTCTCGTCGAACGTCAGAAGCCGCGTGGTTCACAAAATCACTCCATTCCACAGCCTTAAGGCAAATCATCGCCATCCCCCGTTTATACCTCTTTACTCATCATTCCGCTCGTCAGCGGATGGGTCAATGCAACGTTACCCATGGAGGAAGGAGTTTGCCGGTGGAGAAAAATATAGTTCAGCCGGAGTTGACCCTAGCGGTTCAGCAGGTGAATCCCGTAACAACCAAATGGAACGGCTAAGAGAGTTTTTGGGCGTGTGGGCATCGTGGATGTTCCTCCCGCTGTGAAAATGGGCGGATATTCTTCTTTCATGAACGCGCTGCGAAGGATTAGGCTGTGGTCGTGTTCGTCACGTGAATCGGAATCGACATCGCCGTAGCAGCCTCGGTTCACGATGGGAGTCCGTTAGGGCCCGAAATTATTCCAGTCCGTGCTCCGTTTCCAGGCGCCTTCTGAATCTTGCCGCTAGCGCAGGTATTCGGCGGAATCTTGCTCGGTTTGCCGCGGACCGGACTACGGCCGATCAAGCGCACATGACTCCGGAGGTGCAGCGGTTTTCGGGCAATTCACCCAGGATGTTGCTTCCATCCCCGCAATGCGCTCTTCGCTTGATCTGGTCTCATTCGGACGCATCCATCATTTCTATCTTCGGCACAATGCTGACTCGGAGAGAACTTCTAGCAGACTTCGGGGGCAGTGTCGTTTTTTCCTCTTGCAAAAGGAGAGTCTGGAGACCAACCAGCGCTTCAGCGCCGTGACCCTTGGGGTGAAAGACCTGGGGAGTTCGAAGAAATTCTACGTCGACGGCTTCGGTTGGAAGCCGGTATATGAGGACAACGACATCATCTTCCTCCAAACAGGCGGGATGGTTTTTGCGCTGTTTCGGCGTGATCATCTCGCCGCAGATTTTCAGGCGGATCCGGCAGCATCCGGACCTGCACCCATGGCATTGGCATACAACGTTCGTGCGAGAAATGAAGTGAATCCGCTCATTCAACGCGCTGTGGCCGCGGGGGCAACGATTCTAAAGCCACCCAGAGACACACCCTGGGGAGGCTACTCCGGCTATTTCGGCGACCCCATGGGCTTGCATGACCCGTCAAGCATCGGTTTGTCTGGCGCAGACTTGCCGCTCATTAAAAGTCCTGTGAGCGTCGCCGATAAACGGTGCGTGACGGAAGGTAATCTTCGATGGGCCGTCCCGACGAGCGAGAGCAACAATGCGTGGTGAGTAGGCATCTCTGAGTGGCACGGGTGGAATCCCCATCCCCTAGCAATCGAACACTCTCAATCTTATTCAATTGCGGGCTGGCCCCGACGCGTCCCGCCGCGGGACCCCTCCCGTGCATTTGAGCATCTGGATCGCTCTGCTGCTGAAACATCGGAAACACAAGAATTTGTTCGATTTGTTACAGCGAGCGGCAGGTGAAGCTGAAATGCAACTCATATTTGTTGCTGCGCTCGGTCTCGATGACTGTTTTCGTTTTTTCTTACACCGCGAGGACTCCTGAACCAGAACTGGACGGAAGGACAGTTGCGCATCCCTCTTTCAGAATCGACACTGTGAGCACGATTTTTGTCTCGCAACGCCCAGCCTTATGGGGACGAATTAAGAGAAACAGAAGGTATTTTAGAAGAATGGTGGGACATTTACGTCTAAGTGTATTCAAATCGTATTGTGGCTGGTGCTTTTGTCTTGGCCGACGGCAAGCGCTGCGCTTCCTGATGGTCAGCAGGGCAGCACTCGTAGTCCGCACGGACCGCTGGCGATTCCTTGCGAGAACTGCCACACCGCTGCGGGCTGGCGCCCCATTCGCGCGGTTCCCGAATTCGATCACACCAAAACGAACTACCCGCTACGCGGCATGCACGAGAAAGTGCAATGCACGCAGTGCCACGTAAAGCCGATATTCACGGATGTGGGGAAGAATTGTCAGGATTGCCACGCCGATATTCACCAGCGCAAGATGGGCACGGATT
>QHYZ01000206.1 GCA_003225295.1 Acidobacteriota bacterium | reverse complement strand
AGTAGACCGTGCAGCCGATGGTCATAACGCGATTCTTCACTTCGTCGAATTTCATCTTGCAATGCCAGAATGATGGTTTCCGAATCTGCAACGGTGAGTGGTTTCATTCTCCCAGGAAACCATAGATCATCCACATACGCAATTACTTATGACGCCGTGTATAACGCGGCGGTCAGTGATCGACGCCGTGCGCAGCGGAGGGGCGTAAGCGTCGCTCGGATACACCGGAAAGGCGACTCTGATGGGGAAGGGCGTAGACATCGGCGAACCAACAAAGAATGTGAACACTCGCTCGGTTCAAGTGTTGCCTAAGCCCAAAGAGGCCCTTCGCCCCTCACAATTGGGACGGTTACTCGCAGCGAAAACTCGGTCAAGGACGCTCGTAGGGAGCCGCGTAGCGGTCATGACCCTTGACGCCTGCGTATGCTCATGCACTTGGCTTCGTTCGGACGACGGCTCGATCTCGCGCGCTGAGGATATAGATTCACAGCTCGGTTCCATCGCGGATCGGTGGGACACGTCGCGCGACAGCTGCTCGGTCCGCTTATTGAGGGGAAGTACCGACTGAGTCGATGGATGTTGTCACAGCGTTCAACTTTCCTGTGGTGGCGGTGTGGATCGTGGGCGGGATCCTCGATGGCGGCTTCCGATTAAAAGGAGAAATTGGGCGGCGCGCCGTCGCCTGTCTTGGGATTGCCGCTGGCATCGCGGTGATTCTAGGAGGTCTATATGCGATTCACTCCTGTTGGCGGTTTCCAATTATGGCGATTGGGGCATTTGCATGGGGACTGTTAATGCTAAGCTGTTCGTCGTGGGCTCTGATGAAGAAAAAATGGAGTCAAAAAGTTGCCGGCTTCAATGTATAGAGTTCTGGTCTCGATTCCATCATCTGAGGAAATTGCTGCAGACAATGGAAAGGCATGCGCGCCTTGGCGAAATCTTGTTGCCACTGACCTGCAGTCCCGGCCCTGCAGGCACGTCTCTTGTTTGCATTCGATGTTGAGCTTGTTCTGGTATGCCCCCCTCGTTGTCGTAGCGGAGGAGACGAAGCGTTCAGCAAACCGGAAAGCGTCATACTGAAACACTGGATCTAGGTGATTGATTCGCTCCCCATCGCCCGCTCCAAAGATTAAGGAAAAGCGATTTGTGCTCTGATTGCGTGACAAACCATCCTGGGAGGCCACACGGATGCACCGCTTTCTCAACCAACTGAAGCAAGTCTTCCGTCGCCTCTCGCACGCTCCGCTGTTCACTGCCATCACGCTCATCACGCTCGCCGCGGGCGTTGGCGGCAACACTGTCGTCTTTAGCGTTCTCGAGAGCGTCCTTCTCAAGCCTCTTCCCTATCCCCGCGCCGCCGAACTCATCGGAGTCTGGCACACCGCCCCCGGTATCAACATCACCGACCTCAACATGGCCCCCTCCAACTACTTCATCTACCGCGAACAAAATCAAACCTTTCAGGATATCGGCGCCTATGAGACCACCAGGGTCAATCTCACCGGCCTGGCCGAAGCCGAGCGCCTCGACGCCCTCAACGTCACCGACGGCACTCTTCCTCTCCTCGGCATTCCTCCCCTGCTCGGCCGCACCTTCACCCACCAGGACGACTCTCCCGGTTCCCCCGACACCGTCATTCTCACCTACGGTTTCTGGCGCAAGAAATTCGCCGGCTCGCCGTCCGCCATCGGCCAAACCATCATCCTCGACGGCACGCCCAGGCAAATCATCGGTGTTCTACCGCCGCGCTTCCAATTTCTCGACGAAACCGACCTCGCCGTCATTCTCCCCTTCAAATGGGATCGCAACACAACTCACCTCGGCAATTTCAGCTACGAAGCCCTCGCGCGGCTCAAACCTGCCGTCACCATTAAGCAAGCCAACGCCGACATCGCCCGCATGCTTCCTCTTGTCACCCGCACCTTCCCCGCTCCTCCAGGCTTCAGCGCCAAACTTTTCGATGACGCTCGCATCGGCCCCAATCTTCGTCCGCTCAAGAATGACGTCGTCGGCGACGTCGGCAGCATGCTCTGGGTCGTCATGGGCTCTATCGGCCTCGTTCTTCTCATCGCTTGCGCCAATGTCGCGAATCTCCTTCTCGTCCGCGTCGAAGGCCGCCGCCAGGAACTCGCCGTGCGCTCGGCTCTCGGTGCCGGTCCGTATCGCATCGCTGCCGAACTCTTTCTCGAAAGCGTCATTCTCGGCCTCCTCGGCAGCGCCGTCGGCCTCGGTCTCGCCTACGCCGCTCTTCGCGTCCTTGTCGCCATCGCTCCCGCGAGCATTCCTCGCATCAATGAAATCGGCATCGACGGCCCCGTCCTCCTCTTCACCTTTGCCATCGCCATTCTCGCCAGTATTTTCTTCGGCTCCATTCCGGTCTTCAAATACGCTGGCGTCCGTCTAAGCACTGGCATTCGCGAAGGCGGCCGCGCCAACAGCCAAAGCCGCGAGCAGCATCGCGTTCGCAGCGTCCTGGTCGTCGTCCAAGTTGCCCTCGCTCTGGTCCTCCTGGTCTGCTCCGGCCTCATGATTCGCACCTTCCGCGCTCTCAACCATGTCAATCCCGGCTTCTCCGATCCCGCCTCGATGCAAACCTTTGGCATCAGTCTTCCGGACAATCAGGTTAAAGACGACGAATCCGTCGTGCGCACCTTCGAGGAAATGCGCAGCAAAATCTCTTCCATCCCCGGCGTCTCTGCCGTCACCCTCTCTACTGCCTTTCCCATGGACGGCCGCTCCAGCGCCGACGTCCTCTTCGCGGAAGACCATCCTCTGCCCGAAGGCCAGATTCCTCCCATTCGCCGCATGATCTACGTGATCCCCGGTTTCTTCTCGGCAGATGGCACGCCCCTCGTCGCCGGCCGCGACTTCACCTGGACCGACCTCTACCAAAAACTGCCGGTCGCCATCATTTCAGAAAACTTTGCCCGCGAATATTGGGACTCACCTTCCGCTGCTCTCGGCAAGCGCATTCGCATCGCCTCCACCGACGACTGGCGCGAAATCATCGGCGTCGCCGCCAATGTCTACATGGACGGCGTCAACAAAAAGACTCCCTCCACGGTTTACTGGCCTACCCTTCGGGTCAATTTTGAAGGCGAAAAGCACAGTGTCGCAAGCTACATCGTCTTCGGCATTCGCAGTTCTCGCGCTGGCACCGAATCCTTCCTCAAAGAAGTTCGTGAAGCCGTCTGGACCGTCAATCGCAATCTTCCGCTCTCCCGTGTCAACACGCTCGGTTACTACTACCGCCAGTCCATGGCCCGCACATCCTTCACCCTCATCATGCTGGCCGTCGCCGGTGCCATGGCCCTACTCCTCGGCGTTGGCGGCATTTACGGGGTCATCGCCTATTCCGTTTCCCAGCGCACTCGCGAAATCGGCGTTCGCATGGCTCTTGGCGCGCAAACGCAATCTCTCACCGCCATGTTCGTCCGCCACGGTCTGATCCTCACGGGCATCGGCATCGCATTCGGCCTAACCGCCGCCAGTATCGTCATGCGCCTGATGTCCTCACTCCTCTTCCGCGTCAACCCTGTCGATCCCCTCACCTACGCGGCCGTGACTCTGGGGCTAATCGCCACCGCCTTCATAGCCAGCTATCTCCCGTCGCGCCGCGCCGCCACCGTCGACCCCGTCGACGCCCTCCGCGCCGAGTAGCCATTGGACTCAACTTAGTCCTTACTCAGGTCCGCCGAGAATCGGCCTGACCTAGTTCGACTGATAGGGCGATTACGAAAAGATCATCCCCTGAAGCAGAAATGACGCACAACAATTATCGCTCAAATCCCAAGGATTGCCTTTCTAGCGCGGGAAGCCGATTTCGCACATTACTCAAGCTTCGGAGCTGGGTTCGATTCCCATCGCTCGCTCCATAACTAACGATGATTCAGTTGCACTTACCCGGTCAGTTCCTCCTGAGTATCTGGCAGATCGCCAGATGCTCATGCATGAAGTCAATTTATTTAAATTGTTTCGTATGAGATAGATAACCCACCCAGCGAATTCTCACAAGTGCCCGGAATGAGCCGACGCTCGAGGTTGAAATCGAAGAAGAACTTGCCGTAAACTGTTGACAGTGAAGTGTTTGGCTGCGCGCCCGTAGCTCAGTTGGATAGAGCGTCTGGCTTCGAAGAAAAGGCTCAAAATCCACTAAGTCGTTTCCCTGGCGCACTTTAAACGTGATGCGGGCGCATCTGGAGCCGTTTCGACTCCGAGCCCGCAGCACAAGCTGCACTGGCTCGCCGAGCAGGCGCTGAACTGGTCCGGTCTGCCGGTTGTGCACGTGCGGCCGACAGTGTTTCTCGAAGGCTTCTTCCTGACTTTGACTCCGGATTCAGTCAGGGAATCAAATCACATAAGACTGCCGTTCGGGGAGGGCAAGACTTCGCCCGTGGCAGCGGAAGACGTTGCGCGGGTGATCGCCACGCTGCTCGCCAATCCGCAGCCGCACATCGGCAAAATCTATCACCTGACCGGTCCGCAGTCCGAGAACATGCAGTTCTATGCAAAGGAGTATTCGAAGGCGCTGGGCCACACAATCACCTTTCAGGACATTCCCGTCGAACCGTGGCGGGACGAGCTGCTCAAGCGAGGCTGGCCGGTTCACGTGGTGAACCACCTGGCGGCGATGGGCGATCTGCATCGCGCGGGGCGTTTCGACCGGCTGTCGGACGACGTGCTCGCGCTGACCGGGCAACGGCCGCTGAGCGTGCAGGAGTTCGTGAGGAAGAATGCCGCGACATTCACGGCATCGGCAAAAGCAAAAGAGGCTTGAGTGTTTGCGGGCAAATGAGGAAGGAGAAAGAAGGCTTTACTGTCCCTAAGCGACGCCGAATCGAGCATTTATGATGTGATTTTTCTGAGTTCGCGACTGGGTGCTCGTCCGAATCCGCTTGCAAATTGGAAACACGCCATCTTTACTATTGGCTACTTTTTCATGTTTCGATAAGCGGCAGCGCGCGTACACATTGGATGCCAGCTGTCGCGTGGCTGGTCTCAGGGGGGACTCTGGACAGAAGAACCACGCGTGTCTACGGTATCGCCCTACCGGAGCAGCAGCCTGTAGATTTGAGTGTACAGAACTTTCAGTCCGAGGAGGACAGCATGGATCGGGCCTACAAGCAGGACATTCCCTCCGTCATCAAGCGCCTCGAGGGTCTGAGGGACGCGTTCGCTACCCTCGACTCAAAGACGGACTGGACAAGGCTCCGAATTGAACCCTTGCTTGAGCACGCGAAGTCGCTTGACCGTCTGATTCACGCGAGACAGTTCACCCGAGAGACAACGCGACTGAGAAGAGGGGTCGCGATGTTCCATGCCGACCTGGTCTACTTCAGGGAGAATCTTCAGGGACTGATGAAGGTCCTGGAATCGGAGAGGAAGGCTGCGCCTCGGCGAGAGTGATGCTTGACGGGATCGATTGTCAGCCGATTTTGCCCGCTGGACCAGCCGTGGCCGGCCTGATCGGAGTCTGGCGGGGAGGTCAGGGGACAGGCAGCTCTGCTATAATAGAAGTATAGTAGATTCTCTCGGCTCGCGAGGTTACGCGATGAGTGTGTTACGTCCCCAACCGATTGCTGAACAGGAAAAAGAGGCCCGCGCCTGGCGCGAGCGGTTCGTTCAGAACGCTGTGGCCAATGTCCGCCTCGAAGGACTGGAACCTAGTCCGAAGGCGTTGGAGATTTGGCAAAACTACATTGAAGGTGAAGTTTCTGTTGAACAGGCCGGGGAACTGATTCGAGACCTCCCGACAGGCGTGTAGTTTCCTCGATGAGTTCCGACCCGTACGTTTATCCGGGTACGACGGTCCTCAAAAATATTCCTGGGATCCGTAGTCAGGAAATACTAGACCTGTCCCTGCCGAAAATGCTATCCGTCGCGAATGCCTTTAAAATCAGCGACCACGAGTGCAACCCGTGCTAACCCGCCGAACAGGACAATGTTACATGCCCTGTGGCTGGAAAAATAACAATTCGCCAGCCACACGATGAGCCTGTCCAGAAAGCTAATGAAACTCGCTATGGCCGATCGAAAGCAAGTGACGGCAGCGCGCTCAAGGGCGCGAGTAGCGAGGTGCGTCGCATCGGGGACAAAGTTAGCTTGAACGAGGCCGAAACTCTGCCCGTTGGCATCGCGAGCGTAGGTACCGCTGTGAACGCTTTGCAGCGTATGTGCCAAGTCCGCGAGTGCGCCGTCGAGTTGCGCATTCAACTCGCAAAGCCAGGGAGTGAGATCCGCGGCGGCAGAAAGGCTGGTGTGGTATTCGAATTTTGGGAAATGGCCACAATGCCTCTATTGTACGATGCCTCAGTTCTGAGTGGGCGATTCATGGACGAGGATAACGTGCGGAATCGAGCCGACGAAAGGCTCACCTTCCGTTGATCTGCTTCTCGAGTTCTTCAAGGCGAGCGATGATCGAATCGAAAGTGGGTGGCTCGCCTTCAAACATGCCATTGGCGATCATCTTTTCGTAGTCGGCTCGAAGTGCTTCGAGGAGAGGTGTTCCCGGAAGCAAGCGTAGGCCGCCCGAAAGGCACGCGTCGTACTTGGCGTAGGAGGCGCGAAAGAAAACACTCTTATGTTTTACGACATCTTCGAGGAGTGCCCGGTCAGCGAGGGAAGCTTCTCCGATCTTGTGGTCAGCCAGGACTGCGAGGTCATGCCAATGGCGTGACTGTCGGTCGGCATCAAGTTTCGGATCGGAGCGATTGCAGGCAACGTGAATCAGAGTCGCTTTCTCCCAAAAAGTCCTAGAGGCGGAGAGTACGCGAACCGTAGCTTCGGGAAACTGCAAGTCAGGGATTTCAGCGGCAATGTACGGTTTAAGGGTGTGGTCCTCGCCGGGCTCGATGACATTGCGCCCTCCAAATTCAAGGAAAACGCTTTCGCCTGACCCGAAGTGCGATGGGTACGGAATGAATAATTTCTCGCCGTCCTCGGAGATGGCAATGGGCTTGGGTGGTTTTTCGGCCAGCTGGACCACAAGATTTTCGAAGTGAGGCCGAATCACATTCTTTGTATGGTCTGCGAGTTTCGTTCTGAGGAGTTCTGTGAATTTCTCGCTCGATGTCCGCGATGTCTTGGCGTCGAAAGGGTCGATGCTGTGGTCGAGGGATTTGTATCGACCGTGACATCAACGTCCTCGGAAAATCGTCGGATCGCGCCATAGACTTTTGAAAGAGAAGTGCCACCCTTAAAGGCCATCGGAAGGCGGTTGGGCATCGTGAAGAGGGCTTGGAGCACCCAGCAGATCCAAACGTCCTTCTCTAGGTGCTCCGGTCTCCGCCCGAGTTTTCCAGCGCAGGTTTGGAGTATGCTGGCTTGCTCGTCGAGCGGGAGTTGTACGAAAGCCTCAGGCACGTGCGCCCTCTTGTTCGTATCGGTGCAGTGTGTCCGCCATCCAAGCCGGCATTGCAGGTGTTTCCGCCCTGAACTCCTCAAAGGCTTCGGGAGTCAACTTCGCGCGGATTGTTTTGATCGTGCCTGTGGTGACCTGTTCTTTGCCCAGATACCAAAGTGCTGAGAGAGCGAGGCCGGACGGTTTTCCGGCCAGCGCGAGCTTTCGTTGCGCGACGTGTTTGAGTGTGAGCAGCAGGTTGCCGAGCTTGAGCTTTCTGTTCGGACCGCTGGTGTAGAACACAGCCTGTAGCGGCATTTGAGTCGTAAGACCGAGCAGACGGGCTGCTTCCGCACCTTGCACCTGAATCGTTTCTCCGTGAACGCTGGCAATGGCTTGAGCGACTTTCGACGGCTCAGGCAGCACTTCGCCGACATAACGGCTCTTTTTCGGGCGAACAAACACGCCTCGGGAGATGCGGGCGATTTCGCCCTGTTTCACGAAGCGAGAGAGAGTCTGGTCCAGGGCCGCACGAGTGCCAAGAGCGTTGAATTGGGTCGAAGTGAAAGGCTCTCCCATTCCTATCTCATTGATTCGATTACGGATGGCCTGTACAGTCGTCATGGTTATCTCCTTGTCATAAGAAATATACATAGTTCTGACATCACTGTCAAGGGCAGTCTAATCATGTGCTTGCGCCATCTAGGCTGCGATCAGCAGAAGTTGTGAGACACCTGTCCTTCTCTACTTCAGTTCTTATTCCAGTTGACGATCAGTCTGCGTGCGAGCGATTAGCTGGGTAGGGGAATGGGAACGACGTTTTGGCAGCGCGTCCATAAGATCTGGAGTTTCAAGCTATCCATGGCCGCTTGGGTGACTTTCAGAATGACTTCATGACCGGTCCGCACCACCTTGACTGCCAAATCGATGAGTTTGCGCCGCAGTGTCGTGGCGTAACTGTGGATGGGCAAGATGTCCTTCAGGTTATCCTCTTTAAAGCTCTCGAACAAAAAGAAACTGATTACCATCAGATAGCAGTAGGCCTGATTGGCGGCAAACCGCTTGAACGGAAGTTGCTCGCTTCCAAACTCCTTCAAGCCCCGATGGGGTAGCTCATCGGCGCCACGCTGATGGTGGTGGTAGATCAAGGAGGTGTCCTCTTCCCAGTACTCCCGAACCGCGCGCGGCATCCGTTCCAGAACCGGCTCTCCGGAAACTAAATTCGTGATGATGATGTTGTCTGGCCGCGCAAATTCGAGCAAACGCTGCTGGTCTTCGTATTGCGGACGCGTGTACAAAGCCCGGTAGGCTTTCTTCCAACTCTCACACTGGTAGGAGAACCGCGCATAACTCCACACTTGCCGTTCATTCGCGTATTCTTTCCACTTCTTTTTCGGAATGGCCTGGACCTTCTCCTTGGCATCGTAGACCTTTCCGGTGGCCAGAAAACCGATGCCCAGGTCGTCAAACAGCGCAAAATTCTTCGCGTCGAAAAATCCGGCGTCCAGCCGGACGATGATCGGAGGCATCATAGCGGGTCCGGATCAAGCTCACGATGCCCCGGATCATCTTCTCCACATCGCGGCCGTAGTTGCTGTGCCGCTTGCCACGCCGGAAAATGGCATCGACGATCTTGCCTTCCCAAATCAACTGCAAGGGTTGGAATCCCTTGACCTTTTACCGAGTAGCCGGCCCCCATTGCTGGGGGCCAGCCCTCTCAGAACCGGACGTGAAAGTTTCCCTTCATCCGGCTCAAGCCCTTCAAACGCCTCTTTCCGGGAGACGCGGCTTCGGTAGAGAAAGATGTTGGCAATGAACCCTGTCGTGGCACTCTGGATGGAGCAAGACGCGGTTTTCTGCACTCGTGGAACCACCCAATACACGGGGGACGCAATGATCAAGGCGCCAACCCGTGATCCGGGTGATCTTGGTGTTGCACACGGGACGGGACCCACGTTGGAACTTCCAGAGAAAGCGAAGAGTCCGCGTACCCCGAAACGTTTCCGCCATATGATCTGCTTCGCGTTTTTCGAAGTAGGGTTCATCGACGGGATCGTACGGATTAGCGGTGCTCTTGACCTTGACGTGCCTTTGAATGGGCGTGCTACTGGCGAGGAGTAGTCGCACTTTGTGCGGCTTGCCCTCGTTGTCACACGACTCCCCGAAGAAGGACCAGTTGTTTCCTCCATGCTGCTCAAAGTATTTCTGTTTGAGCCAGCGGGAAGATTTGTTCGGGTGCCTTCGCCGGGCCCATTGCCACAGACGAATGAAGATGGAGTGATCAACGCGTGAAAAGGCGCGTTTGCTCACCACGTGCCGATGATAATTGGCCCACCCCCGTATTTTGGGGTTGAGCCAATCGATCAGATCGGCGGCGGACATGCCCGGCGCGGCTTTGATATTTCCGCGGATACCATCCAGAAAGGTCTTTATATTCCTTTTGGAAGGCTTGATGAGCAGTTTCCCGTTGGGATACTTGCGCACATTTTGTCCGAGAAAATCAAAGCCTTTCTCCACGTGCGTGATGACTGTCTTCGCAGGAGAAAGCTCCAGTCCTCGTTCGTGCAGGAAGTGCTCAACGAGGGGCTTGATTTCTCCTTCCAGTAGTTCTTTGGTTCTACCGGTGACGACGAAATCATCCGCATAGCGGACGAGATTCACGACGGGGAGTTTACCTCCAAGGGACGGGAGTGGTTTTCTTGTCGGGAATTTTTCCCGCAAGAGTTGCTCCAGACCATCCAGCGCACAATTCGAGAGCGCTGGGGAAATAATTCCACCTTGTGGGGTCCCATCCGTCGTTTCGTGAAGGACGTGTTTTTCCATATATCCGGCTTTCAACCACTTTTGGAGAATGACTCGGTCCATGGGGACATGAGTCAGAAGCCAATCGTGTGAGATTCGGTCGAAACAGGACTTGATGTCGCCCTCTAGAATCCATTGTGGATTTGGTTGGGCCAGTATTTTAAAACACTGCTCAATCGCATCGGCACAGGACCGCTGCTGGCGAAACCCATAAGAGTTTTTGGCAGCAGTGGTTTCCAGCACGGGATCGAGTGCCAGCAGATGCAGTGCCTGGTGGCTTCGATCTTTCATGGTGGGGATACCTAGCGGCCGCATCGTCTTCTTGTCCGATTTCAATATGTAAACACGTCGAAGAGGCTGAGGTTGATAGCCTCTACGCTGAAATGCATGTACTGCCTGTGTCTTCTTTTCTGGGGTGTCCCAAATTTCTTGGTCTACACCAGGAGTTTTCTTGCCGTCGTTTTCCGTCACTCGCCGAACGGCGAGAACTTTGCCGCTATACGAGTGGGTCAGCAGGCGTTGCAAGGCTCGCACCTTGCCCCATCGGCCGACCTTCGTTGCCTGCGCGATACGCACTTGGAGTCGGCGAACGTTGCGCTCGATGGTTGGCCAGTCGATGGCATACCATTCCGCCGCTTCGCTTGAGACCGCACCAACAGTTTTTGCCGTCGTCATCTGCATTGTCTCGTGTGCCGATTTGCCTCGTTCTCTCGCGTGAAGCACCTCAGGGAAGTGGGCCCGCTTTCGCGTCCGGTGATGTGGTCGATGCAACTGACGCAACCGGTATCTGCTCCATTACAGAGCAGCCTTCGCTTTCTCCCTGACTGCTGTCCGCACCGCCATTGGTCCATCTTGCGATGTACTTTCCCCCTGTTACGGGGAGCGGTATGGATTTATCCTGTTCCGCTGGAATGACACGATGGGTTAGGCCTGCTCTATACGTCGGCAGTGTTTGTCACCCATGACGGCGGAGCTATAAGCCACCGTACTCACTGCAAGAAGAGCCGCGCAGCATTTTAGGCTCTTTGACCCTCACGACGCTTACGAGTGTTTGTGTATTCTGGCCTTGCCACCAAGCCTAGCCCCATCTCCGCCTTATGCTGGCAGATACACCGTCGCCTCGCGGTTCTGGTGCCAATTTTGCAATCGTGGGTACATTGTCCGAGGGCTTCGAACGGTCTGTTGCCTCGCCGCTCCTACCTCGTAGGCTACGCGCAATGAGATGCGCGGTTTGATCAATTCCTCCTTTGTCAAACAATCATATCCAGCAGCTTTACAGGTCGCAGTATAGGTCGGGTCGCACCCTTCCCGCTGCAAGGCCTCATCGTTATCCATGACCATGGTGTCCAGCGTCAGCATCACCACCCGCATTTTCTCCCGCCGCAAGCGCCAGAGAAACAACTCCTGCAACACCCAGCGGAAGGCTCCGGCATGGAAAATGGCAAAGGCGCGGAAGAACCGATTCATGGCATGCGAAGAGGCCATTTGCTTCGCCGGCATCTCGACCACTGCCTGGTAGCCCTCCTCCCGCTGCAGCTCATCGAAATAACTCAAGTGCCGGCTCGTGCCGTCGAAGAAAAATGTGGAGTTGTCAGTAATGTGGAGTTGACTCGCACCGAAGCCTCGCAAATCGCCGTTTTCTCGGCTGCCAACTCCACATTTCTGTGGGGCTATAGAGACTCCAACCAATCGAGGATCGTGGGATTTGTGCTCCACGGCTTGTGCGATTGGCGGCTAACCGG
>QHYZ01000286.1 GCA_003225295.1 Acidobacteriota bacterium | reverse complement strand
AACGACATGCGCCGAACTAGAGACCGGCAACAGTTCTGCTAGCCCTTGGATCAAAGCAAGGATAAGAATATACAAAATAGGCATCCATGAATTCTAAGGCGGATTCTTGCCAGCCAGAAAAACATCTTCGTGAGAGACGCGTTTCTGGCCGTCACTGGCCAGACGTTCTGGGGGCCAGGGGGGTTCGAGGAGGTCGCAACATTCAGCAGCACAATTCTGCTCAGGTTCGTCCCGGTTCAACGCCACGCTGTTAATGACCTTTTCGTCGGTCCAGGCCCCGCACAGTCCATTCACTTAGAAAACCTCTTAGGAGCGTTTTCCTTGAGGAGGAACTGGATTTCCTGCTCGAACGTTTTTTTGTTCACCATACCAAGGTTCAAGTCGGCAATTTTACCATAGCGGTCGATCAGCAACGTTACCGGCAACCCATTGTCAACGCCGAATTGTTTAGCCAAGCCCCAATTGCCAATCACAATAGGGTAGTTAACTCTTTTCGCTTCAACGAAGGAATTCACTGAGGCCCAATCGTCACCTACCGAGACACCAACGACCGACAGGCCTCTCTCTTTGTACTTACCCTGGAACTCGACGTACCAAGGAACTTCCACAGTACAGACTTCACGATATGTGCCCCAGAAATCCAACAAGACTACCCTTCCTTTGAAGGAGGACAGCTTGATTGGGATACCTTTCGAGTCGTTTAGAGCGAAGTCCGGCGCGACCTTTCGGGAATTGGCCGCAGTTAAGTCAGCCGGTGGCCTGGCGGGCAGCGCGAAACACGCAACAATCAGTGCGATTCTTGCTAAAAAAGAATTCAGCATTTCTATTGTCCTCCTTAGCCGCACTTCACGTACCCGAAGGTCGACGCGCGGCAGCCGATCTACTCTTTCGGACGATTCCTCCGCCCATCACAATCATGATGGAAACGCCGAAAGGGGTGATGACCGGCATCAGTAGGAAGGCGTACCTATGCGAGGCCGACCACACCAAGAATTCCACCGCACCAAATACGCCTTGAATAAGGGTTAGGGTAATCGTGGCGACCATCTCCCGTCCCTTGGCCCCCGCTGCCACAATAAAACCGATGAACAGCGACATAAGCAGGCGTCCTATCAAGGCCCCGCAGACCAACCAGAACACGCGGACTTGGGCTTGCGGCCAAGTATAGTAAGGGTGGACATGAGGTTGCCTACGGAAGTCAAGAACTGCCAATGTCGCCCGTTCGGGCAACCCCAAGCCAAAGCCCAGCCACAGCAGCAAAAAGCCTCCAACTACCGCACCAGCGACCGACCATGGCGCAACGCGGAATCCGGTGCCGATCAGATGTGCGATGGTTTTCACACTCTGCCGCCAATACCAACGGCGCGCGGAGGCGACTCCGGATTTCAATGCCAGCTCTGAGTACTCCTCCAGGAGGTCTCCCTGAATCGCTTCTCCCTCCTCATCAGGCGTGAACAGATCAACGAGCCAAATGGCAAAGGGCGGAGGCTGAACGAGAGATGGTTTCGTCATCATGAGTAGCTCCTGACGAGATCGAGTCCTGCGGTCATGCTCCGGAGTGCGCGATGTGTCCGATTAACGGCCGATATTCCCTTGGCGGTGACATGGAAAAAACGCTTCGATCGTCCCCCGCGTTCGGGCGTAGGATCGCCGAATTGTGATTTCACGTAACCCTTCGCTTGCAGGCGCTCGAGCGTGGCATAGATGGCGCCGATGGACACTTCCCGCCCGGTTCGCGCTTCGATCTCCTGCCGCACCGTGACCCCATATGCCCGATCAGCAAGACGCAAGAGCGCCAGGATCACGATGTGCTCAAATTCACCCAGATATTCGCGGCCAGACATTAGCTATACAATATAGAATAAATTGGCATAGTCAAGTGCTGCGATGATCAGGACGTTCGTGGATGAGTGGGCGCGATCTCAGACAAGTGGCTGGCCAACCTTACGGTTCAGAAAACGGGGTTCGAGGAGATCGAAGCGCGAACACCACTCCGTACAACCGCATTTCCCCCAACCGGACGTCTGGAAAGTATCACCAACCGCAGTGATAGGGCTTCCCTTGGCCCATGACCAAGCTTCGCTGACCTGAGTCATCCACTCTAAAGCGGTTGAGCCGCCACTGCTGCCACTCTTCGTCGGAGATATCGATCGCTCCAAAGTGGTTCTTTAGGTCGTCTCGGACGGGAGGTGGAATTAGGTTCCGCACATTTGCAAGTTTGAAGTCACTCTTCGCGTATCGCGCGTTTGAGAAGTCAGTCGCAATCAGGTTTGCGCATCTGAGATTGGCACCTTCCAACTCCGCTCCGCTTAGTACAGAGCCGGCCAAGTCCGCAGCGTACAAAGCCGTCTGATCGAGGTTCGTGAGGTGGAGATTTGCATTCCTTAAGTATTCCCAATTCTTGCGAATTGCCTCTTTACTCGCGTCTAGCGCAGTTACGCACTGTTCCGCTGGCCCTTGCGCTTCGTTCATCTTTTTCGCCGCGGCACTAAGGAAGACATTCGCTGTAGTGACTAGCCCGAAGGTTCCGTCGCTTCCGCCGTATAACAGCTTGGATATTCTCTTGGCGCGTTCTTCATCCGCGCCTTGAAATGACCATTCGCCCTCAAATTTAATGCCATCCCCAATTGCTTCGGCCGCGGCACATCGAGCAAAACGGTAATCATCGCTTGAAAGAAGTAGTTCTGCAGACAGTGTGCTAGCTACCATTTGCTCGTCATCAATGTTCGACCAAAATCCAGCCAATTGCCAGATTCCCGCAATGCGCCGATCCACCGAATTGGAATTGTCCGTAGCAGCAGCCAGGGCACGATCAAGCACTTCCCTGTGTTTATTTGCGATTTCGACACTGTCTATTCGCTCGGCTAGTTTCGCTTGCTGGCTTGCAATAGATGCTGTAAGAAAGCCCAGTATGATCGTCAACAGGCTTCCAATGATGGGCCACAAAAGGCTGGATACCCTGGCCCAAAAGCTAACTCTGCTATTCAAGTCCTGTACTTCAAGTGACAGCCTTTGTCTTTCAAGATCAGCCTTATTCTGCAGCTCTGCTATTTCAAGTTTGAGTTTTTCTCGTTGTAGCTCCGCGTCATCTTCAGCTGTACTCATGTGAATCCGTCTGCTTTCTGAGGGGTTTTAACTCGGGGACACACTAAAACAGTTGCGTTGAATCTGCAAACGGCGATTCATGCGTGATGGACAAAACGTTGCTTAAGATTGCCCAAAAGGGGTGACTCTGACTATCGAGGTCCACCCTAAACGGGGTTCGGGTCCATAGCCCTCTGAGCGGATGACCATACTAAACGGTCGAAGAACGCGGTTCTGAACTCGCTGGCAGCAGTGAGTTCGCAGGAATCATATCGGCACGCCATCGATGAATTCATAGGCTGGTATTGTTCTGAGCCGCGCTTGGCCTTCAACCGGAGTGTTGTCCTTCGTTATCGATTCTTTCTCGAACAAAAGAACCTGGCACCCTCCACAATCAATGTGCGCTTAGCGGCCGTGAGAAGACTCGCCCATGAGGCAGCTGACACCGGACTCCTGAGCCCCGAATTGGCAGCCGGAATCGGTCGCGTTAAAGGCGCAAAACGCTTGGGAGTTCGAATCGGAAACTGGCTGACTGTCGAACAGTCCAGAACGTTGCTCGCCCAACCGCCAGGAGACGGCTTGCGAGGCAAGCGTGATCGAGCGATTCTGGCGCTGCTGATTGGATGCGGCCTGCGACGCGCCGAATTGGTTGCACTCGGACTGGAAGATTTTCAAGTACGTGAGGAGCACTGGGTGATCGCTGACCTGATTGGCAAGGGAAAGCACATTCGCACAGTGCCGGTTCCGGCCTGGGCAAAGCGCGTTGTTGATGAGTGGACCGATGCAGCTAGTATCAGTACAGGTGCGCTCTTCCGGCGAGTTGGCAGGCTAGGCAAAATATGGGGTGCGAGCCTCACACCGAAAGCGATCTGGCACATCGTCAAAGCGGCTGCGAAACGTGCCAACATCAAGAATCTCGCTCCGCATGACCTGCGACGCACTTGCGCGCGACTCTGCCACTTGGCTGGGGGAGAACTTGAGCAGATTCAGTTTTTGCTGGGCCATGCGTCAGTTCAGACCACCGAGCATTACCTGGGATGCAAGCAGAAACTGCGACAAGCCGTGAATGACAACCTGGGCCTAGAAGACGTTTGACAGACGATCAATGGACTCAAACGGGACTTCTGGACAGCGAAGAGAGATGTCCGGTTTGCTTTTCAACCAAACGCTGGATTGACAGTTGCGGGAAGTGGTTGACATTTGCTTGATTCGGGCATATATGTCGAGTTTCTAGGTATCACATGACAGAAAGTAAACAAGAACTCCTCCGCGGCACTCTCGACATGTTGGTCCTTAAGGTTGTGGCCCTGGGCCCCAGCCACGGCTACGCCATCGCCCAACGCCTCCAACAAATTTCGAAAGAATTCTTCCAAGTCCATCAGGGCTCCCTTTATCCTGCGCTCCATCGTTTGGAAGACAAAGGCTGGCTGCAAGCAGAATGGAAGGAATCCGAAACCGGCCGCCAAGCCAAGTTCTATTCACTTACCAGAAAGGGCCACAAGCAAATGGCCGCCGAGGTCGATAGTTGGGAGCGCCTCTGCGACGCCGTCGGTCTGATCTTGCACGCAGAGGAGCAATCGAAATGATGCGCCGCGTTCGCCGCCTTTTCCTAAAATCTCACGCGGAAAAGGAACTCGATCAAGAGCTCCGATTCCATCTCGAACGCCAAATCGCCGATTACGTAGCCAGAAGAAGCTCGCCGCCTAGCAAGACTCGAATTCGGCGGCCTCGAACGCGTCAAAGAAGAGGTCCGCGACACTCGCTGGGAAACTCACCTCGACAATCTCCTCCGAGACTTCCGCTACGCACTCCGCAATCTTCGCAAAGACCGCCGCTTCGCCTTCATCGCCATCCTTGCTCTCACCCTTGGTATTGGCGCTTCGACGGTCGTCTTCAGCGTCGTCTACAGCGTCTTCCTCCATGCGTTTCCTTATAAAGACTTCAACAGATCGGTTGTAATTGGAACGCACGACTTATCAAATGTCGGCGGAGGGAAAGTTCGCCTCTACTTCTCGCCAGAGGAGGTCCGTGCCCTTCGTGAGCAGAACCATGTATTTGAAGAACTCATTGCCTACGCCCGTATGCGCCCCACGTACGACGACGGCAAATCCATTCGTTTCTTTTCCTTCGGCGCGGTGGTAACGCCCAATACTTTTGATTACATGGGTGTCCCACCGCTGCTGGGCCGCGCGATCTCGCTGGAAGATGGCCGCCTTGGCGCTCCTCCCGTGTTCGTAATGAACTATCGACTCTGGCAGCGGGAGTTCGGTGGTGATCCCAAAATCCTAGGCACGATCTTTGTCCTGAATGGCAAGCCAACAACCCTTGTTGGAATCATGCCCTTACAGTTCAACGCTTTCGGCGCAAACTTCTGGCTGCCAGCCGCTCCTAACTACGGTTGGCTCCAGCTGGTGGGACGCCTAAAGCCCGGCGTTAGCGCCCAGACCGCCGGAGCAGACCTCGATGCCATCGCTCACCGCATGCACAAGCCGAACCCGGGTGGAATCTTTCCAGAGGATAAGTTCGCGATCGTGCCGCAGACCTTACTCGACAGTCTTATCGGAAACTTCAAGAAAACGCTCTATGTGTTGGTCGCCGCTGTCTTGCTGCTTCTTTTGATCGCCTGCAGCAACGTTGCGAACCTTCTGCTAGCTCGCGCCACCGCCCGCGA
>QHYZ01000285.1 GCA_003225295.1 Acidobacteriota bacterium | reverse complement strand
GCGGAAGGGATGGAGCTGGAATTTCATCAATTGGAACTGCGTTACGACCGGCTGCGGATCGTGCACCCGGATCACGAGCGACGACTGTTGAGCTCGCTCGCCGAAGTCGGCCAACAGGTTCCGATCGTGGTGGTGAAGCAGGATGGTGATGAACACTTTGTAGTGATCGATGGCTACAAGCGGGTGCGTTCCCTGCGCCGTCTCGGCCGCGACACCGTGGGTAGCTTCTGCTGGGAGTGCAGCGAGGCGGAAGCTTTGGTGATGAGTCGGCTGTGGCATACCGGGGAATCGGAAACGGCGTTGGAGCAGAGCTGGCTGCTCGTGGAACTCCACAGGCGATTTCAACTGTCCCAGGAAGAGTTGGCCCGTCGGTTCACTCGCTCGGTCAGTTGGGTCAGCCGGCGCCTGGCCCTGGTGCGCGAACTGCCAGAATTGATTCAGGAACGCGTGCGTCGAGGCGAAATCGTGGCGCATGCCGCGGAAAAGTATTTGGTTCCTTTGGCGCGCGCCAACCAGCAAGCCTGCCTTCGGCTGGTCGAAGGGGTTGGTTCGTTCCGGCTGAGTAGCCGGGACATGGCCGTTCTTTATACCGCCTATCGTGACGGAAACGCGGTCACACGCCAACGCTTGCTGGAGGCCCCGTTGCTTTTCCTGAAGGCCTTCCAGGAGTCGCTGGCATCTCCTCCCCCGTCAGCGAGTCCCGAGGAGAATCTTCGGACCGATATCGAAGTGTTGGGCTCGGTCGCGCGACGGGCGCACCGGCGGCTTCGTCAAGGAGCACTGCAAAAACTCCTGGAAAGAGAACGTGAAGAGTTGGCGCGGAGTCTTCGGCAGTCCCTGGAGGAGACCCGTTGTATGGCAGAACGTTTTGAGCAGGAGATGGGCCATGCTGGACCAGAACACGCGAACGGCGATTCTCAAGCTGCATGAACAAGGGCACAGTCTGCGCGGCATCGCACGGGTCATGAGGCTGTCGCGCGGTGCGGTTCGAGAAGTTCTCCGCGCAGGTTCGGCCGAGGTGCCCCGCATCGAACGTCCCGAGGTAGCCGCTCCGTATCGCGAGGCGATTCTGGAGCTCTATGCATCGTGTAAAGGAAATCTCGTTCGTGTGCATGAAGAGTTGGTCGCCTCGGGCGCTGATTTTTCCTACCAAGCATTGACGGCCTTCTGCCGGCGTCAAGGAATCGGCCAGGAAGAAAAGAAACCGGTCGGGCGTTACTCATTCGAACCGGGCCAGGAGATGCAGCACGACACCTCGCCGCACGTCATCAACCTGGGTGGCAAAGAGCGCCGCGTGCAAACGGCCTCGTTGGTTCTGTGCTACTCCCGCATGGTCTTCTTTCAGTTCTATCCCAACTTCACGCGCTTCCACTGCAAGGTGTTCCTTACTGATGCCTTGCACTACCTGGGCGGCGGTTGTGCCACCTGCATGATCGACAACACGCACCTGGTGGTGCTTCAGGGGACCGGACGCGCTATGGTTCCCGTCCCGGAGATGCAAGCCTTCGGCGAACGCTACCACTTCGTGTTCAAAGCCCATGAGAAAGGAGACGCCAATCGTTCCGCTCACGTGGAACGAAGGTTCTCCTACATTGAAAACAACTTTCTGGCTGGCCGCGCCTTCCAGGACTGGGAGGCCGCCAACCGCCAAGCTCGCGAGTGGTGCGACAAGGTGAACGGAACTTTCCGAGCGAAACTCAAGTCCAGCGCGCGAGAACTCTTTGCCATCGAGCAAGCGTTCCTGAAACCGCTGCCCGTCTGGGTGCCCCCGGTCTACCTCCTGCATCAGCGCATCGCGGATGTCGAAGGTTATGTCAGCGTGACCACCAACCGCTATTCCGTCCCCGTGGAGATGATCGGCCGACGCGTAGAAGTGCGCGAGAGCAAGGACACCATCGAGATCTATGACGGACCGCGCCTGATCGCCACGCATCCCAGGGCCGTGGAACCCACCGGGCGCCACTTCACCTTGCCCGAGCATCGTCGCCCGCGCGGTCGAGGAGTGAAGCTGCCGGAGACGTCAGTCGAAGAAAAGATCTTGCTGGAAACACTTCCTGAACTTGCCGGCTACGTGCGAGCCCTCAAGGAACACAGTGCCGGCCGCGGAACCCTAGCGTTGCGGCGCTTGCTCTCGATGGTGAATGACTATCCCCGCGAGCCTCTGCGAGAGGCACTCGAAGAAGCCGCACAGTACGGACTGTACGATCTCGATCGCGTCGAGACGGTGATCCTCAGAAAGCTCGGCCGGGAATACTTCCAGATCCGTTTGAACTAGGGAGACGAGCATGACGGAAGAAACTCAGCAACTGCTGGAGAATCTGCGCCTGAAAAAGATGGCCACGATTCTTGACCAGGAGTTGGAAAATGCCAAGAACAACTCGCCCTCCTACAGCGAGTTCCTTCTCCGACTGTTGCAAGCACAATGGCATGAACGGCAGGAAAAATGTCTGCAGTACCGCATCCAGCAGGCGCGACTGCCGGAACAGTGGACCCTGGAGTCGTTTCCTTTCAAGAAGCAGCCGGGCGTCTCGCGTCGCCAGATCCAGGAACTTGCCGAACTGGAGTTCATTCCTCGTGCCGAGAATATCGTCTTCATCGGTCCAACCGGTGTGGGAAAGACGGGACTCGCTTCGGGACTGCTGCTGAAAGCCTTGCAGAACGGCTATCGCGGCTTGTTTATCAAAGCGCAAGACTTGCTCGATGAGATGTATGCCTCGCTTGCGGACCGCTCCTCACGCAAGCTCATCAAGCGCCTGGCTCGCGTGGACGCGCTCCTGATCGACGAGCTAGGGTATGTGAACGTACGGCCCGAGCAGACCAACATCTTTTTCAAGCTCATGGAGGAACGCTACAGCCGAAAGGCAACCATCCTCACTACCAATCTTGACTACAATCAGTGGCACAACATTTTGGCAAACAAAGATCTGGTCAACGCCATGCTCAGCCGTCTACGACACCGCTGCCACACGATCCGTATCGAAGGACCTTCGTTGAGAGAACCGCAAAGTTGAATGATCTGCTTCCTCGTATACCCAACGGGCAACATCCTTGCTAAATGGGAACTGCTGTTGAAGGCCGCGCAGTCCCACTGCCCAGCAGCAATTAGATCCTCTACTTCAAATCCTGTTCCGAATCC
>QHYZ01000205.1 GCA_003225295.1 Acidobacteriota bacterium | reverse complement strand
ACCGGAGATGTAGATCGAGCGAAGGTCAGATCAACGATGGTACATTTGCAACCTGCGTGCCATCACTGCCTTGATTGCGGCATTGGTCCTTGCGCGGGGCACAGCCGCGCAAAAGCCCGTATCCTTTCCCACCGAGGACGGAGGCGAAATCTACGCCGATGTTTATGGAGAGGGCGGCCGAGCCATCGTGCTGGCCCATGGCGGCCGTTTCAACAAAGAGAGTTGAGAGAAGCAAGCTCGCGCACTCACGTCGGCAGGATTTCGAGTGCTAGCGCTCGACTTTCGTGGTTACGGTAAGTCGCGTGGCTAGGGCCAGCACCTGCTCTCGCTACACGGTGCTAATCTTGAGCTGATCTGTCTGGCACTGGCGCTCATAATTCTGCTCAGCTTCGGACAGGGCATGCAGCTTCGAGTTCCATTCTGCCTCCAACGAGGCAGCTACGAGTCGATTATCGGGATCGACACGTAGAAAACGGCGGCGCGCAAGTTCAGATTCGTAGCGAGCCCGATCCACCTGAAGCCGGCGAAGTCGATCAGCTTCATCCCAACGTGACTGGAGCTCCTGCTGAACGTTGAGAGCAACTTCCAGCGCCAGAGGAGTCACCGTCTCTACTAGCAACGCTCCGATTGCTTTGTCCAAGCTGTAACCGGAGACTCGTTGGCAGTAGCCCTTCTCGATCCGATCCACCTCGCGCGGACCCTGGCAGATGTAGAAGGGAGCAAGCCCCGCTTTCCGCTGCCGATAACCGACGGTCATGCGACTGCCGCATACTCCGCAGATTGCCAGGCCTTGTAGCAGCGAAGGACCTTCTCGTACGGCGCATCGCTTTTCCAGTCCGCAAGTTTGCGCGTTTTCTTGTAGACGGCGAAGATTTTCTTCATAGTCTCGCCAAGTGATGTATGCCGGGTGTGCATCGAGAATCAACGTGTGCCATTCCTGTCGGGGTAAGTCTCGACTGCGATCGCCTCCTTCGACTTTCTTCTGAAAGCGTGTGCGTCCGTAGAAGAAAGCGCCGGCGTACCGAGGGTTGCGAAGAATACGCGTAACTCGGTTGTGCTCCAGATCGCCCCGGGAATGGCTGACGGGCCTCATGGTCCAAACGGCTCTTTGGGAGATGAGGCGCGAACAGCATTCAGCGGGATCACACTTCCTCGAACCGTGGCCGAATTTCGATGGAGTCAGTATCGCTTTCGCATTAGTTGTGCCGAATTCATTCGGTCTCGGTGCGTCGAGCTGATCCGTCTATTGGGGAGGCTTGGGCCACGGCGGCTGAACGAGAGCCGGGATAGCGGCTATGGTCTTGCCGTCAGGAGGTTTGAAAGAGAGCTGCTCGGCGAGGAAAGCGATGCGGTCGCGCGTGGCTTCGGCGTTGAGCGCGTGCGGCGCGTCATAAATCTTGAGCTTCTTCGGTTCGCTCACGAGCTCGAAGTATTGCTTCGCCACCTCGCCATTCAGAAAGGGTTCATCGGTTGCGTACTGCAGAAACATTGCCGCTGGCGCCGCGTGAGAGACGTATTTTCCAGCATCCATCCAGGAATACTTGGCGGCAAAAGCATCGAATTTGTCCGCGCCGATCTTTAGCCGATATTCTTGGAAGGACTTCGTTTTCTTATCGATGTCGAAGGAGAGGTCGCCGGCCATGATGACAAAGGCTCTGAAGCGCTTTTCTATGCCGCTGAGGAAGCCACCGGCCGAACCATCGCAACTGTGTCCAACGTAGCCAAGGCGCGCTGGATCGACGTCCTTGCGCCCGAGAAGGAGGTCAGCACCTCGGCGTAGGTTCACGTCCTGCTGTACCTCCACAGCGATCTGCTGCTCGTTCAAGGGTGCGCTGTCTTCCACAAAGCCAGGATGAACGATGACATGATCAGGCAATAGTGAGATGACCCCAGAGTGTGCCAGCACGATAGCTTCGTCGAGGAACTCGGTGCGGTTCTTCTTCTCTGACCCAGGCATGCACCAATGCCCGAAGATCACTGCTGGAAACCGATCTTGTCCAGGAGGGACTACAAGATAGGCGGTAACCGTGCCGCCGTTCGGGCCGACGGCTTTGCTCCGTTCACCGACGGGACTTGAGAAGGAGATATCATAAATCGTTATGCTGTCACGCTCCCTGACTCCAGCCTGCTTGATGTTCAGGGGTGCGCTATGGTCGTAATCCCAATGGTGAACGAGTTGGTCATAGGACACCTGGGAGAAGGCAGCACCCACTAGCAGAAGGACGACGCAGGTGAAACCTAGGCATCGGATGAACATGATACGAGATCCATCATCCCGAGTTCTTAGACGCATTGTCACCTATTTTTATTCCGGCTTGAATTTCATTTTCTTTCTTCTCGGCATGGGTGATGCCTACACGCGAGCCTTGCGGTCCAGAAGCGTTATATCGGGCCCGCATTCTCGCGGAGGAATTGAGGCGGGCAAGGATCTCCGCGCGCGTTTCGAGCGGCGTTGGAGGAAATGACGGTCCATGTGTGTACCTTAACTGGGGTGCACAACTGGGGCACGCCTCTAACACTTGGAAGTGCCCCCCTATTTGCAAATTTAAGCAGTGGGGGAACAAATGGAAGGCAAGCCTCCAAATTGGGGGCGCACCGGACGAGTTCTGTAATCCGCTCTGTCGCTCATGCCATTCACTGTCGCACCGGTTATGGGCAGTGATGGGCAGTATTCGAGGCTTTCTTGCTTGCTGATTGAAACTAATGTGGGCCGCGCCTGGTCGCACGCAAAATCAATATCTCTCCTTCGGATATCTAGGGCACACGCGCACGTCCGCACGACATTCTGCTGCTGGTTGAACACTTCGTCGGACCTGGTAAGAGCAACTAAGAGATGCGGTCGTCCCAAGTGGGTCTTGGTTGCTTGCGTTTCATGGCATAGAGAGCCCTGTCCGCTGCGTGTACAAGGGTTCCGATGGTAACGGCATCCTTTGGATAACTGACAACTCCCGCGCTGACGGAAATCCTTGGCTCTTCTTCATCATTCGCAACCAGACCACAAATCCGGTGTCCCACCAATTTCGCGGCGGCCATGCCGGTCTCCGGCAGGACGAGAGCAAACTCGTCCCCGCCTTGCCGCGCTGCGGTGTCTACGGCCCGGCAGCAGTCTGCCAGGATGTGCGCCAGCCGGCAGAGCGCCCGGTCTCCCGCTAGATGACCATATCGATCGTTGATCTCTTTCAATCCATCGAGGTCCAGCAATACCAGAGAGAATTCCCGCATGGTGCGTTGGGATCGAGAGATCTCTGCGTGCAACACATCGAAAAAACGGCGATGATTGGCCAAACCGGTCAGTGAATCGCTCGATGCCTGGTGACGCAGTTGCTCTTCTAGCGTCCGCTGTTCAGTGATATCGACAGCGATGATTTCATGGCCGACGCAATCTCCATGCTCGTCGTAGATACCGCGTCCGCTCAGCTTGGCTTTCAGAGTCGTGCCGTTTTTCCGCTTCCACTCGATTTCCATAGGGTTGATTCGCATGGTCTCGGAGGAGCGTCCCGCCAATGCTGAGCACGTACCGAGATTAAAGACGCCGTCAGACGGATGATTGGCCGCTAGGAGTTCTTCTTTGGTGGCGTAGCCAAGCATGGTTACCAGGGCCTGGTTGACGTTGAGGAACTTTCCTTGAGCATCACACCGGAATATTCCATAGGAGGGATTGTCCACCAGCGCGTGATACAGCGATTGCGAATGCCGCAAGGCCCTTTCGGCCTCTTCCAACTCCGCACGCAGTTTCTTTTCGTTCAGGGTGCGACGAACGGCCATGGGCAGTTGCGCGATATGCTCTCCCTCAACGTAATCGAAGGCGCCATGAGCGGTTAATTCGGCAATGGATTCCTTTCCCTTAGAGGTGGTCACGAAGAGAAGGGGGATGTCCTCCACGGTTTGACGCAGGAATTGCAAACCCTGCGATCCCTTCCAACTGGGACTGGGGTACTCGGCAACGACCACATCATAAGACTGGGAGCGGAGCTGTTTGGTACACTGCGCTAAGTCCAAAGCGGTATCGGCACTAACAACGAATTGCGCTTTCTTGAGCTCTTGCAGACAGCACTGTACCGTGTCTGCTTGGCGATGGACGAAAAGGATGTGCAGAGGACGCGATCGGTGAGAATCCGTGCTCCCAGGACGGGAATCTCTCGGGTCCGACGGGATTTTGTTCTGAGTCATGCTCGACATGGAAAATACTCACCCGGAACCATGGAAGCCGCTCGCAAAGAGATCAGCGGCCGAAGCATACACCCTTACGCGCCTATAGTACGTATGGCAAGAAAACCGAGTCTGTTCAATTTTGAACAGTTGCCGTACAGCCGTACAAAGGAGCGCGGGCGGCCTGCAGTCTTGTCGCGTTAGGTGGCCAGACCGGCTGAGTCCACTACCGGTATCTGAGAAAAGTCTTAGCTATGTCTAGTTAGAGCCGAAATATCAACCTCACGGATTGAAAGCCACCGACGCGTTGGAGTCGGCCTGGGCTGCCCAAGCATCGGTATACCGTGTTAGTCAGATAGGGAACCAAAGGCTTCATCTCGGGCAAACTAGCCGCGACTTGTGCCCAAAGTCTCCTCTTCAGTAGAATGTTCAATCTTCGTTTCCAACAGCTTTTCTTTTTTTTGTAGACCCCTTGGCAGTCGCATTTTGCAATGACCGCTTCGAGGTCGCGCTCGACGTAGTTGAATCGGAGTCTTACCGAATGGGTCAGCACTACGACGTCGTCGTCATCGGCGGCGGCCACAACGGCCTAGTCAACGCCGCCTATCTCGCCAAGGCGGGCAAGAGAGTCGTCGTTCTAGAACGACGCCATGTTCTCGGCGGTGCCGCGGTTACCGAAGAAATCATCCCGGGCTTTCTTTTTTCCGAATGTTCGTACGTTGTCTCGCTCCTTCGTCCAGAAATCATCCGTGAACTCGATCTCCCTCGTCACGGTCTGGAAATTTTGCCCCTCGATGGCACGTTCTCTCCCATGCCCAGTGGTGACTACCTCTGGCGCATGAACGACCACGCCAAATCCGTCCGCGACATTCGCCGCCACTCCCGCCTGGACGCCGAGGCGTACGACGAATTCTCCAAGATGATGACGCCCATGTGCCGCTTCGTGAAGCCCATGCTCTCGATGGTTCCTCCCGATCCCACGACGCTCAATCCGAAAGACCTCAAGCAGCTTCACTTCCTCCTTCAGCGCTTCCGCGAACTTTCTTCCGACGAGCGCTACACCCTCGTCCAGCTCATGACCATGAGTTCCGCCGATTTCCTCGACCAATGGTTCGAAACCGACGTCCTCAAAGCCACCATGTCCGCCTCCGGAATCATCGGCACATACCTCGGCATTCGTTCGCCCGGCACCGCTTACGTTCTCCTGCACCACTACATGGGAGAAATCGACGGCGCGTTTCGCTCCTGGGGCTTCAGCCGCGGCGGCACTGGGGCTATTTCGAACGCCATCGCAGACGCCGCGCGGGAAGCTGGCGTCGAAATTCGCATCAAAGCGCCCGTGGGCAAGATTCTCACAAAGAACGGCCGAGCCTGCGGCGTTGCCCTTCAGGATGGTGAAGAGCTCTCCGCCAACGTCGTCTCCTCCAGCGTCGACCCGCACCTCACCTTTGAAAAATTTCTCGACCCGCACGAATTGCCTGCCGATTTTCTCGAAGGCGTGCGCCGCTACAAATTTCGAGGTTCTTCCGGCAAGGTCAATCTCGCACTCGACGCGCTTCCCAATTTCATGTGCCTTCCCGGGCCAGGTGCGCATCTTCGCGGCGCCATTTCTATTTCCCCGAGCATGGACTACATGGAGCGAGCCTACGACGACGCCAAGTACGGCCACTACTCGCGTCGTCCTTACATTGACATGGTCATTCCAAGCCTCACCGATCCCAGCGTCGCGCCTCCCGGCAAACACGTTCTTTCTTGCTTCGTGCAATACGCGCCGTACAAGCTCGCCGAAAGCACCTGGGACGATCAGCGCGAAGCCTTTGGCAACAATGTCATCAATACCATTGCGGAGTACGCACCCAACATCAAAGACATCATCATCGGCCGCCAGGTGCTCACCCCGCTCGATCTCGAGCGCGAATTCGGCCTCACCCAGGGCAATATCTTTCAAGGCGAGCTTTCTCTGGAACAGCTTTTCTTCCTGCGCCCTGTCGCCGGTTGGGCTTACTACCGCACGCCCATCCAAAACCTTTATATGTGCGGCTCCGCCACGCACCCTGGCGGCGGCATCATGGGCGCCAACGGCCGTATTGCCAGCCAGGTCATCCTTAAAGAATGGAAAGGCAGTTCGCCGGGCTCCGCTGCGACCGCGTCAAAGGCGTCCAACTAATCATGCCCATCGGACAGCGCGTAGTTCTCATCGGCGGTGGGCACAACGCTCTGATCACCGCTTTTTATCTAGCCAAGGGCGGCTTCAAGCCTGTGGTCCTCGAGCGCCGCGAAATGGTTGGTGGCGGTGCCATCACCGAAGAATTTCATCCCGGTTTCCGCGCTTCCACCCTGGCGCACACACTCGGCCCGCTCCGCGCCGACGTCGCGCGTGATCTACAACTCGATAAATTCGATTGTGAAATTCTCTCTCCCGACCCGCGCGTCTTCGCTCCAACGTCCGATGGTAAGGCGCTCCTTTTCTACGACGACGTCGCCAAGACCGCCGCTGCCATCGGCAACTTCTCGGCCAAAGACGCTTCGAAATATGCACAATTCGCTAGGTCGCTCGAAGAAACCGCCAGCTTCTTCACACAACTCGCTTCGATCACGCCTCCCGCAATCGACAAGCCCACTCCCGAAGATCTTTGGAATCTCTTAAAAACTGGCCGCAGCGTTCGCAGCCTTGGAAAGACCGGCATCTTCGATCTTCTGCGCTGGGGTCCCATGGCCGTCGCAGATTTTGTCGCCGAATTCTTCGAAACAGAGTTGCTTCGCGCCGTCATCGCCGCTCGCGGCATCTTTGGCACAGCGCTCGGTCCCTGGTCCGCCGGGTCGACTGCCGTCCTTCTCCTGCGCGCCGCCGCCGATGCCCATCCCGTAGGTTCTGCCGCGTTTCCGCGGGGCGGACTTGGCGCCTTCACATGCGCGCTCGCCGAATCGGCAAGACAGGTTGGCGCTGAAATCCGCACCGATGCCGAAGTTCAGCACATCCTCGTCAAAGACGGCGCCGTCACCGGGATCGTTCTCACCGACGGCGAAGAAATCGCCGTCGAAGCCATCGTCTCCGGAGTCGACCCAAAACGCACCTTCTTCCATCTCCTTGATCCCTCGCAGCTCGATCCCACCTTTGCCAACCGCATGAAGAATTTCCGCGCCAATGGCACGGTCGCCAAGGTCAATCTCGCCCTCGGCGGGCTGCCTGCGTTTCCAGCGCTTGCCGACAACGAAAGCTATCTCAAAGCCCTATCCGGCCGCATCCACATCGGCCCGGAAATTGACTACCTCGAGCGCGCCTTCGACGCTTCCAAGTACGGTGAATTTTCGAAAACGCCCTGGCTCGACGTCACTATTCCCACGATTCTCGATCCCTCGCTCGCCCCCGACGGCAAGCACGTTCTTTCCGCCTACGTCCAATTCGCGCCATTCAAACTGAGAGAAGGGAACTGGTATACCCGCCGCAGGGATCTCGGCGCGGCCGTCATCAAAGCTCTCGCCGCTTACGCCCCGAATCTTCCCGGCGTGGTCGAAGGCATCCAGATCATCACGCCCCAGGATCTCGAAACATCCTACGGTTTTACTGGCGGCCACATTTTCCACGGCGAGCTCGCACTCGATCAGCTTTTCACCATGCGCCCTGTTCTCGATTGGGCACGCTACAAGACACCCATCCGTGGCCTTTTTCTCTGCGGTTCCGGCACCCATCCCGGCAACGGCCTCACCGGCGCCTCCGGCGCCAACGCCGCCCGCGAAATTATCCGCGACCTGCGATGATTTTCTACTTCTTTGCGGGGGCCTGGCATCGCTACAACCCATTCAGCTCAGGCGGGTGATGAATGACCACCATCGATCGCACCAAACTGAAAACTCTCCAACAACGCGAAGAATCCCGCTTCCTCGCCGACCATCCCAAATCCGCCGCCCTCTACAACCGCGCTCAGTCCTCACTCCTCGGCGGCGTCCCGATGAACTGGATGAAAAAATGGGCTGGCGCTTTCCCTGTCTTCGTCAAATCCGCCAACCTCGCGCACATCACCGACGTCGACAACCGCGAATATATTGACCTCTGTCTCGGTGACACCGGTGCGATGACAGGACACTCACCCGAAATCGTCGCTGACGTTGTCGCCCGCCGTGCCAAGGAAGGCATCACCCTCATGCTCCCCACCGAAGATTCCCTTTGGGTCGGCGAAGATCTCAAGCGTCGCTTCGGCCTGCCATATTGGCAATTCACACTCACCGCCACCGACGCCAACCGCTTCGCCATTCGAATCGCTCGCGAAATCACCCAGCGTTCGAAAATCCTCGTCTTCCACTATTGCTATCACGGCACCGTAGACGAATCCTTCGCCGCGCTTGAAAACGGCGTCGTCGGTCCGCGCCGCGGCAACATCGGCCCCCCCGTCAATCCCGCCGAAACCACCCGCGTGGTCGAATTCAACGATCTCAACGTCCTCGAAGATGCCCTCAAGCATCACGATGTCGCCTGCATCCTCGCCGAGCCCGCCATGACCAACGTCGGCATCATCCTCCCCGAAGACGGCTTTTGGCCCGCCGCCCAGGAACTCGTGCGCCGTTACGGCTCCCTCCTCATCGCCGACGAAACCCATACCATCTGCGCAGGGCCCGGTGGCTGCACCGCTGAATGGAAACTCAATCCCGACATGCTGGTATTTGGCAAAGCCATCGGCAGCGGCATCCCCGGCGCCACCTTCGGCGTGTCCGAAGAAGTCGCCCAGCGCATCTCCGCGCGCATCCATCTGGAAGATTGCGACGTCGGCGGCATCGGCGGAACCTTGGCAGGGAATGCGTTGTCTCTAGCCGCTATGCGAGCCACGCTCGAATACATTCTCACGCCCGCTGCGTTTGAACACATGATCTCGCTCGCGAAGCGCTTCGCCGATGCTGTTGCCGAAAACATTCGAGCCGCCGGCCTCCCCTGGAACGTCATCCGCCTCGGCGCCCGAGCCGAATACACTTTTGCTTCGAAGGCCCCGCGCAACGGCGGCGAATCCGCCGCTGCAGCTGATTTCGAACTCGAGCGCCTCCTCCATCTCTACGCCCTCAACCGTGGCGTCCTTCTCACGCCCTTCCACAACATGGCGTTAATGTGCCCAGCCACCACCGAGGCCGACATCGACGCGCACACCAAAGTCTTCGCCTCAGCGGCCGCCGAACTCACCTCTTAGGTGGCCCAGCCATCCTGGCGGTGCTCTTTTCCGGTATGATTTCCCACGATGTTCTTTGACCTCAAGCTGCTTCTGTTTCTGGCCCTTAGCGCTCTTGGCATCCGTCTGGCAGCGATACGGCTGTCTGACCGGCTGAACCGCTCGCGCGGGTCAGCATCCCGAGAACTGCTAGGCTTTAGTCTCCCTTACCTCCACTTCCTGGTTTAGTCTTTAAACCATATGTCGGCAATAACCACGTTTTTCCCAACGCCCGCCGATTTCCGTGCTTGGCGCGAAGCCCACCATGACAAATTCCACGAGCTTCTTGTCGGCTCCATAGAAAGAGGTCGGGAAAAACCCAGCATCACCTGGCCGGAATCGGTAGACGCTGCTCTCTTCTTGGATCGAAAGAATTCGAAAGAGCATCAACGAAACCAGGTACACGATTCGCTTCACTTCTCGCAGGCCCACTCGCACCGGCAGCGCTGTTAATATCAAACGCGTCCAGCAGCTCAAGAAAATGGGTCTGATGCATCCGGCAGGCCTCCACGTCTTTGCCGTTCGTAGCACAAAAAATTCTGGCATCTATGCCTACGAACAACGAAAGCGCGCGCGGTTCACTCGTGAACAGGAAAAGCAATTATGCGCAAACAAGGCCGCTGGGGAATTCTTTCGCTCTCAAGCCCCCTGGTGCCAAAGAGTGAGCGCCTGGTGGGTCGTCAGCGCAAAAAGGAAGAAACAAGACGCAAGCGGTTTTCCGGGCTCCTCGAGCATTTGCAGAATCGGCGCACTTCTGCCACAGCTTACGCGCGTGAAGAACAAGTGACTTGGTCGCAGGTCATGTAGAATAGGGAGCATCAAAACGAGTGAGGTGAGTATCGATGTCATCAGACTATCTGCTCAAGACCGAGCCTTCCGAATACTCCTTCGCCGATCTCCAGCGCGACAGGGTCACAATATGGGACGGCGTATCGAATCCAACGGCGGTAAAAAATCTTCGCGAGATGACTCCCGGCACGCGCCTCATCATTTACGAAACCGGAGATCGCAAGAGCGCAGTTGGCACCGCCACCGTCGTTTCCGTGGACGCCTCCGATTCCAAGAATCCGGCCGTCAAGATCAAAGCAGAAAAAGTGCTCGCAAAGCCAATATCCTTAGCTCAAATCAAATCCAACAAACTCTTCAGTGATTCTCCGCTCGTCCGCATCGGCCGCCTCTCCGTCGTCCCCCTCACTAAAACCCAGTACAAATCCTTGACGGGCGACTGAGTCCTCAAACGCGTGTATGATGCGGCACGGAGTAATGAGGCTGAGTCCCATGAAACGCTCTCTTTTCTTGTTCTTTATCGTGGCCGCTCCTCTTTTCGCCCAACAACCGCCCGAAATCCGTTTCCAATCTGTCCCCGACTTCCTGAAGCCTCCGCCCGACCTGCATCTCGGTGAAGCCACCGGTGTGGCCGTCAATTCGAAGGGCCACATCTTCGTCTTCACGCGCGGCAATACCGCCGGTCCTGCCTATGGCGCGAGCGCTGCGCAACTCCTCGAGTTCACGCCCGACGGAGAATTCCTCCGCGAGGTGGGCCACCATCTCTACGCCTGGTCCTTCGCCCACACCGTCAAGGTCGATAGGGAAGACAACATTTGGGCCACCGACAAAGGCTCCGACATGGTCATCAAGTTCAACCCTGAAGGCCGCGTCCTCATGGTTTTCGGCCGCAAGCAGGAAGCCTCCGACGAAGGTACCGAGCCGCTCAAGCACGTCAAGCCGCCGCTTCCTCCCGTCGACGGCATGTTCCGTCAAGTCACCGACGTCGCGTGGGACGCCGCGGGCAACGCCTACATCAGCGACGGCTATATCAATTCGCGTATCGCCAAAGTCGACAAGGAGGGCAACTGGCTCAAGTCTTGGGGCGAACCCGGCGACCAGCCGGGCCACTTCAACACCCCGCACAGCATCGCTGTCGATGCGCACGACAACATCTACGTCGCCGACCGTGGCAACCGCCGCATCCAGGTCTTCGATACCGATGGAAAATTTCTGCGCCAGTTCACCATCGATGTCCCCGTCGATCCCAACGCTCGTCCTGCCATCGGCAACAAGCCCACGGCAACCACTGGCACCATGTCCCCGGGCGCGCCCTGGGCCATTTGCATCTCCCCCGGGCCAAATCAAATCCTCTACAGCTCCGATGGATTCCCCGGACGTATCTATAAACTGACCCTCGACGGAAAAGTTCTCGGCGTCTTCGGCAAATCCGGTAAGCAGCTCGGCCAGTTCGGCTGGGTTCACGAAATCGCTTGCCCCATGGAAAACGAGCTGTACGTCGCTGAACTCCTCAACTGGCGGGTTCAGAAATTAATTCTGGAGGCGCCACACTAGCCTGGATTCCCATGTGAGCGCGTGGTTAACAGGAGAAAAGCGAAATTCCAGTTCTAGCTTGATCAAACCGCGGTGTGTGTTAGATGTTCTAGAAATGTAAATCTTATATCCACCATGTCATAAGGTCCAATTGAAACCCACTCCATTGCAAAACCCCGGTTAGTTCGGCTGTTTTTGACTAACAATCGAGCCTAGAGATCAGCGGATTGGACGGCCATTCCGAAGCGT
>QHYZ01000204.1 GCA_003225295.1 Acidobacteriota bacterium | reverse complement strand
AAACTTGAGGGCAAACGCGAGGCCAATACCTGCAGAGCCTCCGGTAATAAGGATCGTGCGACCTGTGATTTTCATAAGAGTCCTTTCGTTCGTTTAATTTCTGTCAAGAATCATTTCGACTATGGACGCAGCGCTGCCTCAGCCTCATCGCTCGGGACTGCTGCCGGTTTTACTCCAAACCAGATCGAGTAGAGTGCAGGCAGGAAGATGAGGGTCAGCACCGTACCCACGGCAGTCCCCCCAATCAGGGTGTATGCCATCGACCCCCAGAAGACTGAGAAGGTCAGAGGGATGAAAGCCAATACAGCTGCAAGGGCCGTAAGGATCACCGGCCGCGATCGCTGTACAGTCGCCTCGACGACCGCGTGATAACTGTCAAGACCTTCCTCCTGATTTGTTTTGATTTGACCGATGAGGATCAGCGTATTGCGCATCAGGATGCCAGCTAACGCGATCAGGCCGAGGATCGCATTGAACCCAAATGGTTGATGAAAGAGAAGCAATGTTGGAACGACACCAGCGAGACCGAGAGGCGCGGTAAGGACCACCATGAACATCGCAGAGAATGACCGCACCTGGAAGATGATCACTGTGAGCATCAGCACGATCATCGCGGGAAACACGACTGAAAGTGCCCGGTTCGCTTTCCCAGACTCCTCAATATTGCCGCCCGTTTCGATCTTGTAGTCCTCGGGCAGGCTGGCGATAATCGGCTGAATCGCTTTTTCAATTTCCGCAGAAACCTGGGGAGGCTGAAGAGACTCGTCGATGTCACTCTCCACTGTGATGGTCGGCACGCGATCGCGACGTTTGAGGATCGGATCTTCCGGACGAATCTCGATGTGGCCGACCTGGCTAAGTGGAACAGCCTTTCCCCAGTGATTCATCAGCGTCATGTCGTTCAGCTTTCTGGGATCGAAGCGGTCGGTTCCTGCACTTCGAGCGATCACCTCCGCGGTTCGAATATCTTCACGAACCTGCGTCACTGGCGCACCCGTCAGAAGAAATTGGACCTGTTCGGCAGCCTCTTGCGACGAAAGGCCGATCAGTTTTAGCCGCGCTTGGTCGAGCACAAAATGGACGGTTGGCGCGCGCTCGCCCCAATCCAGATTCACTTGTCGAGTATGGGGATTTGCCCGCATTGCAGTCTGAACCTGCGCCGCAATCGCGCGGTCCTTTTCCAGGTCGGGGCCCATGACGCGGAACGCTACCGGCCAGGGTGAATAGGGTCCAAATACAAGCTGTGAGACGCGCACACGGGCTTCAGGCGCAAGCCCCTGCTCAACTTGTTCACGAAACCTGAACTTCAGATGATCTCGAGCCTTCTCATTGGCCGTCAGAACAATGATCTTGGCGAAATTAGGGTTCGGGAGTTCTGGATTGTACGAAAAGAAGAAGCGCGGAGCACCCGCCCCAATGTAAGTCGTAACAATCTTGGCTTCGGGCTGCAGCCGCAGCCAGTCCTCTACTTTTTTCGCACTCGCGGTGGTGGCTTCTATGCTGGTGCCTTGTGGCAGAGTCACCTCTACCAAGAGTTCAGGCCGATCGGACTGAGGGAAGAACTGCTTTTTGACAAGTCCCATGCCTGCGACGGCGACAAGAAAGAGGCCCAGAACGACGCAAGCGACCAAAACCTTCCGGCGTACCGCCCAGACGATCAGACGCCGGAGCTTCTCGTACCCGGGGGTCGCATAAATGGCTGCATGGCCACCGGACAGGGCCTTGATCTCGGGCAACATCTGCACGCCTAGATAAGGAGTAAAGGTTACGGCTACGACCCATGAGGTGAGCAGGGCAAAACCCACTACCCAGAAGATGTTTCCCGCATACTCGCCAGCGGTCGATCGAGCGAACCCCACTGGCATGAGACCAATAACGGTGACAAGCGTGCCTGCAAGCATGGGAGCAGCAGTATGACTCCAGGCATACCCAGCAGCCTTTATGCGGTCCCACCCTTCTTCCATTTTGACCACCATGATCTCGATGGAGATGATCGCGTCATCAACCAGAAGGCCAAGACCGAGGATCAGAGCGCCGAGCGTTATGCGATCAAACACTCTTCCAGTGAGAAGCATGATGACGAAGACGGCCGCCAACGTCAGCGGAACGGCCGCTGCCACAACGATTCCTACGCGCCAGCCAAGGCTGATGATGCTAACGAGCATCACGACGGCAAGAGCGACAAAGAACTTCAGCATGAACTCATCCACTGCTTCGCGGATGTTTACGGCCTGATCCGTTACTTTGCTGAAGCTGATGCCTGCAGGCAGGTCGGCGGAAATCTTCTTTTGTTCGGCAACAAGGGCTTTGCCAAGGTCCAGACCGTTCCAGCCCTCCTTCATCACGATGCTGAGAAGCAAGGCCGGTTGGCCATTATGGCTGACAAGAAAAGTCGCGGGGTCTTCGTATCCGCGCTTCACATCGGCAATATCAGAGAGCTTTAGGGTGCGCCCGCCCGTCACGACTGTCGTATCCCGAATCTTCTGCAGATCATCGAGCGCGCCATCCAGGCGAATGTAAACCTGTTGAGCTTTCGTATCGATAGATCCAGATGGGGTCACCGCATTCGCGCGAACCAGTGCATCAAAGACGTCTCGCGCGCTAACTCCTAGCATAGCCAGTCGTTCATATGAGAACTCGACAAAAATTCGTTCCGGGCGTTCTCCAACGATGTCAACTTTCTTCACGCCAGGCACATGAAGCATCCGCTGCCGAAGAGTTTCTGCTTCGCGCGCAACCTGGCGAGGAGGCAGGTCTGGAGCCTCTACCGAGTAGAGCGCGAATGTCACATCGGAGTACTCATCATTGATGAAAGGACCGAATACGCCCTGCGGCAACTTGTGTGCTTCATCGCCTAGCTTCTTGCGGGCTTGGTAAAACTCTTCCGGGACGTCCTCTGGACGAGTACTGTGCTTGAGAGTCACCATCATCAGCGCGAGGCCGGGCCGGGTGAAGGTCTCTACGCGATCGTAGTCGCGCAATTCCTGCATGCGCTTCTCCAGCGGTTCAGCAACGAGATCCTGCATCTCCTGTGCTGTCGCACCGGGCCAAACCGCTGCAACGGTAAATACCTTGATCGTGAAGGTAGGGTCTTCTGCGCGTCCCAGTTTTAGGAAGGCAAAGATGCCAGCGGCCACAATCGCGATCAGCAAGAACAGAGTGATCGCTTTTTCGCGGACCGCGAGGGCGGACAGGTTGAGAAACTGCTTCGCCGCAGAATCGTTTTTTTCTGACATATGGTGCTCGCTCATCGAAGTTCTGCCTTGGTCTCGACACGCACGCGTTGGCCGTCGTGAAGGAGATGCACTCCAAGGGCTACGACTTGCTGTCCTGGATGCAAGTTCCCGCTGATGATGGCTAGTTCTTCACCCAATTGACGTACTTGCACCGGTTGAAACGTGACTGTGGATGTAGACGCGTTCAATAACCAGATACCAGGTCCTTTGCCTTGATCGACAATGGATGCGACCGGCACTTGCAACGTGTCGATCCCAACACTATCGGAGAGATGGACTGTAACGGTTGCTCCTAACGGAGCATTCGCGGCAGCGCCTTCGAGAACATAGCGCGCCTCAAAGGTGCGGGTCTGCGGGTCAGCAGCGCCGGAAAGCTGTCGCAATCGAACCGGAACTCTCGTGGTGCTGCCGTAAAGCGTGGCGTATGCCCTCGATCCTAGCTTCGGCCTCAACGTCTCGGGCAGGTTTACTGCGGCCTCTCGTTGGCCCGAATGGGCGAGCTCCACAACCGGCTGTCCGGCCGTTACTACTTGTCCTTGCTCGGCCAAAGTCTCCACAACGACGCCGTCCGCGTCCGCAACAAGTTGCGAGTAGCCGCCCTCATCTCTCGCAACCTGCTCCTGAGCGGTGGCAGCAGCGAGCTCAGCTTGTGCCGCATCCGATGCGGCCTTGATCTGATCGTAGATTGAAGCAGAAACCGCACCGGTCTTGACCAAACCGCGATATCGGGCCTCATCGGCGGCAGCTTGAACGGCCTTTGCCTTTGCTGCAGTGACGGTTTCGGCTCGCGCCGTAATGGCATGGACATAGTCGGTTCGATCAATCGTCATCAGCGGTTGTCCAGCGCGGACAAACTGCCCCGTATCTACCAAGCGGCTCGTGATCTTTCCGGGAACCCGGAAACCAAGATTGCTCTGAACGCGCGCCGATACCACGCCAGTGAACGCGGGATCTGCCCCGGACGACGAACCTATTTCCACTACGCGAACCAGCTCCGGCTGTGTTCTTGGGTCTAATTCCCGCTTCTGACCGCAACCAGTTAAGCTGACTGCGAAGGCGGTAACGACCAGCAGCAGAGCGGAATAACTGAAATTGATCCGATTCATATAGTTCTTCCTTTTATTGAGGGTTTTGATCATGGGCGCCAGCCGCCCCCGAGAGCGCGATAAGAACCGACCGCTGCACGTGCCGCACTCTCTCGAGCTACGGCCAAGTCGTCCTTGGCCGCAAGCAATTGACGATCCGCGTCGAGCACGTCGGTCAGTCCGATGACACCGGCGGCGTAGGACTCTTGCGACAGGTCGCGCACCCGCTGCAACTCAGCGATTTCGCGAACGATTTCATTGCGGCGATTTTCCGATTGGGCGAGTAGACTGAAGGCGTCTTCGACATCTTCGGCCGCGTGCAGGACGGAGCTACGATACTGGAGCAAGGCTTCGGCATTGACGCCTCGCGCTCGCTTCACTTCCGCAGCGACGGCGCCGAAATCGAAGAGTCTCCAGCGCAGACCAACAACACTGATAGGCTGAAATCCTTGCTGTTCGAAGAGATGGGCGGGCGCGACCGCTTGAGACCCTACGATCCCTGAAAGCGAGAGCTTTGGATAGTAGTCGGCGAGGGCCTGGCCAATGCGAGCGTTCGAGGCAGCAACCATTCGCTCCGCAGCGATGATGTCAGGTCTCCTGCGTAATAGCTCCGTGGGCGTCCCATACCCAGAAATTTCCGGTACATCGGGAATCTCTGCGACAGAGCTCAACTCCGCTGCGTACGTTCCTGGCTGCGCGCCCATGAGGACGTCCAGCCGGTTCAGCTGTGCTTCGAGAGAGACTGTGAGCAGAGGAATCGTCGCCTTCGCTTGCGACAGCAAGGCTTGGGCCTGAGCGAGTTCGCGGTCGGAAGCTACGCCCGCATCCCTGCGCTGCTGCACCAGTTCGACGAGATGCTTGTCAGTGGCGATCTGGTCGTTTGCGAAGATCAAGCGCGCCTGCGCGCCCCGTATCTGCATATAGGCATCAGCGCCTTCCGCGGCAACCGTGACGCGAGTTCCGATATGGAGAGCTTCGGCCGCCTGAGCCTCGGCTGTAGCTGCTTGAGCTCCTTTCTTCAAACCGCCGAACAGATCTGTTTCCCAGCTGGCCATGAATCCGAGATCGTAGTAGTTCTGGTGGCGATCATAGCCGGGCAAGTGGGCGGCGGCGCGGCCCGTCATACTCTCGGTCGATTGGGAGAGTGTGGTCGTCGAAGCGTAAAGGTTTCCTGATGGCAGGCGCTGCGCTCCTGCTCCTCGTGCAGCGGCACGCGCCTGTTGCACCCGCGTCATGGCAGCGGCCAGGTCGAGATTCTCGTCCAGCGCCCGCTTCACGATCCGTGTCAGCTCAGGATCACGGAAGCCCGTCCACCACTGGTCGAGAGTTGGTGCCGGCAGAGAGGCGGTACGAGTTTCGATAGAGACGGCGTTGTGAAATGGCTGAAGGTTTGCCGTCGGGCGATGATATTTTGGCCCCACGGCACATCCGGTGAGGCTCGCGCCTAGCGCGAGGGCAAGGCCCATTCGCAGAGTGAACTTCCGCGCAGCGGGTGACCCTTTGTAAGACAACCTTAAGAAGTTCATTCATGTGCTCCATTCCTGCGCACCCTGCGGGTAAGCTGTTTCAAAACGTATTTCGTGAAGACGCCACAGCACCGGACCTTCACTCCCTGCTTCATCAGCTCAACAAGGACGTTTTCGCCTGCTTGGCTGATCGTCGTCAGGTTCTTCAGGTCGATGACGAGTTCGCGGCCGTTCAAATCCGAGTTGGCCATTTCGTACGCGACCTTCAGCTCGTCGGTCCACGGGCCGATAAGCTTGCCCTCAAGCACCAACCGGCGTTGATTTCGCGTTTCGACAGTCGAGATTTTCAACATGCGTCCTCACTACACAGGAAGGAACGCAAGGCGCATGCCAACCTCGGCGAGGCTGTAACTCACTGAATCTTCGCGGTGGGATTAAATCGGCTGGGTCGAGAGTTGAGACTGTCGAAGTCAGCTTCGACAGCAGAATGATTTGGAAAGGCTAGCGCGGTTCAGGCGTACTGCCGGGGATCGATTCCGAACTTCTTCATCCGCGAGATGAGTGTCGTGCGATTGATACTCATGCGCGCGGCTGCTCCATCAGCCCCGCCGACACGACCCTTAGCTTCGGTGAGGGCACGTACGATTTCTTCCCGCTGCTTTTGGGAATATTCGTCGGAGAAGTCCTTTTTCCCGTTCAGGGCAGCGCTGATGCTTTCTTTGACGATCCGGGCAATATCTTCCTGCGCGGGCTGTACGCCGGGAGAAGGCCGTGTGTCGGTGCCCGGTTTGCGCAGCTCCGAAAGCGGTGCTTCGAGCGACTTGCCGCGAGTCAGGATGACAGCGCGCTCTATGAAATTCTCTAACTCGCGGATATTCCCTGGCCATTCCCATGCCGCCAGGCCCTTCATCGCTGCCGCCGGGATGCTCTCGATCTTCTTTTGCATCTGCTTCGCAAACTTCTGAACGAAATGGCTTACCAGCAGCGGAATGTCTTCGCGGCGGTCTCGCAACGGCGGGATGCGGATCGGAAATACATTCAGCCGGTAAAACAAATCGCTCCGGAATTCGCGATCGGCGATCATCTTCTCCAGATTGCGATTGGTTGCGGCAATTAGCCGAACGTTCACCCTCCGTGTATGCGTGCTGCCTAAGCGCTCGAACTCGCGCTCCTGCAAGGCACGCAGCAGCTTCGGCTGAATCTCAGTTGGAATGTCACCCACTTCATCCAGGAAAAGCGTGCCTTGGTCGGCTAATTCCATTCGACCGACTTTTTGGCTGATGGCGCCGGTGAACGCTCCCTTTTCATGCCCGAACAACTCGCTTTCCAATAGACCGGTGGGAATTGCAGCGCAATTCAGTTTTACGAAAGTGCGTTCCTTGCGGCGGCTGCGGTCATGGATTGCGCGTGCGATCAATTCTTTCCCTGTGCCAGTGTCGCCCAAAAGCAAGACTGTTGAATCGCTCGCAGCGACCGTCTCGACCAGTTGCAGGACGTGCTTGAGCGCCGCGCTCGACCCCACGATCTGCTCGAAGTTCATCTCGCTGCGTATCTCTTCTTCCAGATAGAGCTTTTCCTGCGCCAGTTTGTCCTTCAGGTCGGAGATCTCACGGTAGGCAAGGGCGTTTTCGATGGCAATTGCGATCTGGCCGGCAGCCTGACTGAGGAAGTCGACGTCTTCTGCCGTAAAGGTTCCCTCCGTTTTACGTACAATCATCAGGTCCCCCAGCGCCCGGCCGCGACTTACGAGCGGGATAAAACAAGCGCTCTTCACGCCTTCCGCCGCTGCGAGTCTGTACCCCTCGCCGCCGCCGGGCCAACCCATCTCCTCAACCGTGGCGACTGTCGGCTTCATCGTCTCGAATGCTCGTTTGCCGGGATCGTTTTCGGCCGGAGTGATGATCAGATCCTCTTTGGCGAAGCCCTTACTGCTGGACGCATCGAACGCATATAGCTTGAACGTTCCCGCTTCTTCGCCTGGCAACCAGACACCGGCTCCGTCGCAGCGCATAAGCTCACGAAAGTTGGCAGAAATCGCGCGCAGCACTTCGCGCAGGTCGAGATTCGAGGTGATGCGGGTTGTCAGGTTCAGGAGTAATTGCAGGCGCTCGTTTTGTCGCTCTAAGGACCCCCGTGCATCTTGCGCACGCTCGGGATCCAAATTGTCATCACCATTTCCGCTCATGTGGTTTTCGAAGAAGGCGACCTATTACTCGACAGTGTATCTCAGAACACATGATGGAATCATCGTGCGTCGCGTCGCAGCACTGAAGCCCGAGACGCTGTTCCACGCGAGGCCTTTCTTGCCGGCGAATTATGCGGATTTCTGCCTTTTGCGAAGGTTGCCCTAATCATTTGTGTTGGGAGGCTGAACGCTAGGGAGGCACTCTAGGCACAATCGCCGAGCTCATTTCCTACGGCCATCCGGCGCTCATCGTCGCAGGTGCCACTCGAATCGAGCACCATTTCGAACCTGTGGTGACCGTGGCACGGCTGTTTTTGTTCTGTTCCGCTGTACCTGCTCACATGGCTCCGCCTGTACCGCATCGATCTTCCCAGTTCAGTAGGTCAGCCTTTTTCTGCCGCTTATTTTTCTGGGCACTGCTTCAGGCTAATTCCTGCGTCCTGCAGCTTCGTGGCTTCTGCTTTCCCGGTTCCGCCCTTACACCATTGGGTTCCCTCCCATAAAGCAGCCACTTGCTTTGGAAGCAGTAGCCCTCGCTTTTGGGTGCCCCAGAAAAATGGGGCAGAAAAGGGAGATATTTTTCAATGTCCTACTTATATGTTAAGTGGAATAGCTTGCAGTGCGGTTCGCTCGCCGACGGTTCCGTCATTAGAGCATGGTTTGTCTTCGCTGGCCACTCTCGGAACGGAGGCCTGCGACGCCACGGGCGGCGCGTTTAGGCCGCAGTGGAGAGAGTGGCCAGCCCCGGGGTCTTACGTGAGTCTCGTCTCGACGGCATCCTGGCCAACACCGCCGCTTCCGCCGATTGCATGACTTCCGACGTTGCCATCATTCGGCGAGAACTCGTCCAGTCCGTTGTGGGTTTAAGAAATCGCCTCAGATATTGCTGGCTGCGGCCAACGATCTAACATGTCGCCCGTAACTTCCTTGAGGATTTTTGACGAGCGAGGCTTGCACGTTCAGTGCGCTGCATTCTTGACATTGCGTGTCACATGTGTCACACTTCCGCCATGAACTCGCTCGGAATAAAGATTCGCCCAGGACTTTCCATCTTCGATCAAGTCGTTTCGGGCGCGCAGAAGGCCATCCTCAGTAAAGAATTGGAAAAAGGCCAACCGTTCCCTTCTGTGCGCTCCCTTGGAGCAGATTTGAAAATTCATCCCAACACCGCTCACAAGGCAGTTCAGTACTTGATCCAGGAAAAGTGGCTTGAAGTCCAGCCAGGGATCGGAACGGTTGTTGCGGGATGTCCCCGAAAACCATCTGAGACACGAAGATATGTGATCGAACAGGACGTGGCGACGCTAGTGACAGAAGCGCGCAGAGTGGGATTGGAATTGGAAGAACTGGTTGATTCGATCCGCAAGAGCTGGTCGAAAACGGCAAAGCCCTTGGAGGAGAGCGCGAGATGATCGAGACGCACGGCTTGTCGAAGAACTACCGAAGCTGCGGCGCGCTTCGGGCGCTGTCCCTCAAGGTTCCCGAAGGAAGCGCATTCGCGCTGGTTGGGGCGAATGGTGCAGGCAAGACGACGGTCATAAAGATCCTTATGAATCTCATACAGGCGACGTCGGGAACCGCGCGTGTCTTTGGAGTCGATTCGCGGCAACTCTCGCCGCAGCAGTTTCGGCGGATTGGGTACGTTTCTGAGAATCAAGAGTTGCCGGGCAGACTAACCGTGTCCGGGTATCTCAACTATCTGCGACCCTTTTATCCGGATTGGGATGTCGCGTTAGAGCGGGAAATCCTACAGCGATTCAAGTTACCTGGAGACCGGAAAATCAACGAGCTTTCGCATGGAATGCGGGTAAAGATGGCTCTGACGTGCGCACTCTCGTATCGGCCTAAACTTCTGGTCCTCGATGAACCGTTTAGTGGCCTGGATTCTCTAGTGCGAGACGAGTTCATGGCAGGATTGGCGGAGCAAGCCGGAGACATGACAGTTCTTATCTCGTCGCACGACCTCAGCGAAGTGGAAGGCTTTGCCACGGACGTCGCCTTTGTGGAATCAGGCAGACTTTTGTTTCAGGAACCTTTGGAGGCCCTCACTGATCGAGTCCAGCAAATAAAAGTCACCGTCGAGAGGCAAAGCGCATTGCCAAGGACCACTCCCGACACTTGGATAGACCTTCATGAAACAGGCAATGTGCTGACCTTTGTCGACACGCAGTTCTCCGAATTCGATTTGGGTGAGCGTATTCGTTCGCAAATCGAAGGAGTGCGGGACATTGAAGTACAACCGATGTCGCTCCGAGCGATCTTTACGTCAATCTCGCGGGCAACGCGACACGTGCAGGAGTGAGTGCGTATGATCTGGCACATATTCAAAAAAGACTTGGAATTGATGTGGCGGCCCATCCTGGCGGTGGCGAGCATCCAACTGGCCGTCGTGGTCATTCAACTGCGTCTTGAATCGGTGAACGACAGCGCAGTTTTACAGCAATTGAGCCAGGTGTTGCTTTGGCTGTGGCTCATGGCCAGCACCATTCTGGCCATTACAGTCGTCCATCAAGACGCGGTCCCCAGTACGAAGCAGGACTGGCTAACGCGTCCGGTTCGACGAATCGATTTGTTGGTCGAGAAGATTCTCTTCGTATTTCTAATGGTGCAGGGTCCTTCGATCGCGACAGATCTGGTTCAGGGATTCGCCAACGGCTTCGGGACTCGGCAAACGATTGCTGCAACTTTGGCGAGGGCGATTATCGTCTTTCTGGCCCTCACGTTGCCTGCGCTCGCGCTAGGTTCAGTGACAGAAAGTGTGACGGAGGCCGTAGTTTTGGTTCTGGTTGCATTTTTTGGTGTGTTTTCATTCACGATGATCGCCATTGGCGTTGCAGGTGGTTACGGTCATCAGTTTGACCCCACGGATTTCACCGGAGAGGGATGGCTAACGAATGCTCTTCGGTTCCTTTTGATCTTTATCGGCGGTGTGTTTGCCTTGCTGTTCCAATATCAGGCACGAAAGACGAAGCATACGAGAATCCTGCTTGGAAGCACGTTGCTGGTCCTGCTGTTCTCGCAGTTCATTCCTTGGAAACCGGTATTCGCAGTACAAAAAGCATTTTCGCCCGCCCCCGCTCTCGGGAACAGCGTCGCGATAACCTGGCAGATGCAGCCCGATGCGGACCGGCGGACCTCCTATTCTCAAGGGCGGACCGAGAACCGACTGTTCATTCCGCTCTCCGTCACTGGCTTGCCAACCGATACACTCCTGAAAGCGGACAAGTCAGAAGTCTCAATTTCCGATCAACACGGCGTGCGACTTTATATTGGAACCGGAGAAGACGTCGAGATCCGCAACGATGCGGGGAAGCAATCTCTCTCGTACAAACAAACGATCCAGGTGCCGCCTCATATTTTCCAGACTTTCGAGCATCAAGCGGTCAGCGCGAACATCACATACTCGATGACTCTGTTCAAATTGCAATCGTCGTACGCCCTTCGAGCTACTCAGGATAACCAGCGCATGCCGGGATGGGGTTTGTGCCGTTCCCGCATCAACGAGAATGAAACTGCAATCGAAGTGAGCTGCATGCAGATTGGAAAAGGCCCCACGTGCGCATCCGTCTTCCTAGAACATATTCCGAGCGGCGACCGCAACCCAGAGAACACCGCATGTTACCCGGACTATTCTCCCTTCGAGGATCGACCGATTCCTGATGTCATGACGCGCTTTAGGCTAGTCTTGCCCTTCCGAGACATATCAGGGTTGACCAAGTATCCGGTGGACGCCACACGCCTAGCCGAGTCAAAAATCATCATTCGCATGTATGAACCACAAGATCATTTCACCAGGATTGTTGCTTCCCCTCTTTGGAGCATGAGGGATTCTGCAAGCGGTAACTGAACCGCCTTGAGCCCCTCGGATCGAACACCATTTTCGGATCTGTGGTGATCGTCGCACAGCTGACTTTTTCTCTTCTGCTTCACATGCCCAGATGTCTCGGCTGTACCAAGTCGATCTTCCTACTTCCGTAGGCCAGTCTTTTTCTGCCACTCATTTTCCTGGGCACTGCTTCAGGCTAATTCCTGCGTCCTGCAGCTTCGCGTCCTCTGCTTTCCCGGTTCCGCCCTAAGAACGTTGGGTTCCCTCCCATAAAGCAGCCGCTCGCTTTGGAAGCAGAAGCCCTCGCTTCTGGGTGCCCCAGGAAAATGGGGCAAGAAAAAGGAGAAAATTCAGCTATGTCTTACCTCAACTCTATAACTCTCGTCGGGTTCGTTGGTTCTGACCCAGAGCAACGTCAAGCGAAAGGCAACGGTTCGAAATTCACCGTGCTGTCAGTCGCCACACAGCGCGCTTGGAAGAACGCAGATGACGAATGGAGCTCGAAAACCGAGTGGCATCGGGTCGTTGTGTTCCGGCCACTTTTGGCAGAGCGTGTCGCTACGACTATCAAGAAGGGCGCTCACGTACTCGTCGAAGGCTCTCTCGTTAGCTCGACCTACGAACAACCGAACGGCAAAGGCAAGAAGTCGAAGACCTCGAAGATTACGTCGTGGTCAGTCCGCGCCGACGTCGTGCGCAGGCTCGACCGCGGTGAACCAGAGCCCAACGCGCCCGCTCCCGCGCAAGCGCCGGAGTCCAACGAAGCTGCGCTCTGATGTGTTCGACACGAAGGCCCTCCGACGATGTCGGAGGGCCTTTTCTATTTCTTGTGTTAACGATCAGTCCGCCGCTTCGATTTGGACCAGCGCCGTGTCCCGTAGCCGAAGAGGCGTTGGGCCGGCAGGTGTCGGAACATCAGCGAGCCGGTTCAGCAACGCTTCAAGCGCAGATACACCGTCGTCAAGCGCTGCTATAATAGCTCCGCATCGTTCAGCGGGATCTCCTGGCGCATGCGTAACAGATTGCTCTTGCCCTCAAGAAGAGCCGAAGCTGTC
>QHYZ01000203.1 GCA_003225295.1 Acidobacteriota bacterium | reverse complement strand
GAAAGCCTTGCTGGATGCGGGTTTTGTCGTTATGCTTCTTCTTGTTCTTCACCTTTGGGGTGACCTCCTGGAGATCGGCTGGCGAAGCGATCACTTCGCGGCCTCTCTGTTTTACTACAGGATTTCCAGGGGCCCCAAAGGTTCCAACATCTCAACATCCTTCATCTACTCAAATTCCGTGCATAGGCTAGGTAACAGCGCGACGACTTCTTCGAGGATACGGCCATATTCGACGTCGTTCTTGGCCGCAGCAATTCGGGGCATAAAACGTTCAAGCACGCCATCCCAGTCCAATTGCGGCCGTTTCTCCAGATATACAAAGCTATATTTCACTTCGGCCCAAAGTCGCGCAAACCCCTCCATCCTCAGCAAACGTGCTGCCTCAGGTTTCACCGAAATCTTTGGCTCAAAGGTGACGAATGCCGGGTCGAGGACCTGCCGAGCGATCGCCAACAGCAAACGCTGAAGGCGTGAGATGGCACTGTCCAGGTTTTGCAAATCAGCCTGGGTAACGGTTCCAGTCGCACAGACCGCCATATTCAACTTGAGGCCCACATTTAGCAGTTGTCCGGAGTGACCGAGCAGGGCAGCCCCTAGAGCGTCTTTGTCGGCGTCGCAAAGATTTGTGAATAGCAGTAGCTGATTTTCCCAATGATAGCCTGAATGAGTTTGACCAGCAGAGCCAAGCAACTCGGTCGCCGCATCACGCAACGGGAAATCCAACAGATCTACCCAAACGGTGTGATCTGCGCTCTCCCAGTGAGACCAGCGGTTGTAGCCCGAGGCTGGTCGCTCAACGGATGCAATCCGAATCACGTCGCCGTGGGGAACGTTGTTTAGCTCTGCGAGGGAGACCTGCACATTGTCTTGCCACGGATACATGACGAACGCCGAAACCGTTTCATTCGGCTCACCCATAAGCCGCCGAAATTGCGCCTCATAGGGGAATGTTTGGGCGTGGGCAGTATGAGCCATGCTCAAGAAGAAAATCATCAGTGCCGACTTCATCCAAGCGGACATTCGACTTCTCCTTCAAGTCGTGACACGGTCCTTCTGGTGCGCGTAGACTCAGATTATAGCCGCTCCTGTCAATGGGAAACGGGGGTTCCGGATCTCTGAACGCGCCAGCCTCCAACGACATATCGTTTCTGATCACTCCAGATGGTCAAATGGTCGTCGCCTAACATTTGTTTACCGGAAGACATTGAACTACAAACGCTCTCGATTTACGCGTGAGGAGTTGTTCGCCGCGCCCACGGCACAACAGAATCTCAGCGAGGGACCTGACCCGCTTACGCTCGGATGGTGCCGGGGGCCCGGATTGCACCATGTCGCCACACAGTACATCACATTGCATTTCGGCTCGACATTGCGGCATGAACTCCGCCTCTTAATCAGAGGGTTGCATGTTCGAGTCCTGCCCGGCTCATCGCTGTTAGTACTCGGCGCATTTCATCTTTCTGCTGATTGGCGTCGCTGTGGGGACCGTCGGCCACCCGTTCTTCGGTACAGTTACATCCCCCGAAACTCGCAATCCGACGCCGTCACTCCCGGCATCCACTCTTTATACACTGGAATCGAACGAAATAACGTCACCTTGATTCCTGGATCCAGTTACACACACGCTCTTGGTTCAAGCTGGAGTTTTGTGGGTACTAGGCGCTAGAACAAATCGGAACACTATATTGGAGGCGACAATTGAAATTCAGCGCAGAATCAACTAAGAGAGATTCCAAATCACGAGCGTCGGGGCGAGGTGGTGCGGGCCTCTTCTGCTCGGTTGCCGTTCTCGCTCTTTGCTCCTCAATGTCTGCCCAATCCCCGAACCCGGCCGCAAGCAGTCCGGCAAAAGCTAACCCTGGAGGCTTCACTCCCGGATGGACACTGGGAGCCAAGTTCGAAGATGGCTACAGCAGCGATGGGTCCGTCTACGATCTTGGATCCGCTCTCGGCTACAACTTTTCTCGTTACTTTGGCATTGATGCGGGCGTGCCGTTCTATTTTGTGAGCACCCCTTCTTCCATCAAGAACAACGATCCGGGTGCCGTCTCCGGGATTGGCGTAGGTACGTTCTTCACGGACCTCCGGTTGAACTACCCTAACCCGTCCCTCAACTTCAGTTCGGCCGTACATCTTACTGCTCCAACCGGCGAAACGAAGAAAGGCCTAAGCACTGGTCATGCAACTTGGAATTTGGCGAACCATATAGACCACGCCTTCGGAGATTTTTCTCCGTTTCTGGACTTCGGCGCGGGTAATACGGTCATGGATACAAGATTTTTCCATCGTCCATTCATCACCTTCGGCTACAACGCTCAATTCAACGGCGGCATTGAATACGACCTTGGCAAGTTCAGTTTCTCGGCCTCGGCGTATGATGTCGCGCCGTGGGGCAATCAAACGGTGATCAGCCGGGTCTTCCGTTGTGGCTCCGCCGCCAAATGCAACGCTGGCGGTGCGACCAAGAACCGCCAGAGGTTCACCACTGCCAGCGTCTCCGCGGGTGCCGCGGACCTCGTGCGCGACAACGGCTACAATGCGGGGATCGACTACAAGCCGGTCGGTTACCTTGATCTCGAATTCGACTACAGCCGCAGCGTTCCGCTGCAACTCAACAGTTATTCGTTCGCCGTCGGCGCCGACCTCAGTTGGCTTTTGCGCCCGCACGTGCGCTAGTCGCCTGTGCCTCGCCAGAATTATGAGTGCGCCTGAAATGGACAACGTACAGAGACGTCGTGTAATTACACGGGTCCCGCAGAGAGCTGTGATGGACCAAAGCAAGTTTTCGGTAGGGACAATGCACAGACAGCAAAGGCGTCTTGCTGGTCCGCCGTTCGCCCTGCGCTTGGGAAGGTCCTGCTCCAAAGCGCAGCGTAGACTTCTGCGACCACCGAGCGACTGACGTTTATGGGAAGAAAACAATTCGAGCGACCAGACCCTTTATTGTTTTTTTTCGTTATGAGGCGTGGGGTATCCTTTATGCTCAGACAAACGATAACAAGGTGACCAAAATCTGGATCTCCGACTAGCCAGGTTCCTTCACCGCCCGCACATCGTACCTATGTGTCGACTGGACGGGGTACCCTACGGGGCGTCCGTAAACATGGAACCCCCACAAGCCAGGTGTTCAACCACGGCAATTTAGTGTCCACACCTGATTGATTTCCGGTGTTGTCAGTCCTACACGTAGAGATTGCCTGTTCTTGAGGTCATCCGGCCCCCTCGGGAGGTCTCGGAGGGAGAACCATGGCTGCAAGTAGTCGATCCGAAAGGCGTATCCAACAGATATGGGACGCAGAGGTTTCGCTTTCAGAACAATCTGTGCCTAAGGAAAAGACGGTCACTGAGAACGTGAGTCTTCACGGTGCACGCGTTACCACGACGCGGTGCTGGCAGCCCGGGACTCGTGTCCTCGTTACTTTACCCCGGAATGGCGTTCGGTTTGAAGGAAGGGTCGCTTACTGCCAGCGCAAGGAGAGCGGCGACTTCGCTATTGGTGTGGAGGTAGCCGCATAGGGAACGTAACCTGACCCCGAGAGGGGCACCGGTAAGCGCTTCTTGGCGGGCCCAAGTATCCCTTCAAGGAGGTACCGCCCGCGAGTCGATACGCCCGACGGAGTTTGGGTCCGCGCTCGCTGCGGTATTCGGTGAACCTCGGCAAAACTTCCAATGAAATCATTCGATGTTTCTCAATCGCAGCGCGGTAGGATCCGATCATTTCACTGCCACCGTATCAATTCGCCAGAGACAGTTTGCCGTAAATGACTTCGGCACCGGCTATTCCAGTCTCAGCTATCTTCGGCAGTTTCCTATAGACGTGTTGAAAATCGACCAGTCCTTTATCCACCAGATCGCTGCCGATCCCGAAGTTTCCTCCATCGTGAGCGCCATAATTCACATGGGCAAGAGCCTCAAGCACCTCGTGATTGCCGAAGGTATCGAAACGCGAGAACAGAGGACTTACCTTCAGACCCAGCGTTGCACGGAAGGACGAGGCTACCTCTTCAGCCGGCCCCTGGCAGCCGCACAATTTGCCCATTTACTTCAGATGGGCATAGCAGAAACTGTGGTCCACTGAGGGGCCGCACCTCATTGCAAGCGTGGCGGAGCCTGCGAAATAGTATTCGCCGGTGGAATCTTTCAGCAGTGGCAGAAACAATCCCGGAGCTTCGAGCAGATGGCGCTACTGGGTGGAAGCGGCTACAACCTCTCGGGAGCGAACGGCGTGCTACCCGAGAAACTGGAAGGCGCCAAGTGCACGTGGAATCTGGAGGCGCTGCGACAGGAGTAATTGTTTGATATCTTCGAAGAAGAGTGCGGCTAGTCTTGGCTGTTTCACAGTGAGGTTCAGGGATTAGCTCCACTAGTACAACAAGTCTGCGACATGCCGACATCCGTGCGGTTCTATCGCGACTTGCGGGGTTTTCAAATAATGCGGACCTCGCCGGTGCTAGGCGGCGATGGGATGTGTAGTCGCAATCGCCTCCATTTGCCATGGCCAGCATTCGCGGGCGAGTTCACTTGTCCGCGAGTATGCGTTAGGACTAAGCCGCTTGCGCGGCGCACGCTACCAGTGCGATTGTGCCTACCGAAAATTGCATCTAGCCCTTCAATCGCTCGCCAAGGACCATGTAATAATGCGTTACATGTCTTGTCTTCGTAAGCTCCACGAGCGAACGTCGATCTGGATGTCGCTGATTCTTAAGCTCCGCGTGTGCGATATCATTTTTGGCGAACCACAGGGACAAAGCAAGTTTTCGGTAGGGACAGTTCTTCGCTCGACTGCAAATTTCGGTTGGGGTCGTGCAGTCCAGTAGGCGACCTCGAAAAGGGAGCACAAAAAGGATGATCAGACGGTGTAGATTCCTTGCCTCAGCGGCAGTACTCATCGTCTCGGCGGTACTGATCACACCATGCCTTTGCGCGGCACAAACATCACCGCGCGGAGATTCTTTCGATGTGCTCATCAAAGGCGGCATGCTTTACGATGGCACGGACCAGCCACCGCGCAGCGCCGACGTCGGCATTCGCGGTGATCGGATTGTTGCGATCGGTCAGCTACACCGTGCGAGCGCCAAATCCGTCATTGATGCAACCGGCCTGGCCGTCACTCCCGGCTTTATCAACATGCTTTCTCACTCCGAGGTGTCTCTGATTGCCGATGGCCGTTCCATGGGTGAACTCAAACAAGGGGTTACGACCCAGATTTTCGGCGAAGGTTCGATGGGGCCGCTCACTGATGAGATGAAGAAGCACCGCATGGACCAGCAGGGGGACATAAAGTACGAAATTGCTTGGACAACTCTGGCCGAATACCTCACCTACTTGGAAAAGCGCGGCGTGTCCCAAAATTTCGCCTCGTTCATCGGCGCGCCCACCATCCGCGAGTACGTGATTGGACTCGAAGATAAGCCTCCAACTCCCGGGCAGCTCGACAAAATGCGCGAGCTGGTACGCCAGGAAATGGAAGCCGGAGCCCTCGGCGTGACTACCGCTCTCATCTATCCGCCCGCCACTTTCGCCAAGACCGATGAATTGATCGAGCTGGCAAAGGTTGCAGCCAAGTACCGAGGTAAGTACATCGCGCACATTCGCAGCGAAGCCAATCAGCTCACCGAGGCGGTCGAAGAAACCATTCGCATCAGTCGCGAAGCAGGTCTTCCGGCCGAAATCTACCACTTGAAAGCTTCCGGGCAGGCGAACTGGCCCAAGCTTGATCAAGTAATCGCCATGATTGAAGACGCCCGTCGCCAGGGACTGAAAATCACCGCCGATATGTATACCTATACCGCTGGCGCGACGGGGCTCAATTCGTGTATGCCACCGTGGGTTTACGACGGAGGTGCCGAGGCTGCCTACAAACGCCTGCAAGACCCGGAAACTCGAAAGAAAATAGCCGACGCGATGCGCACTCCGTCAAAGGATTGGGAAAATCTGTATATGCTGGCCGGCTCGCCCGACCAGATCCTGCTCGTGGGGTTCAAATCAGACGCGCTCAAGGCGCACACGGGAAAGACGCTAGCCGAAGTTGCGCGCCTGCGTGGTAAAGATCCCATCGAGACAATCATGGATCTGGTCTTGGAAGACCGTTCGCGCATCGGCACGGTCTATTTCATGATGGACGAGCAAAACGTCAGGAAACAAATTCGCCAGCCGTGGGTCTCATTCGGGTCAGATGCAGCGTCGATGGCCCCGGAGGGCGTGTTCCTCAAATCTTCCACGCATCCACGCGCCTATGGCAACTTCGCCCGCTTGCTCGGCAAATACGTCCGCGAAGAAAAAGTCATTCCCCTTGCGGAAGCTGTGCACCGGCTTTCGGGATTGCCCGCTACAAACCTCGGGCTCGATCACCGCGGATTTATCAAGGAAGGCATGTTTGCAGACGTAGTGGTTTTCGATCCGCAAACTGTCGCCGACCGTGCTACCTTCGAGCAGCCTCACCAATATTCCATCGGCGTCAGACACGTTTTCGTCAACGGCGTTCAGGTTCTCAAAGACGGCGTGCACACCGGCGGCAAACCCGGCCGCGCCCTCTGGGGTCCAGGAAAGACCAAGTAGAGTTCTGTTCCAAGACTGCACCGGTATACGGTGGATCCGCCCTTTACAACTTTCCTGTGAATCCAGACCGAACGCCCACAGTACGGATGCCACGAATAAAGGATCTCTCGCGACTCCGCACTAGGGTATTTGATTGTTCGCTTGTACCACAGGGAGGGCAACCATCAGGGCAAAGACAATCGGGTCTTGTTTCCTTCGGAGCCGGAGACAAGAAGGAACTGGGAGCAGTGCAGCACCAGAAACGACTGGGGGGCCTGCTGAAGTACTACGAGAGGGAAGCGCCATAAGAGTCGACGGGACAGCTGGCGATGGGCTCACGATCAGCGCGTGTATTCAGGGTGCCGGGAATTCCCATTGCAAAAAAGACTGATTCATCATCGACGCGCGCAGAGCAATGAGTTCTGGCTCAGGGCAGCGACGAGGACTAGCTTTTGGCCGTACGGGAAACGGGAAGTATGGAGAAGCGGGGATGGTGAGCTCACCTACGAGCGAACCTGGCAGAGTCGGCCGTGGCTGGGGAATTCCTAGGCCGGCTTCTCGTGCTTGCGCTCGCGATCCTGCCTGATTGCCAATTGCGGGCGAAGGCTCGCGAGGCTCTTCAGCGTGTTGTACCAAAACGCCGCGCCCAGACTGAGAAACGCCACCGTGACCAAAAGGCCCGGCACTTCGTTCGAGGACTGCGCCCAGACTCGCCCGTCCGGGAAGAGCTTGAACTCGGAGCGCGCCAGATCACTCTTGAGCGAAGCGGACTCGTCAATGAGCTTGTCGGAATCGCTGACCAGCTCGGCGTTCACTTCTTGCTGGTACGCCGCGGCCAGCCTCTCGCGCGCGGGGTTTCCATCCAAGGTCGTGCGAAGCCAAGACTCCGCATCCTCACGGCTGGCAAATCCCGGCACAGCTTCGAGGGCGTGCCTCGCTTTGGCTTTCGCTTCCGCGGTGAATTTGTCTTCGGTGGTAGCCATAGAGAGGCTGTCACCGTCGGATTGCTGCGAATTCCTGGGAGGCGGGGCGACGGTGTGAGAAACCCGACGAACCTTGGGCTTTGGCGGTTCAGGGACGGCGGCGACCGTGCGCAACACCGAAGCCATGACCTTGCGATAGACGTCGGGCACGACGGTGTGAGCGCCTTCCTTGGAGTGCGACAATTTCTCCGCCTGGTTGTCAATGGCTTCCGCACTGGCGGCCAATCGTGCGCGCAATTCGGCGCCTTGAAACATCGACTGGAACAGCCGAACGGAGTCAAAGTGCGCGGCAAAGACGAAAATGCAGGAAAGCACGACCGTTACGAGGCGTGCTTTCAGGGTGAAGCGCTGTGAGGCCCGGTCCATGACGTGATCGAACCAAGCGCGCAGGCCTTCCAAGCGCGGCTCGGGCGGAGCAGGAACCGACGCCTCGGTCAATCCTCCCGTGGCAGGAGTGGATTCCGGCTCGGGTTCCTGCGCTTGTGCGGTCACTTTTTCCACTGCGACGGCGACGCCCCCATCCATTTCGACCGGCTCGGCGTGGCGAACGATGCCTTCATCGAAATCTGCAGCCGCCGGGTCGAAACGTTCATTCTGCAGCGGCGCAGCCTTCGAGGAGTGGCGGACGATGCCCTCATCAAAATAGGCCTTCGAGTGGACAGACCGACCCGCTTGCGCCGGTCCTGGTTTCGCTCTGGCTCCCGGCTCATTCTCGGTCCAAACGATCGTGAGCATTGCGTGCTGGGCAGGATCGGGCAGGGTGCCAGGAAGCGGGTCGGAAAGCTTTTCGAGGACGGCGAGCAACTCTTCGACACGGACTGAGGTGGCCAGGCGCCAGCGGCTGAGCAGCCCGCCAAGAATGGCGCCGACGAGCGCCCCGGTGCGCCAGGGATGCTGGCAGAAATTGATCGCTGAAACGTAGCCGGCGAGAAGGTCTGAATATTTGCATGTTTCCGCGGCGAACAGACGCTTGGCAATCACCAGAACGATGGGAGTGACGAAGAAACCTCCAACCCCACCCACGATCCACGGCAGCAGGGGAATTAAGGCGCTAGCGCCTTGCAATTTCCCCGCCGTCTCCGGCGGAATGAAGGGGAGCCGATCCGCGCGAAGGCAAAAGCGCGAAAAGACCGAATCGGAAATCGCGGGATGACGTAGGACTCGGCGGGCAATTTCCTTTGCCCAGCGTCCGGCTTCCTGATCCGGACAGGCGGTTTCGAATAGGTCCACCAGGCTACGCCGCAAATTTGCGCCGCGCAGGCCTAGCAAGCTGACAACAAGTTGCGTGGTCGCCGTGATGAACAGGCTGGCGACGAGCATGAGGACGACAAAAGCAATCACGGTATCAAAGTGTTGAAACATGTTGGTTTTCCAATATGAAAAGTGTAGAGCAGAGTCCAGGGGACGGACAGGGGAAAAGCCGGATGAGTATTCTTATCGTTACGGGCCGTGGAGGGTCGTGCCTGAAGCCTCTTCAACAATCATGGATTCTGAACCGATGTACCCGGTGTGTCTGCCGGAAATCAAGCTACGGATGAGCCTGGAACAAATTGGGACCGAGTCGAGAGCCGATGGTCAATAAGCCAAGCAGCAACACTCGTAAGGCCGCGCGAAACAAAGCCCTCAAGGAAGGCTCCGGTGCCGAAGAACATCGGAAACCAAGTCAAGGGAAGCCGCACTTCCATCCAACCACCAAGAAAGGCGACAAGCAATCCTCCTGCAGCCATCCTGAGTATCCCGACTAGAATCAATCCATGACCACTCAGCTCAAAGGAAAACAGCTCTGGATGGGTTTAGTAGAAGTCCGTGCGCTCAAAGGCACTAGGGTGCTTACCGACGCTAAGGGCGCATTCCTAAATTTGGTCACATGGGCCTCCGATGCTGAGGAGTTCAAGAGCAAAGCCGAACTGGTTCTCGGCAAGTTGGGTTTGTTCGTAGTCCAAATCGAGAATCCCGAGCCTGTATCGATTAGGAGGAAGAACGTAGAATTCGAGGTGGAAGTCGAAGACATGATTGCCGGAGCACTAGACAATCCCAATGCGATCGTGTACGAGACCCTCCATACGTGGAAAAGAGATACCGCCTAGTCGAACCGGCTGAGCTGGCATCTATCACTCCGCAGGAGCGCGGCTCGCAGGGCGCAAGCCGTGCTTACGACACTCAAAGAAAGCAGATGTACCGATACGACGCCACTGAATACACGAACAACGTCTCTGGCGAATGGTTATTTCGCCGATAATGCCTCAGGATTTCTCGTCCTGCTACGACTCTGCGATGCGCAATCTGGCCGTTATTTTCATCCATTTCATCAAATTTGGATCGGTCTCATTCGGGCCGAGCGTTGGACTTGAGTTCGAAACGAGGTAAAGGGCTCCGGCTACGGCACACTAATCGGCCGCCCGCCAATTTTTCCTTGACTTGTTGAGTACGACTGTAGTAGATGTAACCACGGGTGTAGTGGATGCGAAACCGCCGTGTCACACGCTTCGAGCTTCAGCTCCTGGAAAAGCTGTGGGATCTTGGTCCCTGTTCCGTCCGCGAAATTCAAGAGGCCTTGCCCGAAGAACATCGCCCCGCTTACACAACGGTCCAAACGATGATCTATCGGCTCGAACAGAAAGCAGCCGTCAGGCGTGTCAAAAAGGTGGGCAACGCTCACGTCTTTGAAGCAGTGCTGACACGCATGGCCGTCCGCAAACGCCTAGTCGCCGAACTGTTGGATATGTTTGGCGGCGCACCCGCATCCGTGATGTCGCACCTTGTCGAAACGGGCCAACTGACTCTTGCGGACATCCGGGCCGTCGAAAAAGAGCTGGCCAGAAGGGAGAGGAAGAAATGACGCTGGCCCTGGGCCGCCACCTCCTGCAATCAACGCTCTTCGCGCTGATCGTCGGCCTTCTAGCCCTTTGTCTGCGACGCCGCGGTGCGGCGACACGCCACATGATGTGGCTCATTGCCGTCGCGAAGTTCGTATTACCCGCGACACTTTTGTCTCTGCTGGGATCGAGTCTTGCTGAACTCCTCCCATCGAATCACATCTCAGCGAGTGTCCCCGCGGTCCTCTCTCGATGGATAACGTTCCAAGCCATATCCGAGCCCTCGAAGCTGACCAACATTGGCGGTCCCGATCTACTGATTCTGATCTGGTTGCTCGGTTGCGCGGTCATGTTCATCGTATGGTTGCCCCGACTGTGGGCTTCGCTGAACCCTTCGGGCTCCCCTGAGGGTCCGCAGCAAGAGTCATTCCTCCGATTGAAGCAGCGAATCGGATTGCGACGAGAAGTGAAGCTTCGGTTTTCAGATTCCGTCGGCGAACCCGTGCTGGCCGGGTTGCGGAAACCCACCGTGATGATCCCCACGGGTCTTTCCGGGAGCCTCTCTTCCGCGGAACTCGAGTCGGTAATCCTTCATGAGCTGGCCCACGCAGAGCGCCGCGACAACTGGACGGCCGCCTTCGCGCACGCGGTGACCTGCATATTTTGGTTTTATCCTCTCTTGTGGTGGATCGAGAACCGCCTGCACCGTGAACGCGAACTGGCTTGCGACGAAATGGTAGTCCGTTACGGCGCCTCGCCAGAGGATTACGTCGCAGGCATTCTCAAGGTCTGCCGCTTCCAGCTGAGCGGGGACGTTGCCGGGATTTCTGGAGCCTGCGGGTCGAATCTCAAGAATCGAATGGAGGCAATCATGTCGTTTTCTGCTGAAAGGCCGCTCCTGCGAGCGCCGAGAGCTTTGCTGGGAAGCCTGGTCGCTGCTGTCGCCCTGGTCCCTTTGCTGGTTGGTTTCTTGGCCGCCCCAAACAGCTATGGACAAGCTGCAAAGGAAGGCGACCAGCGCACTAATCGACCGAAAGCAGAGAATCCAATCACATGTCTCCGTGCCAGCGTTGCATATCCCGAGGGAACCGTGATTCAGGAAGCAGACCTACCCGAACAGATGTGCGCCCGCGTGTTGAACTCCCCCGACCCGAAAAATCCCGAGGCCCCGCCGACGTACCACGGGCAATGGATCCGCACCAGCAAAGCGATACGGGAACGAAGTCTGACCGTCGTCCACCTTACCGCCCCCCCGCCGTCCTCGTGTTCGCCTAAACCGCCAACCCAGGAAGATCTGTGCACCTGTGGAGACGGCGTAGGTTTCTCTCACGGTGCGCTGGTGAATTCGGCGAAGGGCCCACTCCAATTGCGCTGCGACCACGGCAACTGGGTTCAGACTGCAACACCGAACGTCGAACGGAAATAGGCGCTGCTAATTCCTGATTAGTGCCGCGAGTCTCCCAATAGGAAGCTCAGCCTGCGGCATGCTTGACACGAATTCGTTAAGAAAAGTTCTAGAATCGTCCACTTGGGCGCTCATCGATCGGACATTTACGCCGCCTCCGTTTGT
>QHYZ01000182.1 GCA_003225295.1 Acidobacteriota bacterium | reverse complement strand
GATGAATTATGGCCAGAGAGGTCCTCATCCCGTGTGGTTCGTCTTGGATGAACTGGCGACCTTGCAAAGACTCCCGCAGCTACACACCGCGGTGACAGAAAACCGCAAATCGAATAATCCTGTTGTACTTGGCTTCCAAGGACGCAGCCAGCTAGAGACGCGCTACGGTCACGAAGCAGAGGCCATGCTCTCGCAGCCCGCGACGAAGATCTTTCTTGCTACGAGCGAACCGAACGCGGCGCGATGGATTTCCGACGCTATTGGTGAAATTGAGACGGAGCGGTTGACCGAGAGCCGGTCGAGCGGGCGATGGGGGCGAAGACGGAACTCGGAGACCCAGAATCTCCAACGACAACGTGAACCGCTGGTGATACCGAGCGAGATCACCGGGCTCCAGCCACTGCATGGGTATCTGAAACACAGGAATCTCGTTGTGGGAATGAGCTTCTCCATCGTCGAACTGTCAGACAGCCATCCTTCATTCATCCAACGGCCGATGGAGATGCCACGAAAGGAAGAGCGCAAGACTGCGGCAGCAGCGGCGGGAGCAAACAGCACTTTAGAACAGAAACTCGCGTCGCAGGATGGGAAGCAGTCCCTTGAGCAAGAATTACGGCGCAACCGAGCAGAACCAGGACACTTCTTCCGATAGGCCAACAGCACGATGCTAACCATCTCCAATCCACTGAGTGCGAGCCAGGCCCAGGCGTATCACGCGGAGGAGTTTGGGAACGCCCGGGAGAACTACTACACGCAAGGCGACCAGATACGCGGTGAATGGCACGGCAGGCTGGCCGACCAATGGGGATTGCGCGGAGAAGTGCGCGAGGAACATTTCCAGAGGCTCTCTGAAGGCCAACACCCGATGAGTGGCGAGCAGCTGGTGCGCCATCAAACAGCGCGGGAATACGTAAACAGGCACGGCGAGAAGGTCACTCCGATGGAGCACCGCGCGGGATGGGACGCGACGTTTTCGGCACCGAAGAGCGTATCGCTGACTGCCCTTGTGGGCGGAGATGAACGAGTACGGGAGGCACATCGAGAAAGCGTTGGCATTGCACTCGATGAATTGGAGCGGTATGTCCAGGCGCGCATCGGCGGGAATCTTCCCGCAGAAACAACGGGCAAATGGGTAGCAGCGAAATTCGAGCACGACAGCGCCAGGCCGGTCGACGGTTATGCCGCACCGCAGCTGCACACGCATGTCGTCTTCTTCAATCTTACGGAGACCGAAGACGGCGAAGCCCATGCTCTGCAACCGCGTGAACTCTACAAAACGCAGCAATATGCGACGGCGGTGTACCGCTCAGAACTAGCCGCGCGGCTCAAAACACTCGGCTACGAGATCGAACGCGGCAAGAGTGGGCAGCCAGAAATCATAGGCTACAGCGAAGAATACCTTGCGGCATCGAGCCCGCGTCGCCGGCAGATCGAGGAGCACCTTGAGAAAGAGAAACAGCGAGGAGCAGACGCAGCGCAAATTGCGGCGCACAAAACACGTGAGGCCAAGCTCAACCTGTCGCACGACGAGGTGCAGCAGCGCCATCGAGAGATAGCGGAGGCTTTCGGCAATCAGCCGGACCGCGCGGTCCGAGCTAGCAAAGAAACGGTACGCGGCATCGAGCAGGAACCGCCTCACCGAATCGTTCAATCGGCGATGACATTCTCGAGGGAGCGGAATCTGGAACGCGAGGCTGTCGTCGATGAACGTGAGCTGCTGCGAGATGCGCTGAGACGTTCGATGGGAGACGCGACATTCACAGAGGTTCGCATGGAGTTTGAAAAGCGCGTCGGCGCGGGCGAATTCATCGAAGTCGAGAAACAGTCAGGTGGGCTAGACCGCACGTTTACGACCGAAGAGATGATCGGATATGAGCGCGAAACCATCCAGATGATGCGGGAGGGACAGAACGAATACCCGGCATTAGCGAGCTTCGACACGCGGCGAGAAATCGACAATCATCATTCTCATTTGAGCCAGAGCCAACGCGTAGCGGTCGAGCAAATCCTTGCAAGCCGGGATCAAGTCACGGCGCTTGAGGGTGTCGCAGGCACGGGGAAAACGACTTCTTTAGCTGTGGTTCGTGAAGCTGCCAAGCGAGAGGGTTACAAAGTCGAAGGATTCGCCCCAACCTCACGAGCAGCACAAGAGCTCGCAGAGGCCGGGATCGAATCGGGCACGCTCCAACGGCATCTTGCACAAAGCAATGACCACTGCGGCGGCGAAAAACACCTGTACGTTCTGGACGAATCCAGCCTCGCAAGTACAAAGCAGATGAACGAGTTTCTGCACAGGCTCAAAGATACCGACCGCGTCTTGCTGGTGGGTGATACACGCCAGCACCAGGCAGTCGAAGCCGGAACCCCGTATCAGCAGCTACAAGAAGCCGGAATCCAAACTGCTCGACTCGACGAAATCATTCGGCAGAAAGACCCAGCCCTCAAGGAAGTTGTCGAGCATCTCTCACGCGGAGAGGTAAAGGAGGCCATCGAGAAGCTCGATACACAGGGCCGCGTCCATGAAATTGTAGATCCTAACGAACGGCTCAAAGCAATCTCCCATGAATACGCGAAGCAGCCGGAAGGAACCCTCGTTGTTTCGCCCGACAACCAGTCGCGCATGGAAATCAACCGCATGATCCACACGGAAATGCAAAAGATCGGGCAAGTGGACCACAGGGAGAGAAACGTGAGAGTGCTCGTCGCCCGACAGGAGATCACCGGCGCTGACCGGCAGTGGGCCGAGCAATACGAACCAGGCAACATTGTGCGCTACACGAAAGGCAGCAAGACGCATGGTATCGACGCTGGAGAATACGCACGAGTCGAACGTGTCGAAGCAAAGGAAAACCTGCTCACGGTCAGACGCGAGAGTGGTGAGAAGATCAGCTACGATCCGCGCCGACTGCAAGGCGTGACGCTTTACCGAGAAACGGAACGTGCATTCGCGCAAGGCGACCGTGTGCAATTTACAGCTCCGAATCGGGAGCGACACATCGCCAACCGAGAGCTAGGCAGCATCGAAAAGATTGACGATGGCGGCAACCTGCAACTGCGCCTCGACTCAGGCCGTGCAGTCGCCTTCAACATCAAAGAGAATCCGCATCTCGACTACGGCTATGCGGTGACGAGCCACAGCAGCCAAGGGCAAACCGCCGACCGCGTTCTCGTTCACATAGACACTGAACGGGCGGGAGAAAAACTGGTGAACCGCCGGTTAGCGTACGTGGCCGTGTCGCGGGGGCGTTATGATGCCCATCTCTACACCAACGACAAAGGCCACCTTGCCGAGCAACTGTCGCGCGCAGTCTCGCACCGATCTGCGATGGAACCGAGCCGCGAATCCGCATCCTCGGCGCACGAGATCGAGCCGTCGTCCGCACGAAGCAAAGAGCACGAACACGCGCAGACAGTGGGGCACAGTATCAGCAGGTAGCACTCAATTTCCTCCGCTCTCGCCGTCGTCAAGAGTTTGCCCGCTGATGCGGCTCCTCACGGTTGCCTTTGACCGCGGTTTCGCTAGGGATCGCCGCAAACATGAGGTGGCGTG
>QHYZ01000181.1 GCA_003225295.1 Acidobacteriota bacterium | reverse complement strand
GCTCTTGTTTTGCTCGTGAGCTCGGGCCTCATGATCCGTACCTTTCACGCCTTGATACACGTTCAGCCCGGATTCACGGCGCCAGCCGAAGTCGAAACGTTCCATGTCCATTTTCCTCGCGAAATGATCAAGGCTCCCGAGCGGCTGGTCCGTATGGATCAAGCGATTCTCGACAATATCGAAGCGATTCCTGGCGTCTCTTCTGCCGATTTTAGTTCGGCGGTGCCCATGGATGCTGGCGCCGATAGCGGTCCCGTGCAAGTAGAGGATCACATGCTTCAGGGTCAGCTCCCGCCGGCTCGCAGGTTGTTTTGGGTTTCGCCAAGCTTTTTCAGGACCATGGGCATTCCCACAGTAGCCGGCCGCGATTTAACCTGGGACGACGTATTGAACAAGCGCCCCTTGGCTATCGTGTCGGAGAACCTCGCGCGTGAGTATTGGCATAATCCGTCGGATGCACTTGGGAAACAAATTGGAAACCCCAAGGCCTGGCGGCAGATAGTAGGCGTCGTGGGGAACGTCTACGATGACGGGACCAGCCGGGAAGCTCCGGCCACGGTTTACTGGCCGATAACGGACGCGGACGTTTTTCTGGGCCAGCCAGCGTTCGCCATCCGTAGCGCACGCGCGGGTTCGCAGGCGTTTATGAGCGAGATCCGGCAAGCAGTGTGGTCAGTGGACCCCGATCTTCCGCTCTCGGCAGTCCATACGCTCGACTATTACTACAGGAAGTCGACGGCGCGTGTTTCGTTCATGCTGGTCATGCTATCTCTCGCAGGCGGAATGGCTCTGCTGCTGGGAGCCATCGGGCTGTATGGCGTCATTGGCTATTCGGTGTCACAGCGCACCCACGAAATCGGGATTCGCTTGGCCCTCGGCGGGCAGGGGGAAGACATTCTTCGATTAATCCTGGGGCAGGGAGCGATGCTCGCTTTGATTGGTGTGGCGATCGGCGTCGCTGCGGCGCTTGGTCTGTCGCGTTTCCTATCTAGCCTGCTCTACGGCGTGAAACCAACCGATCCGCTGACGTTCATCGGCGTGATAATCGTGCTCGTCCTGGTCACACTCTTGGCCTGCTACATGCCTGCACGCCGCGCGATGCGCGTCGATCCGATAGTTGCGCTGAGATACGAGTGATTTCCGATACCTGTTTCAAGCTGGAGTTCGGGTTGCTACAGGATACCTCGGGCTCAGGTCAGAATAGGGGTCAGGAACCGCGGGTGCCTACTGGATTTCATGTTGGGACCGGGAGAGTCGGGACCGAGTCAGTGGCTGCGGGCACGGATCCTGCCTTCAGCCAAAGACGAAAAGCAAAGGAGCAGGAATGCATTTGCGGGGGGACTTCATGTCAAAGCGTTCTTATCAGTCGCTTACGATTGCCTGTCTGCTTGCAAGTACGTTATGGGCGGCGAACGACCCCTTTGTGGGCCGGTGGAAACTCAATTCTTCCAAAAGCAAACTCATCGACTATATGGGAGTTAAGAGTCTCGGCGCAAAGAAATACGCCCTCGACCTTGGCGGCGGCGCTATCGAGACTATCGTGGCTGACGGCACGTACCAGCCCGGCAACGACGGCACCACGCTGTCCGTCACCGTCGAGGGGCCCGTCAACTGGAAGGTTGTCCGAATGAAAGGTGGCCACACGCTTGTTACCGGGATGTGGACGCTTTCCCAAGACGGGAAGACGCTCAGCGATCACTTTACGGCCAACCGGCCTGACGGTTCTACGTTCACAGTGGATTATCTATATAAACGGATGGCAGCCGGCTCAGGTTTCTCCGGGACATGGGTAAGCACGCGCGAGCCACACTCGGCTTTCGAGCTTCAGATCCGCACCTACGGGGGTGACGGTCTTTCAATCATAAACCCTGCTCAAGATGAGACTCTAAACATTAGATTCGATGGGCAAGATTATGCGGACGTTGGCCCTCATGTGCCCTCGGGCTTAGTGTCCTCCGGACGTCGGGTCAATGTGCGTACGCTGGAAATAACCGACAAGGTCAAAGGCAAGGTCATGGACACCCGGCAGATCGGACTTTCTCCCGATCTCAAGACGTTGACGGTGATCATGCGCCCAAGCGATCCGAACATCCCGGTCTTTGATCAAAACATCTTTGTGTTTGATCGGGAATAGAAGAACACTCTGAATCCGCGTGCTCCACAAATGATTCCATAACAATGCCGGCCCCCCTCGACCCGAGTAAACTTTGGTTATTCGACGACCAAGGGCTCGGGAGAAAGGAGCCGGACATGATAATAGGAGTAGATTATCACCCGAGCTTTCAGCAAATCGCATTTATGGATCAGCAAACCGGTGAGTGCGGCGAACGGGAGTTGAATCACAGCGATGGAGAAGCGGAGCGGTTCTACAGGGAGCTAAAGCAACGAGGGGTCGGCGTGCGCGTGGGGATGGAGGCCACCGGGCATGCACGCTGGTTCGAGCGGTTACTCGCAGAGTTGGGTTTTGAGTTATGGATTGGAGATCCGGCGGAGATCAAGGCGAAGCGAGTCCGGAAGAAGAAAACCGACCGCGAGGATGCCCGACTCATGTTGAAGCTACTGCTGGAAAATCGCTTTCCGCGAATCTGGGTACCGAGTCCAGAGAATCGTGATCTGCGACAACTGCTCTGGCACCGGCATCGGCTGGTGCAGATGCGGACGCGGATCATGAATCAGCTGCAGGCGGTGGCGATGAATGAAGGTTATCGCTGGAAGAAAAAGCTGTTCAGCGAAAAAGGACGAGGGCTGCTAGAAAAACTCCCGTTGGCTCCCTGGGCCAGTCGGCGTCGGAAAGAATTATTGGAGCTGCTGGACCAGCTGGATCCAAAGATTGCGGAGTTAACGGCAGCGGTCGAGCAAGAAGCCAAGAAAAGGCCCGAAGTGCTGCTGTTGATGAGTCATCCTGGCGTGGGACCCATAACGGGGCTGGTCTACGTTCTGGTCATTGGAACGCCGGATCGGTTTCCTTGTGGCAAGCAGCTTGGCAGCTACACCGGGCTCATTCCGTGCGAGGACTCCAGTGGCGGCCGGCAACGGCTGGGGCACATCAGCAAGCAAGGCAATAAATTGTTGCGCTACTTGTTGGGAGAAGCATCGCAGGCAGCCGCACGGTGCAACCCGGACTGGCGACGTCGGTATGTGCACCTGATGATGCGCCGGGAAAAAAGAATTGCCAAAGTGGCCATGGCCAGAAAACTCGCTGTTCGGTTGTACTGGATGTGGCGCAACAATTGGCAATATTCGCAGTTGGTTGAATACGGCCGAACGCGGGAGAGCTCGGGCTCGTCCATGGCGTGAAGTAGGACGTCGTCCAAATGATTGGGCATCCCGCTCCCTGAAAAGGGAGTTTGAATTAGTAATCATGGTCGAAGTTTTGATCGAAGAGATGGTTGGGTCGAACCGTTAGATTACGAGCGAGCCGTGGTCGTCGATGCAGCGGGTCAAAGGAAGCGAACAAGACCACTCGCAGGAGTGAATGGTGAAGTGTGCAAAGAAAAAAGAAAGAAGCTGTGGAAAGAAAGAAAAAAAGACTTGACACGGGCCA
>QHYZ01000180.1 GCA_003225295.1 Acidobacteriota bacterium | reverse complement strand
GCGATGTGGGCAACATCCCACCCGGTGGTGGTCGGTTTGCCTGAGTATCCGTAGCCCGGCATCGACGGAATCACCACATCGAAAGCATCCGACGCGCTCCCGCCATGTGCCGTGGGATTGGTCAGCGGATCGATAATCTTCAGCTGCTCGACGATCGAGCCGGGCCATCCGTGCGTGACGATAAGCGGCAACGCGTTCTTATGTTTCGATCGAACGTGAATGAAATGAATGTCGAGTCCATCGATCTCGGTGATGAATTGCGGCTGGGCGTTCAGTTTCGTCTCGCACTTGCGCCAATCGTAATCCGTCCCCCAGTAGCGCGTGAGGTTCTGCATAGTCGCGAGCTGCACGCCTTGCGTGGCATCCGCGACCGTTTCCCGCTCTGGCCACTTTGTTGCGTTGATGCGCCTCCGCAATTCGGTAAGCTCCGTTTCCGGAAAATTCGCCTGAAACGGGCGAATCGCATCCTTGTCAGGCTGCTCGCGGCCTCGTTGTGTAGCAGTGGTTTGGGCCATGGTGTCCTCCTGTTGAGTAGTTTTTGGATTTCTCTAACTAGCTGGCTGTCCTTTACGTCGCTCGAAGGACGAGCTCCGGGAGCTGGGTGGCGATAGGCTAGCACAGAGTGAACGTCCGGAGCATTAAGCCCCGGTAAGTCCGCTTGTAGCAAGTGATCGCGATTGCTCCCGGTTGACGAGCAAACCGGGAACCGACCACCCCCGCTAGCTGAAAAGAGCGGGCTGCGCAGATGCATCCGCGGGGTTGTGAAAATTGCTTAGGCCCACGCCAACGAGGCGAAACCGCTGGTGCGGGCTGAGGCCGACACGTTCCCGCAATAACAGGGCGATACTTGTCAGCTCCTCGCAAGAAGCAGGTGGAGAACATGGGGTGTGGCTGCGAGTGAGAATCTTGAATTCGCTGGTCTTCAGTTTCAGTACGACGGTGCGCGCGATTCGTGATTCCTTGCGCGATGCGGTCCAGGTGTGCTCCGCAAGTTTTCGGATCATCGGTTCCATCTCGGCCAGCAAGACGTCCTGTTCAAAGGTGTCCTCCGCGGATATGGATTGTGTTGGCCTGTCAGGGACTACCTCGCTGTTGTCGATTCCCCGAGCCAACTCGTAGAGACGCACGCCATAGCGGCCGAAGCGGCCTTCGAGTGTTGCGAAATCCATTCGCCGCAGGTCGGCGATCGTTTGTACCTCAAGCTGCTTCAGTTTTTCTTCCGTGACTTTGCCTACTCCCGGTAGACGGTCCACGGGCAGCGGCAATAAAAACGAATCTATTGCTTCCGGTTGTATGACAAAGAGCCCATCCGGTTTTTTCCAGTCCGAAGCAATCTTCGCGAGGAATTTGTTCGGGGCCACGCCTGCCGATGCCGTCAAGCTCAGCTCCGAGCGAATCTGGTCGCGGATCGTGCGTGCCACTCGCGTCGCAGTGGGCAAGCCAGTCTTGTTCTCCGAAACGTCGAGATAGGCTTCGTCGAGGGACAAGGGTTCAATCAAGTCAGTGTGCCGTTTGAAGATCTCGCGCACTTGGCGGGAAATCTCGCGATAGCGCGGGAAGTCTGGGGGCAGGAATGTTGCATTAGGGCACAAAGGTTCGGCACGAACAGTGGGCATAGCGGAACGCACGCCGAACTTTCGCGCTTCATACGAAGCGGCGCACACTACGGAGCGATTCCCTCTCCAGGCAACAACAACGGGTTTGCCTCGGAGCTGAGGGTCGTCCCGCTGCTCAACGGACGCATAAAACGCGTCCATGTCGATATGAATGATCTTGCGAGCGGTCATCTTGCAAACCATTTTATTCCCGGGTTCAGACCGGTGCGAGCGTTTGCTTATTAGCCCGGCCTTTGTTTTCCTAAGGAACGCGATGCAAAGAGAAACGCGAGCACGGTTGGAGTCGTTACCGAAAACAGAAGCGTCGTTTATCGAGCCGATGGACTGTCTATCGGTATCGAAGCTGCCTGAAGGATTGGGTTGGATCTGGGAATAGTTATGTGGCCCGCCACATAACACCTCTCTGTGGCGCCCGATGTTATGTGGCGCTGGGGACGCGGCTTCGCCTTGGGATGCACGTGAACGGCCCCGAACGCCACATAATTTCTAGCAAAGGCTTCGCAGGAACTGCATTAGCGCGACGTCCTTTTTCCAATGCTTCTGCGGAACGGCGCGGATCTCGCAGGTTGCGAGCGCTTTGGCCTTCATCTCTAGATCGACTTCGGCGTAAACGTTTGTAGTGTTGAGCGAGACGTGACCCAACCAAGCACGGATGGTGTTGATGTCGACGCCCGCACGGAGAAGGTGAGTCGCCGTCGTGTGCCGAATCGTATGAGGGCTCACCCGTTTGTTCGCCAACGAAGCCATACTCGCCGAGATTTTTCGCACGTACCTTTCAACCATCGTATGAATCCCAAACCGCGTGATGGGTTGTCCACACCTATTCAGGAACACGCGATCGGTCGCCAGACGACTCGCTATCAATGACGAAAGTTCAGCAACAGTTTGAGGCCACAAAGGACAACGCCGGAGCTTATTGCCTTTGCCACGCACCTGAACGAGAGAATGGTCACGCGAAGAATGGGCTAAGAAGAGATCTTCGATCTTCACCTGCGCAGCCTCGTCAGCTCGCGCGCCCGTGTTGTAAAGAAAAATCAACAGCGCATGATCCCGGCGTCCTTGCTCGGTACATTGATCAGGTGCATTTAACAATGCATCCATTTCCGACTTCTCGAGATATGTGATTGTCGACTGAGGTGCTCGCTTGCGTGGAATGGTGCGGAGGTGCCCGCACCACTCGATGCACTCGGGACTATGCAACCCAACAAAGCGAGCCAACGAGTGGATCGCGGCCAGCCGCTGGTTGCGTGTGGAGACAGCACATTTGCGGGATTCCTCTAAGTGCCGAAGAAAGAGCCGTACCGCGTCCGGCGAGACGTCCATCACAGAAATCTCGTCGATTTCCTTCCTTGCGTGTCGAGCTACGAACGGTAGCAGCAGACCCAGTGTATCCCGATAGCTGCGCTGGGTGTTTCGTGCCAGGTTAAGTTCGCTTACCAAATATTCAAGCAGAAAGCGCCGGACCCAGGGTCCAAGGAGGTTTGCCTTACTCATTGCCGCCCCCTGCCCGTTGCGTAACGCTCGAACCGCAGGCTCGCCTGGTGCAGGAGCTCCGGGGTCATAGTGAGATATTGCTGTGTGGCCGCCAAAAGCGTATGGCCCATGTAGACTGACAGTTGTGGCAAGAGTTTCTGTACGTCCTTGCCTTCTCGATACCACGTGGTGAGCCGATGAACTGCCGATGTGTGGCGCAGGTCATGAAGGCGCGGTTGATAACGAGGACCGCCTGCGCGGTGCAGACCCGCATGGAGCCGAATCTGTTGGAAAGCTCTCTCAAATACGTAAATGGCGACCGATTTTGCGTTTAGCCCCGCAAAGAACGGTGCGTCGGGGCGCCTAGAGCATCTCTCTCGACGACTGCCGTATTCGGCAAGCATCTGAACCGTCTTGGGTCCGATCGGCACGAGCCGAGTTTTGAAGAACTTCGAATCTCGGACGGTAAGAA
>QHYZ01000092.1 GCA_003225295.1 Acidobacteriota bacterium | reverse complement strand
TTCGGCGATCTGACCGGACTGGCTTCGCTGCCACAGGTCAAATTACAGGCAAGTGCGCTGGTCGAGAAAAAGCCAGAAACTTCGAAAGGCAAAGCGCATGTACGCGTGAAGAACGCTTCGTCGAGCGTCGCGTTTCAGATTCGTCTGCGGCTCGCGAACAGAAAAGACGATATGGATGTGGTTCCCGTGTTCTGGGACGACAACTATTTTTCGTTACTACCCGGGGAAGAACGCATGCTCTCGGCTTCATACGAAACCGGCGATTTGCACGGTGCGCACCCGGTAATCCAAGTCAGCGGTTTCAATATCGCCGCGGGTGAAGTGCCGCAGCAGCAGGGAACTGCTCACTGACGATTCAGTGGCTGCCGGTCGCACCTTCAAGATTGCAATGCGTGGCGGTGTAATGCACAATTCGCCGGATGATTACTCTGCGTTTTCGAAGTGAATTTTCCAGGCCCGCGCAGGCTTTCTCCTTGCTTCTCGTGTGCCTTACTCTGTGCGGTTCAGCCGCTGCGCAAGACACAAAACTGACCTCAGCTGAATCGGCGATTGTGACCAGAATTGCGAAGAGCGGAGCGGACGTTGGGGTGTATTTCAAAACACTCGACGGAAAATCCGTATGGAGCTCACGAGCCGAAGACGTTTTTCACGCCGCAAGCACCATGAAGATTCCCGTGATGATCGAACTTTTTCATCAGGTCAATCAGGGTAAGCTGAAGCTGGATGATCCGCTGACGATCAAAAATGAATTCCACAGTATCGTCGATGGCTCCATCTACACGTTGAGCGCGAAGGACGATTCCGAACTGGATCTGTACAAAGCCGAAGGGCAAACGCGTACTGTTCGCCAGCTTTGCGAATTGATGATTACGGTGAGCAGCAATTTCGCGACAAATCTGTTGATCGAAAAACTCGGCGTTGAGAATATTCGCGCCACGGTGCACGCGCTTGGGGCAGACGGCGTGAATGTCTTGCGCGGTGTGGAAGACGACAAGGCTTACGAAAAAGGGTTGAACAATACGACCACCGCGCGCGGCCTGGCGATTCTGCTGCAGGCGATTGCCGAAGGCAAGGCAGTCGACGCCGAAAGCTGTAAAGAAATGATTGCTGTTCTAGAGCGCCAAAAATTCAACGAGGGCATCCCGGCAGGTTTGCCGCAGGGCACTCCGGTAGCGCACAAAACGGGCGAGATTACCAAGATTCATCACGACGCCGCGATCGTGTTTGCGAAGCGGCCTTTTATTTTGGTAATTCTTGTGCGCGGCCTGGTCGACATAAAGGAAAGCTCCGCGCTGATGGCGGACGTGTCCAAGAGTCTTTACGAAGCGACGGAGTAAGCGGCTGACGCGCGCAACCTGACAGGGGTTCAGGCACATCCAACCCTTCAGGGTAACGTGTAAGTGTGGGGCAGCGGGTAGAGCTCAAAAGGTTCATCCGGGAGGCGAGGGGAAATGAAGATGCGGAATTTTACCAGACTTATGGTGATGGCTGGCATTGCACTGGTTTTCGCCGGACTCGGCTTCGCCGACACGCTGGAATTGAAGGATGGCCGAGTGCTGCAAGGGAAATACCTCGGCGGAACGCAGGCTGTCTTGCGTTTTGAGGTAAATGGCGACGTCCAGACATTCCCGACGCACGATATTGTGGCGTTGACGTTCACACGCGGGTCGAGCGGGCGCGTACCCGAGACCGCGCCGCCACCGCCCGCGGCCGCACCTGCGGATAACCCTCCGCCCGACCAGGGCGCGCCGCCCGCAGCGGAGTCCGCACCGCCACCGTCGGCCAATAACGCCACTAACAGTGGCGGAGACATTACGCTGCCTGCAGGTCAACCGCTGCTGGTGCGCATGATCGACACGGTCGACTCGTCAAAGAATCACGTGGGCGATATCTTTCACGCGAGCCTTGAGACTGACTTGAACGTGAACGGCATTCTTGTGGCCCGTAAGGGCTCCGACGTTTACGGCAGACTGGCGAGCGCGGACCAGGGCGGCAAATTCTCCGGGAAATCGGAGCTGCAACTTGAACTGACGAGGCTAATGATCGACGGCAGAGACTACTCACTGGTGAGCAGCGACTACAACCTGCAGGGAAAGAGCCGAGGCTCGGACAGCGCGAAGAAAGTTGGCGGCGGCGCGATCGTGGGAGCGATCATTGGCGGAATCGCGGGCGGCGGTAAGGGCGCTGCGATTGGTGCGGCAGCGGGCGGCGGCGCTGGCGCTGGTGTGCAGGTGCTCACCAAAGGGCAGCAAGTAAAAGTGCCCAGCGAAACGTTGCTGGAATTCCGCCTGCAGCAGCCGGCGACCGTGTCACCGACAAGCCGCTAGTCCCTAACTTCTACGCTCAGAAGCCGTTGCGGACGTTGCGTTGCAGGCCGCGGAACCGTTTGCCGGGTATTGTTTCTTAGGAAGCACATTCGGGACAATTCCCGGAATTCCTCCTTGCCACTTCTACTGTTAGTGACTAAGCTACCCCCTCGTGCAGAAAGCCCGGCATGGGCTTAAGTGAGGGAACGATGCCAAAAGAAAAGCCGCAAGTAAACATCGGGGAAGTCATCAAGACATATCGTGGCCAGCGCGGGTTGTCGCAAGGCGACATCGAACGTCGTACGGGGCTGCTGCGCTGCTACCTGTCGCGTGTGGAGAACGGGCACACAGTGCCATCTCTTGAAACGCTGGCGAAGATTGCCGAGGCCATGGACATTTCGCTGGCCGACTTTTTCCCAGGAACGGAAACGCCGCGGGACAAAGAGACCCAGAAGATGTTGGGTGAGCTTTCGCAGGACGAGATTCGCTTTCTGGTGGAGATCAAGCGCTACAGTTCGACGCTTTCGGATGGAGACAAGCGGCTGGTGCTGGCGATGATCCGCAAGATGGCTACTCTGATTCCACCCCCCGCGGCCAAGAAGATGATCGTCCGCCGCCCGACAGCCTGACCGTTTTCACAAGGGAATTTGATGGCGGGAGCGCGGTTCTTGTGCCGCGCCTTCTCCGAATGGAGACTCCTCAGCTGCCCTGGCCGCGGATGAGGCGGATGGCGTCCGGCAGGGCGGGATCATTGCGGCTACTGGCGCCCGCCTGGATTTCCGCGCCCGCGGAATCTTCCAGATCACTGCCTTCCCCGGGCGCCAGGAAGAGATTGGCTTCGACCGCGTGCTGCTTGGTATAGAGGTCGTAGTAACGGCCGCCGAGAGCGTACAGGCTTTCGTGAGTTCCGCGCTCGATCGCGCGCCCCGCCTCCACCACTAGAATTTGGTCGGCGCGTCGAATAGTAGAGAGCCGGTGCGCGATCACGAATGTCGTACGGCCGCGCATCAGATAGCGTAGTCCCTCCTGAATCAGCGCTTCGGATTCCGAGTCGAGGCTGGAGGTGGCCTCGTCGAGGATCAAGATGCGTGGATCGGCCAGGATGGCGCGAGCGATCGAAACACGCTGCTTCTGGCCGCCGGAAAGTTTTACCCCTCGCTCGCCCACGACCGTGTCGTACTGGTTCTCGAAAGATTCCGCGAATTCGTCGACGCGCGCGATGTGGCAGACCGCTAAGATTTCTTGTTCCGTGGCGTTGGGCCGGGCAAAAGCCACATTTTCCCGGATGGTTCCATCGAAAAGAAAAGTTTCCTGCAATACGACGCCGAGCTGCGTGCGATAGGAATTCAATTTTACTGTAGAAAGATCCACTCCGTCGACCAGAACACGCCCGCCCGAAGGCGCGTAAAAGGCCGCGATCAGCCCGATGATCGTCGATTTTCCTGCTCCCGAAGGACCAACGAGTGCCGTGACCGTTCCCGGTTCCGAGCGGAAACCTACATCGTGCAGAACTTCCTTCCGCGTATCGTAGGCAAAGTTCACATTTTCCATCTCTACCAGCCCGTTTACGCGTTCGAGCTTAACGGTCCGACCAGGCTCATCATCTTCCAGCTTCTCGTTCAGAATTTCGCGCGTGCGCTCAAGACCTGTGATGGCCTCGGTAATTTGCGTGCCGATGGCCACGATTTGAAAGACAGGCGCCACCAGTAGGCCCAAAAAAATGTTGAAGGCAAAAAAGGTTCCCAGGGTCATGGTGCCCCCGAGAATCTTGTGCGCCCCGAGTTCCATGATGATGGCGCTGACAATACCCATCAGCCCGGCGGCGGAGAGACTCATCAGCGAAGTGGCCGTAAGGGTCTTCAACACATTGTCGAGCAGACGCTGCACGCCTCCGGCAAAGACGCCCTCCTCACGCTCTTCGGCGTGATAACCCTTCACCACGCGAACGCCGCTAAGCGATTCGGTGAGGCGTCCGGTGACTTCCGCGTTGATTTTCGGCCGTGCGCGGAATATCGGTCGGATGGTCAGAAAGGCTCTGTTGATCCCGTATCCGAAAACGAGCAGGATGCCAAACGCGACGGCGGTCATGGTCACGCTCGTATGAATCAAGTAGACCAGCGCGATGACTGCAGTCATGATCCCTCCGACAAACTCCACCAGGCCTGTCCCGATAAGATTGCGGACGCCTTCCACGTCGCTCATGATGCGTGAGACGAGCGCGCCCGTTTTGTTGGCATCGTAGAACGAAATCGGAAGCCGGCCGATGTGCGCCTGCACTTGGCGGCGCAGTTCGGCGATCATTTTTTGCGCCGACTTGGAGAGCAGTTGAGTCAGCGTGAACGAGGTCAGTCCCTGAACCACAGTGGCGGTGAGAACGGCGAGTACGATTGGCGTGAGCAGCTGGATTTGCCGCTTGCTAATGACGTTGTCCACTAAATACTTTGTAGAGGCAGGCAAAACCAATCCCGCAAGCCGATTGATGGCCATGAGCACGAAGCCTAGTGCCAGAAGCCCGCGCCGCGGTTTGATCAGCGCCCAGACATCAGGAAGATTCTTCCACGCGTTCTTGCGTTTTTCAGTTTTGGCGGGTGACTTGAATGGTGTCTCGGTGGTCATGATGGGAAGTTCAAACTATGCCCCGTAGGTTAGATGTCCGGGGCGAGCAAACAACCATACTCATATTCTTACGCGAAAGCCGCGTCACTTCTAGAAAAGATCTACGCTGGCGTAAGGCTCGACATTGTAGAGAGCGACCATTCCTATTTTTATGCGGCCATCCATAGGGCAGTGGTGCATCGTTTTGTTGGCTGCGAAATCCCATGCAAGTCTTGGTTCGGCATCGGTTCGTCACGAAAGAGAAACTGGGTGTGCCGCTAACCAGGAGTGGAACGATGCATAATCCGCATGCTGCTTCAGTCGCCGGCGGTTCCCGCGCGGGGCACGATGGCCTTGGCGGGTCGATCCAGATTCAAGACGCTGGAGATAAATTCGCTGACGGTGATCCCCAGATGGCCCCACAGTCTGCGCTTCAGGCTGGTGTAATCCTGCGTGCCGCTGAACAGATCGCACATCAATTGCCGGAACACCGGGCTGCGGCGCAGGAACTGAACCATGCGAGTGGTCACCGCGCTGCCCAGGAAAGATCCGCGGTAGAAGCGCCGCACGATGCGCGCCGCGAATTCCAGTTCGGCGCAGAAAGTAGCCTTCACCCAAGCCGGGTACTTTTCCGGGCAGCCTTCGGCGAGCGAGCGGCCCAGCAATTCGCCGGAGCGAATGGCATAGAAAAGGCCTTCGCCTGTGAGGGGATCAACCCAGGCGGCCGCATCTCCGATGAGCGCCCAGTTCTTACCGATCACGTTTCGTTCGGAAAGCGTGCGTTCCTTTGGTGAAGGCAGGACGTGACTGTAGAACTTTGCGCCCTCCGTTTGTATACCGTGCTTCTCCACAAAGGTCTGCAGATGGCTGCGCAACTCCGAGCTGGTATGCGACGACATGCTCCCGCAAATCCCGACCGAAAGATGATCGCACCTGGGGAACGACCAGATATAACCCTCAAACTGCGGCAGGAATTTGATGGTGATGGAATCGCTGGTCTGCGGCACGAAGTAACCCTGGGTCATTTCGAGCTCATCACGTTGTAATGCCCGCGTTTCGGGCAGCAGTTGATTGCGTGCACCGGCCGCGAGAACCAGAAAATCGGCTTCCTGCCAAGCGCCTTCCACGCAGTAGCGCGGCTTCGTCGAGGAGGTGTCCACACCCAACACGCGTGAACGCTGGACGTTGCAGCCTGCATCGCGCGCGCGATCCAGGAGCATGCCGTTGAGAACCGTGCGCGAATAAATAACAATCGGATGGGGCATGTCGAGCGTGGCGTGTTGCTCTTCGCTGCTGATCAGTTCAACGGAATTCACTAGCTTCTTGGGATAGGAATTATCGAGCAGGAATGGAAAGCATTGAATGGCTTTGTGGGTCAGGCCGCCGCCGCAAGGTTTTTCCCACGCCAAGTGCTCGTCAAAAAGATTGACTTGGTGGCCCGCGCGCGCGAGTTGTTCACCACACATCGCGCCGGACGGTCCGCCGCCGACGATCGCTATCTGAGCCATGGTCGTGTCTCGTTGACCGCTTTCAATTCCGTCCCTGGGCGCAGAAGCCCCGCCATGAGTTCGTTTGGTGACGGGCCTTAAGGTGATTAGGTGAGGGGAAAGATCACCAGGCAAAAGCCCGCGAGGAGTATAGCACCGAATAGCGCCGTCGCCGCTGCCGAACAGGTTTCATTACGCACCATGTCCATGGCGCTCCGCTGTAACAAATTGAACACCGCCATATACACCGACAGGAGGCCGATCAGAATTTCTCCATTGTGCAGAAACAAAATGCCGCCCATTAGCACTCCCCAAGTGATGAGCCTTAAGGCCAAGGCGAGCGCCAGCCTGCGCCATTTCTTCCCACGTTCTGCGGGGCCCAGGAGTGTTTCTTCCGCTATGTGGTATGGGAGTAGCACGATCAGCAGGAAGGGAAAGCGCACCCACCTGGCGCCGGTCAGCCACGCTTCGTAGAACGTCAAATCGAACCATGCCGTGGAGAGAAGTAGCAGCACGACTCCGGCAAATCCCGCCGCAAGCAGGTGGCGAGGGGAAATGGCGAGAGCAGGACGCAGGCAACTCCAGTGCGCCACAGCCACCAGCACCCCAAAGAGCAGCAAGAAGCTGACAAGATAGTCGCCCTGAAAGAGTCTGATGGCCTTCAAAGGGATCCACAATCGCAAGAGCAGCACGATCAGGATCGCGCCCGCGGCAAATTCCAGAGAGAGTCGTGGCATTCCGATGACCGCACCCTTCGCGACGTTTTCTTCGCTTTTGTTCCTCCCGCTCGCTTCCCGGAGGAATGGTCCGGCGAGCAGCAGGATCCCCGCGAAACCTCCCAGCGCGCCGATGAGCGGGCGGTGCGAGGGCAACGCAGCCGTGGAACGTAAGTTCAGGGTTTCGGCCGACCATTCCTCGAGGGCGCGCACCACGACACGGTTGAAAAGAACGCTGACGTGCGAGGCGCCAGCAATCTCCAGATATTTCACCGTCCCATCGTTTCGCGAGGCGGCCAGGTCGGCTGCATTTCGGCGCATCGACTCCAGTTCCAGCGCACCGACAATCACGAGAGAATGACTTGGCAGAATTGTGGGATCGCTGAAAAGCAGCTTTTCTGGCGTCACCCCGTGTGCCGCCCGCATAGGCGCGGGCGAGACGGCGACCAAGCCGGCGACCGGAACGCGGGACGCAATGCGCTCGGCGATGGCGCCGCCCATGGAGTGCCCAGCGAGAATCGTGCGGTCAGCATTGACCGTGCCGCGCGCGAGCAGTGCGCGGAGAAGTGCCTCTGCGCACTGTTCCGCACGCCCGGGAGAGAACGGGCCCGCCGTGCGTCCATGACCCGGTAAATCCGGAACGTACACGCGAAGGCCCTGTTCGGCAAAACCCCGCGCCAGGTACGACATGATCTTCTTGTTCGCGGAGATTCCATGGAAAAGCAAAACCGATCCCTGTGAGCCTCCCTCTTGCTTCTCCACGATCGTCGTTTCAAGCCTACAGCCACCGGCATCGATGAGAAAGGTCCGCTCGCGATAGGGAGTCGGGAGGGCCAGCCAGAGTCCGGCGGCGCACAACAAGACTCCTGCAATCGCGCGAATGGCATCGCGTGATTTCACCGTGAGTCGCCGACCCGCGGGCGCCGGACCTCCTCCGCGTGATAAACTACTTTCTTAACCGCTGTCACTTTGGTCTTTTCCGGTCCGCATGGAGACCCTTTGAATCCGGCAGTCCTGACACTTGAGGAAGCGATTCTGCGGTTTGGCCGCGAGAAACGCAACGGCCGCCGCGTGGTCTTCACCAACGGCTGCTTTGACCTGCTTCATCCTGGCCACATCCGCAGCCTGGAACTGGCGCGCGCGTTGGGAGATATGCTCATCGTTGGACTGAACAGCGATGCCAGTGTCCGGCAATTAAAGGGGAAAGGACGGCCCGTTATCACTGCAGGCGAGCGCGCGGAAATTCTCGCCGCTTTGGAATCTGTGGATGCCGTGGTGATCTTCGACGATCGAACGCCGCGCGAAATGATCACCGGCCTGCTCCCCGATGTCCTGGTGAAGGGTGGCGATTGGCCCGGCGACCAGATCGTAGGCCGCGAGGAAGTAGAAGCTGCGGGAGGACGCGTCGTCTCCGTTCCCGTAGTCCCGGGCTATTCGACATCGGCCATTCTCGAGAGAATACGCGAAGGGGCGCGCGCCTCTCGCGCGGAATCCTGATCACCCACGCATGATACTTCCTGCCGTCCGCGAGAGATTGGAGGCCGTCCTTCGCCATGAGGCGATGGAGGGCGCGCTGGCCGCTTTGCGTTCTGGCTCGAGCCACATCTCGATCACCGGCCTGCACGATGTCGCCAAAGGTCTCGTGGCGTCCTACTTGACGCGGGAATTGCGGCGTCCGGGATTTTTTGTCACGGATTCCAATCGTCGCGCCGAAACACTCGCGGAAACGCTGCGCTTTTTCAGCGGCATCTTTCCAGGGGCGGTGGGTGGCGTCGCGACGCTCCCGGCGTTCGACAGACTTCCCTGGGAATCGCAAAGCCCCCACGCGGATATTCTCGAACGGCGCGCGGCCACGCTCTTTCGCGTCGCGGATGGACAGGTTTCCCTGGTGATTGCACCCATGGCCGCGGCACTTTGGCGTTATCAGGATCCCGCAGCCTATCTCTACCTCACCCGGGCGTTGGCAAAAGACACCGAGATTCCCCACCAAGAGTTAATTACGCACCTGGGTTCCGTGGGCTACACGCGAACCGAAATGGTGGAGCTGCCGGGGCAATTCGCCGTGCGCGGCGGCATCATTGATGTCTTCTCGCCGGAAGCCGCTCGCCCGGTGCGCATTGAACTGCTCGGTGACAGCGTGGAATCGGTCCGCGAATTCGACGCGCGCACGCAGCGGTCGATTGCGCCGGTCGTGCGTACAACGCTTCTGCCCTTGGCGGAATGGTCTGTGCCGCCGCCGGAAAGAGCGGATCCGAACGACGCTGCCTGGGAGACGCCATCGTTCTTTGGACTCCCGGGTGAGCCGGGGCCCAGCACGCTGTTTGAGCTGTCAGAAAGTTCCTTGCGGCCGATCGTGTTCCTGGATGAGCCGCAAACTCTGCGTGAGGCTGCGGCGAAGCATCTCGCGGCCGCCACGGAAAATTACGAGCGTCACGGGCGCGCCAACTCCCCGGCGGCCGCTCACTTCTTTTGGTCCGAAAAGGAATTTGCGACTGCGCTGGAGAAAACTTCACAAATTCACATCGAACAGCTCGGCCTGGGGATCGGTTCGACGCCGCAGTTTGAACTTTCCTCGCGACCCAGCGCGCGCTTTCACGGCGATGTCGTGGCCTGCATGGGAAACGTGAAGTCTCAACTCGCTTCCGGCGGAACGGTTTTTCTGACGGCGGCAAGCACCGGAGAGATCGAGCGCTTTGCGGACATCTGCCGCGACTATGAAGTGCCCTATGTGCTGGGCGAATCGGAAGACGCCGCCGCCGGCTTTACCGCGGAGGGCGCGCACGAATCCGCGGCGATGTTGCTGATCCGCGCGCCTTTCCCGGAAGGCGTGACGTTCCCCGATGCTCAACTTACGCTTTTTGGCCACGCTGATCTCTTCGACGTCACACCCACGGTTGAGCGGCCCAGTCGGAAGATTCGTACTTCCGGCTTCTTCGGCGATTTCGCGGAACTGAAGCCCGGCGACTACGTGGTCCATGTGGATCACGGCATCGGCCAGTTCGAGGGGCTTCGCCAGATCGCCTCCGGCGGACATAGCGGCGAGTTCATGCTGTTGCGGTACGCCGACGATGCGCGCCTCTATGTTCCTCTGGAACGGATGGACCTGGTTCAGAGTTACCGCGTACTCGAAGGCACGCACCCGCCGTTGGACAAACTCGGCAGCACCGTTTGGAGCGCCCGCAAGACGCGCGCCCGCAAATCTGTCGAAGACTTGGCTGACCAGCTTCTCGCACTTTACGCGCAACGAAAGACCACCGCGGGGTTTGCATTTTCACCGGATGGCAATTTCCAGCGCGAATTCGAGGACGCCTTCGAATTCGAGGAAACCACCGACCAGATTACCGCCATCCGCGACATCAAGCGCGACATGGAACACGCCGAGCCCATGGACCGATTGCTTTGCGGGGACGTCGGCTACGGCAAGACAGAAGTCGCCATGCGTGCGGCCTTCAAGGCGGTCATTGACAACAAGCAGATCGCGGTTCTCGCACCGACCACCGTGCTCACTTTCCAGCATTTCGAAACCTTCAAGAAGAGATTCGCCGCTTTCCCCGCGCGCATCGAAATGCTCAGCCGCTTCCGCAGCGCCGCGGAACAGAAGAAAATTCTCGCGGATTTGGAAGCGGGCAAGGTGGACGTGGTCATCGGCACCCATCGGCTGCTTTCGAAAGATGTCAAATTCGCCGACCTCGGCCTGCTGATCGTGGACGAGGAACAGCGTTTTGGGGTGGCCCACAAAGAGCGCCTCAAGGAAATGCGCAAAAACGTGGACGCGCTGGCGCTCTCCGCGACGCCCATTCCACGGACGCTGCACATGTCGCTGGTCGGGCTTCGCGACATGTCCGTCATCGAAACCCCTCCCCGCGACCGTCTGGCTATTCAAACCGTCGTCGCCCCTTTTCAAGAAGAACTCGTGCAGAGCGCCATCGAAACCGAACTTGCTCGCGACGGCCAAGTCTTCTTTATTCACAATCGCGTCGAATCGATCTATTCGCTCGGAGCTATGGTGGCCAAGCTGGTGCCCAAGGCACGCGTTGTTGTGGCCCATGGCCAGATGGCCGAAAAAGAGCTCGAGAGTGTCATGCTGAAATTCATCCGTGATGAAGCAGACGTGCTGGTGGCCACAACCATCGTCGAGAACGGTTTGGACATCCCGCGCGCCAATACGATTCTGATCAACCGCGCCGACCGCCTGGGGCTCGCTGAACTCTATCAATTGCGCGGCCGCGTCGGTCGTTCCGCGCAGCGCGCCTACGCCTATCTGCTCGTCCCGCCCGACACCTCGCTCTCCGACATCGCCCGCAAACGCCTTGCCGCCATGAAGGAGTTCAGCGAACTGGGTGCCGGATTCCGCATCGCCGCGCTCGACCTGGAGCTCCGCGGCGCCGGCAACATGCTCGGCCGCCAGCAGCACGGGCACATCGAAGCGATCGGATTCGATATGTATTGTCAGATGCTGGAGCGCGCCGTATCGAAGCTGAAGGGCGAAGAAGTCGCGCCCGACCTGCGCACTACGCTCAGCCTGGGCTTTGACGTGCGCATCCCGCAGGACTACATTCCCAGCGAAAATCTCCGTCTGCGCACCTACAAACGCATATCCTCGATCGCCTCGGAAGAGGACAAGCAGGACGTCCGCAAAGAGCTTGAAGACCGCTTTGGCACACCGCCTTCCTCGGTAGAAAACCTTTTGGAGTATGCCGCCCTCAAAGGCATGTGTGAGCGCCTGCGAATCTCGGCCGTGGAACGTCAGGGGACCCGCATCGCGGTAAGATTCCATCCCGAGACAATGCTGGACCCAGCCAAGCTGGTCACCGTGGTACGCTCTCGTACAGGCATCAAACTCGACCCCAGCGGCGTACTCTGGATGGAAATCAAACGGGGAGAATCGATCCCCGCTGCTTTGAGAAACGTATTGCTCGGTCTTCAGGGGCAGGGCTAAACTTTAGAGGTGAGGGAACTGATGCGAAAACTGGTTATCATCGCGGCGCTCTCGGCCGCCCTGCCGCTCGCGGCACAGCAGCAACCACAAGGTTCCCAGCCGAAGCCATCGGGCGGGCCCACGCTCGAAAAGCCGGGGATGGCCGCCCCCGACGCAAAATCCGAAAAGCCGGCCAAGCCGGCCGCCCCGAAAACGGCTAATGCGGATAGCGGGAAGACCGTCGAAGAGATCATTGCCCGCGTGAACAATGAGATCATCACCCGCTCGGAGTATGAGAAAGCACGCTTGGCTGCGGAAGAAGACGCCAAATCCGAATGCCAGAATCGTTGCACGCCGGAACAATTGCAAATCAACATCGAGGATCGCCAGAAAAACACTCTGCGCGAGCTGGTCGACCAGTCCCTCCTGGTGCAACGCGCCAAGGACATGGGTGTGAGCGTCGAGCCTGAGCTCATCAAGAGGCTCGATGCCATCCGCACTCAGAACAATCTACCCAGCATGGAGGAGCTCGAAAAGGCGGTTTCCGGGCAAGGAACGAACTGGGAGGATTTCAAGAACAACATTCGCAATAATTTGCTGCAGCAGCGCGTGATCAGCAGCGAGGTCGGTTCGCACATCACCATCAGCGATGAAGAAGTGACCAAGTATTACGAAGCGCACAAAACCGAATTCGTGCGCCCGGAGCAGGTAGCGCTGCGGGAGATCGTGGTTAGCACCGAGGGAAAGAAGCCCGAAGACCTCCCCGACCTGAAGAAAAAGGCGGAGACCGCGCTCAAGCGCGTCCAGGACGGTGAGGATTTCTCCGAAATCGCCAAGCGGCTTTCCGATGGCAGCACGAAAAACCAGGGTGGCTTTCTCGGTGTTTACAAGCGCGGAGAACTTTCCAAGGAACTTGAGGACAAGGTCTTCAAGATGAAGCGCAACGAGCTAACCGAGGTTATGGAAACCAGACAAGGCTTTTTGGTTCTGCAGGTTCTGGAGCACTACGACGAAGGCGAACAAGCACTCTCGAAAGTCAAGAATGAAATCATGGACAAGCTTTACGGCACACGCATGGAACCCGCGATGCGCGAATATCTCAAGACCCTGCGCGAGCAAAGCTACGTGGTGATCAAGCCCGGCTATCAGGACCTCGCCGGCGGCGGAGGCTCCGAGATTCAGGAAGTGAGCGCCACGCCAGAGGTGACCAAGAGCAAGAAGAGCCACAAGAAATTCCTGCTCTTCGGCAAGCGCTCCGGCTCGGCATCCGCCACATGAAGACGCCCTTCGTTACCGACCTCAATTCCGAACAAACCATTACTACGTTTTTCCTCGTTCACGAAAAAGAGATTCGCAGCACCCGTGAAGGCAAGACTTATTTGCGCCTCGAGCTCGGCGATCGTAGCGGCACCATCGAAGCGCGAATGTGGGACCAATTCGATGCCGCGGTGAAGAACATCAATCGCGACGACTTCGTCAAGGTGAACGCGCGGGTTGAAATCTACCGCAACAAGCCGCAGCTCTCTCTTCAGCAGCTGCGGCTCGCGAAACCCGAAGAGGTCGACCTCGCCGACTTCCTGCCCCACACAAAAGAAGACGTCGGTAAGCTTTACGCCCAGCTTCTAGAACATGCGGCATCGATCACCAATCCTTGGCTCAAGAAGTTGGTGGCCCAAATCATTTCGGATCCTGGGATAGCTGCGAAGTACAAACGCGCCCCCGCCGCAAAGGTCATGCACCATGCCTATCTCGGCGGTCTGCTGGAGCACGTCATCGGGTTGTGCGGCCTCGCGAAGCAAATCGCCGCGCACTATCCCGAGCTCGACGTTGATTTACTGCTGACCGCCGCGATATTACACGACGTTGGGAAGCTCGACGAACTGTGCTACGAGCGCGCCATCGGCTACACCGTCGAAGGCCAGCTCCTCGGCCACATCGTGATGGAGCTGGAAACGGTCTCCCGGGCGGTGGATGCCATCGAGGGTTTTCCAGCGAATTTGAAGACCGTGGTCCAACATCTTCTCATCAGCCATCACGGCCAATACGAGTTCGGCTCGCCAAAGCTCCCGATGATCCGCGAAGCCATGGCCTTCCACTACATGGATGATCTGGATTCAAAGCTGGCAGCCGTGCGCGCCGCACTGGCCGTCGATTCCGGCGACCCCGAGTGGTCCGCCTATTCCGGTGCCCTTGGCCGTAAATTCCTCCGTCTCGATGAATTCTTGAATGCCAAGGACGCGGCGGCAAAGAAGACGGCGTAGCTTCATGACTCCGGCATTCTTCCAAATTCGCGACTTGACGATCCGCCCCGCTGCGGTCCTGGCGCCCATGGCCGGCGTGACGGACACGCTTTTCCGCCGCGTCATTCGCGGCCTCGGCGGCTGCGGGCTGCTTATGACGGAATTCACCAGCTCCGAAGGCATTACCCGCAGCGCAAAGAAAACTTTACGCTATCTCTACTTCCAGGAAGACGAGCATCCCATCACGGCACAGCTTTTTGGCGCGAATCCTGCTGTCATGGCCGAAGCGGCGAAGATGGTCGAGGACCTTGGCTACGACGCCGTGGACATCAACCTCGGCTGCCCCGCAAAGAAAGTCGTGAAGTGCGGAGGCTCCGGCCTGCTCCGCGAGTTGCCCTTGCTAGAAGATATTTTTCGCTCCGTCCGTGCGGCGGTAAAAATCCCGCTGACCATCAAGCTCCGCGCTGGTTGGGATGAAAATTCCATCGTCGCTGTGGAGGTTGCGAAAATGGCGGAGAGCATGGGCGTGGAAGGCGTCGCGGTGCATCCGCGCACGCGCACGCAGGGCTACACCGGCGCCGCGGACTGGACCATCATCGCCGCCGTCAAACAGGCCGTGAAAATCCCCGTCATTGGCAACGGCGACATTAACAAGCCCGAAGACGCCGCGCGCATGGTCAGCGAAACCGGCTGCGACGCCGTCATGATCGGCCGCGCCGCCGCCACGAACCCGTGGATTTTTTCGCAGATGCGGCAATACACACAAACCGGCAGCTACGATACCCCCACCGACGCTGTCCGCTACCGTTTACTAATAGACTACTACAGACAAATTAATGCCGCCAACCTTCCCGATGCTGTAGGCAAAATGAAGCAGTTCGCCTGCTGGTTTACGCATGGCGTGGGGAACGGCACAGAGCTGCGTAGAATTGTACATGCGGCACGCACCCCCGCGGAGATCCTCGAGAGCGTCGAATGCTTCTTCGAGGACCGAGCCATGGCGTAGCCAAGAAGCTGACCGCTCCGGAATCGAGGACCCAGCCCATGGTCCCCATCAGCACCACCGTATCGAGGCAGCGCTCGGAACGTAGAATCGCCGTCCGCCTGCCGCTCAAAGTGCGCGGCCATGATGCCCACGGCTACGCCTTCGAAGAAGATACTGCCAGCGAAAATCTTGGCCGCAATGGAGCCGCCTTCGTGACTCGTTTCGACATCGCCATCGGCTCCGACCTGGAAATCCGCATCCCCTTTTCGCAATACTCTCGACAGCGTGTCGGCCGCCTTGCGGCCGCCAGAAACAACGATGCGGACTTCGCCACCCGCGGTCGCGTTGTCCACATCGCTGACGCCCAGTCCGAAGGCGAAAAGCTCGTGGGCGTGCAGTTCACCGGCCCCCGCTTCCAACGCGTTTTCCGCTCCGAATCCGCCGGTTAACGTGGTTCTCTTCGAGGGGCGGTTTTTACACCGCTCTGTTCTGTTCCGTTGCTAGCTGCTAGCGCCCCAAATGCGTGGCAATAAACCAGCTGTTGCCCCATGCATCTTTGACTTCTGCGGCCCGGTCCCCGTACGGCTTGTCCTGCGGCGTCTCAATGGATGTCGCTCCTACCCGCAGCGCCTGTGCGTACACCGCATCGGTGTCCGGCACGTACACATGCAGGTGGCATGGCATGGGCTGGAATTCCCCGTGTGCCTCGTCAATCTCCAGGGTGGCGTTCCCGATGCGCATCGTGCCGTGCAACACGATGCCCTCCGCCGACTTGGCCACGCCCAGCGCCTCCGCCCCGAACGCCGCTTCCAGGAACGCAACCATCTTGTGCGCCTCGCGAAGATGCAGAAACGGCTGAACCGAGCGCAATCCTTCCGGTCCGGGCGTCCACGCAATGGGCTTCGCGATGTACCAGTGATTGCCGAATTGGTCTTTCACCGCTCCTTGGCGGTCGCCCCACGGCTGATCCGTCACTGAGTAGACGGATGTCGCCCCCGCTTGCACCGCGCGCGCATACGTGGCGTCGGCGTCCTCCACGTAAAGATGGATTGCGCAGGGCGCGGCCGGATAGGCCTCACTCCCATCGCTCAGCTCGATGGTGCCGTTGCCGATCGCCACTTCCGCGTGCATGATCGATCCGTCCGGCGTCGGCATGCGCAGCCGTTCTGTGCCCTCGAATGCAGCCTTCAGGAACGCCATGAACTGCGCCCCGCCGCGGACCACCACGTACGGCGTGATCGACGTCAATCCCGGGCGCAAGTAATGAACGGTTCTGGCCTGTGCTTGCCTCGGCCCTGTTGCTGCTGCTGCTGCTGCGGCTTCGCTCATGGACGCTCTCCTTTGCAAATCACATTGCAACGCTCGGCAGAACTCCTCGGACGTGTGCGTCAGTGGAAGCAAGGTCGCGGTCCGGGACCTCCTCCTGCTGCGGTGGCAGCGACACTAGCACTGCCTGCACCGGCTCATCAAGGTGCACGGGGAGGTGTGCCACGGCGAGGGAGCGTCGGGCCACCACCGCCTTCGGTCCAAATTCTGAGCCGCAATTGTAACTATCGTTTGAATCAACACCATATGAACAACACGGCCCTGTTGGTGGTGTTATTTGCTAACCAGGATTCCAGCTCGAAGCAGCGCCGTTTGCGAAGGTGCCCTACTCGTCGCTATTCACCTCGCCCTGTTGCCCGCTCACAATCTCGTGGTATGCCGCACGCCGCGTCAGCCCGCGTTCCTTGGCGGCGAGCTTCAAGGCTTCTTTGCGGTCGAGCTTGGCTTGGCGGATGAGCTCCTCGACGCGGTCGGCGAGGCTTTGAGCCGAATTTGCCTGCGTGCGTGCGTCGGCGGGAGCCTCCGGCCCGATCAAGAGCGTAATTTCGCCGCGCGCGGGGCGTTGCTCGAGTGAAGTGGAGAGTTCAGAGAGTTTGCCGCGGCGGAACTCTTCGTGCAGCTTCGTAACTTCCCGCGCGATGCAGGCGCTGCGATTGCCGAGAACCTCCCGGGCGTCGGCAACACAGTCCGAGACACGGTGCGGAGCCTCGTAAAGGATGATCGTGCGGTCCTCGATGCGCAGACGTTCGAGGGCGCGGCGCCGTTCACCGCTCCGCGCGGGCAAAAAGCCGACGAAGAGAAATTCTTCGTTAGGTAGGCCCGAAGCAGAAAGAGAAGCGAGCAGCGCAGACGGCCCGGGAATGGGAACGACGGGAAGGTGATGCCGCAGGCAGAGCGTGACGAGACGGTGGCCGGGGTCGGACACGAGTGGCATCCCCGCGTCGCTAACCAGCGCAATCTTCGCGCCTTGCTCCAGGGCGACGACCAGCTCAGGCGCGCGCGTCAACTCATTGTGTTGGTGGTAGCTGACCAGCGGCTTGTGAATGTCGTAGTGCGTAAGGAGCTTCAGAGTATGGCGCGTGTCTTCGCAGGCGATTTTGTCGACCTCCTTCAGGATGCGCAGCGCCCGAAGCGTGATGTCTTCGAGATTTCCGATCGGCGTGCCGACAAGATAGAGGCAGCCGCCGGCTGCCGCATCTGCCGGCTCGGGGGGAGCAGTCCTTGCACGCATGACAAAGAGTCTAGCACGCGTTCCGACGGCGTCAGCCACGCGTGCTATACTTTGAGTTTTGAGCAGTACCTCCGAGGAGCGTTAGTGCCCCTGTACGAGTACAAGTGCTTGAAGTGCGGACGCAACACGGAAAAAATCGAGAGCGTTTCCGGCCCGCACCTAAAAAAGTGCCCGCACTGCGGCGGAAAAGTGGAGTCGGTGATCACCGCGCCGGCGATCCAGTTCAAAGGCGCGGGTTGGTACGTGAATGACTATGGCGGGAAAAAAGCCACTAGCGGCGATGGAGAGAAAGGGGACAAGCCCGTCACTGAAGCAACAGAAGCAGGGAATAAAGATAAAGAATCGGCGAGCAAGGAAGCGGCATCCAAGGATGCCAAAGAGAGCAAAGAAAAGAAGCCCGCCAAGAAAAAGTAGTTCTCTTGGAACGAGATGCTTCGCTCAGAGTTTGAGAGTTTTCAAGTAGCTGCGAAACGCGGCGCCGAATTCAGGATTCTGCAGCGCGATCTCGACAGTGGCTTTTAGGAAGCCAAGTTTATCGCCTGCGTCGTAAGAAACGCCGTCGTAGATGTAAGCCCAGAGCCCTTGCTCCCTGGCGAGAATGCGCAGCGCATCGGTAAGCTGAATTTCATTTCCAGCGCCGGGCTTGGTGCGCTCAAGGCAATCGAAAATCGCCGACGGCAAGACGTAGCGTCCGGTGATGGCAAGATTGGATGGGGCGCTTTCCGGTTTCGGTTTCTCGACCAGTTCTCGGATGCGCAGCAATCGTTCGCCGAAAGGCGGCTGCGGAGCTGGTTCGCCATCCACGATGCCGTAAAGATGGGTCTTGTCCTTTGGGACTTCTTCGACGGCAATGGCGCCGACGCCGGTAGTCTCATAGACCTTGATGAGTTGTTTGGTGGCGGGATTCGGACCGGGGATTAACACGTCGCCAAGCAAGACGGCGAAGGGTTCGTCGCCTACAAGGTCGCGCGCGACGAGCACGGCGTGGCCCAGGCCCAGCGGTACCTTCTGACGTGTGTAGCTCACCTGCACCATGTTGCTGATCTTGCGTACCATTTCCGCTTGGTCTTTCCTGCCTCTTTCTTCCAGAAAACGTTCGAGCGCAGGAGCCGAATCGAAGTGGTCTTCGATGGAATTCTTGCCTTTGCCGGTGACGATGATGATGTGGTCGATCCCGGAAGCGACGCACTCTTCGGCGACGTATTGAATCTGCGGCTTGTCGACGACGATGAGCATTTCTTTCGGCTGCGCCTTGGTGGCGGGCAGGAAGCGCGTGCCGAGTCCTGCGGCAGGGAGCACCGCCTTGCGAACTTTGTTGCGGCTTCTCGTGGGACAATCAGGTTGCGCAGCGTGGGGTGTGGCGGAGGGGGTGTTGGTCATGGTCTCAGTTTTTCACACACTCCAAGGGGATGAATACCATTCTTCGATGTGGTTGGATGCAGTCAACCGAATTGCACAATAGCGGTGGTTCTTGGATTAGTCAAGCAGCGCCAGCCTGCACTCCGGCCGCCTAATGAAGTTGCCTAACGCGTAGCCTGAAGCCCAGGGCAGGCGTGTGCTAGCATAATGAAAGTTGAACGGATTTTCCCGGCGGACTAGAGGAGGAGCGTGAGAATCCTGGGAATTGAATCTTCGTGCGATGAAACCGCGGCGGCCGTGGTGGCCGACGGGCGAGAGATTTTGTCCAGCGTCGTCGCTTCTCAAGTCGATGTGCACCAGAAGTATGGTGGCGTGGTGCCAGAGCTGGCTTCTCGCGAGCATTTGCGGCAGATCGTACCAGTGGTGCGCGAGGCGATTGCGCAAGCGGGAATGAAGCTTGCGGATGTGGACGCGATCGCTGTGACGCAGGGTCCGGGACTGGTGGGGGCGCTGCTGGTTGGAATTACGTATGGGAAAACGCTCGCACAAGCACTGGGAAAGCCGCTTGTGCCCGTGAATCATCTTGAGGGGCACGTTCACGCGGTTTTTCTGGAAGCGCACAAGACGAGGCGAGCAGCGAAATTGCCAGCAGTGTGCTTGATTGTTTCAGGTGGGCACACTGTTTTGTATGAAGTGAAGATGGAAGATTCGAACGTGCAGGATGCGAGTGCGCTCTTGCGTTATCGCAAGATCGGGCAGACGCGGGACGATGCCGCCGGGGAAGCGTACGACAAAGTCGCGAAGCTGCTTGGGCTGGGCTATCCCGGAGGACCGATTTTGGATCGGCTGGCCGCGGCTTCGAATGGTGCGGCTGCTCCGGTGAAATTCGGTCCGACGAAAATGAAAGGAAATGCGCTGGACTTCAGCTTTAGCGGACTGAAGACTGCGGTGCTCTACCACGTGCGGGAGCATCAGGAATATTCAGAGGAGATCCGCATGCGGGAAGAGACGCTGCAGCGCGGCGAGAGAGAGTTCGAACAGTTGCTGCCACTCTGCTCGCCAAGAACGCTGGCGCTGGTGCGCGAGTTTCAGAATGCAGTGGTGCGTGATCTGGTCGAACGGACAATGACCGCGGCGGAAGGGCTGGCCGTGGAAAGCATCCTGGTGTCCGGCGGCGTGGCGGCCAACAGCCAGTTGCGCCTGACATTTGAAGAACGTGCCAAAGCTGCCGGCGTTGACGTTTTTTTCCCCAGCCGCGCACTCTCCACCGACAACGCCGCGATGATCGCCGCCGCTGCGTATTCACGGTTGCGAAACGGCATCCTCGCGGATGTTACTTTGAACGCCGACCCCAGCCTTCGACTGGCCTAGGAATTCAACAAGCTGCTGAAAACGGAAGAGGATGTCTGCCTACTCCGTTGGAGTGAGGAACGGCGCGAGCGCGGTTTCGCCTTCTGAGCCATTTCGTTCAGTGCATTCTTCACGGCGCGCCTGCCCGCGCCGGGGGGGCTTCCTTGGCGGGCTCTGTGGTACGATTCCTCCAGCGTTGGGGACGCATCCGGTCCGCGGAAAGGGTAGAAGCCCACCTGTTTGCAATCGATCTTCGCGAACCTTCTTTCAGCCCGATGTGCGGATGACGGGGGCTTTGTTGAAAGGAGGTCGCTATGCCGACCCATTCTCAGGACACACCGCGTCCGCTTCCTGACCGTCCCGATCTCCGGCATTTGAAAAATCAAGCCAAGGATCTGTTCAGGGCGGGTGACGCTAGGTCGCTCACGGATGCGCAATTCAAGATTGCCCGTCTCTATGGATTTGCTAGCTGGCCGAAGCTGAAGGCTCACGTCGATTCGCTCGAAGAGATCGGACAACTCAAGCACGCCATCGATACCAACGACTTCGAGGGCGTGAAAACCCTTATGAGCCGCAATCCGGCTCTGCATGGCGCTCCGCTTGGCTATAACAAAAACGGCCCGCTCACCTGGGTCGCGGAATGCCGCGTTCCCTGGGAGCCGCCGAGTGTGGAGCGACTGGCCATGGCGAAGTGGATGATCGATAACGGATCGGACGTGCATCAGGGCGGCGACGGGCCGTTGATGCGCGCTGCGCTTTTCGGCCATCGCATCCCCATGATGGAACTGCTTGTTTCCCACGGAGCGGACGTGAACGCCGAGTGGAACGGGTATTTCCCGATCCTCTTTGCACCTTGCGAGACGGTGGAGCCAACGCCAATCAAATGGCTGCTGGAGCACGGTGCCAATCCGAACTGCGCCAAACCGCAGCGAAAGTATCCGGGCACGGCGCTGGATTACGTCATCGCCACTTACGGACGTTCGCGGCAGCTCGGTACTTGCATCCAACTCCTTCTTGATGCCGGTGGCGTTACCAAACACGACGTGCCTCCGGTGCTGGACTTGCTCCGCGGCCGGCTCGATCATCTGGCGGAACTGCTTGATGCCGACGCTGCGCTGGTCGATCGGCAATTCCCGGAACTAGACTTCGGTGTTACCGGGGCGCGACGCCTGTCACTTCGCGGGGCGACCCTGCTGCACGTCGCGGCGGAGTACGGCAACGTGGAAGCAGCCGAGTTATTTCTGGACCGCGGTGCGGACGTCAATGCGCGCGCGACGGTGGATGAGTCCGGTATCGGTGGGCAGACGGCAATCTTCCACGCGGTGACACAGTTCGGCGACTGCGGTTTACTGGCGGCGCAGTTGTTAATGGACCACGGTGCGGACCTATCGGTTCGGGTGAAACTACCAGGACACTATGAGCGGCCGGGTGAAATTGTGGAGTGCACGCCCCTGGGATACGCGCTGCAGTTTCCAGGCGGTGAAAACAAGACGGTGGCAAAGTTGCGCGAGCGCGGGGCTGCGGAATAACCAGGATCGTTTCTGAGGGGTGCGTTGAAGACGGGCGGCTGAACTAGACCGGCAGGAATTCCTGTCCCACTGGAGCTACTGCCGCGTGCGGTATACTTTCGCGAACATGGACATAGAAGCGGGCGGAGGCGCGCGATTCGAACTGGCGAGCGATCAATCGCTGCTGGTTTATTTCGCTCGACAGAATAGAAAAGGCCGAGCTGAAGCTCGGCCTCTACAGACTCAGATCACGCTCCAAGCGAATGAAAGGGTCAGGAAGCTGCTGCGGCTGCTGCAGTTGGAACCCATTGAAGGCTTTCGGAATCTTCATCCGGGGTATTGCTCTTTGCTGGTCAAGTTTGATGCACTTCGGTTGCGGCACGAGGAAGTCGAAGCGGTTCTGCGGCGATGCCTCGAGCGGCTTGATGAGGTGATCCTCCCGGAGCCGCATCAAGTGGAAATTCCAGTGTGCTATGGCGGAGAGTACGGTCCGGACCTGGCTGAGGTGTGCGCGATGCACGGAATGACGGCCGCGAAGGCCATCGAGATGCATGCCGCACCCGAGTACCTTGTCTATTTTTTAGGGTTCGTGCCTGGATTCGCTTATCTGGGTGGGTTGCCTGAAGCGCTGGTGACGCCGCGGCTGGCGACGCCGCGTCGAAGGGTGCTAGCGGGCAGCGTGGGGATCGCCGGCCATCAGACCGGTGTGTATCCGTTCGCCACGCCCGGTGGATGGAGATTGCTTGGACGGACTCCTATGGCGATGTTTCGAACGGACCGCGACGGGTTGAGCCTTTTGAGCATTGGAGACCGCGTGCGATTTACGCCGATCTCCGCCGAACGATTTGCGGCGCTGGAGAAGGAATGGGAGTGATTCGGGTGCGCGAGTCTGGCCTTTTCACCACCGTGCAAGATCTGGGGCGAGAAGGTTTCGCTTTTCTTGGCGTTTCAGCTTCCGGGGCGGCTGACGCGATTTCACTTCGGCTGGGAAATCGATTGCTTGGCAATGCTGAGGGCGCGGCTGGTTTGGAGATGACGCTGCTCGGCGGCACGTTTATTTTTCCGCAGGGCGCCACCGGCGCCCTGACTGGTTCCGATTTCGGCGCGACACTGGACGGAGAGCGGGTCGATTTGTGGACGACGTTTGCGGTAAAACCGGGGCAGACGCTGCGGCTGGGGCCGACGTGTTCAGGGGCGCGGTGTTATTTGTGCGTGCGAGGTGGCATCGCGGTGGAGCCTTTTCTTGGAAGCGCATCAACGCATATTTTGAGTGGGCTTGGCGGGTTTGAAGGGCGTGCGTTACGAAAAGGAGATGTGCTACACATGGGGGCCGCGAGCGGGTTAGCTCGCGAGCGAAGGCTGTCGGCGCGAGCGGTGAAGATGGCGGAGCCTCGCCGGGTCTTGCGGGTTACGCCGGGCCCGCAGAGTGATTGGTTTGACGAGGCCTCGGAGCCCTTGTTCTACGGGAGCACTTATCGAGTTGCGGAGGATGCCAATCGCATGGGGCTGCGCTTGGAAGGTGCGGCCATTCCGATGCCCCGCGATGATACGTGGCCGGAGGAGACAGGCGGGAATGCCGGTCCCAGCCGGGGCACGGGAGGGATGGTTTCCGAGGGTGTTACACTCGGCGCCGTTCAGGTGCCCGACGGTGGCATGCCCATTATCCTTTTTGTGGAGCAGCAAACCACGGGCGGATATCCCAAGATCGCCAATCTGATTTCCGCGGATTTCCACAGTCTCGGCCAGCTTCGGCCGCGCGATGAGATTCGATTCGAACGGGTGGCGTGGGAAACGGCGCGATCCCTGTTGAGTGAGCAGGAGGAACTGATGGCCTCGGAGGAGCTGATTTTCGAATGAGGCACGTGCACCGAAATATTGATGTGAATTGCGATATGGGTGAGCTGGCGGAGGCGATTGCGGATGGCACGCAAGAATCGCTGATGCCTTCGCTCACGTCGGTCAACGTGGCCTGCGGGGGGCACGCGGGGGACGTACAAACCATGAAGACAACGGTCGAACAGGCGATTCGCTGGAAGCTGGCAGTCGGGGCGCATCCCGGGTACCCGGATCGTGAGAATTTTGGGCGGCTGGCGTTGAAACTGCCGCCGAACGAGATTGCAGCTTCTGTATTCGATCAGGTCCGGGCACTTGCCGGGATTGCCGGCGGTTACGGCGTGTGCTTGACGCACGTCAAGCCGCATGGCGCGCTTTACAATCAGGCGGTGCGAGATCACGGCATTGCGGAGGCGATTGCGGAGGGCGTCGCACGATGGAACCGCGACGTCGTGCTTGTGGGTCTGGCGGGGTCGCCGATGTTGGATATCTTCCGAAAAGCGGGGTTCCGAGTGGCTGCTGAAGCCTTCGCCGACCGGCGGTACGAGCCGGATGGAACGTTGCGCTCACGTAAGTTGGAGGACGCGCTGATCCGTGATCCCGCGCAAGCAGGCGTGCAGGCGTTGCGTATAGTGGAACGAGGCATGGTAATTGCATGCGATGGGACAGAAGTCTCTGTTGATGCGCAGACCCTTTGCATTCATGGCGACACCCCAGGAGCGCCGGAGATCGCGGCAACGGTGACACGGATCTTGCACCAAGCAGGGGTGGTGGTCAGCGCTCTTCCGCGGCCCTGAGATACTTCAGTTATGTCAAAGTACGTCATCCACTGTATCTATTTTTCTTTTTCTGAATCCGGCGATTCTACGTAAAACGGTCCCATATTTCGCGAGCGCCTTCTTATAGAAGGCGGCAGTCTTGTCCATCGGATCGCTTGACTCCAACTTCGGGACCGCCCGTTTGAACGCCAAGGCATTGCCCCACAGCCCGAACTTTGCCTACGGGCTGTCATCTTCCGTATCTTTTTGCGGGCGGGCGCCCGGATACAAGGGGAGATACGCTGTTTTCGGTCTCAGAGTTCCGCGATTTGGCGCGATTCCGCCGCATGACCCTGGGCTGCAACCAAGACTCACCCGCCACCCGAGCGATGATTGAAGAGTTGTCCGCCCCACGCATACTGAATCTGCAGCCACGAGCGTGGCGCAATGAAGGGGTCTCCCATTAAGGAGACAGAGTTCCAGAGGAAAGACGGAGTTTCATGCCCAGGCCGTGTGATATAGAAGAAAAGTGGCGGGCAACGTGAGGTTGCCCGCCAGAAGGAGAACGGCCAAGACAGCGCCAGAAGCTATTCGAATTTCTCGGTCATGATGGGAAACTGCAGTTTGGCCTTGGCGAGAGACTTTACGACAGTGGCTTCGGCGTTTTCCGCCGTGGTGTTGCGGGAAGTGGCCATTTCGCTGACGAGGAGGTACTTCGCGCGTTCCAGCATTTTCTTTTCGCGAAAGGAGAGAGGCTTGCTGCGGCTAAGGGAAACCAGACTCTTGAGGACCACGGCGACTTCGAGAAGGGCCCCGGTGCGCATGCGCTCGGAGTTCTCCTTGAAGCGGTGCTTCCAGTCGTGATGAGAGTTTAGTTTGCCCTTTTCGAGGAAACCAAGGACTTTGGTGGATTCCGTGGAACGAATAACGGAACGAAGGCCAACGGTCATGGCGTTGGACTGCGGGACCATGACGCGCAAGCCGCTGGAAACAATGCGGATCATGAAGTAACGTTCGGTTCTGCCGTTCAAGACTCCGTAGCTGATCTGCTCAACAACGCCCACACCGTGATTCGGGTAAACGACCTTGTCGCCGATCTTATAGTCCATAGATTTGCTTGCCCCCCAGGCGATGCATAAGAAATATATAACATTGTGTTGCAAGAGTCAAGATATATCCTGTGGAATCAGGAGGTTAGGGAAAATTAGGTGCAAATTTGGCAGTCGAATTGCTCGGGACGGTGGGAATTGGTCGTGCCTAGGGATGAGAATTAGGATCAGGCGCAAGCCAAAAACTGCCACGGTGCTGGCGCGGCTTTTGTCTGTTGATGCCGCCGCGCTTGGCTATTGGCGGAGCTTGGCAGTCAAGAGCGAGAGTACGGTAGAATGCGGATGTGATTGTACTGGCAATAGATACGTGTGATTCAAGGGGCAGTGTGGCGGTGCTAGAAGAAGATTGCCTCTTGAAGGTGGTGGCCCACGATTCACAGGAGGACTATTCCTCGTGGCTGCTCCCGGCGGTTGGTGAGTGCTTGCAGGGTAGCGAGCTTCAAATGGAGGACGTAGAGGCCTACGCGGTGGCCACCGGGCCGGGTTCGTTTACGGGGGTGCGGGTGGGTTTGACAACCGTGAAAGCTTGGGCGGAGGTTTACGGAAAGCGAATTGTGGCGGTCTCGCGGTTACGAGCATTGGCAATGGAAGCCTCAGGGGGAGCAGCCCTAGTGGCGGCGTTTGCGAATGCACAACGAGGTCAGGTGTTCGGGGCGATCTATCAACGGGAGGGGACGGGCCTAGCGCGGTTGGGTGCCGAGATGGTGATGGCACCGGGCAAATTTGTTGAAGCTGCGGCAGAATTTGGAAATGATGGAAGCATTGGGTGGGTTTCGGCGGATGCGGAGTGCGTTGTTTCCGAAGAGGCGTGGAAAGCGCGAGAGAGGCGGCGGGAGAAAGTAGAGCGCGTTTCGAGCGTGCGAGCACCGATGATTGGGCGCATTGGATTGGCGGAATTGGCAGAGGGCCGTTTCACGGAAGCACTGGCCCTGGATGCAAATTACGTGCGGCGGTCGGACGCGGAAATTTTCTGGAAGGGAAGGACGACGCATGGCGGCTGAAACCAGGCGCGAGTGCGTTGAAGTAACGATTCGTGCGTTTCGCCCTGGGGACGCAGCGGCGGTGACCATGATTTTGCGCCAGGCTCCGGAAGCGGCCAACTGGCCGGAACAGGCGTATCGGGAAGCGCTCGATTGGCCGGGTGTGCTGGCATTGGTGAGTGAGGACGATGGGCAGGTTACGGGTTTCATTCTCGGGCGCCAGGTGGGGGACGAGTCGGAGATCCTGAATCTCGCGGTCACCGCGGTTGGCCGACGCCGAGGACAAGGCGCAGCACTGCTGAAGGCGGCGCTCGATGAGTTTCGATCGCGCGGGGTAAACCGAGTGTTTTTAGAGGTTCGCGAGTCGAATCAAACGGGAATTGCGTTTTACGAAGAGCATGACTTTTCCAAAACCGGGCGCCGCGCGCGCTATTACCGCGATCCGGATGAGGCGGCGATGGTGATGGAAAGGAAGCTCCCCTGAAATTTCGTAAATACCCTCTTGACGCGGCAAGCCAGAGTGCTATCTTGCGTTTATGTAGTACTCACATCTCATTCACGGAATTTTCGGGAGGAACGCATGGCCAGTGCGCAGCGGACACCTCGGGACATACCTTTTGAGACAGACGCCGAGTATCAGCGTCTGGCAGAGCAACACCGGCAATACGAAGCAGAACTGCAGAGAATCTCCAAGTCGCCCTACCTGAATTCGGAAGACCTCCTGGAAGAAATCAAACTGAAGAAAATGAAGCTCCACTGCAAGGATGAGATGGAGCGGATTGCCGCACGTATCATACGCACCCGTTCCAATTACACCCAATAACGACTTTATCGACCGTGATTCTGTCGTAGAATGACCATGCGCGCTCGCCGCGCGAAAGCTGCGCAGAGAAATGTGGGGGTCTGCTCAGGGGAGCATGGTCAAAGAGGGCTACTACTTCGGATTGCCGCCGCTGGTGCTGGGCGGTGTCAGTTTGTTGCTGCATTGGTATGTGGCGGCGGTCGTGCTGGTGTTGCTCGCCGCGTTCGTCTTCTGCTTCTTTCGCGATCCGGAGCGCGTGATTCCCACGGAACTCGGGGCGGTGGTGTCTCCCGGTGACGGCCGCGTGGTGGTGGTCACGGATGAGGAGAGCAAGGGAAAGCCGGGAAAGCGAGTGAGTATTTTTCTGGCCGTGTGGAACGTGCATGTCAACCGTTCGCCGGCTGCGGGAACAATTACCAAGATGGAATACCGCCCAGGGAAATTTCTGGCGGCGATGCGAGAACATGCGTCGGCAGAAAACGAACAAAATGTGTTCACGCTCTCGACGGATGCCGGGGAAATGGTGTTCAAGCAGATTGCCGGACTGATCGCACGGAGAGTTGTCTCCTGGAAGAAGGCCGGCGAAAAGGTGGCTCGCGGAGAGCGCATTGGACTGGTACGATTCGGGTCGCGGGTGGACGTGTGGGTCCCGCAAGATGCGGAGATCCTGGTGAAGCTGGGGGAGAACGTAAAGGGCGGATCAAGCGTGCTCGCCCGGTGGCCTGCGAAACCTGTGGCCGGTAAATCGAGTACCGCAGAGACAGAAGCAAATCTAACCGCGGTGGGGAAGCAATGGTAACCATGCCCGATCGCGAACAGCACGAAATGCCGTTTCAAGAGCGGCGCATAAAGAATCACCGGCTGCGTCGGGGAATCTTTCTGATCCCCTCCGTGTTTACTTCGGCGAATCTCTTGTGCGGGTATTACGCCGTGGTTGCCGCGTTGTTAGGGGCGCCGGAGGATTTTAATCATGCCGCCAAGGCTATCGGGTTCGCGATCCTGTTTGATTCACTGGACGGACGGCTAGCGCGTCTATTGGGGGCGAACACGGACTTCGGCATACAGTTTGACTCACTGGCGGACGTCGTGAGTTTCGGGATTGCGCCCGCCATCCTGGCGTATGCCTGGGGCGTGCGAAGTGTCGTGGGCTTGGGAGGAGAAGCGTTTCACCATCTTGGGAGATTTGGCTGGCTATGCTGCTTGGCGTTCTTGATCTGCTGCGCGTGGCGCCTAGCGCGGTTCAATGTCAAAGGAATGGCGCCCGGCGGCTCAAAGTATTTTGTGGGAATGCCTACGCCTGCGGCGGCGGGAGTGATCGCTGCGCTGGTGCACGGGTTTCATAGATTTGGGCCGGTGCAGGATTGGCGGTGGTCGGTGGCGTGGTTCTTGCTGGCTGCGGGTCTCGGTGGGCTGATGACCAGCACCATCCGCTACTACAGCTTCAAAGACATTCCGTGGACCCGAAAGCAGCCAGCTTTTCTGATCGTTGTCCTTATCTTGCTGGCGGGGATGATCTGGGTGTATTCGGAGTACGTGCTGGTAATGCTGGCGTGCGGCTACGCGGCACTAGGCGTCGCGCTGCACCTGGCGCGCTTCGTGCGCCATCGTTTGGTTTCGCGGACCGCGTGATTCATGCCTTCGTTTGAACGGGATTCCAGACACATCGTGATTGCGGGTGCGTCTTCGCTGCTTGGCGCGGAACTGAAGTCGTTGCTGGAGGAAAGCCGGTTCGCGGAATGGGATTTACGGCTGGTCGATGAGGAAAGCGCCGTGGGAACGTTGACTGAAGCGGGCGGAGAGCCGGCGGTAATTCAGCCGGTGGAAGAAAGCAGCTTCGACCGCGCGCGATATGTGTTTTTCACCAGTTCGTTCGAATTCACACTCGCGAATCTCGAACTGGCGCACCGCAGCGGGGCTGTGACTATCGACCTGTCAGGTCACTCGGCGGCAGGCGCCAACTCCTTGGCATGGTTTCCGGGTCTGGAGAAACTTCGCGGCGAAGTCCTTCCCGGGAAGCCCACACGCACGTTCATTCCCTCCGCCGTCGCCGAAGCTATGGTGCGCTTGTCTTTATCCTTGCAAGACCTCGGTTTAAGCCGACTTACTTCTATCGTGCTCCAACCCGTTTCCGCGGCAGGAAAACGAGGCATCGAAGAATTGGAAACCCAGACGAGTCAGTTGCTTTCGTTTCAAAATACTGGGAAGCAAGTATTCGATGCGCAAGTAGCCTTCAATACCCTGGATCGGTTTGGGCCTGCCAGCCGAATCGATCTACGCCAAGCGTTGGCAATTCTCAGAACAGAGGTGCGCTCCTGCCTTCGCGGCACGGCCGTGGTTCCCGCGATTCAGTTGGTGCATGTGCCGGTATTTTACGGCGTCACGTTTTCTGCCTGCGGGGAGCTGGACCCTTCCGTGGATACAGCGAGGGTCGTCAGCGCATGCAAGGCGGCAGGCTTTTCCGTTCTTCAACCGCCAGAAACTCCGAGCAATGTGACCGGCGCGGAAGCGGTGGCCATCCAGCTGGGCGCAGCGCAGGGTGAGCCGTCCAAGCCCGGGACTTGGTGGTTCTGGGGTGCAGCTGATAATGTTCGATTGCCAGCGGCGAATGCGGTAAAGCTGGCGGAGAAACTCGCGGAATGAATGGGGGAAACACGGCGTGTCTGGGGATGTCAGTGGTGCTGTGTCTGGCAGCGGCGGGCTGCGGATATCACGTGGCGGAGCGGAGCAACTCGCTGCCGAAGAGCATCCATGTAATTGCTGTGCCGGCGCTCGAAAACAAAACGACCAGTTACCGCATCGAACAGAGATTAACGACGGCCACGGTGCATGAATTCCTAGCGAAGACTTCCTATCGCGTGGTGCCGGATCCGGCGAACGGGGATGCCGTGCTGCGGGGCAAGGTCCTGAGTGTGGAAGCGGTACCGCTGCTGTTTGATACGGCGACGGGGCGCGCGACCACCATGCTGGTTACCTTGAAGTGCGAGATCTCGTTCGAAGAACGCGAGACGGGGAAGATTCTCTATCACACGGACAATTTTATTTTCCGCAATCAGTACGAGATTTCCACGGACGTGAACAACGCAAGCAGCATCAGGAACTTTTTTGAAGAGCAAGACCCGGCACTGGACCGCATGGCGCAAGAGTTTGCGGCGCGGCTGGTGGCGGCGGTGGTGGAGAATTATTAGAGGAGACTTAACGACGGCTGCGCGAAATGAGTATGCCTGAGGGAGTCGAGAGATTCGTCCATTAGGACGTGAAGGGGAGCACATGGCGCGGCTATCGGCTCAAGAATTGCTGTGGAAATTGGAGAAGGGCAAGCCCATTCCGGCAATTCTGCTGCTGGGGGAAGAGCCGTACCTTCGCGACGCCTGCCGAACTCAATTGATCGAAAGATTTGTGACCGAAGCATCGCGGACCTGGGCGGTGTCGCGGTATTCGGCGGAGCGCGATGAGACGCAGGCGGCGTTCGAACAAGCGCAGACGTTTCCCATGCTTTCACCGCAACAGGTGGTATTCCTCGAGGATGTGCAAGCGATCGAGAAGCTCGGGGAGAAGCACCGGGACGAGGCCGTGGCCCAGGTCGGCGCGTATCTCGAAGATCCAGCGCCATTTACGGTACTGGTGCTAGAAGCGACGGGGCTGGATCAACGGATGAAATTGGGGAAGCTGCTGGCGGAGAAAACATTGGTGGTGGATTGCGGGCTGGGCGAGAAAGTGGAGGAGAGGCTGGCGTCGGCGACGGCACTCGCTCGAGTGATGGCCAAAGAAGAGGACGTGGAATTCGAAAAGGGCGCCGCGGAGGATTTGGCGGAGTTTGTGGCAGCGGATTTGATGCGATTGAAAACGGAAATCGGGAAGCTGGCAACCTATGCGGGAGAGAGAAAACTGATCCGGCGGCAGGATGTGCGCGCGATGGTAATTTCGGAAAAGACCACGACGGTTTGGGAATTGGCGGACATGCTGGCATCGCGCCAGCCGAAAAAAGCGCTGGAGTTCCTCGACCGTTTGCTGCGTGATGGGGAAGAGCCGTTGCCGATGCTTGGTGCGATGACCTGGATGTACCGCAAATTGATCGAGGCCAGCGAGCTGAAGGGTGTAGCCAATGGCTGGCAGGCCGCGCGCACCCTTGGCATGAGACCTGAACAGGCCGAACTGGCACTCCAGAACGCCAGGAAGATCTCCCGGCAGCGCTTGCTAGGAGGCCTGCGGGCTTTTCAGAAGGCCGACGACCGACTCAAACGCGGTGGGGAAGATGCGCGCGCCGTGATGGAGTTCCTGGTGACGGAGCTGACAGCCCCAGAGACGCAGGCCGCGCCCAGGTAGAGAGGCGTTCAGAAAAGAGAGTTCACGTGAGGGTCCAAGGTTCCAAGCGTTGGATTGGTCGGGACTCACGCGCAATCGCCTACCGCCGAAAAATTGCAACATACACATCAGATTAAAAAAGATTTGCGGATTATTCATTTTCGGAAGAAGCTTCTGAAACAAAGCCCGCCTAACTTGATGGACCTCAGCCAAACGCTTTGAAAAGAGCCGTTGTAGAGGGTCCACTCGACTAAGACCCCGAGAACTGCAGAGTAAACAGGAGGTAACACATGTTGCGGAATGGCCGAACCCGCCGGCCGCAGGTGGTTGTGTCCACACTTGCGCTGGCCATCTCGAGTTTTATCAGCATGGGAGGTGTGGTTTCCGCCAGGGCAGATGACCCCGTCTTGGAGAGAGGCACCTTCATTCCGACGGGCCTGCACATCACACCATCGGCCGCTCCCGGGTCGTCGTTCCAGCGGTTGAATCCGGGACTGTCGTTCGATCCGAGCTTTACCGTCGGGCAAGCGGTAACCACGGCAATCAGTCCCGAAGGACACACGCTGCTCATTCTTACCAGCGGCTACAACAGCCAAAATATTACCGCGGGCCCGAATCTTGGAAACTCCAATGCCGACGAGTCCAACGAATATATTTTTGTCTTTGATATTTCCGGCGGGAAGCCTCTCGAAACACAGGTCCTTCAAGTGCCTAGCGCTTTCGACGGGCTCGCGTTTAATGCGACCGGGAAGGAGTTTTACGTCAGTGGCGGGCCGGATGACAACGTTCATTTCTACGACTGGAATGGAAGCAGCTGGGCCGAGAGCGGCGCTCCGGTAAAACTAGGTCATCCCGCGGCGCTGGCTTTGGGGAACATCACCCCGGGTGCAATGGGCTTGGCATTGACCGCAGACGGCAAGCGGCTGGTGGTGGCGAATTATGAAAACGATTCGATCAGCCTGGTGGACATCGCCGGGCGCAAGGTGTTGGCCGAACTGGACCTTCGCCCGGGCAACGGCGTGCCAGGAGGAGAGTATCCAGTGTGGGTGGCCATCCAGGGCAGCTCGACCGCCTTCGTTTCGAGCGCACGCGACCGCGAAATCGTGGTCGTGGATATATCCACGAATTCGCCAGCGATTGCCGAGCGCATTCGCCTGAAAGGGCAACCAACGCGCATCGCGCTCAATCCCAAGGAAACGCGTCTCTACGTAACGGAATCCAGCAGCGACTCCGTGGCGGTGATAAATACCAAGACACACCAGGTCATCGAGGAGATTGGCACGACCGCGCCAAAATCCGTTTTCGCCAACAACAGTGGCTTTAAGGGAAGCAGCCCGAACAGCGTGGCCGGGTCACCCGATGGCGGTTACTTGTACGTGACCAACGGCGGCGCCAATTCCGTGGCCGTAATTCATCTTGCGGCTCAGAGTGCCGGAAGCAACGGCCCTTCCGGCGCCAAAAGCGAATTGCGCGGCTTGGTTCCCACCGGCTGGTATCCGAATTCAGTCAGCGTGAGTGCCGACGGCTCGATGCTCTACGTCGTCAACGGGAAGAGCAACGCCGGGCCCAATCCGCAGAATTGCCGCGACGCCGCTTCACTGCTGCCGAGTGGCACCGAAGCAGGTTGCGCCGCATCAAATTCCTATGCTTGGCAGCTCACGAAAGCCGGGTTCTTGACGCTGCCCGTGCCGCATGGAGATGCCTTGGAAGAACTGACCGCTCAGGTGGCCCAGAACAACAACTATAGTGCACAGCAAAATGGTGCCGATGTGGGCATTATGGGCTTCCTTCATGAGAAGATTGGGCACGTCATTTACATCGTAAAAGAAAACCGCACCTACGACCAGATCCTGGGCGACCTCGGCAAAGGCAACGGCGATCCCTCGATCGTGGTATACCCGCAGCCGTTGACGGCGAATCTTCACGCGCTGGCCGCCAGCTTCGTCGATTTGGATAACTTCTACGACAGCGGCGAGGTGAGTGGAGACGGCTGGAACTGGTCGACCTCCGCGCGAGCCGCAGACACCATCGAGAAGACCGAGCCCATCAACTACGCTGGTCGCGGCTTGAACTATGACTACGAGGGCACCAATCGCAACGTGAACGTCGGATTTGGCACGCCGCAAGAACGCGCCGCGGCGTTCCCCGCGTATGACAGTCTGCCGCCAAGCGTTGCAAATAACCTGCTGCTCGGTACCGCCGATATTTCCGCTCCGGACAGTCCGGAAGGCGAAGAAGGCGCCGGCTATCTGTGGGATTCCGCGCTTCGCGCGGGCTTGAACGTGCGCAACTACGGATTCTTCATCGACCTCGGGCCGTACAGCGTCCCGGTCGCCTCGGGTGGGGCGCCACTGCTCCGTCATCCATCCGATTCGAACACTCCAGTTTCCGCCGCTACAAAAGCGGCACTGCGCCCGATCACAGATCAGTTCTTCCGCGGCTACGACAACCACTTCCCGGACTTCTACCGCGTGGATGAATGGGCGCGGGAATTCGACCAATTCGAAGCGAACGGCAATCTTCCTAACCTGGAATTCGTGCGCGTGATGCACGACCACACCGGTAACTTTGGCACGGCCATCGACGGCGTGAACACACCGGAGATTCAGACGGCCGACAATGACTACGCCGTGGGGCGCATCGTGGAGAAGGTGGCCAAGAGCAAGCGCTACAGCGGCAATACGCTCGTGTTCGTAGTGGAAGACGACGCACAGGACGGGCCGGATCACGTGGATGCGCATCGCAGCATCGCGTTCGTGGCCGGGCCGTACGTGAAGCAAGGAGCGGTGGTGTCCACGAAATACACCACCGTCAGCATGATCGCCACTATCGTCGACATCCTGGGGATCGAGCACCTGGGCACGTACGACGCGTTGGACCGTCCCATGAGCGATATCTTCTCGAAGAACACCAAGAAGTGGGGTTTCAATTCCATCGTGCCGGACATCTTGCGCAATACACAACTGCCCTTGCCGGTGGCCACCGCGAAAAACACGCTGAAGAAGAATGCGCTGTCTGCGTTTTACGCCAAGCCGACGCACACCGCTGCCTACTGGGCCGCAAAGACGGAAGGCTTCGACTTCAGTCGTGAAGATCGCGTGGACGCCGCGAAATTCAACCTCATCCAGTGGCAGGGATTGATGGGCGCAAACGTCCCGTATCCGGCCGTGCGCGACGGTCGCGACCTGAGCAAGAAGCGCGAAGCGCTGCTCAAGCAGTGGCGCGAGTCACGAGTCCTGGGCTTGGTGCAGAGTTCCTCCACGGGCCAGGCGGGAGGCGGGAACTGAAGTCGCTCACAGTTGTGGTTTGACCGCCAGTCGAACGGGGAGCCCCACGGCCTACCCCGTTCGACGGCCTCCGATCAGCTTGCCGATCAGTGCATTCCGAGAAAATACCAATCGTGAGGGAATATGAGTCGCATCGCGTCTTTCCGGAAAACACTTCTGGGCACCGGGATCTTAGCTATTCTCCCGTGCGTGCTCCGTGCGCAGGAGCTTAGCCGTAAAGAAGCAAGTTCGGCCGGCCCACTGCCCGGTGTTTCCGTTCTCCATGTGCACAGTGAATCGATGTTGCGCGCGGATTTCCCGGGCCGCAAGAGCTGGGGCCGCGTCGAAAAAGGAGGAGTGCTGGAGGGCCGCCTCTCGCCGCCGCTTTACGCCGGCGAACACGTAGCGGCGCCTGCCGAGAGCACGATTCGCGTCACTGTGGGCTCGGTCGAAAAGATCCGCGAAGGGTTGGGATTCTGGCGGAAAACAGGACGCGCGATTGTTCGGGCGTTCAACCCGTTGGAGACGAGCCGCCCAACGGAGTATCGCGTGGAATTGAGCGCCGCGGACTTGCTGCTGCCCACGGGTGAAGTGCTGCCGTTGGACGTGCAAGTTCTGCGTGCCAGCTCCGCAGTGATGGTCCAGCCCAAGGCCAAGTCACTGCCTGCGGCGGGTGCAGCGCGAGAGAAAAGCAGGGCCACCGACACGCTGCTGATGGCATTGCGCCGGGAAGTGTTGTTTTCTGTTCCGCTTGAGCCCAACGTGCCGTCAGCGGCCGCTGCGGAAGAACCACATCTGGCGCAAGCCTACTTGCTTACTGCGCTCCGCGCCTCGCTGAATCATGGGGGCGACTCATTTCGAGCCCAGCTGGCGGAGCCCGTGCGCGCTGCCGGCCGTGTTTTCTCGCCTGGTAGCGTGGTGGAAGGAACCGTCGTCCGCAGTGTTGCGCCGCGAATGCTGAGTCGCGCGGGGAGTCTCTATCTTCGAGTCGAGCGCATCGTGCCCCCCGACGGAGAGCCTCTTCGCGTGGGCGGCTCGTTGTGTGCGGCGGAAGCCGATCGACAGGCGCGCTTTGCTCTAGACCAAGAAGGCAGATTCTACGGTCGCAAACCCGGGAGGCTAAACGGGCTGGTTGACCTTGGTTATGCCTACTTCCTTGGGAAGGTTTCTGATGATATTTCCGAAGCTCCCCTTCACGCAATCGGCGCGTCAATGAGTGATGCCGCGGTTGCCAATGCGGCACGATGGGTAGGTCTCGGAGCTTCGCTGACATTCCTCCTTACCAGGCACGGACAGGACGTTTACCTGCCGCAATATGCCTTGATTGAGATTGATCTTGGCCGCATGAGGGAAACTGCCGCCGCAGACCGCGAGTGATCCGAAGGGCTGCCGGCCGGCGGACCTGCGATACGATCTCCTCACCGGGCATGGTGATCGAAACCCGCAGCCCCGGAGGAAAGTGGGCCGCCCAGGTGATATAGGGATTCTTGCGCTGTACAACATGGGTGACGGGCGTACGGGGGAGGGTCGCAATCCCGAACGTGGGTTGCGTGGCGAGGGAGCTAAGGGCGATCGGCCGCCACAATTTCGCAATGGCGGACGCGGCGGTCGAAGCTGGTGAGCAAGGCGGCGGCCTCGTCGGCGACGACGGCGGCTTCGAGGTCGGGACCGGTGAAGTTGCGGATCGATTCGAGGGAACGCCAGGTGGTCTCGACCACGATTTCGATTTCGCCATCGAGGCGGCCAACGGAAACCATGGCTCCGAGGTAGCCGGGGACGCGGCGAAGCTCGGGCAGAACATTTTTGGAAAAGTGCTCCAGATATTTCGGCAATTGCGCTTTGGTGGTGCGAGCGGACCAGCGGCGCAGGATGGTTTCGGTCGTCCGGGCCGGAGAACCAGAGGCGGCGGATGAAGCGGGCGGCTCGTTGCCGACCACCACCTTCCAGGGGCGGACTTCCCATCTCTTTGCCAGGCCGTTCACGACGTAGGGATCTTTGCGGGCGAAGGATTCGGCCTTGCTCTTGTCATCGACGTGGAAAACGAGCAAGGCGCGGTCGACAGGATCGGCGAGCGCGCCGGCGAGAACGAGCTCACCGCGTTCGCGGGCCTCGCGGGCAAGGCGCAGATGTTCTTCGCGGAAGGGGACCCGGCGCGTGACCATGTCGTCGACAAGTTCGTAGAACAAGGCGTAGTAGTTCATTGAGTGCACCTTTTCGGAGTGAGCCTAGATGGGCAAGAGCCAATTGTGGGTGTCCGGCTGACGGCCGGTTTGGATGGCCACGAGACGAGAGCGGAGCCGCGCGGCGACCGAGGAATCGGAAACGGGGGAGAATTGTAGGTCGCGATCACGGTAACGGATGCAGGCGATGGGAGCAACGATGGCGGCGGTTCCCGCGCCGAAGGCTTCGGTGAGTTTTCCGGCGGTGTGCGCGGAGAGAAGTTCGTCGATGGCGATTTGGCGTTCTTCGGCGGAGATGCCCATCTCGCCCAGCAAAGTCAGGGCGGAGTCGCGAGTAACACCGGGAAGGATCGTGCCGGTGAGGGGCGGAGTAATCGCTTTGCCTTCCAGAACAAAGAAGACGTTCATCACGCCGGACTCTTCGACGAAGCGGCGCTCGACTCCGTCGAGCCAGAGGACGTTGTGGAATCCTTTTTCCTGGGCCAGGCGCGCGGCGAGGAGGCCACCGGCATAGTTGCCAGCGGCTTTGCTGTCGCCGGTGCCGCCGGGAAAGGCGCGGACGAAGCGCTCTTCGGCGAGCAGGCGAATCGGTTGCGCGAAATAGGGGCCTACGGGAGACGTCATGACGATGAGACGGAAACGATTGGCGGGGCGAACCAGAAGGGTGTCGTCGACACCGAAGTACGTTGGGCGGACGTAGAGAGAACCCCCTTCACGATGGGGGACCCAATCACGATCGAGCCGAACCAATTCAGCGACGCCTTCGAGGAACAGCAACTCTGGAATGTCGGGCATGGCCAGGCGCGTGGCGGAGCGATTCAAGCGAGTGAAATTCTCACGCGGGCGAAAGAGTGCCACACCCCCGCCGGCGGTACGATGCGCTTTGAAGCCCTCGAAAATGGCCTGACCATAGTGGAAAGGAGTGAGTGCGGGAGAAAACGAAATCGGGCCGAAGGGAACGATTTGAGGTTGCTTCCAGGAGCCCGATTCCCAATCCACGACCAACATGTGGTCGCTGAAGGTGGCGCCGAATTCGGAATTCTCGCGCAGCGCTTCCGTGAGACGGGACTGTGAAACGCGGGTGATGGGGATCGACTGTGACATCAGGCCTCGCATGAAAAAAGAACGGGCGCGCCGAGGCCCGCCCTAGAAAAACCAATAAGATCCGAAAGCGAGAGGACCGTTGCTACTTGGCAGGCTTGGCTTTGACGCCGTTGTAGGCCAGCGTGAGGCGCGACTTGTAGCGGTTGGCGGTGTTCTCGTGCAGCACGCCCTTGGCAATGTGCGAACGCGAGTGCGGTTGGCGCGATTCACTTCGGCGCGCTGACGGGATTGCGCCGCGCGCTTCAAAACTGACTTTTTCTTCTTCTTAACTTTGGTAGCCTGTCCCTGCGCCATCTATTGCTCCTTTTGGGTATCGCTCAAACTTCTAACGTTAAACGAGGCTCACAGCTTTGTCAAACGCGCTGAAGCGTGGGTTGTGGGTCAGTTTGAAAAAGATTCCCCTTGAAGTGTTACTTACTTAGTTATTCCAAAGCTGCGTTTAATCGGCTCTTTGAGCGTTACTGTTTTCAGTACCGAGGTGTTTGGCACCTCCTGTTTAGGGGCGTGGCCAGCGGCCAAACTTTGGACAAACTGAAGGAATAGGAGCGTATTTCGGGCAGCGCCGGTGAATTCAACTCGTACCGGGCCAGAAAACGAATAGTCTGTAAACTGGAAATTCCCTCCGCTATATCTCAATACTGGGCCGTCAAAAACACATCTGACACACTCCGACCCGTCCACGTCATAGGCCAAGTTTGTGGCTGAGACGCCAAAATCTGCGTAATGCTGGTAATAACGGGCACGGTGGGAATCCCTGCGCCACTACCCACGGCCAGAGGTGGAATGGGCCTTTGAGGTGTAATGCGCCCTTGCGCCGAACTGAGCGCGGGGCTACCGGAGAGGGCAAAAAGCGTGGCGGCAACTCCTCATGCGAATGATCCGAATGCCAGCGTAACTTTGGACATATGGCCTCCTCAGCGGAGTTGTCATACGCGAGACTTACTCTAAGAACCTTCCGCGCTGGACTTCGGCACACTAACCCACTACCTACCCTTCGGAAATGATGCATCTTTAAAGGCGCACGCTTGAATTCTCCTAATTAATTAGGGGGGCTCATAGCCATCAATCAACCAACTCGTTGAGCCATCGGGTGACGGCGTTCAGACCGGCCTGCACCAGGCCGGACGAGTGAGCATCGCTCCACCATTCAGGACTGCGATCAAATCCGGCCAAGGAGGTTTCCGTTTCCAACCTTGCGGACGCGAGTTTCAAAGGGAGTGCCGGATCAATCGGCCGAGGCTCGGCAGCTTGTTTGAGCTGCTCCAGCATCTGCTGCGGCTGCTTCATATCGAGCATGGAGATGGGCGAGTGGCAGTAGGAACAGACCGAGGTGGATTCCAGGTTGATGGACGCCCCACAGTTGGAGCAATTCACAAACTGAACGTTCTGCCGCAACTCCTTGATCTGTTCAGACGACAGTGGATGGATGAAATTCTTTTCTTTCAAGAACTCGAAAAAGCCGATGAAGCGACCGTGTTCGTTCCCGCATCGCCAATAAGTGAAAGGCATGTTTCGCTGCATGTCGTGCGCCAGCCGCAGCCTCGTTGCGCACCGCGGACAGGGGAGCGCGTCCGGCAGCGATGCCTTCCGCAGTGACGAGTGTTCACCGATAAACTTCATGAGCTTCAGTGTGGAGCCGGCAGAGAGCTGCAGGCTTTCGAACTGATCGAACCAGAACGCCTGGCAAGGGGCGCACACATCGATGCTGACCTGTGCGCCTAAGTGGCCGCCCAGCGCCATGGCCGTCATTTCGGTTCCGCAGCCCGGGCACTTCATAGACAAACATTGTAGCTGGTCGCCTGGACCAATTGCCATCGATGGGGAACAACGTTGAAGAACGTTCCGGGAAATCCTTGCCAGCCCGCGGTCCGGTAGGGACCGCAATCCTGGGAACTGGCGGGCTGCTGACTCTAACTGAATCTTGCTGAATCTGTTGTGGGCTTGCTCTGCGTACCGGAAAAACCGCCGGACGCAGGCATCTTCTGCCATCTCCACATGCCTCCCCAGTGAGATTCAGGAAACGCAGCCTCTCGAGCGTGACGCGCGCCGAAGAAGTTCAAGCTATTCGCGGATGGGCAAAAATGCGCGCAGCGGCCGAGGGTTGGCGCAACGCACTTAATGAAACAACCTAAAAGAAGGGACCAGAAACGAAAGCCCCGCCCATCCGGAGGAAGAAGGGCGGGACAGGAGCGGCGTATAGACTCGATTACTTTTCGTGATTGAAGGAAAGCGGAAACTCAAAGATTACGCCGCCGACAGGGACGCGCAAGACAACCTGGTTTGATTTTGCGTCGCGTTCGAACCACACGGCTCCCGCGGTCCTCTCGTTTGGTTTCAGGGTACATTCTCTCAATGAGAGAGCATTGATTTCCCGGACCATGTTGACGAGCGCGGCCTGATTTTTCGCGGCGATCTCTTCGAGGGCCTGGTGCTGTGCGAGATAGTTGCGTGAAGGGTCAGACGACGGAAGTCTGTAATTCACGGTGTACAGGTCGGTGCTCGATGAAGTCCGCTGCGGCTGCGCGCCGCCAGATGGGCCTGCGCTGGCCGCGGTCCACAGGATCTGATGATTGGCGGCTTTGGCCACTTCCGCCGGATCCTGGTAGCGAAGCGGCCTCACCAGTGGCGCGATCTCATCCAGCGAGAGCAACCTCGGCTGTAAGTGGACCGGTTGCTGGCCGCCGTTGACCACGGCGACATTGGCGCGCATTTTCCATCCCGTGTCCTGCAGCGAAATCTGTACGGTGATGCCATTGGCGGTCAGCGATTCCACCAGCTTGTCCCCGCTCGTAAATTCATAGCTACCTTTGGAGCCAGACTGCCAGTGGGCCACGCCGTTATTCAGCGGTGCGTCATCCCCTGGTGCCGAAACCTTTGCTTGCTTCCGGACCGGTTGGGTGAGATACATGCGCGCGACGTAACCATTCTTGCCGTCCGTGGTGTGGATATTTACCGTATATCCTTCGGCGTCGGAGAGTACCCCGACTTCCTGGCCGCATTCTAGGGTGGCGATAACCTGGAGGGGGAGCGACTGTTCCTGATCGGCGGTCATGGGAACACTGAGGTATCCATTGCAACTAATCTTGCTGATGAGGACGGCGTTGAGGGGAGGAGCGCATGAAGTCCCAAGTTCTGCTGCCCGCGAAGATGTGTTCAAAGCTAGGCTCGCAAGAGCACCGAGAAGAATGAATTTACCTGTCATCGTACCCCTTCCATCCGCCAGTGAATTTTGAAAGTATTAATCTCTGCTTCGACCACATCTTTGCGTTACGCAAGGTTTACGTCCATAGAGCCTCCGTACCAGAGTACAGGTAATGGTTGGGGCACTGGCCGGGAGGGTGAGGGTAGCTTCAGTTCTTGGTTCTTAGTGGTTAGTTCTCGGAAGGAAGAGGAAGGAGAAATCGATGGAGACTGTTTTCAAGCTGACTGCTTGTCTTGCCGTTACTTTGGCCGTGTGCGCCCACGGGCTATTGGCAGGGGCGCAGACCCAAGCGCCCGCGAAGGCGCCGGAGGATTGCGGGGAGTTGGCAGAGGTGAAGGCTAGGTTGGAAGCGCAAGAGAAGCGGCTGAAGGATTGGCCGGATCTCGCGCACTATCGGGATGCCAACGCCACCATGGCAGCCCTGGCGAAGGACGAACAGCGCGTCGTTTTCATGGGCGATTCGATTACGGACATGTGGGTGCTACCACAATTCGGTGGATTTTTTCCAGGGAAGCCGTACCTGGGGAGGGGAATTGGCGGGCAGACGACACCACAAATGTTACTGCGATTTCGCGCCGACGTGATCGCCCTGCGGCCGAAAGTTGTAGTGATTCTGGCGGGAACCAACGACATTGCTGGAAATACGGGTCCGATCACGCTGGAGGAAACGGAAGGGAACCTGGCGTCGATGGCGGAACTGGCCCGCGCCAATGGCATTCGCGTGGTGTTGTCCTCGGTAATGCCCGTAAGCAACTATGGGCACGACCGCGAAGGCCATCCTATCGATATGCGCATCAAGCGCCCACCAGAGAAGATTCTAGAACTGAACACCTGGATCAAAAAGTACGCCGCGGAGAAAGGCCATGTATATCTCGACTATTTTTCCGTCATGGTGGACGACGAAGGGCTGCTCAAAAAGGAAATCAGCGCGGATGGCCTCCATCCCAACGCTGCCGGATACGCGGTGATGGCGCCGGTGGCTGAAAAGGCGATCCAAGCTGCGATGGCGGAAAGGGATTCAAAGTAGTGGAGCGCTTATGACCTCTCTGGAGCATGTGGTTTCGCGTCAAGATTCCGCAACTTGACCCTGACGCGGGGGTCGGGTAGGGTGTAATGAGTTTCTCCCCTGCAGGAGGAATCCCATCGGCCACCCGGTTCCGGTAACAGGAAAACTTTCCAATTGGATGCGGCGTACCGTTCACATTTCCGGACAAATCGAACCGTTCTTTGGCACGCTGGATGAAAATGTGCGCGTGCTCGAGGATTCGCTGCGCGTGCGCACGCATCTGCACGACACGCGGCTGACCATTGAGGGTGAGCAGGACAGTGTCGACCAGGCCGTGAAGATTGTGGAGGAGTACAACCATCTCACCCGGCATGGGCGGACGCTTTCCGCCGCGGAAGTGAAATCGCTGATGCGCGTGGCGACGGAAGAACCGCACGAATCGCCGCGCGGGATGTTTGAGCACAGTCGGACTCGCTCGTTCGGGAAGAAACAAGTTACACCGAAAAACGCCAGCCAGCGGCGCTATATGGAAGAAATCGAGAAGCACGACATGATGTTCGGGATCGGGCCGGGCGGCACGGGAAAAACCTACATTGCCGTGGCCATGGCGGTGAGCGCGCTGCTTACGAAGCAAGTGAACCGCATCATCCTGGCGCGACCCGCAGTGGAAGCGGGAGAACGACTCGGCTTTCTGCCCGGGACACTGCAACAGAAGATCGATCCGTACATGCGGCCACTATACGACGCGCTGTACGACATGCTGGATGCGGACAAGTTGGAGCGCTTCCTGGAAAAGGGAATCATCGAAGTTGCGCCACTGGCGTTCATGCGGGGCCGCACGCTGAATGATTCATTCGTCATCCTCGACGAAGCGCAGAACACCACCAGCGAGCAGATGAAGATGTTCCTCACCAGGCTGGGCTTCAACTCCAAAGCGGTGATCACCGGCGACGTGACGCAGATCGACCTGCCGCAGGGGAAGAAGTCCGGCTTGGTCGAAGCGTTGGAAGTTTGCGGGAAGATCGACGGGATCGGTGTGGTGCAGTTCGGGGAGAAGGACGTGGTGCGGCACAACCTGGTGCAGCAGATCATCCGCGCCTATGAAGAGTATGATGTAGCTCACCCGCAGCGGGGTGGGAACACTGTCAATGGCAAAGCGGGAACGCCCACGAGAGAATCCGGTAAAGAACGAGAAAAAGAAACGTAACAAGGATGATTCTGAACCGCCAGCGGGCGGTGCGCCTGGTGCGGCGTCCCCTCGAATCGTTTCTGCGCCACGTGAAAAACGAACTGGGGCTGGAAGAAACGGGCCTAGCGGTTTGCCTGGTGAGCGATGCAGAGATCGCGCGGATGAACAAGACGTTTCGCAAGAAGAAGGGTCCTACCGACGTGCTTTCCTTCCCCATGGTAGTGCGGCGAAAAGCGGTCCGGCTGGGACGGGGCCCAAAGACGGTCCGAGCCGGTGAATACCTGGGCGATATTGCCATCTCCCCCGCGACGGCACGGCGCCACGCCAAGAGACACGGGCGGAAGCTTTCGAGTGAGCTTCGAGTGCTGATTCTTCACGGCGTTTTGCATCTGCTGGGTTACGACCACGAAGCCGATCGCGGCGAAATGAACCGCATCGAGCGGAAGCTGCGAAAACGGCTCGGGCTCAGGTCATGAATTTAGGCTGGCTTTACGCATTCAGCGTCGTGCTTGTAGCTTTTACCTTGCCCATTTTCTCCTACCTGACACTTATTTATCGCGAACTGGGCCGCATGACTACGGGCCGCATCCATATGCATCTGGAAATCTTCGAAGCGGAGATCGAGCCAAAGCTGAAGATCAATCGCCGCAGCGGCGGGCGGACATTCCGAATCCTCGGGCATTTCTGGCTCGCGTTTCTGGTGCTGGAGACGACCCGAGGGGTGGTGTACTTCGTGCCGGGCACCTGGGAGTCCTTTGTTGAGTTCTGCGTCTTTCTTGTGCTGGAAGTGGTCATCGCGATGCACTTTATTCCGGACATGCTGTTGTACCGCACCACCGGTCGCTGGCTGCTTCCACTCCTGCCGTTGATTCGCGGGGCGATGTGGTTCGTCTGGCCGGTGCGCGTATTCCTGGAAGGCGCGGAATCGCTCGCGCGAATTTCGGAGCACGACGTCGAAAAGACCGACGAGCAGCGCACCGAAGAGGGAATCGAAGCGTTGGTGGAGGCCGCGGAAGAAGAAGGCATCATTGAGCCGGAACAGGCGGACTTGATCGAGCAAGTCGTCGAATTCAGCGACAAACGGGTGCGCGAAGTCATGACGCCGCGGCCCGATATCGTGGCCATGCCGGCAGACGCCACGCTCGAAGATCTGCACGCAAAAGTTGTTGAGACGAAATTGAATAAGATTCCCGTGTATGAGAAAACGCTCGACGATATTTTCGGCGTCGTATACTCGCAGGACCTTTTGCAAATCGCGGACCAAGATTTGCTGAAGCGCAAGGTGCGTGAACTGGTCAAGCCCGTTCTCTTTATACCGGAAACGAAGATTGGCTCGGAGTTGCTGCGCGAAATGCGCCAGAAGGGGCAGCCGCTGGCAGTGGTTATCGACGAGCATGGAACCGTAGCCGGCATCGCCACCGTGGAAGACCTGGTGGAAGAGATCGTGGGCCAAAGCGGAAACGCGGGAAAGCCCCCGGCGCCGGATGTCGTACGCGAACCGGATGGCGGACTGGTGATGCGCGGCAGCATGCCAATCGGCGAAGTGGAGGAATTGCTTGGCGTGAAGTTCGGGGACAAGACGGATGAGGCGGTAACCACTCTGGCAGGTTTGCTGAGCCATGTTTCCGGCAAGGTACCCGCGCCAGGTGACAAGATCGATCTGGCGGAACATCGCTTCGAAGTCCTGGAAGCAAACCAGAGAAAAGTGTTGCGCGTGCGAATTCGCAGGCAGATGAAGGCCGTGCTCGCGAAGCCGTAGAACATAGAGGACTCTCCAGTCAAGGACGAGAAGGGAAAGGCAAGCAATCGAAGTGCTGGGGGTAGAGATGCTCGGTGTGGCGTTGAGGATGGTTTGTATGGCCGCAGTCGGATGGGCGCTGCCCTTCCTGTTGGGAACGGCCCTGGCGAGGGGGCAGCAAGCCGGAGAGCCAACCATCGACATGCAATGGGCGGTGAAGATTCCGGCGCGAGACGGCGTGAAGCTGAACGCGACGGTGTTCACGCCGCACGGTCAGAAAGAGCCGCTGCCGGTCGTCTTTACGTTTACGCCGTACATCGGAGATTCATACACGGACCGCGCGATGTATTTTGCGAAGCACGGGTACGTATACGCGCTGGTGGACGTGCGGGGACGCGGAAATTCCGGCGGAGAATTCGAGCCGTTTGTAAATGAGGGTCAGGATGGATACGACGTCGTGGAATGGCTTGCCAAACAACCGTATTGCAATGGCAAAGTGTCGATGTGGGGCGGCTCGTACGCGGGATTCGACCAGTGGACGGTCTTGAAGGAATTTCCCCCGCACCTGGTGACCATCGTTCCGGCGGCAGCGGCGCATCCCGGTGTGGACTTTCCGTTCCAATACAACATTTTTGGACCGTACGACATGCAATGGCTGACTTTTACCAGCGGGGTAACGGGCAACGGCAAGCTATTTGGGGACAGTGGGTTCTGGTCGGCGAAGTCACGCGAGATGTACATGACGCACTCGGCGTTTCAGGATTACGACAAGCTGGTGGGGAACCCTTCGACGGTGTTTCAGAAATGGCTGATGCATCCGAGTCCCGACGCTTACTACGACGCGATGGTGCCGAATGCGGAGCAGTACAAGAGAATGAGTTTGCCGATCCTGACGATTACTGGACACTACGACGGAGATCAGCCGGGGGCCTTCACGTTTTACAAGCGGCACATGCAGTACGGGACGGCGGAAGCAAAGGCGAATCACTACCTGATTATCGGGCCGTGGGATCACGCGGGAACGCGCACGCCGAAAGCGGAAGTAGGGGGACTGAAATTCGGCCAAGCGAGCGTCCTAGATCTGAACAAGTTGCACGCGGAATGGTACGACTGGGTGATGAAGGGCGGCGCCAAGCCAGAATTTCTGAAGAAACGCGTCGCCTATTACATGATGGGAGCGGAGGAATGGAAGTACGCGGACAATCTCGAGAGTGTCTCGAACGCAACAAGGACGCTGTATCTCGGTTCGCATGTGGACGCCGCTGACGTGTTTCGATCAGGGGTACTGGCGGAGGGGAGGCCTGGCGCATCAGCGGTGATGGATTCGTGGACTTACGACCCGCTGGATACCAGGGCCGGCAGTGCGGAGCCCGAAGACCAAGCCAACTCACTGACGTCCGAGCGGGCGGTGCTCAATCTGTTTGGCGAGGGAGTGGTGTACCACGCCGAGCCCTTCGAGGGGGCTATGGAGATCGCTGGATTCCCGAAGCTGACGGCATGGCTCAAGATGGACGTTCCGGATACCGATCTGGAAACGGATCTCTACGAGATTTTGCCCGACGGAGAATCGGTCGAGCTCACCAGCGCATCGATGCGAGCGAGGTACCGCGAATCACTTCGCCAAGCCAAGCCGGTGGCGGTCGGAAAGATTGAAAAATACGTGTTCGACAATTTCACTTTCTTCGCGCGGCGAGTGGGAAAGGGCAGCCGGCTGCGGCTGGTGGTGCGCAGCATCAATTCGACGGGCGCCGAAAAGAATTACAACAGCGGCGGTACGGTTGCGGCGGAGACCGGGAGGGATGCCAAGACGGCGCATGTCGCGCTGATGCACGATTCGGAACACCCCAGTGCGCTCGAGCTGCCGATCGTGAAACCTTGATGGCTACAAAGGAAAGCAGCGCGGGAAGGCAGGATTTTCGATCCGGCTTTGTGGCCATCGTGGGGCGGCCAAATGCGGGGAAGTCCACGCTTGTGAATCGATTGGTCGGGCAGAAGATCGCAATCGTTACTTCCAAACCGCAGACCACTCGCAATCGCATCCAGGGGATTGCGACCAAACCGCAAGGGCAGATCATTTTCATCGATACGCCGGGTCTGCATGAAGCCGATTCGGCGCTGGGACGGCAGATGATGCAGGAGGTGGCCGCTGCGCTGGAGGGGATCGACGTGCTGTTGTTGATGGTCGATGCCAGCCGGATGCATCCTCACGCGGACGAACTGCTGCTGGAAAAGGCCAGACGGTTTAGCGGAAAAACGATTCTGGCGCTGAACAAAGTCGATCGTTTGCCGAAGCCAAAGCTCCTGCCGTTGATCGATGCATTTCGGAAGGCGTTCGAATTTGCCGCCATCTTGCCCATCTCCGCGCTCGAGGGCGCTGGATGTGAAGAGCTAGTTGACGAGATTCTGAAACAATTGCCGCAGGGAGCGCCGTATTTCCCGGAAGACCAAGTGACCGACCAGCCGGAACGATTTCTGGCCGCGGAGATCATTCGAGAAAAGGCCATACAGGTGATGTACCACGAGGTGCCCTATGCGCTGGCGGTGGTGGTTGAAAAGTATGAAGAGACGCCCAAGCTATTGCGCATCGAAGCGCTAATGAACGTTGAGCGCGATTCGCAGAAAAAAATACTGATCGGGCACAAGGGCGAGATGCTCAAGAAGATCGGAACGGAAGCCCGCAAGGAGCTCGAGACGATCCTCGGCAGCAAAATCTACCTGGGACTTTTTGTGAAAGTATCGCCGGATTGGCGGGAAGATCCTTTAAGGGTGCGTGAACTCGACTGGCGTTACCAATTGGAGGGACTTACGAGCGACTTGGATGACAAAGAATGAGAAACACGCGTCCAGGAAGGATCGCGAGTTTGCCTCTTGAAGAGGCCCAGGGTTCCTAGATTGCAGCATCAATAGTCTGAAGGGGCTCCCTGGTGCCCGTATCCTCCGAAAGACCAGCGCACGCCAAAGGTGGCATAAAGACCATTAGGGCCATTGGTGCGAAGGTCCGCCGCGCCCAGGGAATTGCCATAGCGCCCTAACCAATCCACCTGATGTTGCGTGGCGCGCAGTTCGAAATTTCTCGGCAATTGGAAAGCGATTCCAACGGAACGATCAAAAGCAATCGGCAACATGGATGCCGTATACGTGAGCTGGGGAATATTTCTTCCAAAGCTGAATTTCGGTTCGAAGAATAGAAAGAAATGCCGCGCCAGAGTCCGGCCCAGCGGTTGAAACTCAATGTATCCGCTAAAGAGATAGCGTGCATAAGCTGTGCACGTAGAAGCCGCCCCGCCCGCACCGGCCGGCTGGGGAAACATGCAGCGTCCAAGATCCGGTTCGTTGTGCGACGGCGCGACGGAGAAATCCGTATAACCGCGGACCCAGTTATGCGGGAAAAATGTCCGTGATGGCGAGACGAAGTGAGATTCGCGACCCGATGCGGCGGCGGTGCTCTGCGCGTGCGCGGCAAGATCCGAGACGGTCAAGAATGCCGTCAAAACAATAGCGATTCTCATCATCGGGGCTCCTCCAGTTTCCCACGTGCGTGGTAAGGCGATTGGCCGGCCGGTGAAGATGTTTCAGAATTTTCAGTGAGTGAAGCGGCGGTGGACCAAGAGCGTCCGCGTGAGAACCGCTGATCCAGTCAGTGTTGTGAAATGTGAAGACACCGGTTGGAGAATTTTACACGAATTCAGCGTTTCGCGGGAAAGAGAGAAATGGACTGCGGCCGGGCGTGGACCTGACCGGATCGACGAGTTCTAGTCCGGGGCAGCGATTCCCAGGGACTTCATTTTGCGGTAGAGGTGGCTGCGTTCCAACCCCAGGGCGGTGGCCGTTTGCGTCATGTTCCAGCGGTGCTCCTGCAGTTTCCGCAGGATGAATTCCCGCTCATAGGCGCTGCGGGCTTCATGCAGCGTGGAGTAAGGATGGTGGGGGCTTTCTGCGGCGCCACGGAAGAGTTCGGGCGGAAGATGATGCGGCTCGATGCGTTCCTGGGGGCACACGATGACCAGCCGTTCGACGAGGTTTCGCAGTTCTCGAACATTTCCTGGCCAGGGATAGCGGATGAGGATTTCCATGGCCGAGTCACTGAGCTCGCGCGTTTTCTTTCCGTAGGCTGAGCTGAATTCCCTTAGGAAATATCTTGCCAGCGTGGGGATATCCTCTTTGCGGTCGCGCAAGGCCGGAACGTAAAAGGGGATCACGTTCAGGCGATAAAAAAGATCCTGTCGAAAGGCGCCGCGCGCAATTTCCTGTTCGAGATGCTTGTTCGTTGCGGCGATGACGCGCACGTCCACGCTCAAGGTTTCGTTGGAGCCCACGCGTTCGAAGCGCTGTTCCTCAAGAACGCGCAGAACTTTTGATTGCGTGCGCAGGCTCATGTCCCCGATTTCATCGAGGAAAAGCGTCCCGCCGTCAGCCTTTTGAAACTTGCCGACCTTATCTTCCGTCGCGCCGGTAAAGCTGCCCTTAATGTGCCCGAAGAGCTCGGATTCGATCAGCTCCTCAGGAATCGCCGCGCAATTGACTTCCACGAAAGGGCCCTTGCCGCGAAGGCTCGCGGCATGCAACGAGCGAGCAACGAGTTCCTTGCCCGTGCCGCTCTCACCGTAGATCAACACGCGGCCGTTGGTCGGCGCCGTAACGGCAATCTGCTGGCGCAGCGCTTTCATCGGAATGCTGTCGCCGATAACCTGGTAGCGGTAACCCAGTTCGCTTCGCAGTAGTTGGTTCTCGTCTTCGAGGCGGCGCCGCTGAATGGCGTTGCGGACCAGAACGATGATCTTCTCAAGCGAGAGGGGCTTTTCAATGAAGTCGAAGGCGCCGAGTTTTGTGGCCCGCACGGCTGTCTCGATTGTACCGTGACCGGAAATCATGATGATTGCGGGCGGCCGCGGAGACGCTTGCAAGCGGCTTAGCGCTTCGAGGCCGTCGATCCCCGGAAGCCAGACGTCCAGGAGCACGACCTCGAAATCGCCGGCAGCGGCCCGCTCCAAGGCTTCCTCGGCGGAACCCACCGCCTCAACCTGGTAACCCTCGTCCTCGAGAATCGAGGAGAGAGAGTCACGAATGCCGGCTTCGTCGTCCACGACGAGAAGACGCGTTCTAGAAGTCATCGAGTAGCGTCCGATCCATAGTGGTTGGCAAGAGAGGCGGGCGTCAATTCGGCGACGGGAAGTTCAACAAGGAAGCGCGATCCTACCGGAAGATTATCCTCGACGTGGATGCTGCCGCCGTGTTCGGCGACGATGCGAGCGGCAATGGCGAGGCCCAGCCCCGTTCCGCGATCCTTGGTTGAAAAATGCGGCAGGAAGAGTTTGTCCTTGTCTTCTGGCGAAATGCCAGTACCGGTATCCGCGACGCAGATCACCACGGTCTCGGCATCCGAATGAGCCATGGTGGAAACCAGGATTTCCCGGAATGCCGAGTTCTCCAGTGCCTCCGCGGCATTGTCGATGAGATTCACGACCACGCTGCGGAGCAGCCCTTCGTCGGCGCGCACCGCCGGCAGATTCTCGGCAAGGATTGTCTTGAGCGCGATGCCATCGAGCCGCCCGGAGAATACTTCCACCGCCTGATGAACGATGATGTTGGCATTCGTGGGCACAAGTTTGGCGATCGGGAAGCGCACGAATTGAGAGAACTCGTTGACCAGAGCGGCGAGCGTGGAGACCTCCCGCTCGATCAGACGCGAGCACTCTTGAACCAGCTTGGCCAATTCCGAGTGACGAGTAGCCGCTGATTGGGAAGGGTCGCGACGCTCAAGGAATCGCAGCAGGCGCTGGGCTGAAAGCTGAATGGGAGTCAGTGGATTCTTGATCTCGTGAGCGATGCGCCGCGCGACTTCCTGCCACGCCGCCGATTTCTGCGCGCGGAGCACTTCCGTCAGATCGTCGAGGACAAGAACGTAACCGGTGTTAGCGCGACGCGGCCCCAGGGAACTTACCGTGACAGCGAGGTGCAGGACACGTCCCGCGGCGACCGTCTCGATTTCTCGGGAGACCACTCCCATGCGCAGTGATCTGCGCATCAGGTAGTGCACGATGCGGGCGGCATCGGCCCCGACAAGCTCCTCGAGAGAATGAGATTCAGAGCTGGCGACCCCGAACATCCTGGAAACGGAAGTGTTCAGGCGAAGAATGGCTCCCGCGGCGTCAAGCGAAATAACCCCAGTGGGAATGTTCTCGAGAACAGTCTCCATCAGCTGGCGCCGGCGCTCAAGCTCCTGCACTGCTTGTTGGAGATTCCGGGTGAATTGATCGATTTGAGAGCGGCTGTCGCGCAACTGTGTGGTCATGGTGTTAAAGGAGCGCACCAGGATACCCAACTCATCCTGAGCTTGCTCGGCGACCTGGTAATCAAAGTTGCCGGATGAAACCTCCCGCGTCCCCTCCGCCAGGGCCTGAATCGGGATGGTGACCTGCTTGGCCAGAAACAACGCCACCCACATGACCGCGGACAGCAGCAGAACGGTGAAAAGAAGAAGAATCAAAAGCATCTGTCGCTTCAGCGCGCGCAGGTCCTGTTTTTCCTGGTAATACTGACCCGTCTGGGATTGAATGGCCGTCAGTCGCTCCAGAACGTCGGGACTCGTACGATATGCGGCAACCACAAATCCCCCCGCTGGACCTGCCGGGGAAGCCGGGACGCGAGCGGCAAAGTAGCTCCTTCCGCCAGCTGACCAAACTTCCACGCCACTCGGCAACGATCGTAGGTACTGCCCTGAAACTTCCGGTTGCGCACAAATCGCGCCGGCGCGATCCTCCGGCTGGTCGTCACAGACGATGCCGCCTTGCGTCACTTGGCCGTTGCCATCCAAAACCCAGACTGCATCAGCGCCTTTCGCGAATACATGCTGCAGGAAATCTGTGCTGGGACGAGTTGCCTCTGCTTGCGCCTCGAGAGCCATCCCGCGAAGCCGCGGCAACTGTGCCCGGCCCAGATCGTTCAGGAGTTTCTGAGTCTCGTCGGAGGCCACCTCGAGCGCTCTGGGGAACCACAGCAACAGGCTGCGATTCATCAACGAGTAGCTGACGATGAACATGAACACGATCGGGAGAATGGAAATGGCCATCGCGCCAACAACCATCTTGGTCTTAAAGCGAGCGCCAAGTTGCTCTCTGCTGCGTTCCGCCCAGAGTCTCAGGATGGTGCGCGCGAGGATGAGGCCAAAGACGAGAAATGCTGCAGTGATAAAACTGGAGACAGCGTAGAGCGCCATCACGGCGCGCCAGCTCTTGGGCTCAAATGGTACGTTGAGCGATCCGAACGTGAAGACGGCGGCCAGGAGCAGGGTCAAAAGTATTCCGCCGATGGCGAGACCCCAGCGCTGTTTGTTGTCCAAGCGGCTCATGATTTGGCTATCATCAAATGAGGGGGTGAAGCGTCTATCTGGGATGGAAAGCCGCGAGTGCCGCGCTCAGCCTGGATATCTTTCGTCAGCGTGGTCAGGTCAGGTGCAGAAGGTATCCGTGTTGTTCGCCGAGACATCTCTCTGGCACGATAGCCAGCGTATGGATGCATGTCAAGATTTCTACCGGTCCTCTCCTCGAGAGACCTGCCCTCTTGGGCAGGTATTAGCCATTTCAGAACGGTCCGCGAAATTCTGGCTACGTTCCACTTCCGCATTTGTTAAGGTGAGCGTTGGGTGCAAACCCGCCGGGAGCGTTGTGGATGTCCGTCCGTTTGGGCGAAATACTAGTTAAGGAAAGTCTCATCACGCAGGACCAGCTCCAAAAGGCGCTCGAGTTTCAGCGCGCCAATGGAGGCAAGCTGGGAAGCTGCCTGACGAAGATGGGCTTCATCACCGATGACGACATCACCGGTGTTCTCTCCCGTCAGTACGGCGTTCCTTCCATCAACCTGAAGTATTACGAAATCGATCCCAACGTCATCAAGCTGATTCCCCAGGACACCGCATCGCGCTACCAGGTGATCCCACTGTCGCGCGTCGGATCCGTTCTCACCATTGCCATGACGGATCCCACGAACGTCTTCGCCATGGACGACATCAAATTCATGACGGGGTTCAATGTTGAGCCGGTGGTGGCCTCGGAGTCGGCCATCGGCGACGCCATCGTGCGTTTTTATGGCGGGTCATCCACGAATCAAGAAGAGATCAGTAACTTGATGAAAGACCTCGTTGATGAAGACAACGAGCTGGAGTTGGCCTCCGAAGAATCGGAGCTGGACACTGCTACGCTGGAGAAGGCGGCGGAAGAAGCTCCGATCATCAAGCTGGTCAATCTGATCTTGACGGATTCCGTCAAGCGCGGAGCGAGCGACATCCACATCGAGCCTTACGAGCTCGAAATGCGCGTGAGGTTCCGCGTTGACGGACAACTTGCCACAGTGATGACTCCGCCCTTGCGCCTGAAGGACGCGATTACCAGCCGCTTGAAGATCATGGCCAAACTGGACATTGCGGAAAAGCGCTTGCCGCAAGACGGCCGTATCATGATCAAGTACAAGGCCGATGGTAAGAAAAAGGAACTGGACTTCCGCGTTTCGACCGTGCCCACGCTGTACGGCGAAAAAGTCGTAATGCGATTGCTGGACAAGGAAAACCTCCGGCTGGACATGACCAAGCTCGGTTTTGAGCCCGAGTCGCTCAAGAAATTCGAACGCAACATCATGAAGCCCTACGGCATGGTGCTGGTGACAGGTCCAACGGGTTCTGGCAAAACGAACACTCTATATTCCTCCGTCGCAACGTTAAACACCGTTGACACCAACATCATGACCGCGGAGGACCCCGTCGAGTTCCAATTGGCAGGCATCAACCAAGTGCAGATGAAGGAACAGATCGGCCTGAACTTTGCCGCTGCACTCCGAGCTTTCCTGCGGCAGGACCCCAACATTATTCTGGTCGGCGAGATCCGCGACTTTGAAACTGCGGAAATCGGGGTAAAGGCCGCGCTCACCGGTCACTTGGTGTTATCCACGCTACACACCAACGACGCGCCTTCGACCATCAGCCGCTTGATGAACATGGGTATCGAGCCGTTTCTCGTGGCCACCTCGGTAAACCTGATTTGCGCTCAGCGTCTGGTGCGGCGGATCTGTGGGAACTGCAAGGAAGAGCTGGAAGTTCCGCACCAGGCTTTGATCGACGCGGGCTACACCACCGAAGAAGCCAAAACCACTAAGATCTACCACGGCAAGGGCTGCACTACCTGCAACAAGCGCGGCTACAAGGGGCGCACCGGTCTCTACGAAGTCATGGAAATCAACGATGAGCTCCGCGAATTGATTCTTGTTGGCGCCTCAGCCCTGGAATTGAAGAAGAAGGCGATCGAACAGGGTATGATCACGCTGCGGCGCAGCGGCTTGATGAAGGTTGCGCTCGGACAGACCACCATGGAAGAAGTCCTGCGCGAAACGGTTTTATAGAATTGTAGGTGAGCGATGGCTGGAATTACGCTGAGCGAATTGTTGAAGAAGATGATCGAGATGGGAGGCAGCGACCTGCACATCACGACAAACAGCGCTCCGCGCGTGCGCGTTCACGGTCGGCTGCGGCCTCTCGATATGCCCCCGTTGACGGCAGCGGACACCAAGTCTCTTGCCTACAGCGTTTTGACGGATGCGCAGAAACACCGCTTTGAAGAGAACCTGGAATTGGACTTCTCCTTCGGTTTGAAAAACTTGGCCCGTTTCCGTGGCAACGTTTTCAATCAGCGGGGAGCCGTTGGCTCCGTCTTCCGTACCATTCCGTGGGAAATCAAAGGCTTCGACGCTCTCGGATTGCCGCAGGTCGTCAAGGGTTTGTGCGACAAGCCCCGCGGACTGGTCCTTGTGACCGGACCAACAGGGTCCGGTAAGTCCACCACGCTCGCTGCTATGCTCGACAAAATCAACGGCGAACGTGAAGAGCACATGATTACGATCGAAGACCCCATCGAGTTTCTTCACAATCACAAGAAGTGCCTGGTGAATCAGCGCGAAGTCCACGCCGACACGCATTCCTTTGCGAATTCGCTTCGCGCCGCACTTCGCGAAGACCCGGACGTCGTTCTCATCGGCGAAATGCGCGACCTCGAAACCATTGAGTCGGCCCTGCGCATTGCGGAAACCGGTCACTTGACCTTCGCCACGCTGCACACTAATTCGGCGGCTTCCACCATCAATCGTATTATTGACGTATTCCCTTCACACCAGCAGCCCCAGATTCGTGCGCAGCTTTCCATGGTGATGGAGGGCATTCTTTGTCAGGCGCTTCTCCCGCGCGCCGATGGACGTGGTCGCGCCATGATCATGGAAGTGCTCGTGCCGACGCCCGCCATCCGCAACCTGGTCCGCGAGGACAAAATTCATCAAATCTATTCCGCCATGCAAACCGGTACGGGTCAAACGGGCATGCAAACCTTTAACCAGGGGCTGGCGAACGCCTACTTCCAAAAGATAATCACGCTGGACATGGCCCTGTCACGTTCATCGAATGCCGATGAACTGCAGGATATGATCAATCGCGGCGTATCTATGCCTGGAATGGTGAATAAGGCGCCGGCGGGCAGCAAGCGCTAGGAGAAACGACATTGCCTGAACGGCCGTATACCCATGAAATTGAAAGACTGAGGAGGCGAGCAAATGCCGGACTATAAATATCAGGGAACCAGCCGCACCGGCGGCAGCGTCAGCGGGGTGATGACCGCTACGAACAAGACCGAACTGGCGAGCCTGCTGAAGCGACAGCAGATCACAGCGACGAAAATGACCGAAAAGGGCAAGGAATTCAATATGCCCACTTTCGGCGGCGGCGTGACGGCCAAGGAACTCGCCATCTTCACGCGCCAGTTCTCGGTCATGATCGATGCCGGTCTCCCGCTAGTTCAGTGTCTCGAGATTCTGGCGAGCCAGCAGGAAAACAAGTTTTTTCAAAAGGTCCTGACCGGGACGCGTGCCCAGGTCGAAGGCGGAGCAACGCTTTCTGCCGCGATGCGCACCTCGCCTAAGGTTTTTGATGCCTTGTACGTGAACATGGTCGAGGCGGGCGAGACCGGCGGTATTCTGGACACCATTCTGCAGCGCCTCTCGAGCTACATCGAAAAGAACGTCAAGTTGCAGCGCGCCGTCAAGTCCGCGCTGGTCTATCCAGTGGGCGTGATAAGCGTTGCCGGCGGTGTCATCACCCTGCTGCTCTGGAAGGTCGTGCCGATTTTCGCCACATTGTTTGCCGGCTTAGGCGTGGATCTCCCACTGCCCACCAAGATCGTCATTGCCCTGAGTAATTTCGTCGGCAGTATTTTTGGTTTGCTTATTCTGGTCGCTCTCGTCGGTGGCATCTTCGGATTAAAAGCCTGGTACGGAACTCAGCAGGGCCGTTTTATACTTGATACCATCGTCCTGAAGCTTCCGGTCCTGGGCATTCTGATGAGAAAGATTGCCGTGGCGCGGTTTACACGAACGCTTGGCACTTTGATCTCCAGCGGCGTGCCCATCCTGGAAGGCCTGGACATCACGGCCAAGACCGCCGGCAACGCAGTCGTCGAGAAGGCCTTACAACAGGTGAGGAGATCACTCGAGGAGGGCAAGTCGCTCACCGAGCCCTTGAAAGAATCAGAAGTGTTTCCGGGCATGGTCACACAGATGATTGCCGTCGGCGAACAGACGGGCGCGATGGACGCCATGCTTCAGAAGATCGCTGATTTCTACGAAGAAGAAGTTGACGCGGCGGTGAAAGACTTGCTGACCGCTCTCGAGCCCATCATGATCGTTTTTCTCGGCGTCATCGTCGGCGGCGTGGTCATTTCCATGTACTTGCCGCTGTTCTCGCTCATTGGCAAGCTGAGCTCGATGCACTAATCGGACTTTCGTCCGCTCGGCATGGTCCTCTTTGCGGGGACGGGGTTTCTCTCCGTCTTCTGTGATTCCTGCGTGGACTTGGGGATGCCCGTATGCCGGGACGAAGGCGCGGGCGAGCAATGGATAAGAGCTTCGCAACTAGGGAATGGCTGGAGTGGTTGACGCGTGTTCGTCTGCTGACGATCACGCTTATCCTCACCATCGGAGTGGTCTGGCCGCAGTATATTCCGGGCTTCAGCTCGAATCGCTTTTTTCTACCGCTGATCATCTTCTGGATCACCCTCGGAGTCCTTCACCTCATCCTGCTGCGCGGGGTCCCGCAAGCGCGGTGGCATGGCGGATCGCAGGTCGCCGGAGATGTGGTGATGATTTCGCTGCTGGTGTATTCGACCGGTCTGCAAGAGAGTTATTTCATCTCGCTCTATTTGCTGGTGATTATCGTCGCGAGCATCTTGTTCTCCCGGCGAATCGCTTTTCTAGCGGCAGCGACCTGCTTTCTCCTCCTTGCGGTGATGACCGTGATGGCTTACGCGGAGAAGATTCCGCGCACCTTCTCCAGCCTGCCGACGACGGAGAGCCTGCGCACCTGGCTGGTCATGAATCTTCTCGGGTTTCTTGCGGTGGCCTATTTGGCCAGCTTGCTGGCCCAGTCTCTGCGCAAGAAGGGCGTGGAGCTCGAAGAGAAGCGCGAGGAACTCCTTAGCCTGCAGGACTTCACCGAAGACATCATTCACTCGATGCGCGGCGGTTTAATCACCACCGACCTGGGTGGACGCATTCTGCTTCTGAATCGTGCCGGCGAGGAAATCCTAGGACATCGCTTCGCGGAATTGCGAGGCAGGAGGCTACAGGAGCTGAATGACGATTTCTGGCTCCCCGATCAATACGAAAACAGCGAGAGACTTTCTCTCAGAAAGGAGATTGACTTCCTGACGCCGTCGGGGCAGGTCCGCTATCTGGGCATCAGTATTTCGCCGCTGCGTTCGCGCGACTCTGAACGCAACGGTTATGTATTCAACTTTCAGGACCTCACGGATCTCCGCCGGCTGGAACAGGAAGTGGCAACCAAGGAGCGCATGGCCGCGCTGGGGCGCCTTTCCGCCGCGATCGCCCACGAAATTCGGCAGCCTTTGACGGCCGTGGCCGGGGCGGTCAAGGAACTGGCGCGTCTCGTACCGCTCGAAGAAGACGAGAAGCATCTTGTCAATATTGTGAGCAGGGAATCCGAGCGGCTCAACAATATCATCACCGACTTTCTCAACTATTCTCGTGAGACAACCTACGAGTTTCAAGATGCCGATGTTCGCGGGCTCCTCGATGAAACGCTGATGCTCATGGAGAAGAAACCGGAGATAGGCCCGAAGTACCAGATTGTCCGCGCCTTCAATGGAAAGGAATTACATGCGCGGGTGGACGCCAACAAAATCAAGCAGGTGTTCTGGAACCTGTGCGACAACGCGCTCCGGGCCATGCCCGATGGCGGCACCCTGACCGTGAAGCTCGAACAACGGCCGTTCTGGCTGCGCATCGCATTTCAAGACACCGGTATTGGCCTCGACCCCAAGCGAAGGGCCAAGATTTTTGAACCTCTGCAATCGGGTTTCGAAGGGGGCACCGGGTTAGGGCTGTCCATCGTCTATCAGATTGTGCAGGCCCACAGTGGAAAGATCACCGTGGTATCCGAGAAAGACCGCGGTGCGGAGTTTATCGTCGAGCTGCCGCGAGTTTCGTGAGGCGCTATGCAAGGAACAAAAGCCGCAATCAAGGAAACGGAACGCGAGATGCCGCACATTCTCGTTGTGGACGACGAAAAATCCATCTGCGAACTTCTGGAGATTACCTTTCGCAAGGAAGGTCACCGTGTGGAAGTGGCCAACAGCGTGGAAGCTGCCAAGCGTAAGCTCGAATCGCAGATCTTCGACATCATCATTTCGGATATTCGTATGCCGGGCGCAGACGGCGTAGATCTTCTCAAGCTTGCCAAAGAGATCGCCCCGGGATCCTTTTTCCTGCTGATTACCGGCGTGCCAACCATTGAGACCGCCATCGCGGCCATCAACTCGGGCGTCGACCGCTACGTCATAAAAGATCACCAACTCGTGGACCAATTGCGCCGCGCCGTTCATGAGGTGTCCGAGAACCTCAAATGGAAGAAGGAAGCTGGATATCTGCGCCGGGAACTCCGGCGGCTTACCGGGCTGGACAAGATCATTGGACAGAGCCCGAAGATGCGCGCCATCTTCGACATGATCCAAACCGTCGCTCCTCAATCGAGCCGCGTGCTCATTACGGGGGAGAGCGGAACCGGTAAAGAGCTGGTGGCGCGGGCTATTCATGAAAACAGCGTGCGGGCGCAGGCGCCTTTTATCACCATTAACTGCGGTGCGTTCCCCGAGACGCTCCTGGAATCGGAGCTTTTTGGTTATATGAAGGGAGCTTTCACCGGCGCTAACGATAACCGCCGGGGCCTGTTCCAGGCTGCCCATGGCGGCACGCTCTTCATGGATGAGATCGGAAATATGAGCCTCACCATGCAGGTGAAGCTCTACCGCGTCCTCCAGGAAGGCAAAGTCCGCCCGATCGGCAGTACCGAAGAATCGGATGTGGATGTCCGCATCATTGCCGCCACGAACAAGGAGTTTGAAAAGGAGATCGCGGAAGGCCGTTTCCGCGAGGACCTTTACTATCGTCTTAGCGTGATTCCCATACAGGTGCCACCCTTGCGCGAACGCCGCGATGATATTCCACTGCTCGCTCGCCACTTCCTCGAGCGCTTCCGTACCACAATGGGAAAACCTATTGAGGGTATTTCCCCGGAAGGGATGACCCGCCTGGAATCCTACGATTGGCCCGGCAACGTTCGCGAGCTCGAAAACACGATGGAACGCGCCGTCGCCCTGGAAACCGGCAGGGAGATTTCCTTGAGAGTGTTGCCGGATCG
>QHYZ01000250.1 GCA_003225295.1 Acidobacteriota bacterium | reverse complement strand
TAGAAGAGATCGATGGTTGCGATCCCCAGCCGCTTAAGACTTGCGTCGCAAGCGCGCCGGACATTTTCAGGCGAACTGTCAACGCCCCTGATGCCGTCGGGACTGAAGCGGAACCCGAATTTGGTGGCGATGATCACACGTATTTGTTTACCGTGTCGGTATGCCTGTGATTAGCAGGGTCTGAAAATCCGCTGGACAAATTGCACGGCTTCGGTTACGTTAAGGTGCGAGAGTTCCAGCATGGCGTGGCCGAAGACCTTCAATCCAGCGGGCATCATCGATAAATTAAAGCAGAAGATTACCTCCCTTCAGCGGCAGTGGCGTAGCACTCGTCTGGAAAATGAGCGGCTGCGAAAAGAAAACGAGCAATTGCGGCGAGAGCAAGAACGGTTGCGCCAGGAAAACGAAAGGTTGAAGCGACAACTGGAAGAAGCGCAGCGGGCCAACAAGCGACAAGCCGCACCCTTTTCCCGCCGTCAGCGGAAAGCCAATCCGAAGCCACCAGGGCGCAAGTCCGGCACCGCCTACGGCCAGCATTACCGCAAGGCCCTTCCCCAGCAAGTCGACGAAGTGATTGCGGTGCCGGTTCCCTCTCGATGTTCTTGTGGGGGCGCCGTAGAAGTGGAAAAAGTCGAGCCGCAGTATCAGCACGAGGTGGTGCGGAAGACGATCTGGAGACGTTTTGATATTGCCATCGGTTGCTGCCAGCGGTGCGGGCGACGGATCCAAGGGCGGGATCCGCGGCAGACGTCCGATGCCTTAGGAGCGGCGGCGGTGCAAGTGGGACCAGAGGCGTTGGGGCTGGCGGTGAAGATGAACAAGGATCTGGGGATGCCCCATGAGGATGTGGCCGCCGTGTTACAGGACGGTTTTGGCTTACGCGTGCACCGCAGTACGGTTTGCCGCGCGGTGGAGCGGGTGGCGCGCCGCGGCGAAGCCACCTGGCATGCGCTGCGTGATGCGGCCCGCCGCAGTAGGGTGAACGCCATCGACGAAACCGGCTGGAAGGTGGAGGCCCAACTACGGTGGTTGTGGGTGGTGGTGAGTGAGCAGGTGACCTTCTGCGACATTCTGCCGGGACGGGGCTTCCCGCAGGCGGCCGCACTGTTGGGGGCCGATTACGCCGGTTGGCTAACCCATGACGGCTGGGCGGCATACTACAAGTTTCTTCGGGCGGGACATCAAAGCTGCATTGCGCATCTGCTTCGGCGGTGTCGGGACATGGCCGAGGTGGCCTCTCCGGCGGCGGCCCGGTTCCCGCTGCAAGTCCAAGCGGTATTGGAAAAAGGGTTGGCCTTGCGGGACCGGTATCAGAACCGAGAGCTGTCGCGGCACGGGTTGTGGACGGCCACCGGACGGTTAGAAGTCCAACTGGATGGTCTGCTGGCGCGTCCCTACCGGGATTCCGCCAACCGCCGTCTGGTGAAACATCTGTGGCGGGAGCGGCCCTACCTGTTCACCTTTCTCTATTGTCCCGGTCTGGATGCCACCAACAATGCCGCCGAGCGTGCCTTGCGACCGCTGGTGGTGGCGCGCAAGAACTGGGGTGGGAACCGAACCGAAAAAGGAGCTCGTGCGCAAGCCGTGCTCACCAGCATCCTGCAAACCGCCCAACAGCAAGGGAAGAACCCGCTGGATCTGCTGATCGAATTACTGGGGAACAAGCAGGCCAAGATTCTCGATTTGCTGCCGCCCACCCAAGAAGCACCTCGGGATGGCTCGCCCGCCCCTCCCCCCCGGAGAGTGGCTCATGGGCTCCTCTCGCCGTCGAAGACAGAGTTTGCACTTCCGCTCGAGTCGGCTGCTCTGTATGCTGCGCCGACCTCGGTGGACGGCGCCCTGGCGCCGGTCCAACCATGACGCTGGGTTTGCAAGATTCCTGGCCGCGAGAAAACTTGGGGAATGTTGTTTCCTCGATGAGCTTCTGTGGTCGCCTCTTCTCGGAGCAGGAGTTGGAGTTGATGCGGGAGATGGCGCAGGATTATGCCAGCTTGGGAGTCACGGAAATTGCGCGCACCGTGTGCGAACTGTTGGAGTGGAAACGAGCGAACGGAAAACTGAAGGACCAGGAATGCCGACAGCTGCTGGAACGTTTGCGCGATCAGGGGCGCCTCACTCTGCCGCCGGTGCGGAACTCGGGACCGCGAGGGCCACGCCACATCCCGCTGAGCGAGGCCAGCGCACCGCAAGCCACCCTGGAAGGAAGCGCGGGGGAGTTCGAACCGCTGGAACTGCGAGCGGTCCAGAGCCAGAGCGAGAGGCGGTTGTGGACAGAATTGATCGAACGGCATCACTACTTGGGGTATCGCGTGCCGGTGGGAGCGAATCTGCGTTATCTCGTGCGTTCCCAGAGTGGAGAGCAGGTGCTGGCTTGTTTGTTGTGGTCTTCTCCGGCTTGGAAGATGGCCCCACGCGATCAGTGGATTGGATGGAACGAGGAACAGAGGGCGCAGAATCTGCAGTTGGTGGTGAATAACAGCCGCTTCTTGATTCTGCCGTGGGTGCGTGTGCGGGGACTGGCCAGCAAGATTCTGGGACAGTGCGCACGCCAGCTTCCCGGTGATTGGGAACTCCGCTATGGCTACCGGCCGCTCCTGCTGGAGACCTTCGTGGACGCACGCCGATTCCGTGGCACCTGTTACCGGGCGGCGAATTGGATTCACATCGGGCAAACGCAAGGACGTGGAAGGATGGATAGCGAACACCGAGCCCACGGCTTGGCTCCGAAAGACATTTATCTTTATCCTCTATACCGCAACGTGCGACAACAACTGTGTCAGCACCCGAATCTGAAATCCTTGTCCCGCTCCGACAGTTAGACGGTAAACAAATACCTTTTTCCATTTCCGTTCCTCCGGCGATCCCGGCGGACAGCGGCCCGCGCACAGGGAAGAGAGATCATTGGCTGTATGGCTGTCTGCGCCAATGTACCGAGTTGGTCCCGTCTCAAGATGAAGCTCGACCCGAAAGCAAATGACAGGATTCGAAGGAGTTGGCACCTTAGAAAAAGCATCCCATGCTAAGGAACACCATTGAAGGTCGCCTTTACAGGTACCTCTTTGGACTTACGCGTTTGTTCCCTGGAGTACGCCGTCATCCGCCCTGATGGTTGGGCGCCGCCAAGCAATACCAGACGATCGATCTCGCCTGGGCGCGAAGCGATCGATGCATCGCCGGCAGCTCCTGCTCCCATGCTGCCGCCCACTACCGACACGCTTTTCGCGCCCGTCTTTCGCAGATGGCGGACAGCGGCCAGCAAATCCAAGTGGAGCGGCGCGCTCAGTGGGTCGGACTGGCCCGGACCTCGCGACTTACCGTAACCACGAAAGTCGAGCGCTAGCACTCGCAATCCTGCCGACGTGAGTGCGCGAGCTTGCTTCTCCCAACTCTCTTTGTTGAAACGGCCGCCATCGGCCAGCACGATGGCTCGGCCGCCCTCTCCATAAACATCGGCGTAGATTTCGCCTCCGTCCTCGGTGGGAAAGGATACGGGCTTTTGCGCGGCTGTGCCCCGCGCAAGGACCAATGCCGCAATCAAGGCAGTGATGGCACGCAGGTTGCAAATGTACCATCGTTGATCTGACCTTCGCTCGATCTACATCTCCGGTTAGCCGTCTAGCTTTTGGTTCCCTTTGGTGTAGACTTCCCGATGCGCAGGAACGTGGAGCTGGTTCGTCGGATCGCGAATCCGCGGTGCTTGCAAAGATTGACACGCGAGCCAGCAGCTTGCCGGAAACGGCCGGTTGGGGGCGAGGAGTTTTCATGAAACGACGCGATTTGATTCGTGGCAGCGTTCTTGCGGGTGCCGCAGCCGCGTTGCGGCCTTCGCTTGCTGCGGCACAGAGTGTAGCGCAGCAGCCATCCGAGTTGACGCCTGCACAAAGCGGTGTGGACGCCTCGAAAGACCTTGCGGCACCCGGATGGAAGCCACTTTTTTTGGATGAGCATCAGAATGAAACGCTGATTGTGCTCAGCGACTTGATTATCCCAGCGACGGACACTCCAGGCGCTAAGGAAGCGCTGGTGAATCGCTATATCGATCTTGTGCTGGCTGCCGAGACGCCCGAGACGCAGCGAACGTTTTTGAATTCGCTGGGATATGTGGATGGCGAAAGCATGCGGCGATTCAAGGCGGCGTTTCGGTATCTGTCGCGGGAAGACCAAGATATTCTGTTGCACGGGCTGGCGTATCCGCGCATTGGAGGTGGATGGGCTGGCGATACGGGTGCTGTGGCCGATCCGGGGCACGGTCATTTTGAAGCGCTCAAGGGGCGCATCATGAGTGCGTACTACAGCTCGCAGATCGGCGAGAAAGAACTGGGGTGGGACGGAGCGTTTGCGCACGGGCCTTATCAAGGCTGCGAACACCCAGAGGGGGATCACAAGTGAGCGGGACCAACATGGCGCAAGACCCTTTGCAGACAACTTACGATGCGGTCGTTGTGGGATCGGGAGCCACCGGCGGCTGGGCCGCGAAACAACTTGGGGAGGCGGGGCTGAAAGTTGCGTTGCTCGAAGCGGGGCGCGCGGTTAGTCCGAAAGAGTTTACTGAGCACATGCCGTCTTACAAGCTGAAATACCGCGATCACTCGCCGGAGGTGGTGCGCACGCGGCCGGTGCAAAAGCAGTGCTACGCGTGCATGGAATACAACTACGAATGGTTTGTGAATGACCTCGAGAAGCCGTACAGCACGCCGCCCGGCAAACCATTTACATGGCAGCGGCTGCGCATCCTCGGTGGGCGATCGCTGGTGTGGGGCCGTCAGAGTTACAGGCTGAGCGATAACGATTTTAAGGCCGCGGGCCGCGACGGGTA
>QHYZ01000249.1 GCA_003225295.1 Acidobacteriota bacterium | reverse complement strand
ATGGAAGCGGAAGGACCACACAGCACTGAAAGTCCGGCTCAGCGGACAAGAAATCCTGGGTGAGCAGGGCCAGTTGGACGCCTATGAGGTCATCACTGAGGATGTCACCAAACAGCGCCAGTTGGAGGACCATCTGCGTCAACAGGCGGCTCGCGACCCACTGACAGGACTGGCCAACTACCGCCATCTCGCGGAAGTGCTGGATATGGAAATCAAGCGTTCCGAGCGCACCGGGCGGGAGTCTGCCCTGTTGTTATTTGATCTGGATGGATTAAAGCAAATCAATGACCGCTACGGGCATCTGACGGGAAGCCATGCGATCTGCCGGGTGGCTGTTTTTGCCGGGACATCGATACGGCGGCGCGCTGCGGCGGCGACGAGTTTGCAGTTGTCTTGTCGGAAACAGGCGTCGAAGCAGCCAACAACGTGGCGCAACGTATCTCTGAAACCATTGCCAATGACGGCCAGGGACCAATGCTTTCCGTCAGCATAGGCATTGCAGTTTATCCCCATGACGGTGAAAGAATCGAAGCCCTCCTACACAAGGCAGACGTGGCTATGTATGCGATGAAAACAAAAAAACGCGAGCTTCGTGACGCGAGGTAGCGCGTTGCCTGCCAAATACAGTCGCACTATTGCCAAACGCTAGACCATTACATTATGGAGTCTAAACACCTAACCTCCGACAGCGAAAAGGAGCTTGCCGATTCGCTGTGTCGCACGGAATTCCGGGCTTGTTCTCATTGGCAAGAAGACGCAATGGAGGTCTTGTTTTCGGCTTCACAGATACACTGGTTACGGAGAGAACTGCGGAAAGACCGGAAGCTAAGCTTGGCGAGTTTTCCCTCGCCAAAATGACGATCAACTTTTAAATCAACAGTTTGCGAACAGGCCTGTAACATCGCTAAAGAGTTAGGCTAAGTACTCTCAGAATTTTGGCGAAGGACAGGACTGGCGCACTTAGAACTATATGGTGAACCGGCCGACCGAGCCCAATGAGATCCGGCTCGACCTCCGGCGCTCAGAGCGAGTGCATGCGCAGTTGCCGGTGGTCGTGCAGGGCAAGTTGACAGACGAAACTCCATTCCTAGATCCCACGCGTGCTATCGTGGTTAGTGCTCACGGTTGCCTTATTACTTTGTCCGCTTCCGTCAGATTGGGCGAAATGCTCATCTTGCGAAATGTTGCCAACCGCGAGGAGCAGGATTGCCGAGTCGTCTACCTAGGTGAGAAGCAGGGCGGCAGAACCGAAATTGGCCTTCGCTTCAAAACCGCCGCGCCACAGTTCTGGGGGCTTGAGCACCCGCCTCCGGACTGGAGGTAGTCTTGAGCTGAGTGTTTCGTCTGTGGACAGGCAACAGCGACTCTGCTCGCAAGTGCTGCCACTCGCCAAAACTCCACAAGACCCTGAATTCTGTGCTAGCACAGCCTTGCGACCGAGATGCTCAATCGAGTCCCAAGAAGATAATCATGGTGAGGATCTCCCAGGAAGACAGGCCAGAATTTAGAGGCGATGCCTTCCGCATTAAGCATCTCTAGGCCCACAACTAAGGTGTTCAACCCTCCATATTACGGCAGACACCCTATTGATTTTAGGCGTTGTGAATCCCATAGGTAAAGAGTCAGCCAGCGCTTGGGGCATCCTGCCCGTCCGGGGGTCTCCAGGGTTCATGACCGCGCCCGTTGCAACCCGTCGGTCCAATGGTCGATCCGAAAGGCGTATCCCGCAGAGATTGGCCGCAGAGCTTTCGCGCCCAGACGAATCTGCGCCTATGGAAATGACGTTCACTGAGAACGTGAGTCCTCGAGGCGTACGCCTCACCACGATGCAGCGCTGGCAACCTGGAACTCGCGTGCTGCTTACTTTTCCCCAGAATGGCATTCGGTCTGAAGGTAGGATCGTTTACTGCCAGCGCGTGGAGAGCGGCAACTTCGCCCTTGGGCTAGAGCTACCGTGGCAGGTACAGCGCTGCCAGATGCTGTGGTAAACGCAGGCGGATGTTAGGTTTGGCGGCCCATGAGAAATATCGATCCAGAGAATGAGCACTCTGTTAGGGTGCACCCGATTCCCCTCGTCATTGTGCATTGAAATAGTAAGAAGGCGCACATGGCGCAATACCTCCATATACGGTGCGTGGTCAGGACCGACAGAACGAACGCACATGAGCGCATTCACTCTGTGGGTGGGGTCAAACCAGACGGAAGTCGCTGGAAACTGACCCACGACAAGGTTATTTCATACATCCAAGACGGGACTTACGTGTTCTACATCGAGAAACCTGGGGGGCATCGGCTTGACGTGATCGTCGCAACCAGTGCATACGGCAATTACCTCAAAACGGACGCTGATAGAGAGCAACCGGATAAACTTCTGTCTCTGCCGACCTGTCCCTAGATGGAGGCACAACGACCGAGGCTCACTTGAAAACCATTGATTCAGTGCTCGTATTCTCCACGCGTTCTGGATAGAAGCTAGCGCCGAAGGCCCGCGAGAAATTCAGAAAGCGCATGCCGTTCGCCGACGCCTTTCTTCCGACCCTCTCTGAATGCAAAGCAGTGATTGCGTAGCGACTCAGTGAATCGTTCGCTGGATCAGTCTACCGCTCCTTGAGGACTTTCAAAGACTTCAGCGCGGCTGCCAGTGATATCTGTTCCTCATAGTCGTCTGTGGTGCTTGCCAGTTGCCTGAGTCGCAGGCTGACGGCCTGCTCTGCGGCGCTAACCTTGCTCTTCAGCAGTTCAGGACGAGTCTCAGCCATTGCCTCTAGGTAGTGGTTCTGCCACAGCGGATATTTCAGAGTCATGTCGCTCACGGGTGTCTCCTTCCCTGGCCAACCATCCCGGCCAGTGCATTTTCATTTGGGAGCGTGCAAGGTCAGCCCACGCGCGCGCCCTGCCGGACCGGTTCGAGCACCTCGAATCGCGTGGCTCGGCCGACTGCGTGAATACCCATGCGGTCGACGCTGCACGCGGAATCGCCATTCTTTTCCAGGGACATGTCCTTTCTTGTTCTTCCAGTCTACTGCCCAACGAAATTGCGGGGCGGACGACAGTGTGTTCAGCGTCTTCTCGTCCTGCGCCGTAAGTGGACTGCGTTTCAGATTCTTCAGGAATTGGGCATGGTTCCAAAGTTCCAGATAGTTCAGATAATCGAATATATCCACCCCACCCTTCATGTGCGCGCTGTTCCGCAAAAGGATCGGAATTAGCACCCTGCCCTGTTCATCGCCACAGCCTGGCCGAAGTACTTCGTGCGGCAGCACAGGTGCTCCCGTCGTTCCTCGACTTGGCTCCAGACCTGCATCGGCTAGATGCGGACCGAGGAGCCACCCTCGCTGGTGATGAAGAATTCGGCACTAACCCCCTTGAGCGCGGGGAGGAGGGTCGGGTGATTTTCAATCTGCCCTTTTGATCGACCACTGCTGAGTTGCTCATGCTTTTCTCTCCACCTCTCAAGGACATGGACCAATTAGGCGGCCTTGTGGGGGACTGGTTGCTCTTGGATCGGCCCTACCTCCCTTCAGATAAGCTACCCACAAAGCGGTTTTGATAGCCTCAACAGCTCTTGGTA
>QHYZ01000248.1 GCA_003225295.1 Acidobacteriota bacterium | reverse complement strand
CGGCTACGCCGACGTTTACGAGACCGGAGGCCGGGCAGGGGCTGAGCGCGGGAGTGACGGCGCCGCATGGCAGGAGCCCTCGGCGTGCGTTGTTGTCCGGCACCAACGTCACACCGCTTAGTCCCAGGTGCTGCCGGAAGCCTTCATAGTTGCCGAAGAGGAATGTTTTGCCCGTGACGATAGGTCCGCCAAGGGAACCGCCGAATACGTTGCGCTGAAATTGCGGAATGCCTCCTTGGTCGAAATAATTTCTCGCGTCCAGCGCGCTGTTGCGGAGAAATTCGTAGGCGCTCCCGTGGAACTGATTGGTGCCACCGGACGTGACGATGCTGACCTGCGCTCCCGGGCGCTTTCCGAACTCGGCACCATAAGTGTCCTTCACGACTGCAAATTCCCGAACGGCGTCCACGCCCAGCAATTGTCCGCTCGTCCCTCCCGGCGTGTTGTTGATCTCGGACGCCCCCGTGAATTCGACATCATTGAGGAGAAAGAGGTTTTCTTGCGGGCGGCGACCGGAAACGGCAAACATGTTACCAAGAACAGAGTTGGAGGTTCCGATGCTGGCGGAGCGTTGCGAGGTGTAGTTGACGATACCAGGATTCAGCGTGAGCAGCTGATCGTAGCTTCGGCCGTTGAGCGGCAGGTCCTTCACTTGGCGTTCTCCCACCAAGCCGGAAATGTCTTCCGTGGTTACGGCAACGATTCCGGAATACGCAGCGACCTCCACGCTCTGGTGCACGTCCCCAATGTGCAGGGTAAGGTTCAATTCCTCGCGCTGACCGACGACCAGGGTTACCGCGGTCCTTGCGCCCGTCTGAAACCCTGGCTTGGACGCCGTAATTTCATACCGGCCAACGACGAGCGAAGGGGCGTTGAAGCGCCCCGCGTCATCGGTCATGAGGGAGCGCTCCGCGCCGGTTTCGACGTTGGTGATTTTGACCGCGGCTCCGGCAATGCCAGCACCGGACGTATCGCTCACGAAACCCCAGAGCGAAGCCTCTGCTTGTGCGCGTCCGGGTGAGGCAAGGAGAGCAACAAGAAAGGTCACCAGAAGGCCGACGACGAAAACCCTTCCACCTACTTTCTGAGAACTCATTCGACGACTCCGTAATCTAGATTAAATTCATCCGTGCTCAACATTCGACCGACCTCCTTGCACAATTTGGAGGGAGGACGCCAAAGGGAAAGCAAGCAGAGGTCAACAACAGAATCGGGCCAGGCTACTCGGCAGGAACATCTGGGAGCGCAGCTCTCCTTTGATGACATGGCCATCCGAATCTGAACAACGGCTTTCATTTCGTTTCCAAGACACCTTCGGCAACCAGGCCCGGTTTTACCACGGGCGACAAGACCACCACCGGCTGACTCCCGCGTATCTTGCCGATCGACGTGGTGGTGTTTTGGGTGCGCTCGGCGACGAGCGTCCGCGCCCCTGACCAGACCAACTGCAATCCGGCGCAAATGGCGATGACCGCCACCACCGCCTTCAACTTATGTGCCGGCAAGCGGCGCGTCAGCAAGCACCCGACAACCACTCCCGGCACGCCTCCAAGAAGAAGTTGCAACAAAACCTCCGTGCTGACCGAGCCAAAACTCCAATGCACGGCGCTTCCGATGATCGCTAGGACAAGTCCGAATACCAGGTCGGTGCCGACTACCTGCGGAGGCGTCATTTCGGAATAGTTGAGCAGAAGAACGGTCCCGAGAGCTCCCGCTCCGGCCGAGGAGAATCCGGACTCCACCCCGATCGGAAAGGCCAGCCATGGCAGCCAATGCGCGTTTCTCACCGTAAAATTCGGGTTCTGTATCCGCGGAACAAAGGTCACACTCGACGATGCGGCCAGCAACAGGCCGAGCGAGATGACCACCCACGGGCTGCCTTCGTGGCCGGCCAGGGAGTGCAGCGCATACATTCCCAGCACCAGGCCTGGAACCGCTCCCTGGAGTAAGAGGCGAAAATAGCGCGAGTGCACATGCCGTCCAAGCAAATAGAATGGGGCGGCGATGAGCCGCAGCACCCCGGCAAATACAAACGCGGTTCCCACCGCCTCGCCCGCCGGAAGACCGACGATGAGCAGGAGCGCCGGTACGGTAAAGCTCCCACCGCCGACTCCCGTCAGTCCCACAGCCAAAGCGATGAAGAACCCCAGAAAGAGGTGGATCATTCCGCGCGCTCCGAGAAGGTGTGGATTCCGCATTCCAGTTTTTTTCCGCTCCAACGGCCGGATCTCGGATTGCTGGGGTCGTCTGGAATGGCCGTGCAGGGCTGGCAGCCGATGCTCGCGTATCCTTGGTCGTATTGCGGAAGGTAGCTGAGGCCGTTGGCCCCCGTGTATTCCCACACTTGCGCCCACGTCCAATCTGCGAGCGGACTTACCTTCAGGAGAGTCTTGCCGCTCGGCAAGCGATGCTGCTCCATTTTCTTGAGGTTTTTTCGCGTTGGCGACTGCTCTCTGCGCAGTCCGGTAAACCAGATCTCGAAGTCGCCGAGAGCCTTCATCAAGGGTTCCACTTTGCGCAAGTGGCAGCACTCGGTGGGATCCGTGCGATGGAGAATTCCAAACACGGATTCCTGCTGTTCCACGGAATTCTTTGGAAGCACGTTGGTCAGGTTGAGCGCCCACTCTTTGGTCATGCGATCGCGATATTGGTAGGTCTCTTGGAAGTGATAACCGGTATCCAGGAACAAAACGGGAATTTCCGGCAGCCGTATTTTCAGCATGCGGAGCACGATCATGTCCTCCGCCTGGAAGCTGCAGGTCACGCACGCCCGCGATTGCGGGTCGGCACTAAGAACGACACCGAGGACTTCTTCCGCGCTGAGCGCTTCAACGTTCGGTAGATTCGGATTAGGCTCCATTTCAATTCACCGTTCTCTGATCTTTA
>QHYZ01000202.1 GCA_003225295.1 Acidobacteriota bacterium | reverse complement strand
GACACTTCCTCCGCCATGGAAAATGCCATCCAATGATCAGCGCCGGGGACGATTTGCAAGATGGCGTTCGGCAGGGTCGCTTGAAGCCGCTTGCCATGGGCCGTTGGAAAATGCTTGTCTTGCTCTGCCCACAGGACCAAAGTTGGCGTGTCGATTGAGGGATACATCTGCGCGAGATGTGGAAGCGTACCTTGATAGCCGGCACACATGCGGATTATGAACTCGCGCACCTGGGAATTCCGGAAGCTCTGCCACATGTCAGAACGCAGTGGTGGATCCAACCCTTCCCCCGAAGCAAGAAAGGTCCGAAGGGCCCGGCCGAAAACAATGCCTGGCAAATAGCGAAGTGCAAAGCGGTTCCAACCGAAGCGGCGCAGAAGATTGATCTCCCAGGAAGTCTTCTCGTCCCACTGCACTAGCGAGTTCATTACGATAAGAGATTGTACGCGCTGGCGATGGTTCGCAGCGAAGGCCAGCGCGGGCTGGCCCCCCATGTCCATACCGAGAACGATGGCTTTATCGAGCTGCCAATCGTTCAGCAGGACGCGGAGGCGCTCGGCCATATCGTAGGGAGTTGCTCCGCCAGGCCAGGCTTCGCTCTGTCCCATACCCGGCCAGTCAAAGGCGATGACCCTGTGGGCAGCCGACAAAAGAGGCGCGAGCCGCGCCCATACCTGTAGCGTATCGGGATAACCGTGCAACAAAATCAGGGGCGGCCCATTCCCCAGCTGTGCGACTCGAAGACGACGACCGCGGTGCATCTCCATCGTGGTTTCCAGCACTTAATTCAGGTCCTTAATCAGGCAATCAGCAGCCAAGATTCCGGAGATCGCGCAGAAGCTCACCCATTGGCCGGGATGCGTTGAGCTACCAGCCAGATACAGCCCGCGCACGTGCGGACTGCGGTGGGGCACTCGACCCTGACGCATGAATTTACCGGTCATGACCGGGTTCATGCTGTTGGCATACAAGTGGTATTGGGTTCCCCACTGCTCGGCGGTACGCTTGGCCAGAACGCGGAAGTCATCGAGATCTCTGCGCCACCAATCCTCTTCGAGCAACTGGTCGAGGTAGGAAGCCTGACCAGCGGGGCCAACTCTTTCTGCTTCGGCGTAGTCCATGGGAGCGAGAAGCCGTGCGGGAACATAACCGTCCATGACTTGAGAGTCGAAGAGTGAGGCACGAATCAGCAGCCGGCAGCGCTGGTTCCCTTCACCCAGCTTGAACGCGAGATACGGAGGTGTTACTCGACCACGCACGGCCAGATAAGCGCACACGCCAGGGGATTGCAAGGGAAGCGTCGCCAAACGCTTGGTGAGGGCCGGGGCCGGTGAGTCCAATAACTGCAAATAGGTCTGGAGGGCTGCGGAATTGGAAAGCAAGGCAGCTGCCGGAATGAATTCTCCCCGTTCGGTTTCAACACCGAGAACGCTGCAGTCCTTGGTGCGGATGCGAGTGACCTTCGTGGAGTACCGAAAACGAACGCCGGCGGCGATGGCCGCCTGCTCAAGGACTTGGGGAATACAGCGGATGCCGCCCTTTGGGTAATAGGGTCCCACACTGTGCATCAACGCCGGCACAAAGGCGAGGGGACTGGGGGCTTGCGACTTGGTTTGTCCGGCAACGTGAGTCCAAATCGCCATGGCCTCGACGATGGGCCGAGGGAGTCCGGAATCTGACAGAACAGCGGCGAGCGACCGCACCAAAAATGGCGCGTGCAGCCAAGCACCGGAGCGAATGAGCCCAAGAGCGCCAGGGCGAGACACCTGCAACATGGGGCGCAAGGCACGCGAGATTCGCTCCATCTTGCGAACGAACTTCTTGTACGGTTTAGCGCTGCCAGGCCATTTCCCTTCAAAGCCGCCTGCAGTTTTCTCCACGTCAGAATAGAAGACTACTTTCGATCCATCTAGTGATTCGACTTCGTAGACGTCGTCGATGCGTATGAGGTGGACTTCAGCAGTCAGATCGAGACCAAGGGCTTCGAAGGACCACTCCAAACCGGGCCGGTCGAGGAGGATGTAAGGTCCGGCGTCGAAGGAGAAACCATCGTAAGAAGCCTCGGAAGCCAGGCCGCCCGGCTCTTCACGAGCTTCGAGGACGGTAACAGCAAAACCGGAGCGAGCCAGGCGAACTGCGCCCGACAGCCCGCCAACGCCGGCACCGATCACAACAATTTGTCTGCTCATTTCGGACGGCCCAGGCCGAGCAGGAGCCGCATGGTGCGACGTCCAATCCATTCTGTTGGCGATTCCCGGCGAATCGGAGGAAATGCCGTCTCGTCCATGGGCGGAAGAAACATGGAGCCTCGACCACTCCCGAAGACGTAGACAGGAAATGCCAGGAAGCTGAGCATGGCGGACAGGTCGTTGTGATAGGGATCTTTCCACGCCTTGAGTGGTTCGTCGCATCCGATGACTTCGATGTGGCCGCCCGGATCTCCAAACCAATGACAGGCAGCGCGCAGAATGCTGGACTCCCGCGGATTGCGCATGTGCAGGTGTCGCGCAGCAACCATGTCAACCGCGAGCGCGTCCGGCCCGGCATAGAAGCGCAGCGGGTGCTGGGGGCGCGGGCATCCCATGACCCCGACCAGACCATCGGCGGCAGAGGCATAACCGTCCAGGAGGGCGAAGTGGGGCGGAAACTCATCAAGGAGCATCATGATGGCGGTTTCCCGTTGTGCCTGGCGTTCCGCAAAAATGAATTCGTCGCAGCGGCCTCCCATCCATTCGACGTTTCCAACAGTGAGGTAGACCAGTTCCACAGGATGGCTGCGGATTTTTCCGAACGAGATCCGGAAATCGGCTTCCTTCCACGTTCTGGCCACGCTGTATTGCGCCATTCCTCGAAAATAGGAATGTGGGACTTGTTCTTCTGAGCCATCCACGAGGCGGTAGCGGGACGAAAGGATGCCGAAGTAGGAGGCCACTTCACGGACTGTCCGGCCGTGGAAAAACTGATCATAGATGTTGCGGGCTTCGATGACGGCTATGTCGTTGCACCCTGCTTCGCGCAGGTATCCTGCGAGCGCCTCCAACAACTCAGGATCGGTGATGATGGAGGTGTCCCGCCGGTCGTAACCAAGCATGAAAGTGGGCTTGATCGCGATCTTGAGATTCTGGAGTGATTTGCCAGACTGCTCGGAGCGAATCCGTATACGGCTTGCCAACTGACCATCATCTAGCAACTTTCGAAATTGAGACAATTTCTCCGCCGCATTCTTCCCTTCTATGGACCATACCTGACCTCCACTTCCCAGCGGGTTGCGCCCGATGGATTGAGACCGCATGCGACGAGGAAGAAAAAACTCGCCAACCTCGCCGATCTTCTGAACCAGGCTCTCTGCCGATTCCGTTGGAACGAGGCTGTCGTTTTCATCCAGGGCAGCGGAGAGTATCTGAAATACGCGAGCATGGCGGTCTTCGTCGGCCTCCACGCGGCGGAACTCCGAAACTGTATTTGGGGGTAAAGCCGGGATGTTCGCGGCAACTTCGGCCATCCGGCTCCAGCAGAGCCATGCGGTCTTTTCAGCATCCACATTGAACAAACAAAAATTTCGGAAAGGACCGTAAGATAGATGAGCGCGGACTTCCTCGGGTACCTTGCCGAGGAGTGACCCGATGCTCGTAAGGGAAATTGCCGCGGCACGGGAAAGAGGAGCGGTGGACCACGGAACATGCTGTCGAATCGACGATGACCATCCGGCGATCGCGCCTCCCAATTGACGGCCAAAGGCTCGAGCGCGTAGAAACCAGTTGCCCAGCTTGAAGATTGCACCGCGGATGTAGATGGTATGCATCTCCTCGTCCTTCCAGACCCAGAGGAGAGCGTGCTCGATGAGTTCTCGGACGTCGTCACTGACTGGCATGGTGGTAAGACGACGGCGAATTAGATTCTCGCGGTAGCCAATGGCGACAAGTTCTTCCCGCTCCAAGGCCAGGAGACACAAAGCAATCAGTTCATCGGCAGGGGAATTGGCATACTTACGGGCCCATGTCGCCAGTTCTTGCTCAAAACTCTTGTAAACCGTGCCCACGTAGATTCGACTGTATAACGGGGAAATAGATATTGGAAGTCTGACGAAATGCGCTGAGAATCGCGACTGCGGCTGGTGAATTGTTGTTTCGTCCATGTGTCGTTGGGACCCCGAGTCAGATCGCAAAGATTGCCATGATGGTCGGATTTTGGACTTTAATCCCGGATAAGGTGACCTACGTAACCTACTTACACAGTTGATGCAGTGATGTAAGCGAAGTATGATTCTGCATCATGCGCACGACGATAACGCTAGATGGTCTTCTGGAGCGGTTGAAGAAGCGCGCGGCGGAATCCGGCACGAGCGTCATTGGGCTGATCGAACGTGCGGTGCGGCTGGTGTTGCAGGCCTCTGCGCCGCAGCAGCGAGACCGTTTCGATTTGGTGACATTCGGCGAGGGAGGTCAGTTCACGACATTGAATACCGATAAGACCGCTGCGCTGGTTGAAGCCGACGACGTCGAGCGTTTTGGGAGGCAGCGCTAGCCGATGCAACTGCCGGACGTCAATGTCCTAATCTACGCGCACCGGCAGGACGCGCCCGAGCACGATCGATAGGCGGCGTGGCTTAGAGCCCTGGTCGAGGCGCCGGAACCGTTTGCGGTCGCGGAGATCGTGCTCGCCGGCTTCCTGCGAATCGTGACAAATCCCAAGATCTTTCGGCCGGCGACGCCGATGCAAACAGCCTTGGTATTTTGCCGCAGGCTCGTCGAGTGGCCACGAGCCGTCTTTGTCATGCCGAGTCGCACACACTGGGACCTGTTTGTGAAAATGTGCAACGCCATTGAGGGCCCTTTGGTCACCGATGCTTACGTGGCGGCCTTGGCCATCGAGCACGGCTGTGAACTTTCGGTCGGTCGGCGCGTCGCATGGTGCTTCTCGTCTGCTCTGATGGTACGAATCTCGCATGAGCGCGGTGACTTTTGCAGGCGTGTTGCAGTCGATTTTCTGAGGAAGACTGTCTACCTCAGGAAAGCAAGAAAACCGGCGCACTTGGTTAGAACGCTGCCCTGTCGTTGGTTAGAATCCCACACTGTCACGGCCGAGCCACAGAATCAGCTCCCTCACCGCACTTCAATCACTTTGAATAGGAGCTCCTGCCTGTCACGTAGGAGGTCGCGGTATCATAGCGCTGCTCGCGTCCTTGACCTCTACAGAATCACAGCTGCTTCCTCAAAATTCAGCCGAGGATTGCGTGGGTGGAGCTTACTTGGGTCTCCATAGCCCAGATTGCAGAGAAGATTGACCTTCCACTTGCCGTCTGGAAAGAATGCCGAATTCAGTTTATCAGCGTCGAAACCGGACATCGGTCCGCAGTCTAATCCCAAACCGCGTGCGGCCAGGATGAAGTATGCGGCTTGCAGTGAACTGTTGCGGAAGGCGTTCTCCTCAATTAGAGGTTTATTTCCGACAAAGTAGGAGCGCACATCAGCGTGTGGAAAGAGCCTGGGAAGATGCTCGTGAAATTCCGTGTCCCAGGCGATGATAACTGTTACAGGAGCGGCCATGGTTTTGTCGACATTGCCGGGCGCCAGAACAGGCTTGAGGAGCCCCTTGGCGCTTGGAGTGGTTAGAAAAACGAACCTTGCAGGTGAGCCGTTGGCGCTGGTCGGCCCAAGACGCGCCAATTCGTAAGCCTTGGGGAGGAGTTCCACTGGCACGGGCTCGGGAAGCCACGTGGAGTGCGTCCGCGCTTCGCTAAAAAGCTGATCGAGAGCCTCCTGTGAGATCGGGGATTTAATGGCAGTAAGACTCGATGATTCAGATGGATTGTGCATTTTGGTTCTTTCTTTTTAGGTGCGTTCTTCAGCGCGACCGCCGGGCATCCAGACTGAACGGTCCTGCTCCGAACTGAGAAATCAGCAAGGCGCCGCCGAGCATGGAGACGTTCTTCATGAATAGAATCATTTGAATCTGCGCCATCATCGGGTCCTGAACCGTCCAGAACTTGTGCAACATGAAGGTGACCGGAATCAGGAACAGCACGATGAGCCAAGCGCCAAGTTTTGCGCGGTAACCCAGCAAAATGCTGAGGCCGCCGGCGATGGCCAACACGCCGGAAAGCGGAACCGCGATCGAAGCCATGGGCACGCCTTGAGAAGCCGAAAAGGCGATGGTTGGCCTGGTAAAGTGATTAGGGGCTGCGATCAGGAAAATCAGCGCGAAGAAAAAGCGCCCCAAAACGACCACCGCGCCCTGGGAAATGCTTCTTGTGTCCGTACTGCTGGAAATTGCCACTGAATTCGTTGCCATGTATTCCTCCTCCCAGTTTTATTGATGTAAAGCCTATTGATATAGATACATTGTTGTAGACATCGGTTACACAAAAGCATCAAAATAGTGGTTATGAAAAAGGACTCCGCAGACCCAGTGCACTGTTGGCTTGTATGGATGAAGGCGTTCCAAGCAGCCGCGAAATATCTGTATGCAGGGCTTCAGGAGACGGGACTCGACGATACGGACTTCCGGATACTGGAGGCCCTTCTGAACAAAGGACCTTTGCCCGTGAATACGATTGGGCCGAAGGTGAACCTTACGCCTGGATCGATCAGCGTAGCCATCGACCGGCTGTTGAATAGGGGCCTGGTAAGCCGGGTCGAGAGTCACGAAGACCGGCGCGTCCGCGTCGTATCGCTCACACCAAAAGGCAAAGGATTGATTGCGCCGGTGTTTCGCAAACACGCTGTCGAGATTCGAAAAATGTTTGCCGATGCGAGCCCAAAAGAAGTGCGCAGTCTGGAAACGATATTGAAAAAGATTGGTAAGCGCGCCGAGAGGCTCGGGACAGGAAAAAAGACGTAAATGCAGATTGGAATCGACAGTTTCGCAGCAGCCATCTCCGACCCAGCCACAGGCCTAACCCTCAGCCCGGTTGAGCGCATGCACCATCTACTGGAAGAGATTGAGCTCGCCGATCGGGTCGGCCTGGACGTCTTCGGCATTGGCGAACATCACCGGGCGGAGTTCCTCGACTCAGCTCCCGTTGTGATCCTCTCCGCTGCCGCCGCGCGCACGGAAAATATCCGTCTCACCAGCGCAGTCACGGTTCTCAGCGCCTCGGACCCCGTTCGCGTTTTTCAGGAGTTCGCGACTCTCGACCTCATCTCGCGGGGCCGCGCAGAAATCGTCGCCGGTCGCGGTTCCTTCATTGAGTCCTATCCCCTGTTCGGCCTGCGTCTTGAAGACTACGACTCACTTTTTGCAGAGAAACTCGATCTTCTCCTAAAAATCCGGGGGAGCACGCATGTGCACTGGTCCGGCAAACACCGCGCGGCTCTTACCGGCCAAGCAATCTATCCTCGCCCGCTGCAGGATCCGCTGCCCATATGGGTCGGTGTCGGCGGCACCCCCGAATCCTTTGTTCGCGCAGGCATGCTCGGACTTCCTCTTATGGTGGCCATAATCGGCGGTGAGCCTAAACGCTTCCGCCCGCTCATCGACCTCTACCGCCAAGCTGGCCGCCGCGCCGGTCATTCCCCTGAGCGACTTACGGTAGGTCTTCATTCCATCGGCTTTCTCGCTGCTACTACTGACGAAGCCGCGGAAATATTCTATCCAGGCTATGCGCACACGTTTACCGAAATCGGTAAGGAACGCGGCTGGCCACCCGCCACACGCGCTCAATTCGACGCCCTGCGCGGACCTACCGGCGCGCTGCTGATCGGCGACGCTAAAACAGTCGCGAAAAAGATCCTTTATGTGAATGAAGTTCTCGGCGGCATCTCCCGGATCACATTCCAAATGGGTGTCTCGACCCTTCCGCACCAGAAAATGTTGGACGCCATAGAGATCCTTGGCACCGTTGTGGCACCTATTGTCCGGAACGAGCTGGGTGTCACTCCTGTACGCGCCTGATGAATCGAGCTCTTCAGATTGAGTCCTAAAAGGAGACTATTGCGTGGTCCGTTTTCCATCATCTTCCAATTACTAGGGAATCGGATTTTAGTTAAGTACCGCCAGCTCAGCGAGTTAAGATTCGCTAGAGGAAGCTTGGGAAGTGTCTGTTCTCCCTGAACTACGCCCGCTCGTTCTGACTGATTGTGCTCAGGAATTGATTTTCCATACGGTGGTTTGAGTGATTCTGGAAGCAGGTCGGCCCACCGGCCCTGGAGCGCAGCGGCTATTCTTCACGGCCTTGTCCTCGGTTTCACAGGCGAGACAGGCGCTCGCGCGCTGTCAGACGCTCAGCACAGGACAAGGGGCTTCACGGGCTATGGCATAGCTGAGATCCCGCAGGCGGCCCAACGCGCCGGACTGCGGGCTTCTTCCGATCATGAGCACATCTGCCCGCAATCGGCGCGCCTGCTCGGTCAGCACATGTTTAATCGAGCCGCTGGCGATGTTGACTAGAGCGCATCATAAAGGCCCCGAACAATTTCGGTGGATGACATTCTCGTTTCCTTTCGTTGCGCGGAATGGGGCGGCACTCTGCCCGCCGCCCCTTACGGATCAGGCTTTTACTGCAGTAAGCGCGCCTAGTCCGAAGCCCTCCACAACTTGGCGCTGAATGGGTGCTACCGCGGCATTGACCGCGTCGGCCCCGAACGCCTGGCCCACAATGACACGGTCAGGACGCTGCCCCTTGGGCGTCGCAACCAGTTTTGCAACTGCCTCGGCGATGTCGTGCGGATTGGGAGCGTTGGGCCCAGCGAAGATGCCCATGAAGGTCTCCATCATCTTGCCGGGGATCGTTCCAATCTCGCCGTAGGCTGTGCCCGTCTGCGCATCACCCGGCTTCTGTGCCGCCGCAAACAGGTTGGTCGGATATGCGCTCGGCTGCACCACCACGACATCGATGCCGAGTTGTGAAAGCTCATAACGGTAGCTATCGGTTAGCGCCTCCACAGCGTACTTTGACGCTCCGTAAAGACCCATGAATGGCAAAGTCACGCGACCGAGGATCGAGCTAAAGTTGATGACGAGACCATCGCGTTGGGCGCGTAGCGTCGGCAGTGTAGCGCGCATTAGGCGCTGGACGCCGATGACATTCACGTCAAACAGATCACGTAGTTGACCGGTCGTGAAGCTTTCGGATACACCGGCAGAAAAGACGCCAGCATTGTTAATAACCACATCGAGCTTGCGGCCCGATCGAGCGAGCAAGGACTTGATGCCGTCCTCTACCTCGGCATCGCTGGTTACGTCGAGCTCCAACACCTCGACGCCCTTTCCGCGAAGAGCTTCAGCGGCAGCGCTATTTCGGCCAGCCAAGTCACGAACCCCGCCGTAGACCTTATGGGCATCGGCGGCCAGAGTTTCGGCCATGTCGCGACCGAAACCACTGGACGCTCCAGTAATGAGAATCGTTTTGCTCGTTTTTTTCATAATAGGGTCCTTTCGAATTGCTCCCTCTCGTTTAAGGCCATAGGGCTTATGCCGTCCGTGCCGACCCGTCTGCGGGCCGAGGGTGGACGAGTGCGGCATTTTGCGTTAGCATGGCGTTACAGTCATACTGTATATTGACTGTAACGAGTCAGATGCTTGTAAACGCGAAAGGTTTCATCCCGATGCAAAAGTTCTTGTGGCTCGCAAACTGGCCGGCGCTGGATTTCATCAATACTGAGTACACGCAAGCTGGGGAGCGCATAGAGCATTTCACGACCGCCGAGGACGTTGCGGAATGGTTGCGAGCTGCTCGTCTGCCGGTTGTCCCTCCGGCTGTCAGGTCCACAGAACAGTTGTTGGTGGCCGCACGAGGCTATCGCAAAAGCTTGCATAGCGGCGTGGAAAGGCTGGTGTCGTCCGGGGATGTTCCCGCGGACACAATTTCGGCTACAAATCGTTTGCTAGAGGGGGATCGATTTTCCTTCCGGCTGCAACGTGGTCGAGGAGGGTTTCAATTGCAAAGGCACTGGAATTTCGCTTCACCTGCGGATTACATCGTTCCGGTTGCCCTGTCGTTTGCCGAGCTTCTCGGGACGGCCGATCTCAGCCGCATTCGTCGGTGCAAGAATCCTGAGTGCCCTCTCATATTTTATGATACGAGCAAGAGCGCTACACGCAACTGGTGCAGCCTTGACATCTGCGGAAACAAGCTGCGAGTGGCAGCCTTCCGTAAAAGACACTCTAATTGATCCTGACAAATCCAAATTCCGGGTGGTTCACAAAATATTTTGGTCCCGACAAACGCCCTTGTATCCCGCCGGAGCGGAGAATATTTTGACGAAGTCCTCCGATTTCAGCTTCTTACCGCCGTTGAGCAATGCACGAAGCTGATCGATTTTCTCGGCATCCAAACTTTTCGATTCCTCGAGCTTGGCCAGAAATTTGTCGGCTATCTGTTTCGGAAGTGTGGACACAAGAAATGCCCTGTCTCGCGCTACTCACAACATCAACGCTAATTATGCGAATTCATGCCCACCCCGGGCGATCCCCTGACCGCTTACAAGACCTGCACACCCTCAGCAACTGCCGCCCGCTTCAAATCGTCGTCCACTGTCGCCAGTGTCTTCGTTTCGCGCATCGCTATTTCCAAGTAGGCCGCATCGTATGCCGTCAGGCCATGCTTGCGGCAAAGTGACTGCGTCGCGGTGAAAACTGTGGCCGAGCTTGGCGGAACATCCACATCCACCGGCAACCGATCCAAATCATCAAGGAAAGCCTGTGTCAGAGCGGGCGTAATTCGCTTACGCCTCTCGCCGACAAGGAGCGCATTCAGTACCTCATAACGCCAAAACGCCGACACTACGATGCGATTACCCGACGCGATGCGCTCCGAAATTTCTTCAGCCTTCTGCGACGCTTCGTCAGGAAAGCACCAGGTCAGAACGATTGAAGCATCGAGGACAAACTGGCTCACGGCCTGCTCTCATGGAGCAGTTCCTTGATCGTGGCACCACCGAGCGATAGTCCGTGGCTTTTGCCAAAACGCGCCAGACGCCTCGCAATCGCCGCCGTCGATTCCGCTTCGGCAGTTTGCCTGGGCAGCCGGTCGCGGAGCATGTCGAGCGCCTGGTCGAGCGCTTCATCGGGCGTCTGAGCCAATCCCGAATTGATGGCCTCTCGGAGCACTTGTTCCTGCTCGGGCCGTAAAATGATCGTCATTGCTTACCTCTCGGATCGACGCTTGACGTTTCATCGAGTATAGTAATCCCAGCGCTTGGCGTAAAGGACGAGCATTCAAGCGGACACAGGGCGCGCGCAAGACAAACGTGGCCTTCTGTGCTAGATGATTACAGTATGAACGCAGTGGTTTTTATTGGCGGTTTTGGCAGGGAGAGATGCCATCACAGGCAAGCCAAGCGAACCGTGCGTTATATGCGAATCTTGCAAAGGCCTTATTTGCAAGGTTTTACGCTAAGTTGTTGATTCCACGGTTAGGGACGTGGTTTAGTCGGTTAGAACGCTGCCCCGTCATTGGTTAGAGTCCTACACTGTCACGGCCATTTCCCTCACCTGTTCGACAAAACGCACGATCCCTTCGCTCTCGCTGCCGTCAAGGGGCAAGCCCGCTGACGCGGCTCCCGATGGGCAGCCCTTGACAGCGGCTTCGCTACGGGAATGTTCTGGCTATCTGAGGCGTTGGGCCTCTGCGCCCAAAACAGCTGAGCACGGAGCGCGGAAAAACTCGGAGATGAAATCGCAACATCCAGCTTCGGTCTTCGATTTGCCGCAAGGATGTTGCTCTAGTATTTCGATCCAAACACGTTTAATGTATTTGATAGAGGCACATTCTAATGACCATCCGGGTTGAGCTTAACCCCGAGACGGAAGCCCGCCTCGTCGCCGAGGCGCGTTCTCAAGGTGTGCCTTTGGAGAAGTTGGCGGAACGACTTCTCAAACAGGCTTTGATTACGAGTTCCGTGCCTCACGGTGCACTGACCGTCGACGAATTTCATCACATGCTGGAAGGCATGGCAGAGGGATCGGAAAAGCTGCCGAATTTGCCGACTGAAAGCTTCTCCCGCGAAAGCTTCTATGAGGACCGGCTAGATGGCAGGGACGCCGTACCTCGTCGATAGCAACATCCTCCTCCGGTGGGTCAAGCCAGACCACAACGATTATCCTCTCGTAGTCTCGGCGATTGATGCCATTCTTCGGGGAAATGATGTGCTCTGCTATACGTCACAGAATGTCGGCGAATTCTGGAACACGTGTACGCGCCCTCTCGACCGCAATGGCTACGCTCTTTCCCCTCAAGAAACGGACCGGCGGGCAAAACACTTCGAAGAAAAGCTCCGGTTGCTCCCTGACAGCCTTGCGGTGCATGAAGAGTGGCGGAAATTACTTGTCACGTATGGCGTGTCTGGTGTTCAGGTCCACGATGCACGGCTGGCCGCCGCGATGCGAGTACATGGCGTTAAGCGGATTCTGACTTTCAATGACCGGGACTTTGCTCGCTATACAGACATCGAGGCCATTCATCCTCGGGCCGCTCCGACAAAATAGACTGATGATTTAGGATTTCCTACTGGGTTTCCTACGTCGTTCGCAACGAGGAGGGCGTGGGCTCGAATCCCATCTTGTCCACCATCTTCAGCATCGAGAGTGCACCTGGGAACAACCGCTTCCTTAGTTGCTCCTCCTCTTTTCTTTACGCAGATGTCCGTAAAGCTGAGAACGCTGCCCTGTCGTTGGTTAGAATCCCACGCTGTCACGGCGCGGTCGCCCAAGATTCCCGACGTTTCCACGATTGTTTTCATGCACTTGCACGAATCGAGCTTCCTATTTCGGGCAATCTCGCCCCGGTCCTAACTTGCACCGGTCCTTACTATATGAGCATCGCAGTCGCCGCGGATCCTCGTCTCCGTACTAGTCGGAGCCAAGACCCGATGGTGGATCGGTTTGCCGCTCCGATGCCTATTTGATCCAAAAGACGAACTGCACTGGTCTTGGAGATAAGGTACAACGCCTTGCCTAAGAAACGGGGAGCGCCGGCTCCCCGTTGAAAGGACAGCAGCCGGAGCGAGGACGCAGTCAAGGACGCGGAGTGAGGCACGAGCGCAGCGCCGCGAAGCGGGCTTCGATCCTTGACGGCGGTCCGAGCGGAGGCTACAAGCGTCAACACCGACTCCAAAGGGGGCGCCCCTCTATATTGCGTTGATTCCACCTTTGGGGACGTTCAGTTGATTAGAACGCTGCCCCGTCACGCCGAGGCCGTGTCCTGTCTCTCCCTCCAATTTCTTTTCCAGTTGTTCTACGCGCAATACCAAGGGCTTCTGTTCTTCGAAAGCCTTCCCCGCCATCATGTAGTACAGACAATCATTGGCGGTGGACACCCCTCCATCCATCTAAAGAAACGTGGTGCGAGTTCAGTGTGCGGCTCATTTTTGTGGGTCGAGAATCTGCACATGATGGTGGTCGAGCAAATCTCCCGTCGCATGGTCTACCTGAGCGACGGCCACCTGGAAATTTACCTGTGACTGAACAAGGTTGAGTTCGGCCTGGGCCAGCACGATTTGCGAATCAAGAACAAAAAAGACCGTTTCCGCTCCCAATTCGTACTTGCGCTCATCGGCACGCAGAGACTTCTGCGCGAGGTCCAGCGCTACTTTTGAGGCTTCCATGGAGAGCTTGGCCTCTTCGAGTGCCCGGACTGCGCTGGTGACCTCGAGAGTGATGTTCTGACTGGTCCGGCGTTCCTGATATTGATCGCGGCGATGGCTGACAACGGCATCGGCGAGGCTGGCTTCGGCGCTGTGATTCTTTATGGGAAGACTCAGCGAAAGGACAGCCCCGTAAGCCGGGTAGGTAAAATGAAGAGTCTGGCTGAGGCCATCGCCAAGGCCAGTAGCCCCAATCAACTGGGGAGGAGTAGCGGTATTGAATTGGTTGCCGGCGACGCCATTGCCCAAGTAAAAGCCGGAGAGTTCGAGGTCAGGTTTGAGGCTGTTGTGCGCGAGACGGATGCTCAACTCATCGCCGGCCAATTGCTGACGCGCGGCTTCAAATTCGGGACGGTTGGCGAGGGCGCGAGCGAGGGCCGTGGCAATGTCCGTCGTGGGCAGGTCACCGATGGGCTCGGCCTGGTCAATTAGCTCGAGGTCGAGAACACGGATGGCAGGATCCAGGTCGGCGCCAACGATCTGGCGGAATTGATCTTCGGCTTGTTTGAGCGTGTATTCCGCCTGGATCACACTAACGCGGCGCGAAGCGACTTGGGATTCCGAACGGTAAATATCGAGTGGTGGAAGCGCGCCGAGGCCGAGGGCCTTTTTATCGTGGTCGTAGCTCTTCTGAGCCTCTTCGAGAGATTTCTGCTGCACGACAAGGGCTTCGCGAGCCAGGATGACATTCCAATAATTCGAGACGGTTCGCAGGATAATGTCATTTACTTGTCCCTGGAAGGAAGCACGAGCCTGCTTCAGATTTCGCTGCGCAATAAGGATGGGGGCACGATTGGGGAAGAGGCCAAAGTTGCGAAGGAGAGGCTGGGTGACGGTGAATTGAAGATCCGTGGCGATTGAGGGATTGAGAGTACTCAAGGAACTATTTGTCGACAATTTGCTGGCGCTGAAGGAGCTTTGGAAGTTCGTGCCGGTCTGGAACGTTTTTGCGAAGCCGAGCGTGGTCGTTTGAGACAGGGTGCCAAGAACCGGGGCCCCTTGAATTTGTGTGATGGTCGGCGACTTGGCCCGGTTATCAGAAAAGCTTGAGGTGACCAAGGGATCGAACGCTGTCTTGGCGCGATGGAGATTGTTCTGGGCAAAGTCGATCTGCGCGCGGTCCAGGCGGATGTCGGTGTTATTCCCTAGGGCCAGGCGGATGGTGTCGTCGAGAGATAGAACCAGCTTGCCATTGGTAACGTGATCTTCGAGGCCCTGGGGCGGGGTAGGCGGAGGTAGTGACTTTTGATGCGTGCTGATACCCAGCAACCTTTCCAGGCGCGGAGCCTCTTGCGCCCGAGCGGCAACGCCAAAGATCATGGAAATCAAAACCCCAACAACGAGAAGACGCGTCCCCCTCATCGCTCACCCCCGAAGGATTTTCCTGCCGCCAACCCGGAGCTATTCCTTAGAAAGAAGGCATAAACCCTTAGATTTCAGCAACCCTCTGACACTTCTTTCATTCGTTGTGGTTCGAAGAATCATCAGTTATTCGTATCGAATGGCCTCGACCGGATCGAGCCGCGCCGCCTTAACCGCCGGATAGATGCCGAAAATCAGCCCGACCGAGATGGAAACCACGAATGCTAGAAGAATGGAGCTAATGGTCACGATGGTGGACCATCCGGCTAGCCAGGCGATGAGTTGAGACATGGCGAAGCCGAGAACGACGCCCAGAAGCCCGCCGGCGAAAGAGATCAGCACAGCTTCGATGATGAATTGGCGGATGATGTCCCAGCGCCTGGCCCCCACGGCGCGGCGCACGCCAATCTCGCGAGTGCGCTCGAGAATGGCAGCCAACATGATGTTCATGATGCCGATGCCGCCGACCAGCAGAGAGATGGAAGCGATGGCCACCATGACGGTATTGAAAAGCTGCTCCGTGCGCTTTTGCTGAGCGAGGAGCTCCGCCGGGACGATGACATTGAAGTCGCCAGCATTGCGATGCGAGGAATTGAGGATGCCGCGGACAACCTCCGCGTCGGTGGAGCTGGTATCGGGCGACGCCAGATGCAGGTAGAGGCCGTCGATCTCATCCTTTAAGAAGCTTTGCGAGTCTTCGAGACGGTAAAGAACAGCATTCAAGGGCGCGAAAACGAGGTTGTTCATGTCTTCCGTGCGGACGCCGGAAACCTCGGTCTGCGGGGCCAGCTGTGGCGCAACAATTCCGATGACGTGGCACCACTGCTCATTGAGTTTGATGTATTCGCCGACCGCCGCCGCAGCGCCAAACAAACTGTCTTTTGCGGCAGCGCCGAGGACACACACCGGCGCCGCGGCGGCATTCTCCGAGGCGTCGAAGAAACGGCCCTCCGTGACGCGGAGATGGCCGATTGCCAGGTAACTTGGCTTCCTGAATGTCGGGCATATTCTTTCGAATAATCTGGTAATCGCTGAGGGTTAGGCCCGGTGAATTCTTCCTGACTTTCTGCAACTCCTGCCAATTGTGGGACTCCTTAGCCTCCACGATGAGATTACGCACGCCGAGCTGTTCGATGAAGGCCATGACCTTCTGCTGCGCGCCGGCTCCGATGGAGAGCATGGCGACAACCGCAGCAACGCCAAAAATCATGCCGAGCATGGTCAGAAGAGAGCGAAGCTTGTGGCTGGCGAGGTTTTCGAAACCGAAAACAACATCGGGCAGCCATTGTTGCAGTGATCGGGGTTCGGCCAAAGAGCTGGGTCTCATGGGTATGTGTCTGGCCTCACTTGGAGCCCGGACCGAAACTGGGATTGGAAGCGTTGCTTCCCTTCTCTTTTCCGGCGCCATTTTTCTCAGGATTCACGAGGGCCACGATCGTTCCCGGAGAAATGCCATCGAGGATCGCCCGGCCTTCACTCAGCGCGCGGACTTTGACTTCCTGCATTTCGAAACCCCGGTTGCGTTTGCAATACACTACCTTCTTGCCGTCGTGTTCGAAGACAGCCTCGCCAGGAATGGAAACGGCGCGAGAAAGATTGTCCCCCAGGATGCCCAGCCTGACCGCGAAGCCCGGGCGGAGGCGCGCATCGGTCTTGTCAAGCTGGATAGCCACATCAAATTTGTGCTTGGCGTTATCGTCCCAAAATTCGTGGCTCGTCGCGCCGCCGACGGTTTGCACTTTGCCGGAAAAGGATTCACCGGGAAGCGCATCGATTTTTACGTCAACGGATTGGCCGGCCTTCAGGTTGGTGCGGTCGGTTTCGCTTACTTGCGCGGATACTTCCAGGTGGGAAATGTCGATAACTTCCGCGATGGAGCTTCCCGGATTGACCTGATCGCCGACGTGATAGTCCGGGAGCGTCATCCCATCCATGAAAAACCCACCCGTAGAGTCCCGGTTGCCGTGAATAACCACCAGACCGTCAATCGGCGAGGTGATGTGCATGTTCTTGATGTTTTGTTCCGCCTGCTCCATAGCGAGTCGCGCCTTGTGACGCTTCTCCTCGGTGAGCGCCAATGCCGCCCGATTTGAAGCGCTATGAGACTGGATGTCCTGTTGAAGCTGAGCCAAAGCGCGCTTGGCCTCTTCGAGGGCCAGCAAGTTCTTCTGAGCATCGATCGGACTTATCAGTTCGTTCTTCGTGACCTCGAGTTCGGCACGGCGTACCGCGTATTTTGCCTTCAAAAGAGCGGTTTGATCCTCGGCTGTTTGGACGTCGGCATCGGCCTTGGCTTTCACAATCTCTTGTTCAGCTTGTGCGAGGTCACTCCGGTTTTGAGCAAGGTTATATTCCTGCTGGCTAGGGTCAAATTCAAGCACGACTTCCCCAGTGTGCACTTGGGCGCCGGAGCGAGCCAGCGTGATGATCTGCAAGGTGCCCCCGGCGATCGGTGGAGCGGTGATGGCGCGCGACTGCGAGGTTCGCAAGGCTCCCGTGGTGAAAACCTTGAGTTGCAGATTGGCTTCCTTCACCGTGGTTGTCGGAATCTCCGTGTCGGTGGCGAGGACCGTCGTTTGGCGGCAGGCTGTGCAACTTGCACTCAAAGAGAGCAGCAAAAGAACCGCGGTTTTTTTTGAGCGACCGTTCATCATCAGCAGTCCTACTGGGTAAGCGTTGGATCTTTGAGGGCCAGCTGTTCTCCAGGTTGCAATCCTTTTGCGATCAGCGCCTCATCCCCGCTCCGTCGTGATACTTCGACGGGGATCTCTTCGAATTTCGAACCACGACGAACGTAGGCCACGGTCCGTCCTGCTTTGCGAAATAGCGCGGATGAAGGGATAACAATCCCGTCGGCAACGCGGCCCACCGCCACGCGAACAACGGCCCCCATTCCCGGTGCAAGACGGGCGTCACTACTCGCCAGAGCCAATTCCACGGAAAAGTTTCTTGGAACGGGCCATCCGGCGTTGAAATCCAGACTGGCGGTGGGGCTGATGGTGTCGATCGTTCCGCTGAAATTGCCATCGGGAACAGCGTCTATGCGGATCGTGGCGGATTGACCCATTTTCAACTGCCCTCTCTCCGCCTCTTCGATGCGTGCGGAAATCTTGAGTGTCGATGGATCTGGAAGCTCGGCGATGGCGGCCCCCGGCCACGCGCGGTCGCCGGGCTTGAAGGGAGTGGAGCCACCCTGTGGCTGCCAGTGGTTTTGCAGCGCAACGACACCATCGAGCGGCGCAATCAAGGCAAGAGAAGCGAGGCTCCGTTCATCCAGCTGCACTTGGAAGACTGCTTGGTCGCGCTTCTGTTGCTTGCTGGCAAGATCCGACGCCGCGGAAGAGCGGTCCGCCTTGAGCGTGGCTTGTGCTTCTTCGAGTTTCTGCTCGGCATCCGCAAGCTTCAGTTTGGCTTGCTCGCCTTCGATTACCGAAAGAATCTCTTGTTTACTGGCGTCCATGCGCGCCTTCCGCACGTCGTAGTCTGCGGTCATGACGTCGGTGAGGTCCTTCTCTTCCTTCAATCTCGCCGCGGCACGTGACTGTTGAATCTCGGCCTCCGCCGATTTGAGGGCAGACTGGTCTTGGGCCAGCTTTTGCTTCACTGTGGTGTTGTCAAATTCAACCAAAACGTCGCCCTTTTTAACCTTCGCGCCATTGGTGGCAAGCTTCATGATCTGCAGATCGCCCGCACTGTAGGGCGCGGCTATAACGACCGAGCGGAGAGCCTTGACCTCGCCTCTGATTTCCAAATAGTCTACAAATTCCTTTCGTTTCACGTCCGCGGTGGGAAGTTTCACCGCCGGGCT
>QHYZ01000247.1 GCA_003225295.1 Acidobacteriota bacterium | reverse complement strand
GAGGTGAACCAAAAGATTCCTGATAGGGACGAAGCTCCGCTTCGTCCGGCAGTCCATGGTCGCGATCCGTCCGCGGTGTCAAGGGTCTTCGATAAACGGCCCCGCTTCGCGGGGCTCGCCCTTGACACCGCTCCCGGCTCGCGCGGCAGAGGTGTGTCAAAAATTGCAAAAAGAGTTCTTGACAACGCCGACGACCTTATACACGAGAGCAATTGGACGGGCCGGTTAACCTCGAACTCGAAGGGAACGCTGGACATTCTTATCAGGCCGGTTAGGAAATGGCAAGCATGCCCCAATAATGCGTCTCGCTACGGGGTACAGCCTTTAGGAGAAACGATTGTCTTAATCAGGCCTGATAAACCAAATGGTTGGCGAAGGGATTAACCCGTGCCCCCTCCTCCTGCGGCGCCGTGGAGGGTCCCGTCTTGGGCATGGTCGACCACTTGAAGCTTCTTGAAAAGTGTGAAATAGAAACTGGGTAGTCCCGGCATGGAGATTCTCGTTCCTTGGCCCTCCCCCACGCACCGTGTTTTTTGACTGATTGCCCGCAATACCTGTTAGACCATTCAAGATCCCGAAAAAACGTGGCGAGGCCAAGGCCCTTCTGGCTCGCCACGCTCGCTCGCGTCTAATACGACCTAAAAGAGCGGCTGAAGCCCGGTGTTCGTCCCTCCGGGCCCGTCATGCGTGCCTCCAAAAATGTGGCTCAGTCCATTGGGATCAAAATTTGAAGCGTTGCCCTGATGGCAGTCGAAGCAATTCAAGCCTTGATGGTACGTCTCCATGGTAGTGTTGGACAACTTATTCGTGCCGACTTGGACGAAGGTTCCAGGGATAGTCCACGTTGCTCCCGTCATGACGTAATTGCCGCGAATATCTCCGCTCGCCATCATTCCGCGAACATGTTCGTTCATCGAAATGACCTCAGTGTTCGAAAAGGCATTGCTGCCGTCGATTCCCCAAGGCTCCAATCGCGACGTATCGCTTGGACTGATGGTGAAATTTGGGTCGGCCTGGATGTTATTGCTGGGCGGCCCCGTAAAAGACATGTGCTGCAAGTTGAATGGCACATTTGTGCCAGCTGACGCGAACAGCCAAGTACCAGCATTGCTAGGGGAGACAGTTTGCGGTCCGGTCGTCGAGTTATACGAGTAGTTTGCGATGGGAGTGTTGCCCACATGCTCAAACGTGGCCCACACCATTTCCGGATGTCCCGCCGTGCTTCCCACGACATGGATGCCCACCAAGGCCAACTGTACGGTTTGCTGCCCAGTCGGCGTCCACAAGTTGGGATTAGTCTGGTTATAGGTCGGGATTGTCGCTGTCATGGTGATGTAGCTGCTCAGATTGGGAAGCCCGGCCGCCACCACCCACGATGACTTCACTTCGATGGCCAAGGCATTGGGGTCTGGGAAGGGAGGATTTGGTTTCCCGTGCGCCATGGCGAAAGCGATGGTGCTGTTCAAATCCGCCAGAGTAGTCGGGAATTGGTTGGGTGTGATCGTTGTGATCGCACCATCCTTGGCCCCGGTGAGAAAGTAGGCATAGACATCGTTCACCATGGTCGCGTAGTAGACCAGCGATCCATTCGCTGCGGTCTGCGCTTCCAGCACACCGGAGCCGTCCGCCTGGCCTTGTTCAACGTCAATCACAGCGAGGGACGGATCGATGAAGATCGGAATCCCGTCAATCAAGAATTTCTGGACCACGAACGATTCCCGGACCATGAACGCATTCTTCATTCTTTTCTGCTCGGCGGGGGGTGTTGCCTTGGCTGCGCGTGTTGCCGTGGGCGTGTGCTGGGCTTGAATGACCTTGCCTTCTACGTCCACCAAAATAGGCCGTCCGTTTTCAAGCCTGGCGTGTGCGATCTCAACCAACTTGCCCGACGGATCGCGGACCAGCGCCTTCAACGTCGGGTCCGGAGGATTGAATTCGAGCAGCCGTCCAGAACGGTCTATAACGACCGGAAGGCGGTGCGGGCCTCGCTGCGCGGCCCGCAAGGGGAAGGCATGAATCAGGCCCGGCGTATGCGCAAGAAAGGTGCGGTTGCCGCTCCCATCGGGGGGCGACACGTCAAAAAAAGCTGGCGAATCGAAGATATGTGTGCCGCCGCCGTAGGCCGATGGGGCCGGCGAGGTCAGCCACATGAGCATTTGCTCCGACCACGCATAGAACCCGCAATCCGGGGCGAGGTTGACCAGGCTGTCTGCGGGATTCACGACCCCATTCAGCGAGACGGCTCCCGATTGAAACCAGGTTGCAAATGTCCCGGCTGAGAGCGGGCAGGCGTCTTGCGCGTCAGTCGGCACCGGCGGTGGTGTCGGAGGGGGGCAACCAGCAACAAAAACTAACATTACGAGCCCTGCCACGGTCGTCAACGTGAGCCCCGCAGCTCTACGAAAACGGAATGAATTCCAAATGCTCCGCGATTTCCGACTTGCTCGCGTCCCAGCCTTGCTCGGGACGTTGTCAGCACCTGATGTTGCCGCCTTGCTGGAAGGCAGTAGTGGGATCGTAACTCGCATAGCTTCGCCTCTCTAATCTGTGGCGAATTCGCGCTTCCCGGCGCCTAGTTTTAGCTCGTTCAGGCCGCCCAGGAGGGTTTGCAACGTGCACTAGGGGGGCAGCGAGATGGCCCGTTCTTGGTCCAGGGTTGCGAATCACCCTTATGCCAGTTGTGAAAGAAAGCTAAGAAACGTTTCACTCGAACTAATCAAACTTTCAGTAAACTGTCGCGGAAGGCCTCTATCCGCGGAGGCTACTTTCTCGTTTGAACCTGAAACTTGATTGCAGAGCCACGGACGGTCGATCCGCCCGGGACGTCGAGGTGAGTCAACAAACGAATCTGTGAGAAGCGCAGAACGAGATTCTGAGCGAATTTAGCAACTCCTCCCTAATCCCGATTCCGGAAGAGACCCTGTCATCCGTCCGAATCGGCGGCAAGCGCTAATAGCGTTTCAACACCAAGCTGGGTCCAACCGAGGTCCAACATCGCGATTCTTCCAAGTCGTGTGGGGCAACTACAAAAATGATTGACAGATTCGCAAGGACTTAGAGCTGGACTTCCTAAGGAAATTCGAGAGCCATTCGGCGGCGCACCGAATACTCTTTTTTCTATGAAAATGTGGAACTGCCGACTAACTGACCTCATGGTCCAGAAACGATGGAGCACGAGCACTGTTCAGCAGCTTCACACTTCCTCAAACTGGCCGGCGATGAGAGGGCGGCAGTTGTCTGAACAGGCCGTAATACCCAGAACGGAACCCTACAACTTGGATTGGTCTAGCCGACTTCACAGATGGGATGAGAAGGCCGGTCTCCGCGGGATGCGATACGCTCCCAATGTTCGACGTGCTCAAGGCACAATGAAAAGGAGACCGGCTATGAAAAAGACTAGCACTGTTCGGGTAAATGGAAACATGATTTTCAAAGGACACAAGCTCACGATTGGTGTGGACCTCGGCGATCGCTGGTCGAACTACTGCGTTTT